>DATJJD010000017.1:0-3758 GCA_035492545.1 Puia sp.
GCGCCAAAGGCATGGTCGATCAGGATCTTCCAGGTGCCGTCGGCTTGTTGTTTCATGACCTCGATACCTTTGGCGCTGATCTTTACGTCATCGCCGTCTGTAATACTCCATTCAGATCTGCCCACTGCAAGACCGCCAGTCTGCAGGCAATAAACGGTTTTGATTTCCATTTTACCTTTAATGGATAATATGGCTTTTATCGCCTCTTCGAATTGTTCTTTCCCGGATACAGGCTTTCCGGGCTCCGGAACGATAATACCCGCATGATCATACATATTCATTACGGTGGCTACATTACCTGTGTTGAAAGCGGCAGCCAGTGAGGCATGCGCATCTTCTGCTCTTTTTGGAAGATTCATTTTTTTGATTTTTATAATTGATGATAGAATACTAATTCACTACCGAAGTAAAATTTTTATCGTTGCCGATGGTTTTGGCAAGTTCTCCGGCATATGCATAGACCTTGTTAAAAAGAAAGGGTCCCATGCTGATCCTTTTTACGCCCAGCGATTGCAACTCTCCGAAATCAGGCAGACCGGGCATGCACATTACGTTGATGGGTAGAAGGGTAGCCCTTACCACTTCTTTAATATCATCTTTGTCCGTGATGCAGGGAACAAAGATCCCATCAGCACCCGCATTTTTGTAATGATCGATCCGGCTAAGGGTTTCGGCAAGTGCTGTTGGCAGGCCTAGCAGGAAGCCGTCCGTTCGGACATTCAGAAATATCTCTAAATGATGCCGGCTGATGTGGTCGGCTACTGCGGAAAGGATTTTTGAAAATTCGGATACAGGCTGCAATTGACGGGTAGCTCCGGGTACGGTGTCTTCCAGGTTGATGCCAACCACTCCGGCATCATGCAGTTTGGTTATATTTTCCAGAATGGTGTCAAGCGACCGGCTATATCCTCCTTCTATATCAACTGAAAAAGGGATACGCACGACTTCGACCACTCTTTTGGCCAATAACAGCAGGGTTTCAAACGGCAGTTGCTCTCCGTCTTTGTATCCAAAGGAGGTTGCCACAGCCTGGCTGGAGGTGCCGATGGCGGCATAACCGCTGGCCTCCAATAACCTGGCGCTATTTACATCCCAGATATTCCCCAGCAGGAGCGGATGGGCGTTGCGATGTAGTTGTGAGAATGTTTCAAAAGAACTCATACCATAAAAGTTTAGTGTTGTGTAATGATGAATCTTTCACAAAGCTAGTATGCCCCTAAACTTTTAAATTGTATAAATCGGAACAGTCTAAAATTATTGTTGGAATACCTGGTTGACGGGATATTTATTTTCCAGGTATGCGGAGGGAGTGACGCCGGTAAAAGATTTGAAATCCCTGATGAAATGGGATTGGTCAAAATAGCCGCAGTCATAAGCGATAGAGGTAAAAGGCTGATCATTTTTCGCGATGAGCCTTAGGCTACTCTGGAATCGGCTGATCTTATTGAATGACTTTGGCGAGAGGCCCGTGTGCTGATAAATAAGTTTGTGCAGGTAACGGGGGGTTATGCCATGGATGGAGGCAATATTACTTAGGTTATTCTCTTCAGTATTATTTTTTATGCTGGTCAGGATGTCGGCGACCTGGTCAATGCGGAAAGGCTTTTTGTCGTTGCCAGATAGTCTTTCCCATAAAAAGTTTTCAATAAGCTCTATTCTTTTAGACAGGGCGGGTGTTTCCAAAAGCCTGGTGTGCAGCATTTTTGCCGGCCGGCCGATTACGGAACAGAGGTCGGTAACCTGGTCGTTAAACACGCCGACCTCATCCTTAAAAAAACAAGCTGCCGAATGGGTGAGAAATTTAATGCCCATCATGGTATGCCGGCCTTTTGATCTTATCACCAGGGGTTTGGTGATCTGACCCCATAATTCTATCGGAGGGGTCCTGAAGAATTTATTTTCGGTCTTTGATTCCCAGGTGCCTTCTCCCAGGTTAAAAACAATTTCCATGTCGCCGCTGGGGAATACGGTATCCTCAAATTCAACGTTTGAATCTGATACAAAGACATAGTAATGTCTTATGTAAGACTTTAGCTTGTCAGATGGGGAATATCGCCGGAATTCCATTTTGTGAAATTATGAATTCTTATTAAAAAGAATCAAAAAGAATTGAATACGAGGGCGGCGGCTCCCATAAAACCGGCTTTATTGCCTAATTGCGCCCTTTCGATATCCGTGTACAGCGAAGTCTCCTTCATTACCCTTTTCATAACCCGCTGACGGATCTCGCCGACATAGAAATCTCCGGCTTCGGATATCCCGCCGCCGATGATCAGTTTCCGGGGGGCAAAGATATTAATGAGTCCGGTTATTCCGGCTGCCAGATAATCAAAGTGACGGTTCATGGCCATTATGGCGGCTGGCTGTTGTTCGAGGTACGCGGAGATGATGAGGTTGCCGGTTATTTCCTTGCCGCCGCCTGGCGCCTGGCGGCTACTCAGCGCTTTATAATCATCTATCAGCGCCTTGACAGAGGCGTGCGCTTCCAGACAGCCTTTTCCGCCACAACCACAGGGGAGGCCGTTAAGGTCAACGATGATGTGTCCCAGCTCTCCGCCCCGGTGGCGATATCCCGAGTACAATTTACCATCGGCGACGATAGCGCCGCCGATTCCCGTCCCGATGGTAAGAAAGAGGACGTCGGTCAGGTTTCGGGCGGCCCCGAACTTCCATTCAGCCAGGCCCATGAGGGTAGCGTCGTTCTCCACCCATACGGGTATCCCTACTTGTTGTTCTATCCCGCTGCCGAGGGCCATTCCTTCCAGGTCGGGCAGGTTAGCGGCGCAACCTATCACTATTCCGTCATCGATGATACCGGGGGCGCCTATCCCGATGCCTTCCGGTTGGAGTTTTTTTAAAAGGGCCTGTTGCCGCAATTCAGTTATGATTTCGAGGAGGTTATCAAAAACACCTGTCTTTGCTCCAGGCAAATAGGTAGGCCGGATCGATTCGTAGAGGATGGCCCCCGTCTCATCGACCAATCCATATTTTATAAAGGTCCCTCCCAGGTCTATCCCGATAGCGCAAGACATATTTACCATTTTGTTATCCATAAGCCTCCTTATCCAGGAGACAGATCGTATTTGGGTGCGTCCATAAAAAGGAAGCCGGGAGGCTGGTCGTTATTTTTTTTGATAACAATTCCCCCGTGATGTTGCGTTTGTCCTTTCCGCTGATGAGGAGGAGGATGGTCCGCGCCTGCAGGATATCGGCCATTCCCAGGGTCAATCCATAGGAGGGCCGGCGGTTCATGGCCGCCACCATGGAATGCCCCAGCGTGCCTTCGGAAAGTTGAGCAAGGTGGAAGCCGGGTTGCAGGGAGCCGGCTGGTTCATTAAGCCCGATGTGCCCATTCAGCCCCAGGCCGAGTACGCAGCAGTCTATGGGGCCGGCCTTTTCCAGCTCTTTTTGTACCCTTTTGCATTCCACTTCCGGATCGGGGGCGTCGCTGCGGAAAGAAAGATAACGGTCTCCGGTGATCCGCAACGGGGACAGTAGCCGGGCTTGCAGATAGGCCTCGCAGGAACCCGGATCCGTCATCGGGATCCCCCCCCATTCATCCAGTTTCAAAACTCTCATGGCGTCAAATAGGGCCGGTCTCTTGTCGTATTCCTCCACCAATCGTTCGTAGGTACCCGAGGGGGTATTGCCTGTTGCCGCGCAGAGCAACATTGCCTTGTTCGCTTCCAACTGCCGGGTGATGAAACCGGCGGCTTCCCGGCTTATCTCTTTGTAGGAATCAAGGACGCTGATCTTCA
>DATJJD010000018.1:0-8055 GCA_035492545.1 Puia sp.
GGACAGGATCCGGCAACTCATCGCTGTAAAAGAGCATCTGCACCGGGTACCCCACAAGGGCATCGGTTACGGCATCCTGCGTTATCTCTCGGGCAGAGATTACCAACTGACTCCCTCCATCAGCTTTAATTACCTGGGAGATTTTGGGAGAGGCTCGGCGACGGGCGAAGAGAATAGCGCCTTGGGTGTTTTTTCAGGACAGCCTCATGGAAAGAATATAACGGGAGACTGGCATCGGGAGGCGCTGCTGGATGTGACCGGCATCATGGTGGAGGGAAGGTTGCGTCTGTCGATCAGCTACAGTACCCAACAATATGCAGGAGCGACGATAGAAAAGTTGTCGGCGGCCTGCCGCCGGCAGCTGGAAGATCTGATCACCATGCTGTCATCAGCGACTGAAATAAAGCTGACACCGGTGGACCTGACCTATAAAGGGCTCAGCGTGCAGCAGTGGCAGGAGCTGAACGGGCAAGGCGACATCGAAGACGTATATACGCTGAGCCCGCTCCAGGAAGGGTTGTATTACCAGTGGCTGATGAATCCGCGGGCTACGCCCTATTTTGAACAGATGAGCTACCAGGCGAAAGGGGTGCTCAACATCCCCTTGCTGGAGAAAAGCTATCAGGCCCTGGTGGCCAGACATGGAGTCTTACGCACTTCCTTCAGCCCGCGCCTGGATACCCTCCTCCAACTGGTACGAAAGGAGGTGCGGGGGGAATTCAGCTATGAGGACAAATCAAAGGACCCGTCTTTTTCCATAACAGCCTTCCGGGAAGCCGACCGCGCCCGGGGTTTTGACCTGCACAGCGGTTCACAGATGCGGCTGCAGATCCTAAAGACGGACAGGGATGTCTATGAGTTTGTCTGGAGCCACCATCATATTCTAATGGACGGCTGGTGTGTCAGCATCCTGGTCAAAGAATTTTTTGCTATCTATTATAGCCTGCTGGAAGGCCGCGAGCCGGCGCTGGACAAAGTCGTTCCCTATTCGCAGTATATCGACTGGCTGAGCAGGATAGATAAAAAGGCAAGCCTGATCTGGTGGCGCAACTACCTGGCTGGATATGACACGATCAGCCGTATTCCCCAGTTACCCCGACAGCCTCATCCGGGATGGGAATTACGTAAAAAGGCCTTTACTATTGAAGGCCCTGCCCGGGAATCGATCCGGGCGTTGTGCGCAGAATCGGGTGTGACGGAAAATAGCTTTATACAGACGGTCTGGGGGATCCTGTTGTGCAGGTACAACGATACGAGAGATGTGGTGTTCGGCGCCGTCGTATCCGGTCGTCCCGCGGAGCTGAAAGGCGTGGAAGAGATGATCGGTTTATTCGTCAATACCGTGCCGGTACGCATCCGGGTTAACAAAGGCGTCAGCATGAGGGCCCTGTTAAAGGAAGTACAGCTGGAGTCGGTAAGAAGTAATGAGTATCACTATACGCAGTTGATAGACGTTCAATCCGAAAATCAACTGGGTGGTGCGTTGTTCGACCATATCCTCATCTTTGAGAACTACCCCGTCCAGGAGATGATCCGGCAGGGTCTGGAAGATGAGCAGGACCATGGAGGCCTATCCCTGCTCTCTTCAGGAGGCAACTGGCAGACCAACTACGACCTGTCGGTGATGATAATGCCACAGGAGGCGATCCGGATAGAATTCGTCTATAATGGCCTGTTATATGAAGAAGCCCAGATGGAGCGGCTGCAGTTTCACCTGGAGGGCATCATCGGACAGATCATAACGGATCCCCTCCGCACCATAGAAGAGATAGATTATTTGCGGGAGACGGAGAAACAGCAATTACTACACACCTTTAATGACACAGGGGTCGCCTATCCGGAGGATCGCACGCTGGTCGGCTTATTCGAAGATCAGGCGGCCAGGACCCCCGGCAACCTGGCGCTGCATTTTGAGGATAGGCATTTTACCTATAGGGAGCTGAACACAAAGGCGGATCGCCTGGGTAACTACCTGCGCCGGCGATATGGCGTGCAGCCCGATGATCGGGTAGGCATACGATTGGGAAGAAGCGAACGGGCCGTGCTGGCTATCATAGGAGTGCTGAAGTCCGGGGCCGCCTGCGTACCCATCGATCCGTTTTCCCCGCCGGAGCGCATCGCTCATATTATAGAAGAGTGCGGCTGTAAGGTCGTCATCGATGAAGCCGAATTTTCAACTTTCGAAGCCGTCGAAGCGGAGTCTGACGGCGAAGAACCATCCGCTGTAAACTCGTCCGCCGTCAGCTCGCCCGCCGTCAGCTCGCCCATCGTCAGCTCGTCGGCAATCACCTCGCCCGCCATCACCTCGTCGTCTATCAGTTCGCCGCTCCCCGGCGGACCAGGGCATCTTAGCTATGTCATCTATACCTCCGGGTCCTCGGGCCGGCCCAAAGGCTGTATGCTGGAGAACCGGGGGGTGATCAATCACCTGTTTAGTAAGATCGCCTTACTGCACCCGGAGACGGGAGAGGCGTTATGTCATAGTTCGGAACTGTATTTTGTAGGCGGTATCTGGCAGTTATGGGCCCCGCTGATCACCGGAGGACAGGTAGTCCTGTGCAATAGGGAAGAAATGACCGACATCGGGAAGCTGCTAAAAAAGTCGGAAGAATACAAGACGCGGGTGTTGGAGATCATCCCCTCACAACTGAACGAGTACCTGTCCTACGAGGCGCAGCTAAACCTGGGAGGCATCAGGACGCTTATCCTTACCGGTGAAAAACTGACACCTCATTTTGTCAATAAATGTTATAAGGGAAATAGCGGGGTAGAGATTATCAATACCTATGGGCAGACCGAGTCCTCGGACGTAACCACCTGGTACAGGATCCCCCGGGAAGAGGAGAGGGGAGCCGCCGTTTCATCGGATAGGGTGCTGATCGGTACTACCATCCAGAATATGCGCCAGTATATTGTTTCAGCGGACGGCGGGCTCTGTCCGATAGGAGTGGCGGGAGAGATCTGTACCAGCGGAGACGGCGTCTGCCGGGGTTATATCCGGCAGCCGGGACAAACGGCACAGCGCTTTATAGAAAACCCATTTGAAAAGGGCTGGCGGATGTACCGGACAGGAGATCTTGGCCGTAGGCTGGAAGATGGCCAGTTGGAAGTCCTGGGCAGGGTCGATGACCAGGTAAAAGTGCGGGGCTTCCGGGTAGAACCGGCGGAGATTGAAGCTGCCTTGCTCCAGCAGGACGGAATTGAAGAGACGGTGGTTCTGCAAATGCAGGATGGGGAAAAAGGCCTGATCGCCTACCTGGTGAGCCGCGTTTCGCCGGACTGGAAGGCGCTGCGCGCGGGATTGGCCTCACGTTTACCTTCCTATATGTTTCCCTCCGCGTATGTGCTGGTGGAAAAGATCCCTTTGTTGCCCAATGGCAAGACGGACAAATCAGCGCTGGCGGCGCTGTCAGGTGAGACGGCAGACCGGGCCGTGGAATATATTCCGCCAGGCACGGAAATCCAGGTAAAGCTGGCTGCCATCTGGAAGGATATCCTGAACAAAGAATCAATAGGCATCAGGGATAATTTCTTTGACCTGGGAGGACATAGCTTAAAGGTCATTCGCCTGGCCAGCCAGATCCACCGGCAGTTTGATATCAACTTCGATCTTCGGGCGCTCTTCAACATGCCTACGATCGAAAGGATCGCTGAAGAGATAGAACGCATCTATTGGGCCAACAGCGAGCTCTTTGAAGTCGACAATACCGAACAGGTTTCCATCTGAGACCTCCAAAAGATAAAGTTTTTTCTATGGCGTTTGAATTGTATAACAAACTACAACAACTGAGGATCAATGTCAGTGTGTCCAATGATCAACTGGACATCAAAGCCCCCAAAGGCGTTCTAAACGCCGGATTGCTGGAGGAAATAAGATCGCAGAAGCAGGAGCTGATGGATTTTCTCAACACCTACGGCAGAAAAAAGACAACCTACGATTCCATCCCGGCCCTGCCTTTGTCAACGCAGGTTCCTGTTTCACCTTCCCAACGGAGATTGTGGATCCTCAGCCAATCGGAAGAAAGTAATATAACCAATAACATCTCCAGGATCTATATCCTGGAAGGTAGCCTGGACCGACAGGCGATGGAGACCTCTTTCGAAAAACTGATCGACCGGCACGAAAGCCTGAGGACTACCTTCCGGCAAGATACAGAGGGAGATATCGTACAGGTTATTCATAGGGCATCCCCCTTCCGGATAAGGGTTCATGACCTGCGGGGCAACCAGGATCCGGAGACGTTTGTAAAGACTGCGGTGCAGCGGGAATGTCTTCAGCCCTTTGATCTTGCCAGCGGTCCGTTGCTGCGGGTCGACCTGTTCCAGGTAACGGACATGAAATGGATCTTTCTTTACGTCATGCATCATATTATCAGTGATGGCTGGTCCATGAGTATCCTGATGCGGGAACTGATGACCTTGTACGTATATTCTGTCCGCGGCCTCCCGGCTCCGCTCGCTCCATTACGGATTCACTATAAGGATTATGCAGCATGGCAACGGCAGCAGTTGGGCGGGCCTGTTATGGCGGGTCATAAAAAATACTGGCTGCAGCAATTGGCCGGCGAGCTACCCGTGCTGGAATTGCCGGCCGATAAGCTGCGCCCCCCTGTAAAGACCTACAACGGCGGCATGATCACTACGCGGATCCCAACGGCTCTTTACGGGGGAATTAAACACCTGGGACAGGAAGAGGGGGGAAGTTTATTCATGGGGTTGCTGGCCGCTGTGTATGCATTATTATTCCGATACACGGAACAACAGGACATCCTTATCGGTAGCCCTATCGCCGGCAGAGAGCATGCCGATCTGGAAGATCAGATCGGTTTTTACCTGAATACTCTCGCCTTGCGAACACAGATAAAAGAAGAGGATAGCTTCCGGGATCTGCTGACAGGCGTCCGGCAACTAACACTGGATGCCTATGCCCATCAGGCCTATCCCTTTGACGAGCTGCTGCGGGAGCTGGATCTTCAGCGGGACAAAAGCCGTAACCCCCTTTTTGACGTTTTTATAGATCTGCAAACGGCTGGCGCCAGCCTCGATGTCGGGAAACAATCCCCGGGGGGATTGTCGCTAAAGACCTATGAAACAGCCCCACACCTGGTAAGCAAGTTCGATCTGACCTTCCTTTTCATCGAACAGGAAGAGGGACTGAGCCTTCTCCTCGAATATAACAGCGATCTGTATCTGCGGGAAACAGCCGCCCGGATCAGCGCTCATTTCGAAAAATTGCTGACCGAAATGGTCAAGGCTCCTGACCTGCCGGTAGCGCAACTGAATTATATAGAGGAAACCGAGATCCATCGGTTGCTGAATACTTTTAATCCAAAGCTGGAGCAGGTTCCGGATTACAGGTCTGTCATTTCGCTGTTTGACGGGCAGGTCGCCGCAGCCCCGGACAGCACGGCCCTCCTTTTCGGGGATACCCGTCTCACCTATAAAGAGCTGGCCGAAAGATCCGATCAAATGGCCGGATACCTGCAAAGCAACTATGCCCTTCGCCCGGGCAGCCTGGTAGGAATCATGATGGACCGCTCCGAAAAGATGATCATTGCAATTTTGGGGACCCTGAAAGCGGGAGGAGTATATGTACCCATCGATCCCGAAGTTCCCCGGGCAAGAAAAGCGTTCATCATGGAGGACACTGGCATAAAAGTGTTATTGACACAGGCCGATCATATCTTCGACCTGGAATATTATACAGGGGCGATCATAGCTCTGGATGTACAATCCTTCGATACCAATGACGGGAAAACTTTTTCCGGGGAGCCGATCGATCCGCAACAACTGGCCTACGTGATCTATACCTCCGGGTCCACGGGGGAACCCAAAGGGTGCGCTATTACACATGAGAATTTATCCAATTACATTCAGTGGGCCGATAGCTATTATTTCCCGGATAACAAACCGGCCAACTTCGGCCTTTTTACGTCTCTGTCCTTCGACCTGACGGTCACCAGCATCTTCTGCGCATTGACCTCAGGAGGCGCCTTATCGGTCTATGGACAGACAGAGGAGGTGGCCGGGGTGATGCAGGACAGCTTTGGGAAAGACAGCGGCATCGACAGCATCAAGCTGACTCCCTCGCATATCAACCTGCTGGCTCATCTTGACATCCGGTCATCCACGATGCAACGGGCGATTGTGGGGGGCGAGCAGATGACCAGCGGGCAGGTCCATATCCTTAAACACATCAATCCGCAAATGGAAATATATAATGAATACGGACCTACGGAGGCGACGGTAGGATGTGTCGTAAAACAGCTACAGGAAGGAGAGCCGATCCTGATAGGCCAGCCGATTGCGGGAGCCGGCATTTATATCCTGGACAAAGGGCAACAGCTTTGCCCGATAGGGATTGCAGGGGAGATCTGCATCGGTGGAGTAGGGCTGGCCCGCGAATATTTAAACCGGCCTGAGCTGACAGCGGAAAAATTTGTCGCCAATCCTTTTAAAACAGGGGCCCGGATGTACCGGACGGGCGACCTGGGCAAATGGCTGCCGGACGGCAACCTGGTATTCATGGGCCGCCGGGATGAACAGGTAAAGATCCGCGGCTACCGCATCGAGCCGGGAGAGATAGAGAAGGTATTGCAAAGCTGTGAAGGAGTAGAGGCCGCCGTCGTGCTGGCAAAGACCCGGGAAGACGGAGAGAAAGAGCTGGTGGCCTATGTGGTAGGGAAAAAAGACCTGCAGACACCGGAGCTGCGTTCCTCGCTGATCCGCCGCCTGCCGGCCTATATGGTGCCTGCCCATTTTGTACAGCTCCCGGAATTTCCTTTAACACAAAATGGCAAGATAGACCGGCAACGGCTGCCCGACCCGGCGGGCCTGGGCCTGACGACCGGCATCGCCTATGTGGCGCCTCGCACGGAAGTGGAACGGCAACTCATCGCCGTTTGTGAAGAGGTGTTGAAAAAACAGCCCATCGGGATCAAGGATGACTTCTTTATGTTGAGCGGTGACTCGATCAAATCGATCCAGGTCGTAGCACGGTTAAAACAACGGGGATATACCATTGCTTACCAGGACGTGCTGTCCTATCCCGCCCTGGAAGAGATGGCGGCCCGCATCACCACCGTCAGCCGTTTCATCCCGCAGGAACCGGTGACGGGCAGGATTCCCTTAAGCCCCATCCAGCATTGGTTTTTTAATAATGGCTGTCCGGACAAACATCATTACAACCAATCGGTATTGTTACAAAACCCCGGGCGGCTTTCGGAAGACGGGCTTCGCTCCGCGCTGGAGGGAGTGGTCCGGCATCATGATGCCTTGCGCATGGTCTACCGGTCCTCGCCGGAAGGATGGATACAGGAAAACCGGGGCCTGCAACAATCCTATCACCTGGAGATAGTGGAATTCGCCGACTGGGCCGGCCAGCCCCGACAGTTCGAACAGCCCCAACAGATCGTCCAGCCCCGACCGCCCGAACAGCCCCAACAGCACGAACTGCCCGGCCAACTGGAACAACCCGAACAACCCGGACAAAATGCCTCCCGCGATCTCTTCGCTGCCTATTGCGACCGGGTCCAGTCCGGGATCGACCTGGCGGAAGGACCGCTATTAAAAGCTTGCCTGTTCCGGGGCTATGACCGCATGGCCGGACAACCCGGACCTGCGCCGCAACCGGCAACCAACCAGTCCGGCGACCGCCTGCTCTTAGTCATCCATCACCTGGTCACCGACGGCGTATCCTGGCGCATCCTGCTGGAAGACCTCTCTTCCTTATATACGTTATATCTGGAAGGCCAACCCCTGGTGCTCCCGCAAAAGACGGACTCCTTCCTTCACTGGCAGGAACTGCAGTTGAGCTATGCCGGGAGTGAGACCCTAAGGCAGGAAGAACCCTATTGGTCTTCGCTGCCGGCCGTACGGGGGCTGCCGGTAGACAACCCGCAGGGGACGGGGCTGGTAAAAGACAGCCTTGCCAGCACTTTTACCCTGGACGAACCGCTCAGTGCGGCATTCATGACACGCTGCTACCAGGCCTACCGGACAGAGGCCAACGATATTCTACTGACGGCCCTGGGGCTGGCGGTAGCCGAAGTATTT
>DATJJD010000019.1:0-82829 GCA_035492545.1 Puia sp.
CCAGACACTCACAAATCCACCCGTTAGCTGATAGGGCAGCAGCTCGGCCACTGCGCAATCCCATTTCTGCAATATCTTGATCTTCTTGGTGAAAAAAGAAAAAGGAAAAACATCTTCTATAAAATTGGTCTTGCCGAACTGAATGATGCGGAACCGGTTGGTCGAAGCCAGCTGCTCCAGAGAGGATTTCGTAAAGAACTGGATATGCGTCAGGTCCTCTGCATCACTCTGAACCGTTGTGCCCTTATAACCAAAAGCGCGCTTGATCTTCAGCAGCGTCCGCCATTTCCAGTCATTCTTCTTTTGCATGCTGATGAACGGTTTGGTCACCAGGCTCTCCCGGGGACCTTTCCCATTGGGCACCGTTACGATCAGCACGCCGTCCGGATGAAGGGATTGGTTCAGGACCTCCAGCAACCTACCCGGCTCATGCAGGTGTTCCAGCACTTCGCTGCAGATCACCGCATAATAACGGCTACCTTCCGCCACCAGCTGTTCTGCGCTGACGACCTCGAACCGCACATTGGGTAAGGTGTTCAGGCTCTTCGCCTTGGCGATGGCCTTTTCGCTTACGTCGATGCCCCGGACGGCAAATCCCTGGGCGCCCAGGCTGCGGGAGATCACTCCGTTGCCGCAACCCACGTCCAGCACCTCTGCTCCGACGGGTAGCCTTTTACGCAGCACTTCAATAATGAAGTTCAGGCGTTTTATATCGGCAATTCTTTCAAATTCTTGCATTTCTATGGTTTTTTGAGTACGCTCGTATACACATTTTCAATCTCCCGGGTCATCCCGGAAGCGTCGTATTTCTGGTGGACGGTCTCCAGTGCCTTACGGCCGAATTCCTCTCGCCGGGTCTTGTTGCTGCCCAAACTCACCAGGGCATTGGTCAATGCGGGAATATCGCCCGCTTCGATCAACAGCCCATTCTCTCCGTCCTGCACTACTTCCTTTGTTCCATCCACGTTGGTGGCAATGACGGCCTTACCCATCGCCATCGCTTCCAGCAGTCCTATCGGCAATCCCTCCCATAAGGACGGCAGCACAAAAATATCCGCCGCCGCCAGTATATCGGGCACATCCTGCCGGAAAGACCACAACGTTATTTTATCGGACAGGCCCCCTGTTTCCACGATGCGGGTGGCTTCCGCTTTCTGATCTCCGTCCCCCACCAACAACAGGTGCATGTCCGGAATTTCCGGCAGAGCCTCCCGGAAGGCGCTGATAAGGGCCAAAGGCTGTTTATGGGAAGTAAATCGTGCTATGAATAAAACCAGCAGCGTGCTCTCCGGAAGGGAAAGCTGGGCCCGGATATTGGAAAAGTTCCTCTCCGGGTTGAATTTATTGCGATCGATGCCGTTGTTGATGACCAGGGCGTTGAAATTCCGGATACGGTCTTTGCCCGTCTGCCGGTTGGAGGCCGAGACGGCAATGTTGACCGTGGCCCGGGAAGTAAGATATCTCTCCCCCATTATTCTGGCCACACGGGTCAAAAGTGGCTGATCGGCATGAAAGGACCAGCCATGGACGGTATAGACCACCGGGATCCCCAGGGACCGGGCAGCTCTCATCACATTGGAACAGGCTCTTGTGCCATGCGCATGGACCAGCTCCACTTTTTGCTGGAAAAGGAATTCCTTCACCTCGCTCCATTTTGACATGTCGAACGGCTTTTCCGTGTAGATGACGCGGGTAGCTACATCCATCGATTTCAGCTGTTCGACCATGGGGCCGTCTGTAAAAGAAAGAACTATCGGGTCAAATCGGGTCCTGTCGAGGTTCTTGACAAGACTTAAAAGGTGCGATTCCCCTCCTCCGATCTGCCCCTGCCGGATACACTCCAGCAATTTTATTGGTTTTGCCATTCGTTTAGAATAGTTATAACACCGGCTGCTTTTTTATACCCCATCCGTCAGGCAATTTTTCGGTAATCTCGATGTTACCGAATTCCTGGCTCTGGCGGGCGCCTACTTTCTTCGCCCAGGCAGCCATACGGGCAATTCCTTCTTTCAGGTCGATGCCGGTAGGAGCGCCAAAGATCTGGTGGGCCTTCGAATGATCGGAATAGGCGTGTAACACTTCATTCCTTGCGCTGAGATAGGTAATGGAGGGTTTGACGCCAAACTCATCTCCTACCACATTTGCCAGTTCGTTAACGGCATAAGGTTTGTCCGCGCCGATATTGAAGACCTGGTTGTAAGCTGCGGGAATATTGACGGATTTGGCGATGGGGATGGCCACGTCGTCGATATAGCTGAATGCTCTTGTCTGGGTGCCATCACCAAAGATGGTCAGGGATTTGCCCTGCATGATCTGGTTCATAAAGATGCCGATGACATTCCGGTATTTATCCCCGATATTCTGGTTCTCTCCATAGACATTATGGGGACGGAAAACGACATAATTGAGGCCAAACATCTCATGGGCTGACCGGAGATCCAGCTCTACGGCATATTTCGAAACGCCATAGGGATCTTCCGGCTCAGGGGTCATTTCCTCGGACATCGGTAACTGTCCCTTGCCATATACGGCAATGGAAGAGGTAAAGACAAAACACTTGATCTTATGTTTGATCGACTCGTTGATCAGGTTGATGCTTCCCACGAGGTTGTTATTATAATTGAATCTCCGGATAAAATGGGAGAGCCCTTCCGCTGCATAGGCAGCCAGGTGGTATACATAATCAAACCGATGTTCTTCAAAGAGTTCGGTTACCAGTTCATGGTCAACCACACTACCCTGAACGAACAAGGCGCCTTCGGGAATATGGTCTTCAAATCCCCCGCTCAGATCATCCAGCACGACCACTTCATGGCCCAGCGCTAAACAATGTTTTACAACATGAGAACCGATAAATCCGGCTCCACCGGTAATTAGTGACTTTGGCATTGCTTATTTTTTATAAAATTAAATTAATTTATACAGGCGAATACTTCGAAGCGCTCAGGTTCCAGGTCATCCCCTTTAAAAAAGACTTCAAATGCTGAAATTGTCTTTTAAATAGATACGTAATGACGGCTTTTGGAGCCGAAAACAAGATAAAAAAACTTATGAAAACGGCAAATTGCCCAAAACTGGTATTCCTGCGCATGTACAGGATACGGTTGCGGGTGTGATAATACACCTTTATGGCACTTTGCTTACCCATGGTAATGGATTCCTTATGATAAATAAGACCTTTTGCCTGGTAATAGATATGATAGCCGGCTTTCAGGATCCGGGCGCTCCAATCCCATTCTTCATAGTAAATGAAGAAGTTCTCGGGGAACATCCCGATTTTCTCGATTATTTCCCGGCTGACCAGCATGGCGCATCCATGGGCTCCATGGGTATAACCGGATACATCGCATTGTCCTTTGTCGATCTCCTTGCTGCCTACGGCCGTTGTCCTGCCGGTAAGTGTGTTGATGGGATTAAACCCTGCATATTGAATCATATCCGGCTGCTGATAAAACCGGATCTTGGGGCAGGTAACGCCGATGGTGGGATCCTGGAAGAAGGGTTCTACCAGTACATCCAGCAGTTCGGGGGTGACTTCGGTATCGTTATTGACAATAAAAACAAAATCTCCTTTTGCCTGCCGCATCCCCCAGTTATTACCCCCGGTAAACCCCAGGTTCTTTTCACTTCTCAAAACACGGGTATTGGGGTAGTTGGCAGCGTTGATCTGGGCGGTTGGATCGATGTTGGACCCCATATCGCAAACCAGGATCTCATAATTCTTATAGGTAAGGTTCCTGGTAGATTCCAGGAATTGACAGGTAACCTCGGTTTGGTTCCAGGTGAGCGTAACGATAGAGATTAAAGGTTGTTCCTTTAACATGACGGTTTATTGAGGTAAGCGGTTAAACAAAAACATGTATTAATGGAAAAGCTTATACATTCTCCTTTTGTAATAACGCAAAAGGGGTGTTAGCTATTATCCGGAGGTCCGTGGCAAAGTTGCAATTGGAGGCATAGGCGATGTCGATATTGATCCTTTCTTCGACCGACATGTCTTTATTACCTCTTTTTTTGATCTGCCAGAGTCCGGTGATCCCGGCCGGGGCCATGAAACGGGCAGCATAGTTGTCCGTTGTAAGGGTCTCGGCCTCATACAGGGGTAAAGGTCTGTTGCCTACCAGGGACATATCTCCCAGGAAGACGTTGAAGAGCTGGGGAAGCTCATCAAGGCTGGTATTTCTTAAGAAAGTGCCTACCCGGGTGATCCGGGGGTCATTATTGATCTTGAAAAATACCGGGCCTTGGGTTTCGGCGTTGTATTGATTTAAGTGCGTCAGTTCGCTCATCTTTTTATCAGATCCTACCTGCATGGTCCGGAACTTGTAAAAATCAAATATTTTATACCCTCTGCCGGCTCTTTTGGCAATGTAGAAAATGGGGCCGCGGGATTCCAGGCGGATAGCCAGGGCGATCAGCAGGAACAGGGGGCTCAGCAACACCAGGGCGACGGCTGCTGCCAGCATGTCAAAGGATCTTTTGAAGAATTGCCCGATATGCAGCTGCTGCTGCAGGTTCTCTTCGATCCGGGGAACAGGGGCGCCCTGGCCGCCAGCCTTCACCTTGCGAAGGAACTGGATCTTTAACTTCAGGCTCCGGTCGTCACAGTTCTGCAGGAACAGGATCTCATCGGGGCGGGTATTTTTCTTATACAGCCACAGGTCGTCCCCGGAAAGGCCGGATCCGTCCAATATAAATGGAATGGAATTAAGAACGGGGTGTTGACGAAGGAACTGGCTGAAGTGTCGGATGGCGGCAAAATCAAAACGGGCTTCGCAGAGAATAACTTCAGGTAACATATTCTTCTCCTGCTGCAAACTTCTCAGCAATTCCGCTTTTACGTTGTCCAGTCCCTCGGAGGCATACCCCCTTTTGTACACGCCTACCAATTTCTCGATATGAGCGGTATTCTTTCCAATATAGTAAAAACCACTATATTGAAGATTACCTGCCTTGGGCAAATGGTAGGAACGGAAAGTGATACGGGGAGCAGTCCGTTGGTCCTTCTTTTCAGCTTGGGGTAGAAATAATAAATCCATACAAAAGGTTTAGAGTTTCATATATACGGTGGTCCAGAAAATAGTCACGAGCTCTAATAGGAGCAAGTTCTACGCTAATTAATTTTAGTTACAAATCCTTTTGTCCATTCATCGGGCCAATCTCCACAGGGCGATGTCACACTTATCCCGCCATGGCCGAAAGGTTGCTATCCAATTCTCTGCTTTTAACCTGTTCCTGAATGGCGGACAACAGATCTACCGGGTTAAAAGGCTTTACAAAATACTTTGCTACTCCATACTCCAGGCATTTCGACTCCGTCTCTTTCTTGTCCAGGCCGGATAAAACCACAACCGGGATATCACCATACATACCACTGGAGGAAAGCTGCTGCACTAACTCCCAGTTTTCCATATCGGGAAGCTGGGGATCTACGATGATGAGATCAGGCATGGTTCTGTGAGTAAGATAATACATGGCGGAGTACCCATCCGGAACCGTCACGACCTGGTACTCTTTTCCCAGAACAGTCTGCAACAGGAACCGAATAGCCTTACTATCATCTATAGCCAAAATTTGCTTTTTCATTACCAATTTCATTTTAAGGGTGTAGTTTAAGTAGAAACTTAATCTTTCTAGGATGGCAATGGAAACGACTGGCTAACACGAGGTATTGGCATCAACGATACTTCTAATCAGAAGAAGCAGGCTTTACTTGATAGTGATGTGGATTATTACTGGCCTATTAATTCAAATCGTTTTTTTTAGAACTCCGAGGAATTTCAAGGATTTGTGGGTCAGTCAAAAGATATACATGTAAAGAGTTAAATCGCCGTATATTCAGAGGATTTGAACATGGCAGGCATTAATAGTGACGTAAAAGTAATGGTTGTTTTTCTATTATTCAAATTATTCATCTAATATTTTTAAATCCTGGTGCAAATTGGGAATTTTTCCCGGAATAAAAAATACCCATAAGAGGGTATTTTTCAGATTAAAGAATCTTTAGCCCCCAAAGCAACATATATCAATATATACGAATAAATAAGTTCACCGGTGCAGGTCATAATAGTTAACAGGAACCAGCCCACGCAAAGTATCCATCTCTTTCTCCGTAAGCCACGGAACATCCATCGCTGCAAGGACATCCTCCAATTGTACCCTCGTTCTAAGCCCGGTTACGGCACTGGTGACAGCCGGGTTTTCCAGTACGAATTGGAGGGCTGTTCCTCCCGGACTACGCTTTGTCCCAGAAAGGGAATGAAGGGCGCCGGCAACCCGTGCCACCTCCTCTTCCCCATAATTCAGGTAAGAAGTGGCGGATTTATTCACCAGCAAACCTTTTGCCAGGGGTCCCCGGGCCAGCACCCCTATGCCCTCAGCCTGCAGCAGGGGCAGCAGGGTCTCCTCGGCCCTGCGGTCCAGCAGGCTGTATTGCAGCATGACACTGACTATCCCGGATTTTTTACGGATATATTCCCGGATCACATTGGGGCGAATTGAGGAAATGCCATAGTGGAGAATTTTCCCCTGTTGTTGTAAGAATTGAAAAGCTTCTATCGTCTCGTCAATAGGATCTTCCAGGGTGCCCCCATGCAGTTGGTAGAGATCGATCCGGTCGGTCCGGAGCCGCGAGAGGCTTGCTTCTGCAGCCCTGATGATATATTCCTTGCGGGGGTCCCAGTCCCAGCCGCTGCCATCGGCGCGCCACCGGTTGCCAACCTTGGTGGCCAGCACGACCTGGTCTCTCCGGGAATGAAGGATGTTTCCCAGGAGCTGTTCATTCCAACCTTTGTCATAGAGATCGGCCGTGTCGAAGAAATTGATGCCCCCTTCCAGGGCACGGAGGATCAGTTGAGTATTATCTGCTTCGTTTTTTCCCAGGGACATACAACCGAAGCCGATGGCGCTTACCCGTAATGGAGAGGAGCCGAGTGCGTGGTAGTTCATATTTGTGTGACTCAAATATACTACCAAATAAACTAAGCATTTATACCACAAGGGGATTCAACTCAGACGCAGCGAGCCGGCCCGGGGGCAGCGCCATCAGCCAGGTATTCCAGTCGTTGATCTGCGCCTTATTCGCAGGTTGCGTAACCCGGGCCCCGTCAGCCATATAGATAACGGTCATTACTTCACGCATCCGTTCCGAATCATTGCCAGGCGCCTGATGCACCGTACTCCCGTAATGCCAGGTGGCATCGCCGGCTTGCATGCCGGCTGCACGGGTGACGGCGAACTGGTGGTCTTTCACATATTTACGATAGTTATTTTCCGATTCGTCCGATATTTTTTCATCCATCACCACCCCATTCTTATGCGAGCCCGAAGCAAAGGTCAGCATGCCCATGTCGATGGTGATGTCTACCAGCGGCATCCAGCAGGTAACCGTATTAACGGTGTCCAATGGCCAGTAGTACTGGTCCTGGTGCCAGGGCGTCGGTCCTCCTCCCGGTTCTTTGAACAGGGCCTGATCATGATAGATCCTTACGCCGCTGACCCCCAGCAGATCCGCCGCTACCCGGGCCAGACGCCTGGAAAACACGAATTGCCTCACCCCCTCATCCTGTCTCCACAGGTTCATCACCTGCAGAAACGCCTTCCCGTAGGTATCCCTTTCTGACAGACGACGTCGTTCCGTCCGGTATTTTTTCACGGCCTCCGCAATCAGGGGCCGGTACACGGCTATTTCATCCGGACTCAACAGCCCTCTTATCAGGACATGACCGTCCTGCCTGAATTCCTCCCGTTGTGCAACGGAGATTTCACGCAGTTCATTCAGTGGAGGAAGTTGTTTTGTATTTACCATCCGAAAGGCGGCTTATTTACCGATGCGAAGTACGCTCTTCCTCCGGCTAAAAAAAATGGCGGGATTTGCCAAATAATGGGGTATTTTACCCGCCTACCAATTAGTTTTATTATTTTACATTAAAATGCACCATGCTGAAAGCCTCCTTCGAAGTGCTGCATCCTCCCGCCGGCAATTCCTTCCTGCTGAAAGTCTTTGGCGAGCTGGCCTTTACAGCACCCTACCACTTTCACCCCGAATATGAGCTCACCCTTATCACGGAAGGAAAGGGCAAACGTTATGTGGGCAATCATATGGCGGATTTCAACGCCGGCGACCTGGTATTGATCGGCCCTCACCTCCCCCATTGCTGGAAGCTGGAGACCCCCGCCCATCCGGCCGGAGCCATCGTTATCCAGTTCGCCCCCGGCTTCCTGGGAGAAGATTTCTTTTCAAAGGCTGAATTCGGCTTCATCCGAAAGCTGCTGCAGAACAGCGGCTGCGGCATCCAGTTCCCTTCTTCCCCGCCGGACAAACGGCAAGGGGCCTCTCCCGTCCGGCAGCAACCCGGAAGAGAAATTCCAACAGCTGCAGCTTCCCTGACAGAACAGGTCAAACGACTCTCCACGGAAAAAAATGACTTCAGGAAACTGATCGGGCTGCTGGAGATTTTGCAGGAGCTGGCCCTGAACAGGAACGCCGTCCTGCTCGATACCCGCCGCACCACGGCCGAACTCCCACCCATCGACCGCGAGAGGATCCATCCTATCTTCGCCTACCTGGTGGAAAACTTTCGGGGAGAAGTCTCACTGGACAGCGCCGCCGCCGCCATCGGCATGACACCCAACGCCTTCTGCCGGTATTTCAAAAAGATCACCCGCAAGACTTTCATGGAGACGGTGATCGAATACCGCCTGAATTACGCCACCCATCAACTGGTCCAGACCGATAAGTCCATTTCTGCCATCTGCTTTGACAGCGGGTTCGGAGATATCTCTCATTTTTATAAAATGTTCCGGTCCCGGATGCAGGTAAGCCCCTTAAATTACCGACGACAATTCATGCAGGAAACGACAAAAAAATAAGTGATTACACTTATACTCTCTGATTAGCCTCCGCTATTTAAAGAATTAGTTTGGCCCTCAGGCAGAGCCAAGATATTTTTTCCCTATTTTGTTCGTTATATAAAGGGACACGGACCCTGCTCCGGACGTCCTTATTATCTAACGCTTATAACCCCCTTTTTTCTCTACAGAACAGACCCTTTGCTTCAGCTAAAATCTAATAAATCTAATAACTATGAAGAAGAATTGTACACCTGTCCTGTTATGTGCACTTCTATGGGCTTTATCCAATACGGCCTCCGCACAGAACCATGCTTTAAGCTTCGACGGCACCAATTACGTGGGCATGGGCTCGGACATCATACCCACGGATGGTGATTTTACCGTTGAATTCTGGGCCTATATTCCTGCTTATCAATCCGGCCAGCATTACTTTATTTCCCAGGGCGGCCAGGGTACGGCCTTTTACATCGGCTATGACGGAGACGACCCCGCGCATTCTATCCTGGCCGGCGACGGCTGGCCGCAGACCACTGCAACGGTGGGTTCCACCGGCATAACCATGCCCGAGGGGAAATGGACGCATTTTGCCATGGTAGTAGACGAAACATCCAATTTTAGTGCAACCCTTTATATCAACGGCAAACAAGTGGGTGTTACACCTAACTTCACTTATCTTTTCTCGGGAGGATCAACCCCTCTCCAACTGGGCGCCTACTATGATAACACAGGACGCATAACCGGCGGCATGGATGAACTGAGAATATGGCAGTATGTCCAACGGACAGGGGCGCAGATCAGGGCCGATATGTATAGTACGCTGGATCCAACCAGCGCAAGCCTCAGAGCTTATTACAACATGGATGACAACTCCAATCCGGTCACTGTTCCCAACAACAGTACAAGCCCGGATAGTTATGGCACCGGCGCCGATGGCGGCTGGGCAGGCACGGGAGCCTGGGCGACATCTCCCATCGAGGCCAACAATAACTCCCTGACCTTTGCCGGAACGGCCGGGTCGTCCGCACAGGTGACCATCCCCGGCCAGTCTGCCTATGACCTCAGCGCTGGCGGGACCATTGAAATGTATATCTTTCCCACCACCCTTACGTCCTCCTGGAGTACCCTGATCGGCACTCCGGCAACGACTAACAGCCAATATATCTTCCAGGTGTCCAACAGTGCCATCGCCTTGTATGACGGCACCAGCCGGACCTCTTTTCCTTTTGTCCTTCCGCAGGGTGACTGGTCTCACCTGGCCTTTGTCTATGATAACACTACCGGCAATACCTCTGTCTATTACAATAACCGGGTTGCTCCTATCGGTACCCTTTCCGGGGCCTTTAGCGGGATCCACACGGGCCAGGACCTGACCCTGGGCGTTACCAACAATTCTCCCGGCGCCAGCAGCGATGCCTTCGCGGGAGCCATCGACGAAGTAAGGATCTGGACTACGCAGCAACCACAGTCGGCCATATCAGGTAATATCCTGGCTCCCCTGACCGGCACCGAGACAGGATTGGCAGGTCTGTTCAATTTCAACCAGGGAGCTCCGGGCGGTAACAACCAATACCTGGTCACCGCCCTTGACAATACGCCCAACATGAATGATGCCACCCTGGCGAATTTCGGACTTATCTCTTCTTCCGCTTCTAACTTCTCAGGGCATGCCCTCGTCCCCCTGCCGGTGAGCTTCAACGCCTTTACCGCCACCGCCGGGAAGGGCCAGGCTTACCTGAAATGGGAGACGGCGCAGGAGCAGAACAGCCGGGATTTTACCATCGAAAGGAGTTCGGATGGAGTTAAATACAACGCGATCGGTAGTGTCGATGCGGCCGGCAACGTCAGTACCGCCAGCGATTACTCTTTTGTGGATGTCGCACCGGTAAATGGCAGGAACTATTACCGCCTGAGAGAGAATGACCTGGATGGGAAGTATTTATACAGCGATGTGAGGATCCTTCTCTTCTCCAGTACTGATAATGACCAGAAGCTGGTCTGGTTCCAGACGGGAGACAAGACCGTAGAGGTCGACCTCAAACTGGGCACGAACGAAGTCTATTCCATTACGGACATCAGCGGTCGCCTGGTGCAGCAGGGACAGCTTTCCTCCGGGAAACTATACCTGACGGGGCAGCCTGCCGGTATGTACATAGTAAAAGTCATCACGGCTTCGGGCAAACAGTTCAATACGCAGGTTCTCGTGCAATAATAAATTCCAATCGTCTTAAAAAGATCGTTATAAAAAGATCCGGCCCGGTGGGCCGGATCTTTTTATTGTAACCCCTGGTCCCAATCCTTCCACACCGGCTCGTATCCCCCGGCCCGGATCATGCCGGCAATAACGGCCGGGCTGCGGTCATCATGGATCTCGAATTGCTCCAGCGATTGCGGGTCTGCGCCGTACCCCCCGGGATTGGTGCGCGAACCGGCGCTGAGCGCCGTGATCCCCAGCCGGATCGCATGGTCGCGAAAGAGGGGGCTTTCCCGGGTCGATAACGATAGCTCCACCTCCTCATCTAAAAGGCGATAAGCGCAAATCAGCTGGATCAGTTCCCGGTCGGTCATTTCCACCTTGGGCCTCAGCCCCCCGGAAAAAGGACGCAGCCGGGGAAATGAAATGGAATATCGGGTCTTCCAGTATGTCTTTTCCAGGTAACGTAAATGCAGGGCCGTAAAGTAACTGTCCGTCCGCCAGTCTTCCAGCCCGATCAGGACCCCCAAACCCATTTTATGGATGCCGGCCTTTCCCAGCCGGTCGGGCGTATCCAGCCGATATCCGAAGTTGGATTTCTTCCCCTTCGGGTGATGGAGCTTATAATCCTCCCGGTGGTAGGTCTCCTGGTATACCAGTACCGTATTGAGGCCTTCCCGTATCAATAATTCGTATTCGTGCTGGTCCAATGGCTGTACTTCCATGGAGATATGGGCAAAATGCGGCCGCACCGCCTGCAGGGCTTTTATAAAATAATCCGTTCCAACCGTCTGGTTGGCTTCCCCGCTCACCAGCAGGACATGTTCATAACCCATTTTCCGGATGGCCATTACTTCCGTCAACAATTCCCCCCCATTCAGGGTTTTCCTCCGGATCTTATTCTCATAGCTGAATCCGCAGTAGGTGCAGATATTCTGGCACTCATTGGAAAGGTACAAGGGAATGTAGAGCTGGATGGTTTTTCCAAAACGCTGCTGGGTGAGCCGGTGGCTGATCTGCGCCATCTCTTCCAGGTAAGGCGCCGCCGCGGGAGAGATGAGGGCCATGAAATCGTCCAGCCCCCGCCGTTGCCTGCTCAGGGCCTTTTCTACTGCTGCAGGCGTCTTGTTATAGATATCCTGTTTTACCGCCGCCCAATCATATTGTTCGAATACTTGAGAGAACATAGTTTTCTTTTTTAAGTTACCGGTATCCGGCCGACAGCCGGTTATCCGACCGGCTGTCAGTCATTCGACCGGCTTCAATCCAGAAATGCCGTTAGCGGGCTGCTGGCCACGGCACGCGGGGCTTCCACCGCCAACGTAGCCTCGTAGGCCATCCTGCCGCTCTCGACAGCCATTCTGAAAGCCCCGGCCATCTGTACAGGATGGGCGCTGGCGGCTATTGCTGTATTCACCAGTACCGCATCGGCTCCCATTTCCATGGCTTTAGCCGCGTCGGAGGGGGCGCCAATACCCGCATCCACTACCACCGGCACACGGCTCTGCGCAATAATGATCTCCAGGAAATCGAAGGTCCTCAGCCCTTTGTTGCTTCCTATCGGGGAGCCCAGGGGCATGACGGCTGCCACCCCCACTTCTTCCAACCGCTTGCACAGGACCGGATCGGCATGAATATAGGGCAGGACCACAAACCCCCTTTTTACCAGTTCTTCCGCGGCCAGCAGGGTCTCTATGGGGTCCGGCAACAACCATCGGGGATCGGGATGTATTTCCAGTTTCAGCCAGTTGGTTCCGAGGGCCTCACGGGCCAGCTCAGCCGCAAATAAGGCTTCTTTCGCCGTCCTCACCCCGGAGGTATTCGGCAGCAGATGGATATGCGGGTGCCGCAGATGCTGCAGCAGGTTGCCCGAAGGAGGACGGCTGTCCGGCGTTGCAGAAGGATGTTGCCGGTCCGGGATTCCCGAAGGATGTTGCCGGCCTGGCAGCTCCACCCGTTTCAGCGCGACGGTGACCAGCTCCGAGGCGCTGGATAATATCGCTTCTTCCATAATAGCCGCGGATCCGAATTTTCCGGTACCCGTGAACAGCCGGGAATGAAATGTCCTATCAGCAATGGTCAGCATAGTGAATTTTTTATTTTTTGTATTTCTTCTTTCAGGCCTCGCACCGTAGCCCCCCGGTCATCCGCATGCACCAGCAAGCCCGAGAAGGCGATGCCATGTACCCCGGCCTGTAAAAGGGGGCCCAGATCTTCTTTGATTAGGCCGCCGATGGCGATGATGGGAAGATCGATCTGCTCCCGGTGTAATTCCGTCAGGATGGTTTGATAGCCCTCCAGCCCCAGGATGGGGCTCAGGTTCTTTTTAGTGGTGGTAAAACGGAGAGGTCCCAGTCCCACGTAGTCGGCGCCGGATTGGTAATGTTCGCGGATGTCATCGACTGTATTTGCCGTGGCTCCTATGATGTAGCGGTTGCCCAGCAATTTTCTCGCCTCTGCCAGCGGCATGTCGAATTTTCCCAGGTGAACGCCATTCGCCTTTATTTCTGCGGCGACGGCGACCCGGTCATTGATGATCAACGCACAGTCCGCGCTGTCGCAGATCTTTTTGGCTGCCCGGGCCGTATGGAGAAATTCCTCCTCTCCCGCCAGCTTCATCCGTAGCTGGATCCACCGGATCCCGGCCTGGCAGGCGGCTTCCACTTGCTGCAGATGATCCAGGGGCCCCTCGTCCATCGTGAGGAAATACAGGCTCCCATAGGGAAGCCATGTCCCGGGTCTTATACGATCTGATCTTTCAGGGGCTGATGCCATCCTAATAAAGTTTTATTACTGGTTAAAAATTGATAGGTATATTGTTTGGCCCTCTCCGCAGCCAGGGGCAGCGTGGCGTCTAAAGCAAGATTAGCCGCCAGGGAGGAAGCCAGCACACATCCCGAGCCATGTTTGGGATATACCGGTCCGTCCCCGTCAACCGGATCCAGCACCTGCACCTCTCCGTTACTCCATAGATAATCCCTTCCCGGATGATAGGGATGATGTCCTCCCTTGAGGTAGAGGTTACAGGAAGCCGATAGTGAGCGGCAACAGTCCTGGATGTCCTGTCCGGGATACAACCATCCGATCTCCTCCCAGTTGGGCGTAAGAAGATAAGTCCGGCGGGCCACGGATTCAAATCCCTCCCGGTCCGTCCCTTCCCAGAAATCCATGCCGCTGCTGGCCAGGATCACAGGGTCCAGCACTATCTTAATAGCCGGGTTGAGCTGCCGGAGATGGTCCATGACAGCGCTGATCATCGCGATGGAACGACCAATGCCGATCTTTACCCACTCAAAGGGGGCCGACTGAAAGCAAAGGTCGATCTGCTCGAAGATCTCTTTCTCTGTATACCATTGTACTTTGGTAATGAGCCGCTCGTTCTGAAAGGTAAGGCCGGTACATACCGCATATCCATATACGCCATGGGCTTCCAGCGTTTTGATATCTGCCAGGACGCCTGCCCCTCCACTCTGATCATATCCGGCAATCACCAGCACCTTCGGTCGTTGGCCTTCCTCTGCCGGCCGGTTCATGGCCGGTGATCCTGGTTGGTTCGTTGATGATCGCATCATAGCGGGTTATTTTTTTCGTTTCCTTTCATTATAGTTTCCTTTAATTGCAGGTACCGTTGCACTGCCCTGTCAGGGTCCTCCCATATCCATCCCAATACAGCTGCCCCCTCCCATCCCTCCCGGACCAATTCACCGATCGTATCTTTATCGACCCCGCCCAGTCCGAGCACTTTACAGGGAAAAGGACCCGGCGGCCGCTGTAAGAGACCCGGGGTGGCCCTGTAACCCCGTTTGGAAATACTATTGAATACCGGGCTCATAAACACATAGGTTAGCCCCGCGTCTTTGACCTCTTTTATTTCTTCCCAGGAATGCAGGGAGGCGGAGAGGGCGAGAGAATTCCCGGCTCCCGGTAACCCCGGCCGGCCAGAACCTCGTTTAACGGCTTCCAAACCTCCCGGCGGACAGTGCATCTGCGGGATCCCGTACCGGACCGCCAGCGGCTGCAGGTCCCCGCTACCATGCAGGACCAGCCGGGAATACCAGCGGGAGTCTATTTGTTTCAACAGCGCCTCCAGCTCATCTTCCGTTGCTCCGGGTTTGCGCAGGTGGAGTCTTTCCAGCCCTGCCGCCAGCAACACTTCCAGGCAGGCTGCTTCGCCCGGAAAAAAAAGGGGCCTCGTGATGACCGCCAGTAGAAAAGGGCTCATCACAAATAAATTTCTGAACCGGCTTCCTTGAAGGCGGAGGCTTTCTCTTTCATACCTTCTTCCAGGGCCGCCTCCTCTTCCACACCCTTCTCTTCCGCAAAACGGCGTACCTCCTGTGTGATCTTCATCGAGCAGAAGTGCGGTCCGCACATGGAACAGAAATGGGCGATCTTCGCCCCCTCTGCCGGCAAGGTCTCGTCATGATAGGACCGGGCCGTGTCAGGGTCCAGGGAAAGATTGAACTGGTCCTGCCACCTGAATTCGAACCGGGCCTTGCTGAGGGCGTTATCCCGGTACTGCGCGCCGGGATGGCCTTTTGCCAGATCGGCCGCATGGGCCGCAATCTTATAGGCGATGACCCCGTCTTTTACATCTTTTTTATTGGGAAGGCCCAGGTGCTCCTTGGGGGTGACGTAACACAACATAGCCGTGCCGTACCAGCCGATCATAGCCGCTCCGATGGCGGAGGTGATGTGATCATAACCCGGAGCAATATCCGTAGTCAGCGGGCCCAGGGTATAGAAGGGGGCTTCCTGGCACTCTTTCAACTGTTTGTCCATATTCTCTTTGATCAGGTGCATGGGGATATGCCCGGGACCTTCGATAATGGTCTGGCAATCGTGCCGCCAGGCGGTCTTTGTCAGTTCGCCCAGGGTCTCCAGCTCCGCAAACTGGGCCGCATCATTCGCATCCGCTATAGAGCCGGGACGCAATCCGTCTCCCAGGGAGAAAGAGACATCATATGCTTTCATGATATCGCAGATATCCTCGAAGTGTGTATAGAGGAAACTCTCCCGGTGATGGGCCAGACACCATTTGGCCATGATGGAGCCACCGCGGGATACGATACCCGTCATTCGGGAAGCTGTCAGACGGATATACCGCAGGAGAACGCCCGCATGGATGGTAAAATAATCCACGCCCTGTTCGGCCTGCTCGATCAGCGTGTCCCGGAAAATTTCCCACGTGAGTTCCTCCGCCTTGCCCCCCACTTTTTCCAGCGCCTGGTAAATAGGCACGGTGCCAACCGGAACAGGCGTATTGCGGAGGATCCATTCCCGGGTCTCATGGATATTCTTTCCTGTCGAGAGGTCCATGATGGTGTCTGCACCCCAGCGGCAGGCCCAGACTGCCTTTTCCACTTCTTCTTCTATGCTGGAGCTGATAGCGGAGTTGCCGATATTGGCGTTGATCTTGACCAGGAAATTACGGCCGATGATCATCGGTTCGGATTCCGGGTGATTGATATTGGAGGGGATCACTGCCCGGCCTGCGGCTACCTCTTCCCGGACAAATTCAGGAGTGATAAACCGGGACGGGGTCCGGGCGCCAAAGCTATTTCCTCCATGCTGGTGGAGCAATCCCATCCCCCCTTTCTGCTCCTGAATACGCTGGTTCTCCCGGATGGCGATGTATTCCATTTCCGGAGTGATGATGCCTTTGCGGGCATAGTGCAACTGGGTGACATTACCTCCCCCTTTGGCTCTACGGGGAGCCTGTATATGCTGGAACCGGAGAGTGGCGAGGGCCTCATCTTCCAGTCGCTGCCGGCCATAGCCTGAGCTGACGGAAGACAACTGTTCCGTATCGCCCCGGTCGAGGACCCAATTTTCCCTGATGCGGGGCAGGCCCTTCCGTACGTCAATGTCCACTGAAGGATCTGTATATGGGCCGCTGGTATCGTATACGGTCACCGGTGGATTCGGAGTCTCCGTATCATTGAACCGATCGGTAGTATCTTCCAGGCTGATCTCGCGCATGGCGACCCGGATATCAAACAGCTCTCCTTTCACGAATACTTTGCGCGAGGAGGGAAAAGGCTCCCGGCTGATCACATGCTGCCCGGGAATAACATCTTTCTTCATATGTATGATTTTGTTTTTTTTAACTATCCCCCCTGCGTGGCGCGGATCACAAAAATTTTATCCTTCGCCTTCAGGGCATACGACTCCCATTCTCCTTTGGGGATGACATTATCATTCACGGCAATGGCTATCCCATCCTGTTGATGGATCTCTAATAAAGGGAGTACACCGGCCAATATGCCGGGTTCGGGAAGCTGAAAGTTTTCCTGATTAATGGACACCTCTATCATAACTTGTTCAATTAAAGGACTCGCGAGGTGCTGCGTAAGGCAGATGTAAAAAGAGAGAGATTTCGTCTTTTCCCTTCGCCGGTACTAACCGGATCAGGTTCTGAGGGTATTATCTCAGCCTGTATGAACAGGCACCCCTAAAGTCCGCGTTAAAGGTAAAGAATAAAATTTGAAAGGAACAAATCGAAGTTGGGCAAGGGCCATGGCGGCAGTGGTGCCGGCGGGCGTTGCGGGCGGGTGTTGCGGGCGGGCAGTGGTTGCCGGCGGGCGTTGCGGGGCGTTGCCTGCTACCGGCTGAGCCGTATCAGTGCGGCGCCATGAGCAGCAACCTTTTGTGTATATTGTTTTTTAAATACGCCTTTGTCCTGTTGCTGCCACAGGTCACGCACGGTCAATTTACCTTTCCATCCCAGTTGTGCGAAATCGATCGGTATGTCCTCTTCTGTCTCGCCGATATTGAAGAGCCCTACGTACCAGCCGCGGGCGGAGCTGCCTGTCCCGGAGCCAGAGACCGTTGACGACCGGGTCCTGCGGGCGGCCGACCCGCCGCCAGCTGCCGCCTCATCGTCACCGATGTCCGATACCCACACCATACGGCCATCTTTCTTATACAATTGCCGGGGATGCTGCCCATATTGATTCACCGCCAGCACCTCTCCATTGGTGAACAATCTTTTCTCCACCTCCCGGTTATCCGGGAGATTGCCCCCCAGCATCAGCGGCGAACGATAGATACACCAGAAGCTCATATGCGTGGTCAACTCCTCGTCTGTAAAGCGACTATAACGTTCAGGGCCCACCGGGCCCCTCTTGGATATCTTCCCGATCTGGATCATATCACAGTCGGGCCAGTGCCCGGGACCGCCTATGCCTTCCCAGCTTTTCGCATAATCGAACATCTTCAGCAGCTCTTTCCAGCTATCCCAGAAATCATCGGCCATACGCCACATATTCGCATATTGCCTGACGTGTGCGGAGTCTTTAAGAGGGGTCTCGCCCGGAGAAATACTTAGCACAATCGGCCTCCCACAATGGGCAATCGCTTTTTTATACCCTTCGATCTCGGCGCTGCTATAGGGGCGGGCAATATCATCCACTTTTATAAAGTCCACGCCCCAGCCTGCATAGAGGTCCAGCAGGGAGTTGAGGTATTCCTGTGCGCCGGGCTTATTCATATCCAGTCCATACATGTGGTTCATCCAGGGGCAGGTGCTGTTCGTATCCGCAATCTGGTCTGCTGTGATACCTTGTGTTCCCCATACAGTGCTCCGGGCCCAAACCGCCTGACGGGGAATGCCCCGCATGACATGGATGCCGAATTGCAATCCCAGCGAATGAACCTGATCTGCCAGGGGACGGAAGCCTTTACCCCCGAAAGCAGAAGGGAACTTACCCGTATTCGGCAGCAGTCTTCCCCATTCATCCATCGCCAGCCAGGGGATATACGCACCGTCCTGCAATCTCTTTTGAAAAGGATTGCCGATGAGGCTGCCGGGAGGATTGTCATAAGCCCATAAGAAGTCCACTACGATAAGGGCCCATCCGTATTTCTTAAGGTTTTGGGCCATATAATCCGCGTTGGCCATTACTTCGTCCTCGTGTACGGCCGAGCCATAACAGTTATAGCTGTTCCATCCCATTGGAGGGGTGGCCGCCTGCGCGGAAAGACCAAGTGTCGCCAAAATAAAAGCTGGTGCTAACAGTAAGCAACGGATGTTCATACGAATCGTTGTTTTTAGTCATGCCGCCGGTCAGGCGGCCCGCGCCTATTTCAATTCCAATACAACTACCGACTGGGCCGGCAATTCCACCACCAGGTCATTGCCTTCCTTCTTTGCCCCGGAGAAAGACGAGGGTTTGACTTTTGCCGGCTGATCGAATGAATTGATATCCGTAAATTTCGCGGAGGTCAACACCTGGCCCTGTATCGTTTTAAAAGTCATTCCGGACAGGGTGGTCCTGACCGTTATCTTTTTGGAAGGATCGATGTTCACCAGGGAGATATGTACGGCTCCGGAAGAGTCCCGGGATGCGGAGGCATTAACCGCCGGGATCTTATCCCCGCCAAATGTATAATCCGGGCTGCTGAATTGCAGGGACAGCGAACGGGCATCCTGGTGCACTTTGTACAGATCGAATATATAATAGGTGGGGGTGAGCAGCATCTTATCCTTATCCGTCAGGATCAGGGATTGCAGCACATTCACGGTCTGGGCCAGGTTCGCCATTTTCACCCGGTCCGCATGGTTATTGAATATATTCAGGGTTGTGGCGGCGATGAGGGCATCCCGCAGACTGTTCTGCTGGTACAGGAAAGACGGATTCGTGCCGGGCTCTGCATCTGTCCAGATACCCCACTCATCCACGACAAGAGCCACTTTCTTTTTGGGATCATATTTATCCATGATGGCGCCGTGCCGGTTAATGAGCTCTTCTATCCGGAGACATGAGGTCATACCCTTGAAATAGTCCGCTTCGCCAAACTGCGTGGCGGACCCTTTATGGTTCCAGTCTCCTACCAGTGTGTAGTAATGCATGGAAATACCCCAGGTGTTATGCAGTGAGATATTTTTCATGACCACATCTGTCCAGTTGTAATCATCGCTGTTGGCGCCACTGGCTATCAATTTTAAAGGAGGCGCCCCGGGATAATGTTTACAGAATTCCGCATACCTTCTGTATTGGCCGGCATAGAATTCCGGCGTCATACTTCCACCGCAGCCCCAGCTCTCATTGCCCACTCCCCAGAAAGAGACATTCCAGGGCTGCTCGTGACCATTCTGCCGGCGCAGGTCCGCCAGAGAGCTTTTCCCGTTAAAGTTGAGATATTCCAGCCAGTTAGCCATTTCTTCCGGGGTACCTGTTCCCACATTGCCGGCTATATAAGGCTGGCATCCCAACAGGCTGCACAGCTCCAGGAATTCGTGCGTACCGAAGCTGTTATCTTCCGTGACCATGCCCCACGTAGTATTCACGGTCCTTTTACGTTGCTCCCGGGGGCCGATAGCATCCCTCCAGTGATATTGATCGGCATAACATCCTCCCGGCCAGCGTAATATGGGTACTTTTATCTTTTTCAGGGCCTCTACGATGTCCATTCTTATCTTGTCTCCCGTCCAGAATCCATCATAGATACACCGCCCGAGGTCTTCGGAGAAATGACCGTATATATTGCGGCTGATCACGGGGCCGGAAGTATCCCGTACTGAAATATTCATAGGGGTCTGAGCTCCGGCGAACAAAGAGGCTGTCAATAGGAAGGATGACAAAATGGTTTTTTTGCACGTGCCACCCATAAGCAGTTTCATAAGCATTTAATCGTATTTTCTATTATTAAATGTCATGAAGATAATTATTATTTTATTATTTTGATCATTTTCTTTGTCTCACTCCATCCGCCTATTTGCACCCGTATAATATAAGTGCCGGCAGGGACATCGGCCAACGGGAGATTGACGAGGATAGAAGACTGATCCTTATTGAATTTATATAAATGCCTTACAGTGCCGGCAACATCCATCACATGGACCAGCATATCTCCCTTGTGCTGATTCGTAAGCTGTAGCCGGCAGTCATTACCGGCAGGATTGGGATAAAGGATAAAGGCGTCGGATACAGGCGACGTAACAGCGGACGTATCGAAAGACAGCTGTCCGCTGACGCCGGCAGATTCATCGGTATTATTCTTACCATCGGAGCTCCGGCTGAACTTCATCCAGTTGATATTCCACTCAGGGCTGGCGGCTGAATATAGCCGAAGGGTCTGATAACCTGCCGGCAGGGTGATGATGGCGCTGACATATTTCCAGGACTGGAATCCCCCCGTAGCAGCCGGCGACACCGTAGCCAGTACCGTGCCATCGGCCGCCTTCAATTGAAAGCGGGCTCCCTTATAAGGCGTTGCGATCCGGAAGTCTACTTGATATTTCCCGGCAGCAGCCACTTTCACCGCATAATCCATCCAGTCTCCGCCGTCGATCCATCCCACATTCCGGCCTACTCCGCCATCGGAAGTACCCTGCACACCGATGCCGCTGAAATCACTATAGCTTTCCCCCTGAATAATACCCGGAACAGGCTGGCCATTGCCACCACTGGTGAACTGCATCCAGTTAATATTCCAGCGGGGGCCGGCGGCGGAATACAATCGAAGGGTCTGATTACCTGCCGGCAGGGTGATGACGGCGCTGACGGTTTTCCATATCTGGAAGCCGCCTGTGGGACCCGGCGATACCGTAGCCAGCACAGTCCCATCGGAAGCCCTCAACTGGAAGCGGGCGGTGGAATACGTTGTTGCGATCCGGAAGCTGACCGTATAAATTCCGGCAGCAGCCACCTTTACCGGATAATCCATCCAATTTCCCTGATCGATCCATCCGACATTGCGGCCGCCACCGGCATCATAGGTGTTCTGCGTTTGGATACCGCCGCTCATACCGCTGTAATTCTCCGCTTCGATCTTACCGGGAATGGCACCAGCAGCGGCAACGGGAAGGCCGGCGGCTGGAATGGCCGGGGCTTTTGAATATTGGAGGGCCCATTCATAGATATTAAGGCCGTTCTGTTTAAACTTAGGGTCGTAGAACTGGCTCCAGCAACAATGCCCGCCTTTATAGCTGGTTTGCAGCCCGCAACCGGGCTTTAACCTGTCGATATATTCGATCAGTTCCAGGGTATTTCCCCCATGGGTATCCGTAGGGGATCCGAAGCCCCAGGTGTAAACATCATCATTTACAAGATTAGTAGCCGTTGGAAGGCGTAGATAGGCGTTCATGACGGCGCTCATAGGGATAATGGCGGCGATCTTATGGGTAGCATTCGGTGAGGTCCCATCAAATAACAGTTTGGAAGTATATTCGACGACCCCCTCTCCGCCTGCCGAAAGCCCCGTGAGATATACCCTGGATGTATCTATGCGGTAGGTCTTATACAGACTGGTGAGGATATAATCCAATTGTGGGGCGGTAGTCGACCATCTGGTGTTATTCTGCGGCGATACCACGATGAATTTATACGATTTCCCATCCGCGGGGTTTTTAAAACTGTTAGGGAATTTCTTCTGCGCGATAAAATAAGCAGGACCGCCGGCCGTAGCGCTGTTATAAATGGCCGCCGGATTGTTGCCACCCTCTCCTACCCCATGGAGGAATACCATCAGGGGATACCTTGTCGATGTCTTGGCATAGTCATCCGGCAAATGCAGGATGGCTGATTCCGTACTTCCGTATTTATCCAGTGGCACCTTAATAATGGTTTGGTCACCCTGACCATAGCCGGCAAGAGGGAGCAATAAAACAAGTAATAAATGTTTCATGTTAGTGGGGTTGAATGCTAAAATGCCTCCGCAAGGAGGGGATGAACAGATGGCTGCATAGCAAGGCCATGCCCCGACAGGAATAGAGAGGGGTTAAATGTAGCTTAATAGGAAATATGGACCTGTGCAACAGGCCAACGTTCAGGACACTTTGTAAAAGGATGTTTATTATCAGCCAGTGGTATCAGAGGAAGGATTTAACAAGTGGCACAAATATCATGCTAGAACATCCGTCGCAATGACCTTTTTTACCGAACTTGTCCGTTTCCCCGGATCAGCCATTTTTCCGTCACCAGTTTTTCCAGGGCAAAAGGTCCCCGGGCATGTAATTTCTGAGTGGAGATGCCGATCTCAGCGCCCAGTCCCAGTTCTTCCCCATCGGTGAAGCGGGTGCTGGCATTGGTATAAACGGCTGCGGCATCTACCTCTGCCAGAAACCGTTGGCACTGACGGGGGTTACGGGACACTATCGCTTCGGAATGCCGGGTAGAGTATTGTTGTATATGGGCCAGGGCTTCATCCATATTTTTCACCACTTTGACGGCGCATTTCAGGCTGAGGAATTCCCGGGCAAAATCCCCGGCTTCCGCAGCCTGCAAAAAAGGATAGCCTTTCAACAGTCGCCGGGCGGCGGGGTCTGCGAAGATCTCCACTGCATATTTTGAAAAAGGGACCTGCAGCCGCCGCAGAAGGGCGGGGGCCACGGCGGCATCCACCAGTAAAGTATCCATGGAATTGCAAACGGAAGGCCGGCTGACCTTCGCATTGACGACGATGGCCACCGCCTTGTCCAGGTCAGCCTCTTTTTCCACGTACACATGACAGACGCCTGCCCCTGTCTCTATCACCGGTACCCGGCTGTTCTCCCGCACATACCGGATCAGGGAGTCAGATCCCCGTGGAATGAGCACATCCACCCAGCGGGTGGCCGTAAACAATTCTTGCACCGCCTCCCGCTGCGAAGGCAATAAAGTAACACAGTCAGGAGGAAGGCCAGCCTTCTTCAAAGCCCCTCTTATCAGCCCGATAGCGGCTTTATTCGTATGCTCTGCATCCTGGCTTCCCTTAAGCAGACAGGCATTCCGGCTGCGCAGGCATAAGGCGGCTATATCAAAAGTGACATTAGGCCTGGATTCATAAATGGCGCCCACGACGCCCAGGGGAACCGCTATTTTTTCAATGAGCAATCCATTTTTTAATTTCCGCTTCTCCAATACCTTACCCGAAGGATCGGGGAGACGCCCTACCTTCCGTATGCTGCGGGCAATAGAACCTATCCTTTCTTCATTCAGCATCAGCCGGTCATTACGGGGATTGTCCGGATCCTGCCGCGCCAGGTCCTTTGCATTGGCCCCGAGCAGGACCCTTTTCTGCGTTTCCAGGGAGTCGGCCAGCACTTTCAGGGCGGATTTTATCTGCCGGTCGCTGGCGGCGCGCAAGCCTGTGGCCGCTTTATGTGTTCTCCGTATAAGGGGTTCTATCGATTGCATGGATTTTGTTTACATTTCTCCGTTCCTCAGGGCCCGGGTTAAAAAATTACAATATCGTCCGCATGGGCGGCCACGACATTTTTCCGGGAAAGGCTGGCCGTCACTTCGGCAGCGCCCAGTTTGACCTTCGCCACCCCCATGATATTTTCTTCCTCATCTATCAGCTGCACCACTTCCCCGGCGAGAAATTTCCCCTGCACCTTATGAATGCCGACACTCAGCAGGCTTCTGCGTTGGGTCAGGGCCTTGGCGGCCCCTTTGTCTACAAAAATGCTACCGAAAGTAATGGAGCCGCTGGCCAGCCATTTTTGTCTTGCCTTCAGGTTGGAGGCCTGGGGCCGGAAGTTGGTCCCCGCGGCGCCGGCCAGCGCGGATGCAAAAGGAGTTTTACCGCTCAGACCGCAGATGATCACCTTTATTCCCAGGGAATTAGCCAGTCGGGTAAAGGTCAGTTTGGACAACATGCCGCCGAGTCCAAGGCTGCTCTTCTCTGTCCTGACATATCCCAGAATCCGGCTGTCAATTTTTTCCACGAAGGGTATGATCTTTTTTTCGGGGTCCATAAATCCACCCACCGAGGTGCAGATGATCAGGGTTTCGGCATCAAAGCCGATAGCCGTCAACGTAGCCAGCTCATCATTGTCGGAAAACTTCAGCTCTACATTGCTGACCAGGTCATTCTCATTCATGACAGGCAGGATGCCGTTCTTCCAGAACTCGGTGAATGTCTCTTTTAGCTGGAGAAAGCTGGTTCGGCTGGAAAAATGGTGCCGCTCGCAAAGGGCCTGCGCCACGGGAATACCATAGGCGGAAAAATGGCGCTGATAATGGCGGATCAGGATAGGATTGCCCACGGCGGCCGCGGCCTTTCGTTCGGGCAGGCTTCCCTTATATTGCCCGAAAAATGATTTCCCGCTGCCTACCGCTCCGCTGGACACCAGGACGACCCGGTAATGTTCCGTCAGGGCCGCTATGCCCTCCGCTACCTTTTTAATGATAGCCTGCACGATCACCCCTTTGTCGTCGGTAATAACAGCTGTACCCAATTTAATAACCAACACCGGCTTTTGCATTCCGCAAAAATATCAGATTATTCTGATATAGGTTTTAACATTCATTATGCAATAGGGATCGTATTTTGATGACCGTTAAACATTGACCACCTGAACCCCTTAACCCTTCTATGCGAATTCTACCGGCATTCGTGCTATTGCTGTCTACCTTGTGCGCCAACGGACAATCCCATTGGGAAAACTGGCATATTGGAGGCGGGTTGGCGTTCGGCACCATCAACTTTTCACAGAACGGGACCGGAGGCATCGTGGTACCTGTCGACTACGATTTCCTGAATACCGGCAAATCCAGTTTCTCCCTGGGTACCAGACCTAAAATAGGGACGGAAGACGAAAACGGCATTTCCTTTCCGGCATACCTGCTATTAGCCATCGGGGGCGGATCCAATTCCGGCAATGATGACTTTCACATGGCTTTTTTCACAGACCTGCCTTTATTGCTGCATTACAATTTCGGGGCGGGAACTGCGGGGGGAAACAGCGATAAATTTGGTTTTTATGCGGGCGGAGGTATGAGCTATACGACCACAGGCTATACGTTACACGGTCCTTCCCAGGAAAGCACCAATTTCTTTGGATGGGTGGTGGATGGGGGTGTCCGGTTTGCGAAAGGGACAGACCTGGAGTTCTCTATAACCCGGCCGTTGAACAACCCCATCGGGCCGATCAATAACCCCCTGTTTTATCAGATAACGCTGATGGGTTTCCGGGTTCCGCGATAAGCTTTCGGGTCCCTGGCCACTGCTGATTCAGGCCCCGGTCGCCGTTTACTTCTGCGAGACCATCACCCCATTCATCACGAAGGTGGTGCCTCCGCCGGCCACGATATTATAGACCCGCTGCAAGCCTCCTGCCGCTTCCGTCTTATACCAGACCGTATAATTCCGATAGGCGCCCGTTGGTTCGTCGCGGCACAGCAGTCCGTCCCCTTCTTTCAGCTCGCCGGCCTTTTTGTTCCCCTCCCGGGTCACCATCGGATGATTGGGAGTAGCTTCCAGCCATTTGGAGCGGAGCTGCACGTCCCTGTCACCGGTCCCATGGGCTTCCACCGCCAGCAGCAGGATCCGGGTGATGGCGTAGTTCTTTGCCTCGTGTACCGTCAGCTCCTTCACCTGCACTCTTTTGGTCATCCGGGTAGCAGGATCTACCGTGACGATCTCATCACCGGCTTTCACCCCGCTGAGATCCCGGGTAGAGCCATCCGCCATCGTCACCTGCATCGTGCCGGGAAAACAAATATCATTCCCATAGGTGCCGGACTCTCGTTCCTTATTCGCGTCCTTCCCCTGGCCGGCGGCAGTTGCCCGGTAGAGCTGGAAACCCAATTCCTTCGACAGCACATAGGACAGCTTCAGGACAAAATTGGGTTCCCCCTTATCGATGGCGTGGATATCCTCAAAATATTTCTCCCAGATCTTCGGGTCGGCTTTGTAACCCGGCAGACAAGCTGTATAACGCCGCCCTTTCTCAGTGGTATAAAAAATGACGGTGCCCAGGTCGACACGGCCTTCTTTCAGGATCAGTTTGTAGAGGTCGATCCTTTTCTTCTGTCCATCGTCGCCTGTAATAAAATAGGGTTTTCCGAAGTCATGATGGTCGAGGATATACGTATTTTCAAATTTAACGTAGGTGTCTTTATCCAGGTCGCCAATAGCAAAGGTCTTTGCTTTCTCATATTCTGCCAGGCTGAGGGCCCGGCCGGAGGTTGTATCCTGGGCATGGACCACAACAATACCTGCTGACAGCAAAACAGCTATCATTATAATCTTCTTCATGCAATGTGTAGTTAGTTTACTTGGTTTTTAGGTACCGGAAAAATTATGATAATTCTTTAAAGGCGGCGGCAAAGGCTTCCATTTCATCCATCCGGCCAATGCTGACCCGGCAATAGTCCTTGTTGTTGAGTTTCCAGTGACGTACCCCTACGCCCCGCTTCATCATCTCATCGGTGAATTGAGTTCCATCCATTTTAATGGGGAATAAGACGAAGTTGGCGTTGGAAGGAATATAACTATAGCCTTCTTTCTTCAGCACCTCATACAAATAGTCCCGGGAGGCGATGGTTTTCTTCAGGGCTCCGTCGAGGAACTCCCTGTCCTGGTAGCTGGCGATGGCAGCCTGCAGGGACGTAGCCGAGATAGACATGGGCCCTTCGGTATATTCGGACAGTTTTTTGACCATATCCGGCTGGGCTACGATATACCCCACCCGCAAACCGGCAAAACCATACAATTTAGAGAAGGTTCTCGCCACGATGAGGTTCTGTCCTGCCTTGATCCCGCTGATCAGGGTAGTACCGGCAGGGTCTGGCAGGTAGTCGATATACGCTTCATCGACAAATACCGTCACCCGTTTGGAGACCCGTTCGCAAAAAGCTTTCAGCTTATCGGTATCCACTACCGTGGCGGTGGGGTTGTTGGGATTGCAGATATACACCAGCCCCGTATTGCCATCGATACTCTTTTCCATGGCATCCAGGTCCAGTTTATATTCCGATGTCAGGGGCACCTTTATCCATTTCTCGCTGAACCGGGCCGCTTTGGAAGGCAGGTCCTCATAAGAAGGGTCCCCGGTGATGATGTTGCCTCCTGGTTTGCTGAAGCAGATGGCGGCTGCCATCAGCAGGGGAGAGGAGCCGGAAGCCATCAGAATGTTTTCCTCTTTGACGCCTTCATGGTCGCCAATCTTCCCGGAAAGGTCTTTGAGGAACATAAAGGGATATTGATAACTTTTCGGCAGCGCCTCCATAATGGCTTTTTTAGCCTTGTCGGAAGGGCCGAAAGGATTTTCATTGGCAAACAGGCGAGCCTTCAGCTCGATGGGAGCATTCAGGGCAATCTCCTTTTCCGTCCACAAACTTCCCTGAGGGAGCTGGCTATTCATCCGGGCAGGGCTGAGGGGGCTTGCCTGGACCTGGTCCAGGAGGCCGGCGGCAAAAGGCAGGCCCCCGGCTAATAAAGCACCCGTCTTAAGCAGGTGACGACGACTGATTCTGTTGGACATAAGCAACTATTTTGGTGGTTAAAAATATCTACTTGACGCGCTCGTCAGGAACCTGTGGCCGGATAACTGATCGTCTGCCCTGACGCCCTTGCATGCAGGGATGCAGCCACGCTTCTTGCCGATTCCAGGGCTCCTGCCATCCATGCATTCAGGTACGTGAGATGCTCTCCCGCGAAATACACTTGTTTATCCGGTTGTAATAAAGCCTTATAAAGAGTCTGCCTTTCTTCCGTGGAATACAAGGCCCAGCCTCCGAGGGTATATTTTGTCTTATGCCAGCTTACCGAGAAAGAAGATTCAAATTCCCGGCTATACTGTGGGTGGATCAGGCTACCTTTCTCCAATGCCAACTGCTCTCTCTGCTGATAGGTAAGCTCGCCTGTGGCTCTTGCTTTCTCATTAAAGTTATAATATCCTATTAAGATTCCCTTACCGCTCAAATAATCATAAGAGGGGTAAAAGATCTGGGTAAGCTGGTTGTTGGTATGGGTAATGCCTCCATAAATGTTTTCATCTTCTTCCCAGAACCGGCGCTTGAATTGCAGCCCGATCTTACCCGTCTGCATATAGGTGATGCTGTCGATGGCCCGGCTGACATCAGAGGAGAAATTATGATCGATATTGCTCAGGACCGGTAAGGGGATCGTGCAGATACAGAAGTCCGCCTTTAGCTGGTGCTCCCCTCCTTTGTCCTTGTAGACGACCTGTACGCCTTGTTCGAGATTGTGGATGGAGGAGACTTCTGCATTCAGCCGGATCAGGCCTTCCAGTTTCTTTTCGAAAGCCGTCGCAATCCTGTCCATTCCCCCTACCGCCTGGAAAAGGGTCATCTGTAATTCATAGGTGTATTCCGCTACATTGTAGAAATCAGGGTCCATCAGCCCCGAAGCGATGATGTCCGACAACTTATACGGGTCCCCGATCCGTCCTTGCCTGTCCCCCGCTCCATAAGGCTCGATATACCCTCGCCGGGCCGATGCCTTATAAAGTTTATCGATATCCAGCCCCCCTTCCGCCCGGAGGTATTCAATGACCTTCCGGGCATCTTCCTGGCTCATGGCAGCATCTATCTTCCCCCCGTCCATACCCTTGGCCAGCAGCTCAGAAAGCCAACCCCGCACATCATTATGGATCTCCCGGACCCTTATCTTCTTATTGGACAGCGGCCCTTTCCCTTCACTAAAATAATAAGTGTTCTCATTGACATTATTATATACCTGGATGGGGACGTTGAGCTCTTTACAATAATGCAAGGTCAGTGCATGATGATGAGGGATACGGGAAGGGCCGGCGTTGAAATACTGGCCTTCGTCAAAATCGGCCTTGTGTCCGCCCCATCCTGTCTCCGTCGTTACAGATCCTTTCCGGACACTCCAGCAACGCCCTCCTACTCTTTCCCTCGCTTCCAGGATCGTACACTTATAACCCAATTTACCCAGTTCATAGGCGGCCGCCATACCCGCCAGGCCCGCCCCCAGGATCAGGATCTCTTTCCCATTTCCGTCCCCTTCCAGGGAAAAAGGATGAGCCGGGGCGGAAGGCAGCAATCCCATCGCCAGCATAGCGGGATAAGCCGCTCCGGTCAGGATGCCGGTCCGTGTCAGAAATTCTCTCCGTGATAAATTTTTCAAATCCTTAATCTATATAATATCAAAAATATCTTCTTAAAATTACTTTTAAATACTGATTCTTCCCCTAGTAAATCGATATATAAAAAAATTGAATGCATTAGTCGAAATGGTAAACAAGAGGGGCTTGCATGAACGCCTCGTATCGGGCAAAAGCCGCTTTGACGGCTCGTCGTCCCAGAGGCCGGAAGAGGTCGGTGGTGATGACGATGTGGTCTTTGTGTATCGTCCGCTGCCAGGTGCCTGCAATCCGGCCTTCATTGAGGAGGATAGGTTTGAAGATCCCATTACCACTCCTCAGGGCATGTTTGGGAGAGAGGACGAGGTCCCGGTCCTTATACGCGACGGTATATTCATCGAAGGCGGGGAGGACACGGATGCCGGTGGCTGGCGGGGAGGAGGCAGCGGGACTGGACTGGGAGAGCCGGCCGGCGGGCAGAGGGGAAGCCGAATGGATCCAATACCGCTGTTCTTCCACTTCTTCCTGGATAAATTGGGACCGGTGGGCTTCCACGCCTTTTTTGGCATCTGTCACCGTCAATCCTGCCCACCAGGCAAAATCGGCCAGTGTTGCGGGACCCCGGCTTTTAAAATAACGAAGGGCCAATTCCCCCACGGCTTCTTCGGGATGCAGCCGCTTCCCTCCCGGCGCCCTCTCCTCCATCAGGGCATACGTAAACTGTTTGCCGCTCATCGCTCCGCTACATATGACCCCATCCAGCTCAGCCTGCATTAAAAGGTGGGCCAACCTCAGCTCATCGGTCCGGATCTTCGCCTGGCGGAATATGGGCAGCAGTTCTTTACGGGTCAGTTGCCGGCCGCCGGCCAGGGCTTTTTGTAAAGTGGCCTGGCTTTTCTTAAAGGTTGGCTGGTCCAGTTCCAGCTGGCGGTGCATGCCTGCACAGAAGGCAGCTATCCGGGGGGCCGTCAGGGCCAGCATCCAGCGAATATCCGCCGGGGCAACAAAATGCCAGGTTGGCCGCAAAATGTGCGTCCGCAGGATCCTGCCCTCGTTGAAAGCCTGCTGGACAGCGGCATCCGTCCAATGCCGCCCAGCGCCATCCGGTTTGGCCCCTGTACCGCCGCTATCGGCCGATTCCGACTTCCCTGCATGGGTCTTGTCGTCCCCCGGTTTGGCTCTTGTCCCGCCGCCACTGGCCGGTTCTGGCTTACCATCATCGGTCCGGCCGCCCCCAGGATTGCCGCCCCCCGGGCTGCTGCCATCCGGATTATGGCCCTCCGTCCCCTGCTGAAGCCGGCTTCCAACGGCCCATTTCGCCCCGGCAAAATCCTGTGCCTGGATACAGCCCATCCAGGCTACCAGGCTTTCCGGCCGCATGAATCCCCCTTCGCTAATCTGTTGGTTGTCCAGGCGCCGGCTGATAACAATTTCTTTGGTAATTGTACTCATACCCCAAATCTATCATCCGTTAGTGTCAACCCTATGGCAGTAGGAATTTACTTATATTTAGACTTAAACTAAAGATAAAATACGCTTCATGAAACTTGCATTCCTGTCGCTTTCATTCACATTGTCCGTCTTTCACCTGCACGCACAGACCTATATCACACACGCTAACCTCCTGGATATGAGTTTGCAAAGACGGCTTCCCGATTATACCATCGTAATAAAGAACGACACCATCGAGCAGACGGGCCCCTCGGAGCGGATCAGGATCCCTGAAGGCGCCAGGGTGATCGACGCCACCGGGAAATGGGTAATGCCGGGAATGGTGGATGCGCATGTACATCTCTTTCAGACCGGGGGCCTCTATACCCGGCCCGACGCGATCGACCTCCGCAAAGTGGTTCCCTATGAAAAAGAAATAGAATGGTACAAGCAAAATATGGACGACCAGTTGAGAAGATACCTGTCTTGTGGCATCACCACCATCATCGATGATGGGTCTACCCTGGCGCTGCTCCGTCAGCGGGACAGTTTCGCCACAAAAAATTACGCTCCCCGTATCCTCATGGCCGGACCGCTGATCTCCACCGCCTATTCACCCAAGCCCTTCGATGTCATACCAGACCCCGACCAGCCATTCTATACGGTCAACACACCGGAGGAAGCGGTAAAAATGACGAGAAAGGAATACGGCTATCACCCGGACTTTATAAAGATCTGGTACATCATTCTCGATGCGGATGCAAAAGCCGCTGCGGAAAAGAACCTGCCGATGGTAAAAGCCACCATCGAAGAGGCGCATCAGCATCAGTATAAAGTAGCCGTTCATGCCACCCAGAAAATAGCCGCGCAGCTGGCCGTAGAAGCGGGCGCTGACTTCCTGGTGCATGACATCGAAGACGAAGTGGTGGATGAGACCTTCATCAGGTTGTTGAAAGACCATAATGTCGTACTGTGTCCCACCCTGGTCGTAGTGTCCGGCTATTTTGACACCTTTGCCCAAAACTACCTGCCGACTCCGGAAGACATCGCCAAAGGCAACCCCGTACAGCTGGGTTCCTTACAGGAATTGTCCCATCTGCCCGAGAAAGCCCTGGCCCTGCAATACCGAACCATTGCAAAAATGAGGGCGAAAAAAAATGAACACGAAGACTCCGTCCGGCTTGTCAACCTGAAAAAAATGGCTGACGGGGGCGTAGTGATCGCAACGGGTACGGATGCGGGCAATCCAGGCACCTTACACGCCTCTTCTTTTTTTAAAGAGCTCCGCGCCATGCAGCAGGCCGGTCTCACCAACTGGCAGATCCTGACCGCCTCAACCCTCAACGGGGCAAAAGTCCTGGGAAAAGAAAATGAATTCGGCAGCATCCGCAAAGGCAGCGCCGCCGATCTGCTCATCCTGCGCGCCGACCCCATTGCCGACCTCAGCAACCTGAATAAGATAGACCAGATCCTGCACCGGGGCGCCATCTTCTACCCGGACTCCGTTATCGACCAGACGCCCCTCAACATCGTACAACAGCAGGTCAATGCCTACAATGCCCATGATCTGGAGACCTTCCTCTCTTTTTATGCCGATACGGCCGTCATTTATAACTTCCCGGACAAAATCATGGCCAGGGGAAAGGAAGAGATCCGGAAGCTGTATACTTTCTTAAATGGCGCACCCGGTCTCCACGTCACCATTAAAGACCGCACTGTGGTGAACGACAAGGTATTCGATCATGAGTATGCCACACAGGGGGAAAACAAATTGGGAGAAGGGGAGGTGATCTATTATATCGACCACCGGAAAATCAGCAAGGTCTACCTGGTAGAATAAGAAGAGAGAGGCCACGTAAAAGCGGCCTCTCCTTAGTTTGTATCTAGTATCCCGGATTCTGGTACATTCTTACCGGATCCAGAATGGTCTCACTATAGGGAATTGGAAAATATTCGTCTTTGGTGCTGAAGTTGGCGATCTGCGCCAATCCCCAGTCAGCCTGGTTCTTGGAATGAATATAGGTCACCAGTTGATCGATGGGAAAGAAACGCAGCAGATCGAACCACCGGTGATGTTCAAAAGCCAGCTCCACCCGCCGCTCGTGCAGAATGGCCAGCTTAAGGGTGGGGAACTTATTCATATAGGATGCATCGGTGGTGCTGGACGTCTCGTAAGTAGGCATCCCCGCCCGGGTCCGCACCATGTCCAGGTATTGAATGGCCGCCGTCGTGTTGCCCTGATACATATTCACTTCCGCCAGCATTAAGATAACATCCGCATATCGCATCATGATCCAATCATTGCCTCCATACCCATTGGGTCCCGCCGCCCCGCTGAGATCGCGGAATTTGCTGATATACCAATCCTGGACACTGGCTGCGCTGGAATAAGTGATGGAGAAGCTCTTCCGGGGATCCGTCGTCTCATATTCATTCACCAGGTCATGGGTCACATTGTATCCTACACCGGTGCCTGGCTTCAGGGAGTTGGTAGTTCCGCCTTTTGCCTGCGCATCGGCAGCAATGTGAGAGTAATAGTTGATATCGCCTTGCAGGTAGACGATCTGCCAGATCAGCTCAGGGCAGGTAGCCTTTTTAGTGACGTCGAATACATCTGTATAGGGAATGGAAGAAAGAGTGTTGAAGGTGCGCATGCCATAACAGGCCGACAGGTAATAGTTCGCGCTGTCCAGGTCCGTGCTGTTACTACCGCCATCCAGGGTAGCGGCCCTTGTCAGGTATACTTGTCCCAGAAAGGCATTGACGGTCTGAAGGGAAACCCGGCCCCGGGTAGCGGAAGGTTGTACGACCGGTAGTGGACTTTTCGCCGCATCGGCCATATCGGCGATGATCTGCTGATAGACCAGGGGAGCTTTCACCCGGAACGTAGCGGCTGTCACTGCAGCAGGTGTAGTCAGCGCCGTCGTCACCATTGGCACATCACCCCATTTCCGCACCAGGTGGAAATAGATCAGGGCCCGGATGAACTTCGCTTCTGCCTTATACTGTTGTTTCGTGGAGTCGGAAGCAAAACTCACCTTATCGATGTTGCTCAGCAGGAGGTTACACCGGCTAATGGTGGTGTAAAGGGCCAGCCAGTGCGCCTTCAGATAGGAGTTGGTCGGCAGGATGGAAAAGTTGTTGAATTGAAAAGGCTCTCCGGCATTGGACTGGTTATCGTTGGTGCCGGTATCATCCGACCGCTGGTCTGTATAGGTGTCACTCTCCTCCCCCAAACAGGAATTGCTTTTCAGGGCAAGATAACAGCCATTGAGGGCCAGCAATACATCCGTCTCCGAAGTAAAGAACTGGGGGATCGTCACCGCTTCCGGGTTTGATTGCTCCAGGAAAGTTTTTTTACAGGAACAGAACAGGATGCCCATTAAACATACCGTCTGCAAAAATTTATTTCTCATCGTAATGATTTTTAGAATGCGTTGATCAGAATGTTACATGAATGCCCATATTGTAAGCCCTTACCAGTGGATACACTCCATAATCCACTCCCGGAGTGAGATTAGCTGCGCTGCTATTCGTGCTGTAGTTATAGTCCACTTCCGGGTTATAGCCCTTGTACTTCGTGATCGTAAAGGCATTGTTGAGGCCTGCATAGATCCGGATACCGCTGATACCCGCCCTGTGCCAGCCTGCTATATCCGGTAAGCTATACCCGATCGAAATATTGGTACACCGGAAAAAGCTGCCGTCCTGCAGGTAGAAAGTGGAGAGACGGGTGCTGTTGCTCTGGGTCCCGGCCCGGGATGCCCGGTATACATGTCCATTCCCGGGTTCGGCCTCGGACCGGTAGCGATTTGCCACGTCGGCATACTGGTTGCCCGAACCTTCCATATTATACAGGTAATAGTCTTGTCCATCCAACACCTGGTTGCCGTAGGAACCGGTAAAGGCCGCATTGAAGTCAATGCTCTTGTAGCTCATCGACACGACAAAGCCATAGGTGAACTTCGGATAGGGGCTGCCGATAATACCCAGGTCACCGGCATTCACCACGCCATCTCCATTGACATCCTTAAAATACAAGTCGCCCGGTCTCAGGGGATTGGTCTGCGCCAGGGACCGGGGAGGACCTTTCAATACATAACCTTTGGGGAAGGACTGAGTAGCTTTATTGTAATTGGCATCATCGATGGCAATATTCGCCATATCGCTCTGCCTTACCATACCCGCCACCTGATAGCCATAGAACATGCCCACCGGCTGTCCGGCTTTCGTAATATGGGTCAGGTAAGATCTTTCCGCCCCATTGGTAATGATGGTGCTGGCGCCTCCCAGGTTCAGCACTTTATTGCGGTTGATGGAAATGTTGCCGCTCATGTTGAGGTTGAAGTCATGGGTCTGAACCACTTTCCCATCCAGCTGAAAGTCAAATCCCCTGTTCTGGATCTTAGAATTCCGGAGGTTGGTAAGAATGATGGCATTGGTATTCCCGGAGATGGCGGAAATATTATTATTGAATAAGAGATTATAGGTCCGGCTATCATAGTAGTTGACCAGCAGGAATAGTCTGTCATGAAAAAGCCCCAGGTCTGCTCCGAAGTTGTATTGCGAGGTCGACTCCCAACCCAGCTTGTTATCGGCCACATTGCCCGCGTAGTAGGCCGTGGTAGAGCCGGCGCCAAACACCACGCCACCGGGGTTGGCAAAGGTCTGGATGGCATTATAATTCCCGATGCTGTTGTTACCGCTCAAGCCCCAGCTCGCCCGGAGGCGTAAGCTGGAATTATCGCCCAGCCAGCCTTTATAAAAAGACTCTTTGGAAATATTCCAGCCGGCAGATACGGAGGGGAATACGGCCCAGCGATTGTCAGGGCCAAAGCGGGAAGACCCGTCCGTGCGGATGGAGCCCGTCAGGTAATATTTACCAGCATAAGAATATTGTATTCTGCCCAGGTATGAGATCAGGGTGTTGACCGACTTACCGGTAAGACCGGCGCCCCCGGTAGGAACCGTGGCGATGGTTGCCGGCGTATTCACCGTTATCTGCCCCTGCGTACCCGCGGTGATATCGGGGATCAGATCGTTCTGGAAGCCCCTGGCTGTAATGCTGACCACATTACTGTCCGTCCGCTGCACGGTATATCCACCCAATACATTGAGGTTATGTTTTCCAAAAGACCGGTTGTAGTTCAGGGTAAATTCCGCCAGCTGATCCTTCATGGCCTTGGTCATATTCGTTGCATAGGCTGCCGCTACGGCCTGTGGGGAGAATGGAGGGTAAATACCGCTGCTCAGGCTGCTGGGGAGATAATATTGATATTCTTCATGGTAGGTCTGCAGGCCCAGGTTGGCCTTGAACACCAGGTGGCTCAACAGCTCATAACTGGCGAAGGCGTTATACGTAGCGCGGTTGCCCTTCCGCGTGATCTGCGTGCGCTCCGCCGTCGCCACGGGGTTCTCGATGGATTGATATCCATAAGCGGAGGATTCCGCGGCAGCGAGATTGGTCGCCAGGCTTCCGTCGGCATTATAGACCGGAAAGACAGGCATATAGATCAGAGCCCCAAAAGCAGGGCTGTGATCCCAACGTCCCTCTTGTGTTTCCTGGTTGGTATTACCCGTATAAGAGAGGTTAGCGCCAACCTTCAGTCTATCGGAGATATCCCCATCGACGTTAGCCCGGAAATTCACCCGCTGCTGACCGGTATTCAACATGATGCCGTCCTGGCTCTGATAAGCACCGCTGAGCGCATAGCGGACCGTCTTCGTTCCACCGGAGAAGGAAAGGTTGTGCCGTATGAATGCCGCATTCCGGTATAGTGCGTCCTGCCAGTCCGTGTTGTATTTAGGAGGGATGACCGTTCCGTTGGCGAAATCATACAACTCCGTGGGAATACTGATAGATGCAGCATTGCCCGGCACCTTGGCATTACGCGTAGCATTGTCATCCTTATACATCGCATCATTCCACACATTACCAGCATTCTGCCACAGGTCTTTATAACTGTCATTACGCCCGTCAACTACCAGTTGGGCGAACTGGGGACCATTGAGCAGTTTTACTTTTTTAGCCAGCTGATCCACGCCATATTGAAAGTCATATTCCAGTTTGCCTTTCCCCTCTTTCCCTCTCTTGGTAGTGATCAGCACCACTCCGCCGGAAGCCCTGGACCCATAGATCGCAGCTGAAGCGGCATCTTTTAAGATGTCGATGGACTCCACATCATTCGGGTTGATATAAAGGTCATTTCCCACCGGGTAGCCATCGATGACATACAAAGGATCCGTACTGGCATTGATGGACCCAACTCCCCTCACTCTTATCTTGGTGCTGGCATAGGGAGAGCCGTCCGTCTGTGACACCACTACACCGGCTACCTTACCCACCAGGGCCTGCCCCAGGGTGGGCGCAGATACGTTGAGCTCTTTGGCTTTAACACTGGCGACGGCTCCCGTGAAATCACTCTTCCGCATTTTCTGGTATCCGACGAATACCACTTCATTCAGCACATTCGCCCCTTCTTTGAGCCGGACATCCAGGGATGAGCCGTCCTTTACCAATAACTCCTGACTGCCAAAACCGACAGAGGAAAACTCCAGCCGGGACCCGGGCGCTGCCGGGATGGAAAAGTGTCCGTTCTCATCCGTGGCCACGGTATTCTTCGATCCCTTCACATGTACCGTTGCCCCTTTCAATGGCTGGCCATTCTCGTCCCGGACGGTGCCTTCTATCCGCTCGCCCTCCGATACACGGGGCGTCTGTGGTGGGGCCGCCGGCACATATTTCAGCGTCACATTATTTCCATCCATCAGGTAATGCAATCCATATCTTTTCTGCAGGAGTTCCAGGGCATCCTGGATCCGGGCGGCCTTCACCTGCACCCGGCCCAGGTGTATTTTCTCCAGCGACTCCTGGTTGTAGGAGAAATTGATGCCGGGCGCCTGCTGCTGCAGGATTGTTACCACTTTCGAAAGATCCGTTCCGGACAGATCCAGCTTTATGGATTGCGCCATAACCTCCTTCCCTATGCTCAATAGCAAAATAAGGACTCCATACATGGTGAAATTCAGTCGTAATTTTTTGATCATACCTTAAAGTTTATGTTGTGTGGTTACCTTACATGCAGGGTATCTTTCTGCCGGTTAAAATGCAGGTCCCACCCGAAGGACAGGTGTTCCAGCACTTTTTCCAGGGCCGTATTTTCAAACCTTGCCGTAATGGTCTGGTCTTTCAATACATCGTCGTAAATAATATGCACCCCATACCTGGCTTCTATCTGGGCCAGCGCCTCTTTCAGGGGTGTCTTATAGAACACCAGGCGGCCCGCTGTCCATACATCCATTTCGCCGGGGGACTGTTGCTCGATCTCACCGGTGCCCCGCTCTTTATCATAGATCAGCAACTGACCGGGGGTTAGAATTTTTTCCGTTTTCCCTTGCTTACCATCATAGGCCACGCCGATCTTGCCGCTCTGCAAAGAGATCCTCAACTGGCCGGCAGCCGGATAAGCGGATATATTAAAAGCGGTTCCGAAGACTACCGTAGAGGCATTCCCGGCCTGCACCACAAAAGGATGATGGGCGTCATGCCGCACCTCGAAAAAAGCTTCCCCTTTCAGCTTGAGCTCCCGGTGGCGGGCAAAATCCGGATGGACGGACAGATGCGTGGCGGAGTTAAGCCAGACCACGGAACTATCGGGTAAGATGACTTTTCTCAGCTGCTCATAGCCCGTCACTATTTCATTATAGGCTACTTCTTGCGGATCAGACCGATGACTGCGCTTGTTCAATTGTATGAAAGTCCATCCGCCGAGCACGATGAGCCCGATCCATACCGCTGCACTGCGCCAGGAAGGACGTAAAAGAAAGGGACGGCGCGGGACAGGCTGAATAGCCATTCGCAAGGCCGCTGCCAGCCTGTCTTCATCGGCTGCGCTGAGGTTGGTATTCATATCTTCGCTGTCTTTCTTTCCCACCACCTGTTCGTACCATTTCTCCAGCAAGGCAATCTCCTGGAGAGAAGCCTCTCCTTTGCAATAGCGTTGTATTATGTCTCTGATTTTTTCTTCCGTCCGCATATACAATAGTCCGGGAGGAAGAAAAAAGAACTACTGTAAAAAAAGGAGTTAATAATTCCGTAATATTAGGGTTCGCATCTACCAAAAGAAGGACGATAGTCGCACAGCGGCATTGCGCAGACGCTTGCGAATTTTCTGCAGGTGATTTTTTACGGTATAGGGGGATACCAGCAGTTCCTCGGAGATTTCCCGAATGCTCATCCCCTGTTCTGCACTGAGCAGGTATACTCTTTTCATCTGGGCGGGAAGCTGCGCCAGTTCGGAAGAGACGAGTATCTCTTTGCTGGCAAGGTCTTCCTCCCGGAAAGCGGTTGATGGCACGGTCGCCTCTCCGGAAACGCTATGCCAGGCATGAAGCTGCCTGTTGGTTAATTTTTTTTCCCGCAGGCGGTCAAATATCTTATAGCGGGTAATACTGTATAGATAAGGGAAAATATCCTGTTTTATGTGGATCTGTTTTCTCTTTTCCCAGAGGTCGAGGAAAGTTTCCTGCAGGATGTCTTCCGCCTCCGCCCTGTCTTCCGACCATTTATAGATGGCAGCCATCAACACCTGCATATAACGCCTGTATAATAACTCGAAGGCAGGAGTGTCATTCTCCTGCGTAATGAGCCGCCAGAGCTCCCTATCACTGACTGCTTTATCAGGTTGCATGTTGCCTTACCAGTTTATATCCATAAAATTGACGTTGCTCTTCCGGGAAGAAGTGACGGCTATTCCTGTCTTTCGGGAACCCAGGAAAGAGAAGCCTTCCAGTTCATCTCCCCTGTCGACGTCCACCACTTTGACGATGGCCTGCTGGCCTGATGCCAGGGATTTATTAAGATCGAGATACGTAAACCTCCATTTTCTGCCCTCCTGTTGATTTTGGATCAGCAGCAGCATATTTTTCTCCGGAAGCCATTGCATGTTCTGCACCCAGGGTCCACAGGTAAATTTTTTAAACAGCACCCCTTTCCCGCTGGTCTTCGAGGCATGACGGAGGACGGCAGGGTCATACAGCCTTACCTCATTCGCCCGGTTGCCATAGTCCGCCGTCGCTACATACCATTTATTATCCACCTTTACATATTCGGGTCGGGTGCCCTGTATACAGGCATCGTCTTCGATCACGTTGAGAAGATTACCGCCGTCCAGGGTGCCCGTTCGCATCAATCCATCCCAGTCGATACAATAAATAACAGCCTTCCAGATATTTTTTTCCTTATTCAGCACTACGCTGTTGCCCATGAAGACCGGGCCTTTACCATTATAGGCAAGGCCGGTAGGATGATTGATCACATCCGTATCATTCAGCGTCAGCCGGCATTCATGCCCCGTATATAAGAGAGAATCCCCGTTTAGTGTAAATTCCCGGATCATGCCCACTTCCCGGTCTCCATACAGATAAGCTTTTCCATGGAGCCAGGATATCCCCTGGCAGGCGCCTAAGGAATCAACCGTAAAGGATCTGGACAAATGCATATCGGGTTTCTCCGGATCGAAGGACGTCAATCCTGCAGAGAGCCCAGCCAATAGAAGGTAAAGTAAGGGTCGCATATAAAATGCAAGATTAAGACCTTTCGCATTTCTTATTCCTCTCCTCCACGTTACCGAATTATTAATTCAATCTTCCGGAGTAGTTCTTATTTTTGATTTCGGGACTATTAAAGTAAGACACTCATTTCTTTATGCAACATCAACGCTATTTATTATTAGTTATGCTGGGCTTTGTCCTGATAAGGCCGGCCGCTGCCCAACCCGGCGCGGGTTATCGGAAAGAATATAAATTTTTACATTCTGCCAATCGGGTAGCGGATAAAAACTTTTATCTCATTACGGTACTCGATCAGACTCCTGCCCTCAGGAGCATCCTGTCAAAAGAGCAACGCCTGCTGGCTATTGGCGAACAACGATCGGTATTGCTGAAGCAACATGCAACGGACTCCTGTGCCTGGCCGGGCTCGCTGCTGGACTCTTTCCGATTCTCCGACAGCGACTCCCGGGAGATTACCGCCCTGCTGCAGGCGCTTTATAACAATCATCGTTCCCTTTTTGATAAAATGATCGACCAGCACCTGCGTCCTTCCGGTTATTATCAGCGATTTATCGCCCAGAGCAACGAAGACCTCCTGGTGCATGCCTGGGGGCAATATGTGACAGGGATCAACTATATCATCGATCAGTTCGGGCTTGGAAAAAAATTGCGCTACCCCAGGATAGACTCGGCGAATTATCCGGTTGACTCCCGGTATTACCGGACTGCGTTAAAAGACATGTTTGCCTATCTGAGCGAAAAGATGGACACCAAACCTGCTTTCTATGCCCCTTCTCTTGCCGTCGCCCTGCAATTGATGGACCTCAACGACCGGGATGAGCCGGCCAGGTTTGAACCTATGGAGGCAGGTGAAAATAAAAAAGCCGTGCTGGCCATCAAAACTACCAACTGGTCGAAATACTCCTATGCCACTATCCTGATACCGGGGAATGGCCCCGAACTGACTTCCACTCCGATCAGCCCCATCAATAAAATGCATTGCGCCATCGCTGCGTCACGTTATCAAAAAGGATGGGCGCCTTTTATTATTGTAAGCGGAGGTTATTGCTATCCCTTCCGCGGGCCTTATTGCGAAGCGATAGAGATGAAAAAATACCTGATGGGGAAGTTTGCTATTCCCGAGGCAGCCATTCTCATCGATCCGTTTGCCCGGCATACCACCACCAATATACGCAATGCTGACCGGCTGATGATCCGCTATGGCATCCCTCTTACACGTCCTTCCGTCTTTGTCACTACCAAATCCCAGACCAACTATGCCAACGATGCGCTTTTTGACCTGCGCAACCTGCATGAGTTGGGCTACCTGCCTTATAAAGGGAAAAACCGCATCTCTCTGCATGATATCGAATTTTATCCCGTCATGGAATCCCTGCATATGGATCCAGAGGACCCCTTAGATCCCTGACAAACATTTCGGCCTGAAGAGTAATTTGTTTAATTTCCGTGACTACAACCGGGTTTAATCCGGTTGTGAACCTTGTCACCATTAAACATTCCATATGAGAAAGACAATCGTAAACACACTCCTATTCATTCCGCTGCTATTTGCCGGATGCAGCAAGTATGACAATCAGCAGGCAGACGCACTCAAGCAACATGTAGACAATCCGGGCCAGACGCCGATGGCGGCGGTTATCCCGGCAGGTACTCCCCTAACAACGCCTTTCACCACCGCGTATGTAGAAGTCAACTCCAACAGTTTTAAAAATCCCGGCTGCTATACCTATGGCAGTCCTGCCAAACAGCTTTTTGGCTTTGCCGTTATCTTTGCCGCCAATATCAATTACACCAGCGGCCAGCCGACGTTGTATTTCAATCCCCAGGTACAAAGTACCCTGAACTCGGGCAATGTCGCCTACCTCCAATCCCTGGGCATCAAAGTGCTGCTGGATGTATTGGGCAATCATCAAAATGCCGGATGGGGCTGTTTCACTACCTATGCGGCAGCTGACGCTTTTGCCGTACAATGCGCCAATGCCGTCACCCAATATGGTCTGGATGGTATCGACATCGATGACGAGTATTCTACCTGTACAACGAATACCAATTCATTGGTATTGGCAGTATCGGCTTTGAGAAGCCGGCTGGGAACGACGAAATACATCACCAAGGCCCTCTTTAATGATATCCAGTATTTCAGCGCGGTCTACAATGGGAAAAAGGCAGGGGATATCCTCGATTATGGATGGGAAATGACCTATGGCAACACCAATTATTCCGGAAGGCTGCAGCCCTATGTGAATGCTGGCATGGCCAAAAGCAAGCTCAACATTGGTGTAGATGTTAACGGCAGCGACCAGACCGCCGCCTCGACATTCGTCAGGAACAATGCCTATGCCGGTGTCATGGTATACAATGTTGCCAACAACTCTCAAACCAATCTTTCAAAGGTTTCCAATGCATTGTATAGCAAGGCTACCAGTGTGAAGGCAAATTGCCTTCAGTAAATAAGAGGGTATGGGGGTGGATCACCCCCATACCTTTCATTATCATTAAGACAAAACCTGTTTAAGGGCGGTCAGCAATGCGTTGCCAACAGGCACACCCCAGCCTGTCACGGCATCATATCCCGGACCGGCCGAATATCCGCCGATGGCTGCCGTGTTATTGTCCCCCGTCGTAATATCCCTGCAGCTCTCCTGGCCAAGGGTATTACCTCCGGCCTGCTGTTGATATAGTAAAGGAGTAATATAACCAGCCTGCTTACCCGCACCCAGGCCGGCATTGATCAGCGCGATAAGGGATGCCCATAAAGGTGCGGAGGCGCTGGTCCCTCCACTGACACCGCCCTGGCCATCCACTACCACCCAATAACCTGTATTGGCGCTGGCATCCGCCGCAACATCTGGTATAACCCGCCCGTCGATCGAGCCGGGGTTGACCGACGCCACCGTTACGGCCTGCCATTGCGGCCGGGGGAAATGTACGCTGACACCTCCACCGGTACTGCCCCCATTATCCTGCCTCAATCCATCTCCGTCCTTCCAGGCCGTCTCATTGATGGCGCCGCCTGTCGTTTGCTGCAAGGTCGTACCGCCTACCGCCAGCACGTAGGGACTGGCAGAAGGGAAATCGACATGCGCATGGCCATCCCCTACCTGGTCATCCGATCCGTCGTCACCGGCCGCTACACAAACGGTGACGCCCAGTAATGCGGCAGCCTTCAGCGTATCGTTTATCGCGTCAATGGCCCCATCCGTCCAGGCTCCCTGGGCATCCTCTGCATATCCCCAACTGACGGAGAGCACCGTCAACGGGTTCTTCGTATCATGCACTGCCGTGTCGACCGCGCTGACCCACCCATTCTCATCAAAAGTGGAAAAATATACCGCGATAGAGGCCGCCGGGCAGACGCCAGCAATGACTTCCACATCCAGCATGACCTCCCCTTCCGCCCCATCCCGCTGGTTGGTAGGGGTATTATTGACACTGATCGCCGTAACCGACGGTACCGGTACATTGGCATTCTTACAGAAAGCAGCAAGGTCGTCCGCAAAATAACCACCTCCGAATTCCAGGAGGCCCACCGTCTGCCCCTGACCGTTACCCTGGGGGAAAGCATAAATTTTTGCCAGCTCAGCCGGAAAAAACCAGGACCGGCTGGCTGCGTTGGCCTGCGCAAGACCAAGAGAAGCAGGTTTCCTCCGCGAACGTCTTCTCTTCACCAGCCGGCGGTTGTCGAGGCCGAACACACCCGTGACGATGCCCTCCAGCCCCGCCGGTACGTGCAGCATGCCGCTACGGCCCCGGTAGGTCTCATTCTCACTGGAGTAATGGAACAACTTCACCAGGAAAGCCTGTTCGATACGATCGGCAGTCCCGCCCACCCTCACACTGCAGCTGCCCACATCTTCCTTAAGGATGGAGAGCCCCAGACCGGTCAGCACCGTCCGGACCTTTTCTATGTCGGCCGGATCTGCGCCATAGGTCGCCTCCAGCTCTGACCGGGTGAGAATAGCGGAAGGGCGGCCGGTCAGCTCCGGTAAAGGTTTCTTCCGCCGCAATTTTACGGTGACTTCGATCCATTCTTCCGGGCCGGCTACCCCAAGAACTTTGGCGCCAGGCCTCATCTGACGCGAACTGCCTTTAAGCACAACGTGCGATAGATTCTTCATAAAAAATGTTTAAAAGTGAAAGGTCAGTCGGAATCTAAATTTACGCCTTTAAAAGTCTATGGATTATAGTAAGTTTATACTTATGAAACATATTATTACACCCTTCATCATACTATTGTTTATGCTCTCCTTCGCCGGTGAAGCCGCTTTCTCGCAGGGCGGCTCATCGCCCCGCACGGCCAAAGACGCCGCCGGCCTCCCGGCCATCCGGGAAAAAGATATCCACAACGACCTTTACGCCATGGCCGACGACCATTTCAGGGGAAGGGAAGCCGGCACCCTGGACGAGTTGAAGGTCTCCATGTGGCTGGCGGATCAGGCACGGATGGCCGGCCTCCAGCCCGCTGGCGATGACGGCACTTATTTCCAGTTTTTTTCCATGTGGAGAAATCGAATTGCCGCCAGCAGCCATATCAGCATCGGCGATCAGGCTTTCTCCCTTTGGACAGAGGCCCTCGTGCCCCAGACAGCCCCTGCGACGGTAAATGCCCCCATCCTCTTCATCGGGAAAGAAGATACCAACCGGACAGATATTAAAGGAAAGGCCATCGCCCTGCTGGCTTCGTCGGAAGGAATTAACTTGCAGGTTTCCCTGCCGTTAAGACGATACCCCACGCTGTTAGCCCGCAAGTATGCCACAGGATTGCTGGCCAAAGGGGCCGCCGCCGTTATTTTCATCGCAGACTCTTTGATAGAAGCGGGATGGGCGCTGAATGCCTCTTATTTCGATCATGGCACCTACGATATAACGGGAGGCCCCGCTGAAAAGGTGACTCCCAAAGAGCCGGTGATCTGGCTGCATAAGGATGCTTTGAATTGGGTAAGGCGTCCTGGTCAGGAATTACATGCGGCCATTCAGATCGAACGATTTGAATACCCTTCGGTGAATGTTGTGGGGGTTGTGAAAGGAAAAGATCCTGTCCTGTCAAAAGAGTATGTATTATTCAGCGGTCACCAGGATCATGATGGCGTACGGCATGCACCCGGCGTGGATAGCATTTATAACGGCGCCGATGATAATGCCAGTGTCAGTGTCGCCCTGCTGGCGATTGCCCGGGCCTTCCATCAGCAACCAGGCAGGCGCTCAGCCCTGTTTGTATGGCATGGCGCGGAAGAAAGGGGGTTATTGGGCTCCCGGTGGTATGCCACGCATCCTACCGTGCACAAATCTTCTATCGTAGCCGTCCTCAATGGCGATATGATCGGGAGGAATAGTCCCGACAGTGCCGCTCTGCTGGGCGTCCAGCCGCCGCACCGGAATTCCGCCGACCTGGTAGCGATCGGGCTGGCCGCCAATAAAGAGGGTCCCCGTTTCCTGCTGGATACCACTTATGATAAAACTTCGCATATAGAAGGCTGGTACTTCCGCAGCGATCACCTCCCTTATGCCCGCGCCGGTATCCCGGCTCTGTTCTTCACCTCTCTTTTGCACCCGGATTATCATACCCCCCGCGACGAGTCCGGACAGATCGATACCAAGAAGGTCACCCGCATAGCGGAATGGATGTACAGGACGGGATGGAAGCTGGCGAATAATGCCGATCGTCCGGCCCTGGAGGCAAATTTTAAATTGGAACGGTAAGACGATTCCCGACCGCGGCAGTAAAACCGTTAAAAAAAATTTAAGAAAGCCTTTTTTGTATTATAAAAAAATGATACTTTGTGTCAGGTTGTCTCCACACTTACACGATCGTTCCAAAAATTCTTCTTCTATCTTATCCTGGGAAGCTTAGCCAAATCTCTTGTCCTTAGAAGTATTTTAACCAATCAACCTGTAAAAGCCGCATAATCATATTTATATCACTGCAGCCCTAAACTCGTTATCTATGTGCAGGATAATATTTTTTTGCGTCTTCGCCATTCTCGCGAACCGTATTTCTCTTGCTCAATATCCATCTATGAGCTCGTATACAGTGAGCTATATAACTCCTGTCGCTTTTAAAGGGGAAGGGCCTTTTGAGGGGACGAATCATGCAGAAGTACCGCCATGGATCATCGCGGGCGCATGGAGATCTTATTTTTTTGTCGATGGCATCGGCACCTATATATGGGCAAACCCGGCCTCCATGACGACAAATGATGAAATCGACTTAAGCGTCGGCGGCAGGCCCTATACGGCATCCATGAGCTATATCAACAGCAGCGACTATGACGCAGGACGCCCTGTTAAGAACTGGAAAAGAAATTACCACGGCATTTACAGCGCAGCTTTTTTCAACCACCCCGTTGAAGGACCCATATCGCTGGGATTCCTGCACGGAGAAAATAAAAACGCTGTCTCGGGCCATAACTGGTATCAGAATACCATCCAGAAAAATGTACCCATCGATCTGGCCGATCCGGACTCCTATTCAGGCGGCAATCCCTATCACAATGGATGGAAATCCTATAATGGCCTTATCAGCGCCGCCTGGGTCCCCAATATCCGGGGCACTAATTGGGGAGAACAGTTCTTTAAAAATGAGCTTGGTCCCATTGCCTGGCCGGCTACCGGATATATAACCCCCGGCGGCGTCAAATGCACAGCTGGTTTAAAACATCCATCCTCTCTTATTATGGATGATTATGTCTACGTGTTTTATGCGGATAGCGGGCCATACGGAAATAATATTCCTGATGAGGAAGGCCGCCATGAAGGTATAAAAGTGGTGAGGGCGCCCCTGAAGGATGCCCTCGACCCCCACCGTTATGAGACCTATTACAGGGACACCGCGGGTAATGACACCTGGAATGCCTCCTTACCGAAGGGATTTACCAAGGAGAATATGCTGGACTTTGTAGCCGTCAGGGGGCCTAAGGCCACGGATATTACCGATGACGTGGAAGGCAGTTCCCAGGAGATCCGGTTTAGCGTGGCAAAAGTGCGCGACTCCGGCTATTTCATCGGGGTGGAACAATACATCGACATGGGCGATGCTAAGAAATCCAAGGTAGCCCTTCGATTTTCCCGGGACCTGGTGCATTGGACTCCCCGCGTCTTTACCGTGTATACGGCGGATACCTGGAGTCAGTCGCGGATGAATTATCCCATATTCCTCAGCAAGGATGGATGGAGTAATACAGAGGTGGATTTAGACGATTTCTACATCCTGGGGACCGGGAACAATATAACTAATATTGTGAACAGGGTACATATCCAGGCTGGGGCTCCTGCATCCTTTGTAAGAATGTTTACGACCCTCGCAGCCTGGCCGGTATCCGTCAATGGCTTATCCCCTAATCCGGGCACGGGTTTATTCAAGCTTACGTATACGGTTAATAATCCTTCCGACCTGTCGATAGCTATTTTTGACATGAGCGGCCGTCAACTGAAGGTGCAGAGCAAAGGGGCAAGAGATCCCGGCAGCTATACGGAAGATTTGGATATCACCACCTGGGCGGCCGGTATGTACCTGATCAAAATCATGACAGGCAATACCACCAGTCTGTATAAATTGGTGAAAATCTAAATTTTGCCACTATCTTTTCCCGATCACTCTTCTCCGGGATGATATTCTTTTTCCTTATGGCGCTGCACGTCTTCTCTATAGAATAACACGTCTTTAAACCGGCCTTCCAGGTACATGGACGCCTGGTCGGAAAAATGCGGGGAGGCGGGGTCGCTGCACTCTCCTCCCGTTACGATCGTTCGGGCCTTCACCGTCTTCCCGAACTCTACGGCCGCGATAAAACTATTGCCGGAATAGGCATATCGTTTTTTTGTATCCTTCATCACTTTACTCTGCACGGAGGGCAGGGCGCCAAAAGCGGAGGAGACCAGTCCGACGGGCAGGCTGGGAAGCTGGTCATCATAGGTCTCTGTTATCTTCCCTGTCAGTCGTTGATACCGGCATAAGGTCCCCCATTCTATTTTCCAGCTGCCCAGCCGTTGCTGCAGATCTGCGACTACGGCGGACAGCTCTTTTAATTTTTCGGCGGCGGTGGAATGGCCGATCTCTCCTCTGACATTCGCCAGGGCATTGGTAGCTTCTTCTGTCGTCCTGGGACGAGGGGCATATTGAGCCATCCGGGTCCCCCATTCGATCGCCAGCGTCGTAGCAATGGAGTGAATGGCCGATCTTTTATCCCATTGCCGGAGCAAGGTCACCGGTTCACGTAAGGAAGTTTTGACGGAGTCGCTGGCATTGTCATAAGCTTCGAATAAAGATGGCAGCAGGATATCGAAGGCGGTCAGATAACGATCGTATCCTTTCGCAATGAGGCTGTCCAGGGTAAGATGACCGGCGTTGTGCAACAGGCGGACCGCATTCAGGGCCCGGAAATTTTCCCCGTCCGGGGCCATATAGGAAGGATACGCCTTCTTATCGGGGCTGCTGCTGCCGGAGAGGCTGAAAGGTGTTGAATTGCAGTTCTGTATCCAGCCTGTAGCAGGGTTGTAGACATGTACGATCTCGTCCAGTTCATGTAATCCCTTCCATTCCGTGGCAGCCACCGTTCCATCCACGGGCAGCGACCAACGATACGCCGTATCTCTCCTGGGCATGAAGTTACCATGCCAGTAAGCGATATTTCCCTGGTCGTCCGCATATACGGTATTGTTAGTAGTATTGGCCCTGATGTCCATCGCCTTCTTATATTCGTCAAACGTATTCGCCTTGGTGATCAGCCAGGCTTCCTGGAGGGCGTTCAGCGATCGGTTGTATTCCTTCAGGCTAAGCCATTTTCCATTACGGCTCCCCATCACCGGTCCGTGATGCGTGTAGTATCCCGTAACAGGCAAAGCCAGCAACTGGTCGTCTTTCCGGTAATAAACAGTAAAAGGTTTGCTGGTAACGGGTTTTGATCGCCCTTCGTATTCATATACCCATCCTTTGCCATCCCGGCTGGTCTTCTCTTCATAAAGGTCGGCTACATCTGCGTAGCTGGATGTGTGCATCCAGCCGCAGTGCGCGTTGAACCCCTGGTAGATAAAGAACTGGCCCCAGGTGACAGCACCGTAGGCGTTCAGTCCTTCTTCGCTCACCATTTGTACTTCCATCCGGAAATAATAAGGCACATGGGGGTTGATGTACAAGAGGGTATTACCCGAGGCGGTGCGGGACGGGGCAATGGCGAATCCATTGGAGCCCCGGTCCTCTTCATCAGGGGTTGGCTCCTGGTGAGCTGCGCCGTCCAGGGAAGGCACTTTTTGGGATTCTTGTTCCGCGGCCGGTTCTTTCCGTTCCCGTGCGCCCGGTGCGGTTGTTCCGCCGTCGGTCGAAGCGGGTGCGGCCGTCCTGCTATCGGTCGAAGGCTGCTCTTCCGGCATGGATATTCCCCGGTCGGCGAGTATCATTTTTTCCGCTGCCCGATGGTCCGCGGACGTATGGCCCATTGTCTGCTGCGGGTTGCCATAAAAGTTTTGGATTTCTTCCGGCCGGATGCCGCCCGTGCTGGTAGCCGATACACTGCCATCGGTGAACATCAGTGCATACCAGGGCGCCCAATGCCTGAGCACAAGGGGTTTGGTCTCCGGATGTTTGTAGAGATAGTAATTGACCCCATCGGCAAAAGCATCCAGCAGTTTATGCATCCACAGAGGGCTGCTCTGATAATCCATGACGGCCTGTGCGCTGTCATAGATCAGGCGCATCATCACATCATTGTACAGGTAGCTTTCGCCATAGGCTTCTGCCTGTCGCCCCAACATTTCCAGGTAGTTCTTCTCCACCCGGTTGAAGTCATTCTGACATTCGGCATAGAGTAATCCGAATACGCAGGCCGCATCGGTCTTCCCATAAATATGAGGGATCCCCCATTGGTCGCGCACGATCTTCACCTGCCGGGCTTCCGCCTCATACCGATCCAGCTCTGATGGGGAAAAAGATTGAGCAAATGAAATGGAAGGAGCCAGGAAGACCCCCAGGATCAGCAGACATCCCAGGAATGGCAAACGCGCCGGGGTCAGCAAACTCCATCGGATCGGCAGTCCTGCGAGGATCGGTGAGCATGCCGGAGCCGGCAGTCGGACAGGCAGTTGTTTCATGCCCTAATTTAATCCATAAACCGACACGGGCCGCTGCCTTTTCCGTAAATTTGATCTATGTCCCATTCAACCATCTTGAATAACCCGGCCATTGCCGAATTGCCCATCCAAAAGATAAAATCAGGCAGCCTCCTGGAGACCAACGACACCGTGGCAGTGGAGGAACCGCTGGAGATCCGGTTACTATATGGTCCCGCGGGGAAACGGATCGAACAGGGCATTTCCGTCACCATGCGTACGCCGGGCCATGACGGGGAACTGGCCATTGGTTTTTTGTTCACGGAAGGCATTATCTCCGACGCATCCGCCATCCTCTCCATCGGGCAGGAGGAGCCCCCGGCGACAGACATTAGCAGAGGGCAGCCCCCCAACAGCATCCGTATCGCGCTGCGGGAAGGCGTATCACTGGACCTGGGACGACTTCAACGTCATTTTTATACCAGCTCCAGCTGTGGCGTCTGCGGCAAATCTTCCATCGACTCCCTAAGGACTGTATGCCCGGCGCCCGCAGCAACCGGGGAAGCAGCTCCCCTGGACGCCAGCTTTATCCTATCCCTACCCCCTCTCCTCCGGGAGGGCCAGGGTGTTTTCGACTCCACCGGCGGTTTGCATGCCTCCGCCCTCTTTGACCGGAAGGGCAATCTCTTGTCTCTCCGGGAAGATATCGGGCGGCATAATGCCCTGGACAAAGTCATCGGTCACGCCCTCCAACAGACATGGCTTCCTCTTTCAAACAATATCCTGTTGCTCAGCGGCCGGGCCTGTTTCGAGCTCATCCAAAAGGCCGCCATGGCCGGCATCAAAATAATAGCAGCCGTAGGACCTCCCTCCAGTCTCGCCGTGCAGCTGGCGGAAGAACAAGGCATGACCCTGGTCGGATTTTTGCGGCAGGAAAGATTTAATATCTACTCCGGAGCCCATCGCATCCGGATATAAAAAAAAATTATGAGTGATACACCTTCTGCCGAAAACCCCGATGACCTCACCGGCCTTCACACCGGGAAAATAAAAAAAAACGCCGTCGGTATTTCCGCCATCGTCTCCAGCTTCCGGCATGCTATCGGAGAGGCCGGTCTCGCCCGGGGAATAGCAGCGCTTGCCCATGTCAACCAGAAAGGCGGTTATGATTGCCCCAGCTGCGCCTGGCCCGACCCGGACGACGAACGGTCAGGCATCGCCGAATACTGTGAGAATGGAGCCAAGGCCGTTGCCGAAGAGGCAACTACCAAAAAAGTAACCCCAACATTCTTTGCCCGGCATTCCGTAGCGGAACTGGCCGCTCTTACCGACTATGAGATCGGGAAGAAAGGCCGGCTGGCCCATCCCATGTATCTCCCAAAAGGGGCCACCCACTATCAACCGATTGCCTGGGAGGAGGCCTTCTCCCATATCGCCCGAGCCCTTAATGACCTTCCGTCGCCGGACGAAGCCGTTTTTTATACCTCCGGCCGCACCAGCAACGAAGCTGCCTTCCTCTACCAGCTCTTTGCCCGCGAATTTGGCACCAACAACCTGCCAGACTGTTCGAATATGTGTCATGAATCCAGCGGCGTCGCCTTAGGTGAATCCCTGGGACTTGGCAAAGGTTCCGTTAAACTCGACGACCTCTACCTGGCGGAAGTGATCATCATCATGGGACAGAACCCCGGCACCAACGCCCCCCGTATGCTCACCGCCCTTCAAAAAGCCAAGAACAACGGCGCTAAGATCATTTCCATCAATCCCCTGCCGGAGACGGGCCTCATGGCCTTTAATAACCCCCAGCAGGTGAAGGGCCTCCTGGGCCTCTCCACGGTCCTCACCGATCTCTATCTACCCGTGAAGCTGAATGGTGACATGGCCCTGCTGCAGGCGATCGAACTGTTGCTCTGGCTGGAAGAGGAAAGGGTTCCGGGCTCTGTCTTCGACAACGATTTTATCCGGGACCGTACGACGGGTTATGGCGCCTTCCTCGAATATATCCGGCAATGTTCGCTACCCGATCTCGCGGAAGCCTGCGGTATTTCCATCCAGCAGATCGGACAGGCGGCAGACATACTGAAAGATAAAAAGAAGATCATCGTCTGCTGGGCCATGGGCCTTACGCAACATAAGAATGCCGTGGACACGATCAAAGAAGTGGTCAACCTGCTGCTGCTGAAAGGCAGCATCGGCAAACCCGGCGCAGGCACCTGCCCCGTACGGGGGCATAGCAATGTACAGGGCGACCGCACCGTCGGCATCTACGAAAAACCCACCGAAAAATTCCTCGACTCGATAGAAAAAGTATTTGGCTTCCAGCCGCCCCGGCAGCATGGCTATGATGTAGTCAATGCTATCCGCGCCATGCACGAAGGAAAGGCCTCCGTTTTCTTTGCCATGGGAGGCAACTTCCTTTCGGCTACCCCCGACACCGACTACACCGCCGCGGCCCTGCGCCGCTGCCGGCTTACCGTGCATGTCTCAACCAAGCTCAACCGAAGCCACCTCATCCATGGAGAACAAGCCCTCATCCTTCCCTGTCTGGCCCGCAGCGACCGTGACTTTTCCGGCGGGTCCGAACAGTTCGTCTCCTGCGAGAATTCCATGGGCGTCGTCCAATCTTCCAAAGGGGTCCTTACCCCGATATCCGATGACCTGCTGAGCGAACCCGTCATTGTCGCCCGCCTGGCTATCGCCACGCTGGGCAACCGGGCAAGGGGCACTCAGGTCGACTGGCTTCGTTATACAAAAAATTATGACGCCATCCGCGACGACATCGAACGCACGATAGAGGGTTTTGAACAGTACAATGTCCGCGTACGGGAGCCGGGTGGCTTCTACCTCCCGAATGGTCCCCGCGAAGGGAAATTCGCTACCGCCGATAAAAAAGCCCAATTCAACGTCGCTGTGCCCTCCCGCATCCCGCTGGCCGAAGGAGAGCTGATGATGATGACCATCCGCAGCCATGATCAGTTTAATACAACGATATACGGCCTCAACGATCGTTATCGGGGAATCTACAACGAAAGAAGGGTCATCTTCCTCAACGAAGAAGATATGCAAGCCCAGGGGTTGGCCCCACGGGATATCGTAGATATCTACAACGATCACGATGGTGCGGAGCGGGTAGCCCATCGGTTTATGGCGATATCCTATTCCATTCCCCGCCAATGCGCCGCTACCTATTATCCGGAGACGAATGTGCTGGTCCCCATTGGCAGCGTAGCGGATAAGAGCAATACCCCCGTCTCCAAGCTGGTAATTATAAAATTAAAAAAGACGGACAAGATACAGTAGTACCTTGTCCGCCTTACACGACAGGTTTTTCAGAGCGGATAACTTTAATATCTTGCCGGCTCTCCGGGTTTGGGCAGCGAGGCGCGGATAAACTTCCGCAGATTCTCCGTGGATTCCTGCAGGTCGGGTTTACGCAGGTACAACATGTGCCCGCTCCGGTAGCCTTCCCAATGAAGGCGATCCTTTAGTTTACCGCTGGGATCCAGCTGCCAGAGACTATATTTCGCATTGAAATAATCGCAAGCCCCATCATAATAACCCGACTGGATCAGCAGGTGCATGAAAGGGTTTTCGGCGATGGCCTGGCGCAGGTCTTCGCCGGTATGATCGTTCTGGCTGTTCCAGGGACGCACCGGGCCAAAGAGATAATATTGCAGGTCGGTCTTATAATGTAAATCTTCCCGCAGATAAACATTCATAGCAGGCATAAAAGCATGGTTCCAGGAGTTGAGCTCGGCATTGTAGTCAGGGCGGTCGCCGGCATCCTGTTCGTCGATACCCCGATAGCGGGAATCCAGGCGGCCAACGGTGAAGCCTTTGTCCCTCAACAGCTCTTTCCAGAAGAAATTGGAAGGGATGACCAGGTTGGATTGCAGAATAGCTTTTTCGGAGAGCCCGGTATAACGGGACATCTTAGCCGCCAGCTCTTTTTTCTTGGCTTCGTCCAGGAAGCCTCCTTTTGCCAGGGCGGGGATCAGTTCATTTACCGTGAAGTCTTCCACTTCCGGCAGGATATCGTTCAGGTCCTTTTTCTGCAGGTCGGGCACCATCGCCTTGTGATACCAGGCCGTGGCGGCATAATAGGGGACGCGGAGGGAAGCCTTTACAAACTCGCTGCGTTCGATACCCAGTTCCGTGGGAGACACCAGGACGACGCCATTGAGGTACATCCACTGTGCCTCCTGCAGTTCGAGGGCAAGACCGGAAGCCCGGGTCGTACCATAACTTTCCCCGATGAGGAATTTGGGAGAAGCCCAGCGGTTCTTACGGGTGACAAAGGTTGCGATCCACTGAGCGAGGTATTTGATGTCTTCATTTACGCCAAAGAACCGGGAGGTAGGAATGTCTTTGCTCACCGCCCTGGAAAACCCCGTGTTCACCGGATCCAGGTAGACGATGTCCGCCACATCCAGGATGGAATTGGGGTTTTCTTTTACACCATAAGGCTGGATGGGAAATCCTTCGTCGTCGATGTTGAGCCGGCGGGGGCCGGTATAACCGATCTCCATCCAAATAGAAGGAGTTCCGGGGCCGCCGTTAAAGGAGATCACCAGGGGGCGGGCGGCACGGTCCTTTACATCAGACCTTTCATAATAGGTATAGAAGACTCCGGCAATGGGTTTGCCTTCTTCATCCCAGACAGGGATGGTTCCTGCCGTTGCTTCATAAGGAACCAGTTGACCCTTTATCGTCACTTCAGCTTTTGTTGTAACAGAGGAGTCTATGTTCAGCACCCGGCTGCCCGAAGGAAGTTTCTCCGTAGCAGGGGTGGGAGGAGCCGAGGGAGTGGCGTTGCGTGGGGCACCGCTGTTTCTTTGTGCATTGGCGCCGGCCATAGTGGCCAGGGCCAGGAGTAGTAGAAGATGTTTTCTCATATAAGTTCGTTGATTCCTGCGAATATAAGGAGGAAGGGATAAGTTCCCCTCGGAAATTTGCCGGCGGCAATTAACGGGGCTAACCGGAGCAACCGGACTAAAACTTTGCAGGAATTAACCGGCACTGACCGGATTTTCACTTATGTCATCCCATGGCCGGATCGCTGTAGCTTTCCTTTCCTGTTTCCACGCGACCCGCATATCTCCTTTCGACGGATGACGGCCCCGGCAGAGTTACGGTGAGGTCATACCAGCCGAACCGGGCCGCCGTTTCGAAAGTCATATTACCGATAGCTTTAACAGTAGGCTGGGTTGGTTTTTCCTTCGCCGCGGCGGCATAGTTATCCCTGACTTTAAGGGGGCCTGCCTGGGCGGTGGTAACCATGCCCGTTATATTCAGTTCTACCCTGCCCGTGAGTTTGCCGGCCGGAACGGTTTTGCCCGCTCCACCGTCATTCGGGCCGGTCACCCCAACCCGGGCCCCTGCCGCCCCGGAGGTCTTGCCCGGATGACGGGAAGAATGGTGTTCCTGCCGTTCATAAACAAGACTCACCTCCATCGCCGGGTCATTCCGATTGCCGGTGAAGGCTCGGAAGAATCCATTCGGGCCATATATCCTCAAGTCATAATTTCCATCTGTAAAATCTTTCAGCGGAAAATGATCTTTCAGCTCGCCGCCCGCCACTACGGCATAGTTACGCACCTTCAGCTCCTTACCATATGCGTAGACGGCAAAGGGAGCTCCCGCCGAGTCAGCGCCAAAGACTTCTTTTCCAACCTTTAATTTTATTTCGACACTGCTTTTATCCTTACTCAACTTGCCATCTGCATACAATTCATAAGGCAAACCGCAGGAAGGACGTACTCCCCTCTCCTGCTCTGGTATAAAGGGAGTAGCCGCCACATCCCGGCGAACAGCTTCCAGCTCGGCGATGGTAGATGGACGATAGCCGGCCGGCAGTTGTTTGAACTGGGCTTTGTGAACGCCTTCGATAAAGGTGTTCTTTTCGACAAAGGCGGGCAGGGCTACCTTCTCTCCCTCATAAGGTCTGAATACGGAGCTGAGGTCCCCGCATACCGCCCTTCGCCAGGCGCTGATATTTGTCTCGGTTATCTTCTCTCCCGTCTTGTGCTGAACAAACTTTTCCAGGAATTGCAAAATAGACGTATGATCGAATACCTGTGAATTGACATATCCTCCCCGGCTCCATGGCGACGCGATCAATAACGGCACTCTATATCCGAGACCGATAGGCCCGCCCCGGGCTTCCTCCTCCGTGCTCCGTAGCAGGTCCTGTTCACGGGTGTGATATTCCAGGCCCGCATCGATACCCGCCGACACCAGCCCCGTCTCCGGACGCACGGGATCCGGCGCCACAAAAGGAGGGACGTGGTCGAAATAACCGTCATTCTCGTCATAACAAAGGATAAAGATGGTCTTCTTCCATACCTCCGGGTCCTGGGTAAGGATATCCATGACTTCGGAGACATACCAGGCCCCATACCAGGGCGCCCCGGGATGGTCAGAAAAATTTTCCGGGGGAACCAGCCAGGATACGGTCGGAAGCTTGCCTTGTTTTACATCTTCCCGGAACTGGTATAATACGTCCCCTTTCGGCACCTGCATTTCCCGTTGCACGTCTCCGTCCTGGTATGTCAGGGTGGTCAGCTCCCGAAAGGAAGGGTCGCCTGTATTGGTGGAAAAAGCTTTCCGAAGAAGGTTCTTCTCCCGCTGGGAGAGCTTTTCATAATTCTCCGGGGTTATTTTTTGCTCGTCGTCTTTCAGGAATTGCCAAATGGCCTTTTTTTCCGCCAGCTGATGCTGCGCCTTCTCATAGTCCCCGCTGCCGGCCGTCAGCGTAGTGAGCTTTTGCTCTCCCTCAGCCACTTCTTTTGTGAACTGCTGAATCATTGCCTGCAAATAAGGCATATAGGAAGGGGAAAAACGGACATGGTACTGCGAAAACCATTCGATGGGGTTATCCGTGAAATTCGACAGCCAGGCGTCCTCCTCCCCCTTAAATCCCGGATGCAGGCTGATCTCGTTCTGATAGATCCTCCAGTCGATGCCCTTGTCCTCCAACCGCTCGGGGAAAGTAGGCCAGGCAGCCTCCACCCGGTAATCGATATCTTCATTCCGGACCCGGGCCCGTACATTCGCATGCTGTTCGTCACGGATGGTCCCGGTCCATAAATGAAGCCGGTTAGGAGTGGTGCCCGTCAGGCTGGAACAAAAATTCTGGTCACAGATCGTAAAGGCATCCGCCAAAGCATAATAAAATGGAAGGTCCCTCCTATCGTAATAGCCCATTGTCAAGGGCATGTGCGCATACTCCTTATGGCCGGAAGGTTTGGCAGGCAGCCATTTATCATATTTACCTTCGTTGCGGGCATCTATCTGGTTGGTCCAGGAATGGGGAAGGGAGCCCATCCAGGTGGCCCTGGTACCTTTTATATCCAATCGGAAAGGAGCATACGTCTCTCCTGCCGCATTTGCCTGCAGCCAGACCGGGTTGCCATTCGGCAGCGTAATGGCCCTTGGATCCCTATAGCCCCGCACTCCCTTGAGGTTACCAAAACTATGGTCGAAGGACCGGTTCTCCTGCATGAGGATCACTACATGCTCCGCATCATACCAGTTACTGCCCGGAGAGGGATCGATAGCCAGGGCTTTTTGGATGGAGGGGGGCAATACTCCTGCAAGACCTGTGGCTCCCGCCAATATGGCCGCTTTTTTGATAAATTCTCTTCGGTTATCCATTATCTGTTTTATGATAAAGCGCTGTAAAATAGGGCGATTTGCCTCAATTGTGCGCCTTTAAATATTAAGCAAATGTAAATTATCCCTTTTAGCAGGCCGGTTCCTTCGTAAAATAATCCGCTAATTCTGCGGAATAATTTCCACAGTTTACCAGAGGAACCAGCAGCCAGATGGGGGGCATCTTAATTTAATACAACCTGATCAGCTATGTTATCACAGCAATTAAAAGAAAATACCAGGATCGTTCACCAGGAGTCCGAAAGAAAGATGATCCAGCAGTTGAGAAGGATCCGCACTTCGGAAGACTATGTCTTTTTTTTGAACAGGCTCTACGGCTATTATCGTCCGCTGGAAGACCTGTTACTTCCCTGGCTCACCCGGGACCTGTTGCCGGACATCGATAAAAGGATCCGCGCATCCTACCTCCTCTGGGACATACAGGAGTTGGAGAGGGGGCCGCTGGTCCCGGAATTATGCGAAGAACTGCCCCGCATCGACTCGTTTGCCCGGGCCCTGGGAGCCCTCTATGTATTGGAAGGCAGCACGCTCGGCGGACGTATCATCGCAGAAATGCTGGCCCGTCAGCTTGGCTCGTTCAAGAGCCTTTCCTTCTTTAACAGTTATGGTAAAGAGACCGGCAAGATGTGGCTGACCTTTAAAACTTATTTAAACAGGGCCTACCGGGAGGAAGAAAAAGAGGACATCCTTTCCGCCGCGACGGATACGTTTATCACTTTTAAAAACTGGATCGAAAAATATGAGTTCCACCCCCAATTATGATGCTGAGTTTTGCGGTAAGGTGCCGCTGCATGTCATCAACACGATACAACCGTATGGCGCTTTGCTGGTCCTCGACAGGAGCTCTTTGACCGTTATCCAGGTAAGTGAGAATGTAGAGGGGATCTTTGGCGTCGCGGCTCCGGCGCTTACCCGGACTTTTATCGGCGACTACCTGGATGCAGAAGCCCTGGCCTTTCTGCAGCAGCTGGCAGTGGGAATGCCAACGGACAAAATACCCTCGGTATGGACGGTACAGGCCCGGCAATTCCCCGCCCTGATCCACGTCAGGGAAAAATATATCCTGGTGGAAACAGAGAGTACCCCATACCGGGAAGAAGACCAGCACAGCTTTGTCAGCATTTATCAGAAAATAAAATACTCCATGGCCCTTATCGAAGCGGCAGCCACTACCGAAGAAGTCTGCTCGGCGGCGGCCAGAGAGCTAAAAAAGGTCTCCGGATTTGATAAGGTGATGATCTATTCGTTCGACGAGGAGTGGAACGGTACGGTCATCGCAGAGGAAAAGAGGGCGGATATGGAATCTTTTCTTGGGTATACCTTTCCTGCATCGGATATCCCCCGGCAGGCGCGGGACCTCTACCTGAGAAATCCTTACCGGTTCATTCCGGACCGGACCTATCAGCCGGTGAGACTTTATCCCGTAATGAATCCCCAGACCCGGGCTTTTACCGATCTTTCGGACTGTAATGTAAGGGGCGTCGCGGCTGTACATCTCGAATACCTGGCCAATATGGATGTGACAGCGTCTATGTCTACCCGCATTCTGAGCAACGACCGGTTATGGGGTCTGATCGCCTGCCACCATAAAACGGCTATGCCCTTCAGCTTTGAGTTATGCGCTATATTCGAATTGCTTTCCCATACCATCTCCGCAAGGATATTTTCCCTGCACAACAAAGAGAAGCATGAGACGGTCACCCGCTTACAGGACAGTTATACCCGTATCATTGAACAGGTCTGTGAAAAAGAAGACGCGCCGGAGGGGTTGTTTGAAAGCGACCAGACCGCATTGTCCCTCTTCGGGGCCGCAGGCGCCTTGTATGTCCGGGGCAGAGAGTGGTATACCAGTGGAGTGCTGCCCGAAAAAGACAAGGTGGAGGAACTGCTGCTCTGGCTGCAGTCCCGGCGGCTGACCAGGAATTTCAGCTCCGAACAGCTGTCAGCGGAATTCGACGAGGCAGGCTCTTATAATGACATGGCCAGCGGCCTGCTGGCGATCCCCGTCAATACAGGGAAAAATGAATATCTCCTCTTCTTCCGTCCGGAAGTGGAAAAAATCATCGACTGGGGCGGCAATCCCGATGGAAGGATCGTCTTCGAAAAGGATGAAAAAAATTATCACCCCCGAAATTCTTTTAAACAGTGGCGACAGATCGTGAAAGGCAGTTCCCTGCCCTGGAAAGAGGAGCAATTGGCTGTTGCAGAAATACTAAGAAGTTTTTTATATGAGCACAGCAACAAACAGGCATAACCATTTTATCGTAGCTATCGGTGCGTCGGCCGGAGGTCTGGAAGCTATCCACGAATTCTTCGACAGCATGCCCGAAACTTCGAATATTTCTTTCGTCATCATCCAGCATCTGTCGCCGGATTATAAAAGCCTGCTGGTGGAACTGGTAGGCCGTCATACCGGCATGAAGGTATATGAGGCAGAGGACTATCATGAGATTGAAAGGAATTGCGTATATGTCATCCCCAACACCAAACTGATCACCATCCAGAAAAACCAGCTGAAGCTCACGGAAAAAAGACAGTCCAAAGCTCCGAACAACGCCGTAGATATATTCTTCTACTCCCTGGCAAAAGAGAAAAAAGACAAGGCCATCGCCATCATCCTGTCCGGGACAGGTACCGATGGGACCAAAGGGGCAGAAGCAATCAAAAAAGAGGGGGGACTGGTGTTGGTGCAGGACCCTTCCACGGCCAAGTTCGACGGGATGCCGAATAGTGTCATCGCGGCCGGCAATGCCGACTTCATCCTTCCCCCTCCTTCCATGTGTGAGGAGATCCTGAACTATATCTCCCCGCCCCCCGCCTCCCTGTATGGGAATGACCGGCAGGACGAGGTATTTCTCCAATCGGTATTCAGCCTGATAGAAAAAGAATCGGGAGTTGATTTCAATTACTATAAGACCCCCACGATCCTGCGCAGGATCAGTAAAAGAATGATGCAGGGCAATTTCTCTTCGCCGGAGAAATACATAAATTATTTGCATGACCATGCTGAAGAGACCAAACTCCTGGGGCAGGACTTCCTGATCGGTGTCACCAGGTTCTTTCGGGATGGAGAAGCTTTCGAATTGCTGCGCGACAAAGTGTTGAAGGAAATTCTTGACCGCAAAGGGGACGAAGATGTCATCAAGATCTGGGTGACCGCCTGCAGTACGGGTGAAGAAGCCTATTCCATCGCCATTGTCCTGGACGAGCTGCTGGAAATCTCGCCTAAAGACATATCCATAAAAATATTTGCGACAGATATCGATGAAGAAGCCATACAGTTTGCCTCGAATGGCCAATACCCTCTCTCCATCGAAAAGGATATGGACAAAAGGATCCTGGAGAAATATTTTATTCGCAACGGTAAGACCTTTACCATTTTGCCCAGGATACGCAAGCAGATCGTATTCGCCAAACACAATATTATCAAAGACCCGCCTTTCATCAAGAATGACCTGGTGAGCTGCCGGAATATGCTAATCTATATTAGCCCCATATTACAGCAAAGGATCTTTTCGCTGCTGTTGTTCGCTGCCGGCAAGGAGGGTTTTATTTTCCTGGGACCCACAGAAAATTCAGCTATGATCAAAAAAGATGTGCAGGAGATCAGCGCCCGCTGGAAGATCTATCAAAAGACAGGGGAAAGCAAACCGGGTTATTATTATCAGCCCGGCATCCCTGAAAGTTATAGCGCCCGCGCCGGAAAAGGGATCAAGATGGCTAAGACAAGGGAGACAAGATCACAGGCTTTCCTCTGGGACGACTTTAAAAGGGCGTTGACAGAAGACCTTGGCTTTGTGACCCTGTATATCGACTCGCAGTTCGAGATCAGGGAGACCATCGGCAATTATGAAAAATTCCTCGCCTTGCCCCGCGGCCAACTTCAACTCAACCTGCTGAAAATGGTACCTTCAGGTATCTCGCTCCTTTTAAGCGCGGAGGTCCGCAAATCGGAAAAGAGCGGTGAAAAGATCCACCTCCGTAATATCCGCTATCAAAGGGGAAAAGAACAGGTGACCCTGGAAATATTCATACGGCCCGGAACTCCTGATACTGCTTACACCATGGTAGTCTTCCGGGAGATGGAACCCGCCGTGATAAGCAACAGTCCCGTGACGCATCCTACAGACCATTCAGAAGATTATGTGCAGGCACTGGAAGCCGAGCTGAGTGAGGCCAAGGATCATTTACAACTGGCCATAGAAGATCTGGAGACCACGAATGAAGAATTGCAGTCCACCAACGAAGAGTTATTATCCGCCAATGAAGAGCTGCAAAGCTCCAATGAAGAACTGCAATCCCTGAACGAAGAGCTCATCACTCTCAATACTGAGCATCAGCTCAAGATCCGGGAGCTGCTGGAGCTGAATGACGACCTGAATAATTATTTCCGCAGCACGGACATCGCGCAGGTATTCCTGGACAAGAATCTGCAGATCCGGAAATTCAACCCGGCTTCCTCCAGGATGATCAATTTCATCGACTCGGATCTGGGAAGGCCTCTGACCCATATATCCAATAATATCCGGTCGGAAGACCTGCTTACGGATGTGCAGTCTGTACTGAAGGCCGGAAAACCCCTGGAAAAAGAAGTCCAGTTGCTCAACGGCAGGAACCTGTTGATGCGGGTAATGCCCTATCTTACGCATGAAGGAAGAAATGACGGGGTCATCATCACTTTTGTCGACATTACCGCCATCACCGACCTGAACAATATCATAAGAGGAGTCTTCAATTCAAGCCCCAGCGCCATCTTTGCCTTCCAGGCCCAACGGGACATACACCAGAACATAATGGATTTCACCGTCTTGTCCGCCAACTATGCCGCGAGTGCGCTGCTGGGAAAGCCCAACTCCCTTGTAAAAGGGGTTTCCCTGAAAAAAGACCTTCCTTTTCTGGCAGGCAACGGCCTGTTGAGCAAGTATACGGAAGTGGTCAACGGCGATAAGAACTACCACCATGCCGTATGCCTGGGAAAAGAAAAGAACTGGTATGAGCTGACGGTGGTCAAGATGATGGACGGGTTCGTCGCCACCTTCACCAATATCTCCGAAAGAAGGGAGGCGGAAGAGAAGTTACGTTCCAATTACATGGAGTTGATAGAGACCCGGGAGACGCTGAAAAAACTAAATGCCGAACTGGAGAACAAGGTCCTTGACAGGACCCTGGCCCTGTCACTCAGCGAAGAACGATTTCGGCTGGTATCCCGGGCAACCAACGACGCCTTGTGGGATTGGGATTTTGTAAATAATATCATCTGGTGGGGAGAGACTTTTTTCCTGCAGTTCGGCTATGATGCCACTGGCGCCTCTATGGACAGGGACGCCTGGATGCAGAAAATACATCCCGATGACCGGCAGCAGACAGAAGAAAGCCTCTTTGCAGCCATCAACGCCCATCAGACGCAATGGAGCCGGGAATATCGATTCCTTAAACATAACGGAGAATATGCTTACGTCCTGGACAGGGGGTATATCCTGCACAATGAATACGGTACTCCCTACAGGATGCTGGGTTCCATGCTGGACATTACGGAGCTGAGGAAGGCAGGGGAAGAATTAGCCCGGGCCAAGCAGTTACTGGAAATAAAGGTAAACGAGCGTACCAGGCAGTTACGGGAGCTGAATGAGGCCCTGGAGACCAGCAATCACGACCTGCAGCAATTTGCCTCTATCGCCTCCCACGACCTGCAGGAACCCCTTCGTAAAATTCATTTGTACTCCCGCCTCATAATGGACAGTCATCATCATGAATTGAGCGGCGAGGTGCAAAATTATTTCAGTAAGATCATCCGCTCTACCGAACGAATGCGCAGCCTGGTGATCGACATCCTCAATTTTTCACGGTTGTCCTCGGAGAAAACCTATTTCCGGAGGACCCATGTCCGTCAAATGCTGAACGATATCCTGGAAGACTTCGAAGTCAGCATTCGGGAAAAAAATGCGCAGATCCTCATCGGGGATCTCCCGGAACTGGACGTGATGCCGGGGCAATTCCGGCAGGTCCTCCACAATTTGCTGAGCAATGCGCTGAAGTTCACCAACCCCGGAACAGCCCCCGTCATCCATTTCGAAGCGGCCCGGATCACAGAGCGGTCCTTTGACAGCCCCCTCTCCCCTCAGGGCGATTTTTGCCGGTTGACGGTAATGGACAATGGCATTGGGTTTGAAGAGCAGTTCGCGGGCAATATTTTCAAATTATTCCAGCGGCTGCATTCGAAGGATAAATTCGAAGGCTCCGGCATCGGTCTTGCCATCGCCCGGAGGATCATTGAAAGACATGAGGGGCTGATTACTGTTCACAGCCGGGAAGGGGAAGGAACAAGATTTGACATCATCGTGCCGGTAAGGCATTCATAAAAATTTCCAAGATGAAGTATACAAAGGTCTTATTAGTAGACGACGATACGGACGACCGACAGATCTTTGAGCAGATCCTGCAGGAAATAGATCCCCTCATCCGGCTGGACAGCGCCGGAGATGGACTGGAAATGATCGACCATCTCGAAGGATGTCCGGACCAGGATCTGCCGGATCTCATCATCCTGGATCAGAACATGCCGAGAATGACGGGAAAAGAAAGCCTGGTATTTCTCAAGCAGAGCAGCCGCTACCGATTAATTCCCGTCATCCTCTATTCTACCTACCAGGTCAAGGATTTCTTCCGGGAATGCAGGGAGCAAGGGGCCCTCGATGTGGTGTCCAAACCGGACACCATGCAGTCCTATCGGGACATGATCCACCATTTTTTTAAATAAATGCCCTCCGGTCCTGTAACATTTTTTTTACGGTGCGTTGGATCAGAGGGCTTTATTCAACTCCCCTGACATTCATCGGTATCACATACAGGCCCTGGGAAGCCGTAATGAACAGGTCCTTCCTCTCTTTCCCGCCAAAACAAAGGTTGGCTGTCCATTTCTCGGGGATGGAAATATGGGCGACCTTTTTACCTGCAGGATTGTATACGGTGACGCCATCGCCTGCCAGGTAGAGGTTTCCCTTCTCGTCGAGCACGATACCGTCCGCCCGCTTCTCCACAAAAACGGAGGTGTCGGTAAGATGACCTGCTCCGCTGATCCGATATTTATAGATCTTACTGGCGCCCGCATCGACTATGTATAGATATTTACCATCGGGAGTCCCCACGATGCCATTGGGTTTTACGATATTATCGGCAGCGACTACGGGGGCCGACTTCCCCTTGGGCAGATAATAGACTTTCTCTCCGTCCAGGTCGGAATGGGTCCGGTCCCAGTATGGACGCTGAAAATAAGGGTCTGTAAAGTAAATGCCTCCCGCGGCGTCGATCCACAGATCATTGGGCCCATTCATCCGATGGCCCTGATAGTCCTTCATCAGGACTGTAATCTTTTTATCGGGACTGATAGACCATAGCTGATCGTGTTCATCGGCGCAGGTCACCAGGTTGCCTTTCCCGTCAAAGTACATTCCGTTGGAGCGGCCGGCGCTGTCCAGGAAAAGTGTCAGCTGCCCATTCAGGTCATATTCCCAGATCTTGTTATTGGGCTGATCCGTAAAAAATACATTCCCTTTTTTGTCAACGGCAGCCCCTTCGGTAAAGCTGAACTGGCGGGATATCAGCCGGGGTACTCCAGGGGAACCTATTAAAGAATCGGCATCGAAAGAGGATGCAAAGACCTTGTCCCGGTCCTGGGCATAACCTTCGGTAATAAAAGAACAGCACAGCATTAAAAGAGAGGCGGTAAATACTTTTTTCATGTCGGAATCGATTTACCGCAAAATACACAAAACCGGGCGGAGTCCGGTTGTGAATAAGGCCAAAGGCCGAAATTCACCGACATTATACGTATTCCCGGGAAGGATTATATTCCACATGATCCTTCCCGGGAATACTATTCGTTCCGTAAACTTTGTGTAGGATTCGTTAACGCAGCCCGTATCGCCTGGAAACTCACCGTCAGCAGGGTGATCACTATGGCCAAGACTCCGGCCAAAATAAAGACGCCAGGCCCTATAGTGATCCGGTAGTCATATCCCTGCAGCCAATGTTGCAGATAATACCAGGCGACGGGTGAGGCTATGAAACAGCTGATTATTACCAGCAACAGAAAGTCCCGGGACAGCAGCAACCACAATTGCGGTATAGTGGCGCCCAGTACTTTCCGGATGCCGATCTCTTTGCTCCGCTGTTCGGCCATATAAGCGGCCAGCCCGAAAAGCCCCAGGCAGGAAATAAAGATGGCCAATCCGGCAAAAAGCCCCGCAAGTTTGCCGATCAGCAGTTCCATATCGAATTTGCGGGCATATTCGGCATCTACGAATTGATAAATATAGGGATAGGCGGGGTTGTATTTAGAAAACAGGGCCGTCAGCTTTACAAGAGCATCCTGCGTTTTCACATCAGCCGCCAACCGGTACAGGAGATTGCTCTTCCACCGGCTGGCATAAAATACAGTAGGCGTCACCGGGGTGAAAGGTGACTCCATAATAGCATCTTTCGCCACTCCGATGATCCTGACATGCTCATCGTTATTCCAGGCAATCACCTGGCCGATGGGCTGTTTCAGTTTGATCCGTTTCACCGCCGACTCATTGAGGATAACGTCGGCCGAATCTTTATGATAGTCGCCGGTAAAATCCCTGCCCGCCACCAGTTGCATTCCCAGGGTTGAAAAGTAATTTTCGGATATGCTGACCGCACCTACGCTAAGTCTCTCGTCGGTGGCGCCTCTGCCCGGCCAGTCGTTGAGCCCGCTGTGAGAATAGAGATTGGTGATAGGACTGGTTGCGCTGGCTACGCTGACGGCTATGCCGCTTTGCAATAGATCGTTGCGCAACGCGGAAAAATTCTTGTTCAGGTCAGCGCTCATATCCGTCGACATCAGCCGGTTAGGATTATAGCCACTCGGCCGGTCCTTAGCATGCTGGATCTGCTGATAGATAATGATCGTGCTGATGATCAGACCAATGGAGCAGGTGAACTGCAGGACTACCAGTATTCTCCTCGGCAGGCTCGCCGCCCGGCCCGTATGGATAGCCCCTTTTAGCACCTTTACGGGTTGAAAAGAAGAAAGATAAAAGGCAGGTCGGCCACCGGCCAGCAACCCGGTCAGCAAAACATAACCTGCCATCAGCCCCCAGAATGCCGGCTGCCGGAAAGGCAACTGAATGGCACTGTTGGTAAGGGTATTGAAATAAGGCAAGGCCAATTCTACCAGCAACAGGGCGACGATAAAAGAGACCAGCGTGATCACCACCGACTCAATGAGAAATTGAAAGATCAGGTCTTTTCGTTGGGAACCGATGGCTTTTCTTACACCCACTTCCCGCGCCCTTTTCTCACTACGGGCCGTGGAGAGGTTCATAAAATTGATACAGGCGATCAGCAGGACCAGCCCCCCGATAATACTGAACATACGTACATAATCGATGAACCCTCCCGCCGCCTTGCCATCCTTAAATTCCGAATACAGCCGCCAGTCTTTCAAAGGGTGCAGCAACAGTTCTGGTTTCCCGCGCCGCATTTCCGGGCTGTTCTGTTTCACGATATCTTTGACCTTAGGGGCGATCTGCGCAAAATCAGCGTTTGGCTCCAGGGCGACAAAGAGCTGAAAGGAGTTATTGGTCCAGGTGGTCCGGGCATTCTTCATCCAGTCCTGCGTGGCTTCCGCAAAACTGAAAGGGATCAGATATTGGAATTGAAGCGAAGAGTTCTTCGGCACGTCCTTCAGAATGCCCGTTACCTTCAGATCATGGCTATTGTCCACCCGCACCATTTTATTCATGGGGTCTTCCTTGCCGAAGAGGGCCGTAGCCGTGGATTGAGTGAGCACGATCGAATTCGGGTCTGTCATACAAGCACCTGCATTGCCTTTCAACAAAGGATAACGGAACATCTTTAAAAAATCACTTCCTATCATGGCCCCGCCCAGGTATAATTTTTTGTCCCCTACCGCCAGGTTATGGGCATCCATCCAATCGCACTCGGCCACATAGGCCACCCCGGGAATGTTACTCCGGAGGATGCCGGCAATGGGAAGGGATACGGCATCCTGGGTATGGGTTTGGCCATCGTTGGTAAAGTTCATCTTCACCTGGTAGAGCTGCTGATAACCCGGGAGCCAGCGGTCATAGGAATATTCGTTATATACCCACAGACCGATCAGCAGGGCGACCGCCATGCCCGCTGCCAGGCCCAGTATATTGATGCCGCTGTATACCTTGCTGCCTTTGATGGTACGCCAGGCGGTCTTGCAGTAGTTTTTAAACATGGGGGCAATTTTTTATCCTTAAAGGGTATCAAGAAAGAGACCCATTGAGAAAGGATTGATTTATATGTTCTTACGAAGAAAAAAAGGATGGAGGCTGTCCATTTACGATACAGGCGGTGTACGGATACGATACAGGCCGGGTCTTGTTATTTTAATTTTACCAATTCAGATTTTGGACGGGGGTATGCCGCTTCCACCTATATTTGAAAGACAAAGCCCCTTTATGCAATGGTATGAAAATGAGGTCCAGCGACTGGAGAAGGAAACAACATCCCTGGAATACGAGCCTAAAATGATCTTCTATGGGAGCTCTTCCATACGGCTATGGGACAACCTCTACCAGGACTTCTCTTCATACCAGCCCGTCAACCTGGGCTTTGGGGGCTCTACCCTCGCGGCCTGCGTTTGGTTCTTCGACCGCCTCCTCGCCCCCTATCACCCGAAGTCCATCATCGTCTATGCCGGGGATAATGACCTGGGAGACGGAAGACATCCCGAGGAAGTCTTTATTTTCTTCCGGCAGTTGGTCGCCTCCACCAGGCAACGATTTGGGAATATTCCCCTGGCGTTTATTTCCATCAAACCCAGCATCACCCGCTGGAATATCGTGGACAGCATCCGTTATACGAATAAGATCATCGAAGAAGAAATAAAGCAACGGGGGGACAACCTCCATTTCATCAACGTTTATAACCGGATGACCGACAATGCAGGTTATCCGAAAAGAGAGTTCCTGGACCCTGATGGACTCCATATCAACGAAAAAGGCTATGCCCTATGGAAAGAAATTTTGCTGCCCTATGTATCGGCCTTTAGCAAATGAACAGAGAATATCATAAATGGTTTAGCCCAAGCCTGCAGCGGGATATGGAATTATTGGTCTTCGGACATGCCGGGGAGCCGGTATTGTTTTTCCCTACCCGCACCGCTCATTTCTACGACTATGAGGACTGGCTCGTGATCGAGGCGCTGAGGCGTAAGATCGAAGGAGGGCATATACAGGTCTATTGCCTGGACAGTGTCGATAAGGAGAGTTTCTATGCAAAGGACATCGCCCCTCCGGCAAGAATAGCCCGGCATTTGCAATACGAACAGTATGTGCTGAAAGAGGTCCTGGACCTGGTAAAAAAGAAAAATTCCTACCGGACGTTTGTCGCGGCCGGCTGTAGCCTGGGCGCCTATCATGCCGCCAACCTCGCTTTTAGATATCCCCTCTTGTTCCATAAGATGGTAGGGCTCAGCGGCCGCTATGACCTGACCAGTTCCATGGAGTATTTTGAAGACCTGTTCGAAGGTTACCGGGACGAGAATGTCTACTACAACATGCCCAGCCAGTTCATTCCCAATCTGCAGGACGAATACTTTATCGAGCTGATGAAAAAGATGGAGATCATTTTTGTCGTGGGAGAAAATGACGTTTTCCTGGAGAACAATTACTTTCTCAGCAATGCCCTTTGGAGCAAAGGGATCTGGAATGCCCTCAATATCTGGGATGGTGAATCGCATAAAGCAAGGTATTGGCGGCACATGGTACAGTTGTATTTATGAGGGCTGGCGGACGGGACCGGCAAGGATGCGCACAGCCCTGGCATGATTTTTTGAGCAACTCTCCGATAAACCATTCATAATGAAAGCAGTACAAATCCATCGATTCGGCGGCCCCGAAGAACTGAAGTACGAAGAGGCAGCCGACCCCGTCCTCAACCCGGATGATGTATTGATCAAGGTATATGCTACCAGCGTAAACCCCATCGACTGGAAAGTCCGCAAGGGCCAGAAAAAAGACCCGGCAGCCGCTACATTTCCTATGATCCTGGGCTGGGATGTCTCCGGTGTTATCGAACGGATCGGGGACCAGGTCACCAGCTTTCAGCCGGGCGATGAAGTATTTTCACGCCCTGATCCTTCCCGGCCAGGCACCTATGCAGAGCTGGTAGCTGTTCGCGCCAGCGAGGTGGCCTCAAAACCTGCCACCATCGGTCATGAGCTGGCCGCCAGCGTTCCGCTGACAGGGCTCACCGCCTGGCAAGGTATCTTCGATCATGGAGAATTAAAGGCGGGACAAAAGATCCTTATTCACGGTGCGGCAGGAGGAGTAGGCACCCTGGCTGTTCAACTAGCTAAATGGAAGGGGGCTTATGTCATCGGAACGGCTTCCGCCAAAAATATTCCCTTCCTCAAAGACCTGGGCGCTGACGAGGTCATCGACTATAAAACGGAAGATTTTTCGGAAAAGCTAATGGACCTGGACCTGGTATTCGATACCATCGGTGGCGAAGTACAGGCCAAATCCATAAAGGTATTAAAGCCGCAAGGCATCCTGGTCAGCACCGTGGGGATTAAAGATCCGGAAGCCCTGAAAGCAAAGGGCATAAAAGGAGTCGCCTATATGGCCAGGTCCTATGGGGACCAGTTACGTGAGCTGGCAAACCTTGTCGATGCGGGGGCCATAAAACCCGTCGTTTCTAAAATGCTGCCCTTGAAAGAGGCGGAAGAAGCCCATCGGATCAGCGAAGAAGGGCATACCCGGGGAAAGATCGTTCTCCTCGTGTATCCATCCAGGACCCTGGAAGAGATCGAGGAGTTTTTAATAAATTTCCCTACGTTCTTTTAGGGCCGGCCAGCCGGGTTTGCCGGGTGGCGGCTACTTGCTCACCTCCGCACTCCAGTCGTTGCCGCTACCGATCTTATAGACAGCGGCAAAGCTATCCTGGTTCAGGGCGAAAGACAACTGTAACAGGCTATTCAGGTAAGCCAGCGGCTTGCCTACCGGTACCGCTCCGAAGGTAGCACTGTAAGGCATATCCCCTTCGTACACCCGGGTTCCGCTATGATACAGCACTACATGCAACAAGTCTCCGAAGGCCGGATGCAGCTGCTGAAAAAGATCTCCGGAGATATTGGTCCAGATATTTCCATACTGTACGTCGAGAATGGCAATGGTCCCCTTGATCTTCTTTCCGTCTATAACAGCCTTCTGATAAGGAATAGATACGACCTGGTTGGGCAGCAAAGGTCCCACCTGCTCAAAGCTGATCACGCCTGCCGCCAAACGGGCGCCGGTAAAAGCATAAACATCCCTTCCATGAAAAGTGTAGGACTTCTGTGAATCCTTTCTGCGATTCACCACCTCGTCGATCTGACGGATCTCCCCAATGCCCAGGGTCTCCGCGATCAGGGTCAGCGTGCCGTTATCCGGAGTAACGATATACTGTCCTGTCCGGGTCTTCAGGACTACTGACTTACGCTCGGTGCCCACGCCAGGGTCTACCACGGAGACGAATACCGTACCCGCCGGCCAGTAGGGTACGGTCTGTTGCAACCGATACGCAGCCTCCCAGATATTGTAGGCCGGTATCTCGTGGGTGAGATCGAATAGTTTCAGCTCCGGGGACACCCCCATGGCCACGCCCTTCATGGCGGACACCGCCCCGTCCTTCAGCCCAAAATCTGACTGGAAGACAACGATCTTATTCTGGGCGGGAGCCGTCAGGGAAATACAGAAGATACAAAGGATCAGCAGCGTGCGGAAAGGACCGGTAACCATAGATTAAACAGGTTTGACTACCTTAAAAATAAGTCATAATGCGGCACGTGCCGCATCTCACTGTCGTTTTATTACGATCCGTTGTAAGTTATCCTGTAAAATGGCATCGAAGAATTCTTTGACCTTTGCATAATCCTTCACCGGGATCTTATACTCTGACAGATCGATCCTGGCCGTCGAGTAGATCTTTCCCTCTTTTTCATCATATGAATAACGGGTAATATAAACAGCATAGCCACATCGGAGAACCTTTGACTCCGGCAAGGCATCCGGCTTATAGCCTGCCGGCAGGTGGATGATCGTCATATCGGTCTTGGCAAAAGGGCAATTAAAATAGAAATCCTGGCTTCGCTTCTCCGCCTTGGGTAGTTTCAGTTTCCAAAACTGGTATATGCGGGGGGTAAGAAACATTTTAGATCCTGTCTTCAATTCCGGTATAACATCCAGTGCCTGAGTCACCGTCACCAGATAGTCGTCCAAGGTATCTTCTTTTTTAAAAAGGACCTGTCCCGGATCTTTAAAACCCATCTTGTTGATAAAATAGATCTTCCGCGCATCTGATTTTTCATTGGCGCAATCCATCATGTCCTGCTTGTATTCACCCGTAGTGCTGAAATAGGTGGTGGTCTTGCCGGAGCCATCTTCGTTCAGCTCTATATTTGTCACGGCCGTAAAAAAATTATTCTTCAGCCTGCTCGCCGGAGTCGTCACCAGCATGCCTCCATCCTCTGTGATCAGCAGGGCATTCCTGTTCTCCGTAAAGCTACCCAACCTGGCAAAATCATTGGTCCGGCTGGTGCATTCCAGCCAGATGCTGTCCTTTGGCTGCGGTACGCATACAATGACGTGATTGAACTGATTACAGGGAAAGTCCGGGCTGACGGGCTCTTTGTTATAACCGGCGTTCACCAGGGCCTGATAGCTTTTTATACCTATCGTCTGCAGCACCGCCTGCATATAGTTGCTGAGGGCCTTGCAATCCCCGTATTTCTTCTTATCCGTAAAGTCGGCCGGGAAAGGTCTGAAGCCTCCTATACCCAGTTGGATACTTACATACCGGAAATTGTTTTGCAGATAGGTATAGATTATTTTTATCTTTTCCCGGTCGGTTTTGGCATTCTTAACCAATTCCTGAAAGAAAGCTTTCCTTTCATCCGGCAACAGGTCCAGGCCTTTCTTGAGGTCTCCATACCATCTTCCAAAACTCTTCCAGCTTGTCATATCCCCTTCATAGTCATCCAGCTTAAACCGGTTGGGGGCCAGCAATACAGAAGGGTACCGGCTTTCATAGCTTACCGCTCCTTCTTCCTCCTCCAGCGGGCCCAGGTCTTTTACGGTCCAGCTATAGGTTTTATATTTTCCGTCTTCTTCTACCGTGGGGGTCAGCGCGATATTCTTTGTCTTATACCGAAGATCCAATTCCTGCCGGATCCGGGCCGTATAGCTGGATTGCTGCACCCCTTCTCCCGGATGTTGTATCTCATAACGGGGATAGGAGAGAATGCCTTTATAACGCAGTTCGTATTTGTATTCCACTGTTACGGGAAAGGAGGAAGCAGGCACTTGTAAAAGATACATTTTCGAGTCGTCTATCAGTCCGTCCGCAATCGCCAGGGTAGTCAGGTCTTTCTGTTTGTATTTCCCTATATTTTTGCCTGCGGCGTCGAAAACTTTTATCTCCACATCTTCCAGGGATATGAACTTGTCCGTCTCTTCCATGAAGAATAAGGCTGATCTTCCTCCTTCTCCCAGGACGGTGACTACCTTATCTACTGTCAGCCGGGCCCGGTCGACAGCCGACACTTCAAATTCTATTTTTTCGGATCGAATGACCTGCGTGGCATTTTTTCTCACCGCCTCCGGGATGCCGGCCAGATCATATCCCGGCGTCTGCGCATACAATCCAAATCCGGCAAGTAAAACTATCGATAGTAAAAAGTTATTTCTTATCATTGGCGGATTTTCTCTTGATGACAACCTGCTCATTCAGCAGGTCAAACAATTTGCTATAAAATTCGCGGAATTTATCATATTCCTCTACCAGGTAGACGGGTTTGTTGAACTCAAGGGTGATCCGCGTGGAGAAGCGGTTGTCTGCCGCATCGATCAGCCGGGTAAAGACGATACTGGAGTCCGGCATCAGCAGCCGGATACTCTTTGGAAGTTCATCGAAGGTAAATCCGTCCGGCAGAAAGAAGTTCTCCACCATGGAGTATTGCTGATTGGCGCCGAACGTAATATCGGAGAAACGGGATTCTGACACAAAAGGGTTTTTCTCCAGCCCCGAAAAAAGATTGAGTGAAAAATATTTGTAGTTTCCGGAGGCGCTCAGCGCCTGGTCGAAGTTAAATTTTTCAACCAGCGGCAAAGAATCTTTATCCTCATTTTCCACCAAAAAACTATCCACCTTTACCCCAGGGTTGACCGAAGTGAAATATTTTTCTACAAATTTCTCCCGGTCCTTCTTCAGATCCGGCAGCCGTTTGGCTCGCGAATAACCCATGTCCGTTATACTGACCCAGCCCTTCATCCGGCCATTCTCATCGATGTCCGCATTGACCAGTGTAAAGTCTTTGAACATCTGGTCCTTCTGCCATATCGAATGCCATCCCCACTTACGCGTTTCCAGCTTTTCGATCACCATTCCTTCACTCCCCATCACTTCCAGGGGGATCAGACCGGGTGATCCATATTTATCCGTAGCGTCGAGAATGAACACCTTTTCATTTATCGTCACATAAGCCATTACCTTGTCGAATTGGCTATACCCCGGCACCATGGTATTTATCCGGCCATTCTCCCGGGTACTGACCAGGATGGGGTGTGCATCCAGGCCTGCATCCTTTAATAAATTGATCAGGATGAGATTGATCTCCCCCGTAGAACCCTTTTTCTCCTTCCAGGCATTTTTTACTCCCGTTAAGGCCCAGATGTTGGAATAGCCGTTCCATTCCATATTCCGGCGCACATAATAATAGATAATGTTCATTTTCCTATACGGGTCCTCTACCGTCTTCAGGGAGGCCTCCAGGTCATCTGTGCGGGGGATATTTTTAGTAAGCTGAACGCCAAAATCATCATCCTTCATCATATCCTCTACAATATTCTGCCAGTTGTTGATCAGGTTGATCCTTCCGTACGTAGTGTAGAGGCCCACGACCCTCGACTCGACCCGTTGTACATAGTCGTCTTCGCAACTGATAAACGGTTCGTCCCGCAGGGCAGGGATATTTCTCATCGTGAAGGCCTGGATCTTCTGTCCCCCATCTACTTTGCTTTGTCTCTCCACCGGTAAAACGGCAATGGGCTGGCAATAAATATCAATCTCGGAAGGGAAGTTAATGGTATAACGGCTTAACCGGACGGGAATAGATTTCTGGAAATTCCAATTCCGCAGCCCCCCGCTGACAGAGCCGCTGACCGTATAGGTGTATTCCAGGACACTGCCTGCCCTCACTTCTGGAAAAGTGAAGATCTTTTCTGAGATCCTTTTACTGATCCTCTTATCAAAGAGGCTCTTCTTCTCCAGCCGGGAGACAGTTACATTGCCGGCGGCATCCAGGTTATAGGTCTGCGCATTGATGTTACCCACCTTCTCCCCTCCCCCGGAATAATCCAGATAAGGTATTTTGATATTGGCCTGGTCGAGGCCTTTATCATTTAAGATCTTCAGGCGTATATGCCTCTTCCGCTCTGTATATACATTAGCCGGATAGACATGACACATCGCTTCCTCGACATCGAACAGGATAATAGCTTCCGCATTCTTATCAAAATCACAACTGGTGATCATCAACTCACTCTTGTCAACTTTTCCGAAATCCGGAATATCGTTGCTTTTCTGGCTGTACAATAGGGAGGAGTATAGGATGGTCAGGGTTAGGAGGAGGCATTTCATAGACAACACCGTTTGGTCGGGTAATAATAGAAAAAAAATCTCTTTATTGCAAGGCTGGACCCTGGATTTCCGGGACAATCGAAACCAAAATTTACGCCGTCTATCGCTATTCCCGGCCGTTGGGTCATAACGCTATTCTCCCTAAACAAATTTGCCTTACCTTCCTCCCCTATTATTATAAGCCATTCAATTGTATGCTCATGCGAAAAATCATTTTATCCTTTGTAGGCGCGCTGTCCCTGGCCTCCCCCTCCCGGGCGCAGATCAATGCCGCCCTTTTCCGGTTTCCCGATGTCTCCCGGACCCAGATCGTATTTACCTACGCCAATGACCTGTGGGTAGTGCCTAAAGAAGGGGGAAGGGCCTCCCATCTCAGCTCACCCGCCGGGACGGAAATCTTCCCCAAATTCTCCCCGGATGGTAAGACCATCGCTTATACGGCCGATTACGACGGCAACAATTCCGTTTATACCATCCCTGCCGGAGGGGGCATTCCTACCCGTCTTACCTGGTATGGATCGCTGGAAAGAGTAGTCGACTGGTACCCCGATGGCCAGCACCTGCTGTTTGCCTCCGGCCGTGAGAGCGGACGCGAACGGTTTAACCAGTTCTTTAAGATCGGCATCGCCGGCGGAGCGCCTGAAAAACTGCCGCTGCCCTATGCGGAATTCGGAACCCTGTCCCCGGATGGCAGCCAGATCGCCTTTGTCTACAAATCACAGGTATTCCGCAACTGGAAGCGTTATCGCGGAGGCTGGAATGCACAGATCCACCTCTTCAACCTGACCAGCTATGCCGACCAGAGTATATCTACCACCGATGCCGACGACGAGCTGCCCATGTGGCACGGCTCCAGCATTTTCTTCTTGTCGGACCGGGGCCCGGAAAAAAGAATGAACCTCTGGCAGTATGACATCACTTCCAGGACATTCACCCAGCTCACCACCTTTAAAGACTACGATACCCATTACCCTTCCCTGGGACCAGAGGACATCGTATTCGAGAACGGTGGTAAACTTTACCTCTACAATCTTTCTTCCAAAAATTATAAGGAGGTACCCGTAGAAGTGGTCTCCGATGAGAATGCCCTGCGGCCCACCCTTCAGAACGTGGAAAAAACACAGTTCAACAACAATATATCTCCTGACGGCAAACGGGCCCTGATCGAGGCGCGCGGAGAGATCTTCTCCCTGCCGGCAGAGAATGGAGCCGTAATCAACCTTACCCGTTCATCAGGCGTGGCGGAAAGATTTCCCGCCTGGTCCCCCGATGGAAAAACCATTGCCTACTGGAGCGACCGTTCCGGTGAATATGAGCTGACCCTTCGGGAAGCCGGGCAGGAGGGCACGGAGAAAAAACTAACCTCTTATGGCCCAGGCTACCGGTATACCCTTTATTGGTCACCCGATAGTAAAAAAATCGCTTTTATCGACAAGGCTATGAAGATCTACATCTTCGACCGGACAACCGGTCAGACGACTCCTGTCGACCAGGGCCTGCGGATGATGGATGGCGCCCTGCAGGGTTTTGCGCCCAGCTGGTCTCCCGACAGCCGCTGGCTGGCCTATGACCGCGACCTGCCCAACGGTCACCGGGGCGTATTCCTCTTCGACTATACGAACAAACAGCTCCATCCTGCTACCAGTGGATACTACAGCGTCGCCAACCCCGTCTTCGACCCCGGGGGGAAATACCTGTACGTAACGACCAACCAATATTTCAACCCCCTGTACAGCGACCTGGACAATACCTTTATCTATCCCAACTCCACGAAACTCGCGGCTATCGTTCTGAAAAAGAATACCCCTTCCCCCCTCTATCCTCAGAATGATACGGTGGCCCTGAAACCCGAAGAGAAGGGAGAGGAAGCTGCCGCTGCCAAAAACGCCAAACCGCCCGTAGTCAAAAAAGATGAGAAGGAAACAGCACCGAAGATCTCTCCGGTCGGCATCGACCTGGACGGTTTGGAATCCCGTCTCATCCTGCTGCCGTTAGATCCCGGCAACTATGGCAACCTGCAGGCTGCAGATGGCAAACTGATCTATCAGCAACAACCCAATACCGGCTCTGACGACAAGGCGCAACCGATCAGGTTCTACGACCTGGCCAAACGTAAGGCGAAGACGATCGTGGAAGACGCTAGCGGTTTCCTGCTCTCCGCCGACGGCAAACATCTGCTGGTAGGTAAGGACGGCAACAACTTTATCATCGCGGCGGATGAAGGACAGAAGCTGGAGAAAAGACTCCGTACGAATGAAATGCAGATGTGGGTGAATCCCCGGGAGGAATGGAGACAGATCGTCATCGATGCCTGGCGCCTGGAGAGGGACTATTTCTATGACCCTGGCATGCATGGTGTTGACTGGAATAAAGTGAAAGTACAATACCTGAAGATGCTGGATGGCGCCGTCACCCGCGAAGAGGTGAATTTCATCATCGGGGAAATGATCGGCGAGCTGAATGCCTCGCATACCTATCATGGCGGAGGAGTGGAAGAGGTGACCAAAAAAGCTAACGTAGGTTACCTGGGTGTGGACTGGGCCGCGGAAGGTGATCATTATAAAATAAAGAAGATCATCCATGCTGCCCCCTGGGACGCCGAGTCGCGCAGCCCGCTGGATCTGCCGGGCGTGCCGGTAAAAGAAGGCGATTATATTCTCGCGGTCAACGGAGAGGAACTAACGACCCGGACAGAGCCCTTTGCCCTATTTGGCAACCTGGCCGGGAAATCCGTCGAACTTACGTATAACAGTACCGGCTCCTGGAGTGGAGCAAAGACCGTGCTGGTACAACTGCTGTCGGATGAAAGCAGGCTCCGCCACCTGGCCTGGATCGAGCAGAACAGGCGTCGGGTAGAGGAAGCCACCGGGGGTAATGCCGGTTATATCTATGTACGCAGCACAGGTGTTGACGGGCAGAATGAGCTGATCCGCCAGTTCACGGCACAGCTGGACAAAAAGGCCATGGTGATCGACGAACGTTTCAATAGCGGTGGGCAGATCCCCGACCGGTTTATCGAACTACTTGACCGCAAACCCCTGGCCTTCTGGGCAACCCGCGATGGAGCCGTCTGGAACTGGCCTCCTGCCGGTAATTTCGGCCCCAAGGTGATGCTGATCAACGGATGGAGCGGTTCCGGCGGAGACGCCTTCCCCGATTACTTCCGTAAGGCGGGCCTGGGGCCCCTGATCGGATCAAGGACCTGGGGTGGGCTGATCGGCATCAGCGGTGCACCCCCGTTAATCGACGGCGGCAATATCACCGTACCGACGTTTCGTATGTACAATCCCGATGGCACCTGGTTCAAGGAAGGGCATGGGGTAGACCCCGATATTCCCGTAGAGGAAGATCTGACACAGGGGGCGCAGGGGAAAGACAATCAGCTGGAAAGGGCTATTAATGAGATTAATGATCAATTGAAGAAGAAGGGTTATTCGCGGCCTGTGAGGCCGGCGGCAGAGGTGAGGTAGGGGTCGGATGTGATCTCCCCGATGAATTAAGGTCCAACAAAGACCAGGAAGCCCGTAAAACGTTGAGCGTTTTACGGGCTTCTTGCATTTTTTACGGGGCACTTATATAGGTTCTAATTCCACATCCTCCTCATCTCTTTTCAAAGCAACCTTTTCCTGCAGAGCCTGGAAAATAACAAACAGCACCGGTATAATAAATATACCCAGGATAACCCCCGTCAGCATGCCCCCCACAGCACTCCATCCAATGGAGTGGTTGCCCTGCGCCGACGCCCCCTTCGTAAAGATCAGGGGCAGCATGCCAACGACAAACGCAAACGAGGTCATCAATATCGGACGAAGCCTGAGCTTTGCAGCCTCCAGCGCAGCTTCCACCAGCCCCATGCCCGCCCGCCTCCGCTGCACGGCGAACTCCACGATCAGGATGGCATTTTTAGCCAATAATCCTATCAGCATGATCAATCCTATCTGCACATATACGTTATTCTGTAGCCCGGCAAAGCCGACAAAGGCAAACACGCCTAAGATCCCTGTCGGCACTGTGAATATAACGGCCAGGGGCAGGATATAACTTTCATACTGCGCTGACAAAAGGAAAAACACAAACAGGACGCTCATTAAGAACACAAATACCGTTTGATTACCCGCCCTGATCTCCTCCCTTGTTACGCCGGTGAACTCATAAGCATACCCCTTCGACAACGCCTTCCCGGCCGTTTCCTGAACGGCTTTGATCACATCGCCCGTGCTATAGCCCGGCTTGGGCGTCGCATTGATAGTAACGGCATTGTACAGGTTGTTACGGGTGACGGTTTCCGGACCATACACACGGACGAACTTAGCCACCGAGGTAGCAGGGACCATCAGGCCCGCATTGTTTTTTACATAAATACCGCCTAACGAATTAGCATCCATCCGGTAAGGGATATCGGCCTGCGCCATCACGCGGTAGTACTTTCCAAACCGGGAAAAGTCAGAGACAAAACTGCTGCCGTAATAGATCTGCATGGTACTCAACAGATCGCTGACAGACACGCCTAATTGCTTGGCCTTGTCTTCGTCCACCTCGATGGTATATTGAGGGTTGCCGGTATTGAAAGTGGTAAAAGCCGAAGCTACTTCTTTTCGCTGCGATAAGGCGCCCACAAACCCCCAGGCCGTCGTACCCAGCTTTTCCAGCGACCCGCTCGTCCGATCCTGCAGCATCAATTCCACACCGCTGACATTTCCGAACCCCTGCACCGTGGGAAAGTTTACAAAAATAGACATCGCGTCCTTTACCTGGCCCGTTTCCCCAATCAATCTACCGGCAATCTGAGCCGGGTCTTTTACCGGCCCCCTTTCATCCCTGGACTTCAGCCGGCAGAAGACAACGGCATTCGGCGAGGCAAAGGCATTGGTAACAAAGTTCAATCCATTCACGTTCCAGACATCACTGGCTGCCCCATCCTGCAAAACGATCTTGCTTATTGCATCGGTCGAACGCGCGGTCCTGCTCAACGAGCTGCCTGCCGGCGTTTGCGCTACGGCTACGATGAATCCCTGGTCTTCGTCGGGAATAAATCCTGACGGAGTGGTTCTCACCAGCATCCACGCTCCTGCGGCAATGATCAGCAGGCCGGCTATAGCCACCCATTTACGACGGACCAGGAATTTCAGGCTATTTATGTATTTTCCAGTCATCGCCGTAAAGCCCATATTGAAAGCCAAAAAGAACCGGGCGCCCAGCCCTCTTTTTCTACCACCCTCTCCGATATGCTGATTCTTCAAAAATAAAGCGCATAAGGCCGGGCTTAATGTCAACGCATTGACGGCCGAAATAAGAATAGCCGTAGCAAGTGTAAACGCAAACTGCTTGTAAAACACCCCCGCGGGCCCCTGTACAAAACTCACAGGAACAAATACAGCCGCCATCACCAGGGTAATGGAAACGATGGCCCCTGAGATCTCGTTCATGCTCTCGATAGTCGCCCTTCTTGAAGGCAAATGCTCCCGCTCCATCTTGGAGTGGACGGCCTCCACGACCACAATAGCGTCGTCCACCACGATACCTATCGCCAGCACCAGCGCAAATAAGGTGAGCAGGTTGATGCTGAAACCGAACAGATTAAGGAAGAAAAAGGTACCGATAATGGCCACCGGCACAGCGATGACTGGGATCAATGTAGAGCGGAAATCCTGTAAGAAAATGAAAACCACGATGGCCACCAGTACGAACGCGATGATCAGGGTTTCTTCCACCTGCCCGATCGAAGCGTCGAGGAACTCCTTGGCATTATACATGATCTTGAAATGCATGCCATCGGGCAAATTCGCGTCAAACTCTTTTATCTGTCGCTCCAGTTCAGTAAGGATCTGGTTAGCATTGGACCCGGGCGTTTGTAAAACACCAAAACCGGAAGTAGGCTTACCGTTCAGCTTGTTGGAAGAGATATAGGTGTAGGCCCCGAATTCAACACGCGCCAGGTCTTTCAGACGCAGCAAAGACCCATCGCTGTTGGCCTTTATCACCATGTTCTCGTAGTCCTCATTCTTGTTCCGCTTGCCCTTATATTTTATAACATATTCAAACGATTCGGGACTGTTCTGCCCCAGCCGTCCGGGCGCCGCTTCCAGGTTCTGATCCCTGATGGCGTTTAAAACATCCTGCGGGGATAGGTTATTGGCGATGAGGCGGTCGGGCTTGAGCCAGATACGCATGGAATAGTCTTTCGAGCTGAACACCTGCGCCTGCGCTACACCGGGAATACGCTGCAGCTGTGGAATAACATTTATTCTCAGGTAATTTTCCAGGAAAAGTTCGTCGTACTTTGTGCTGTCCTCACTGTACAGCCCCACGAACATAAGAAAGCTGTTCTGTATTTTTTGCGTGGCGACACCGGCCTGTATTACTTCCGGCGGCAGCTGGCTGTTGGCCCTTGATACCCTGTTTTGCACATTCACCGCATCGATATCCGGATTAGTGCCTTGCTTAAAAAATACGGTCAGGTTCATGGTGCCGTCGTTGCTGGAATTGGAAGTCATGTAGCTCATGTTCTCCACCCCGTTGACCGCCTCTTCTATCGGCACGGCGACCGTGCGGGCTACCACTTCAGCGTTGGCGCCGGGATAGACA
>DATJJD010000020.1:0-7297 GCA_035492545.1 Puia sp.
TCAGCGGGCATTCGGGAGTAGGGAAGTCCTCTTTTCTCAATGCCCTGTTCCCGGCCTTGCGGCTCAAGACGCATGGGGTGAGCGGGTGGAGTGGGAAAGGGATTCATACGACGACGTGTGCGGAGATGTATGACTTGCCGGAAGTCGGTCCGACGGGGAAAGGCCAGATCATCGATACCCCCGGCATGCGGGAGTTTGGGCTGGTGGATATCTCCCGGCAGGAACTATCGGGTTATTTCCCTGAAATGCGGATACTCGCCGGTCAGTGCCAGTTCAATAACTGCCTGCATATGGAAGAACCGGGCTGCGTGGTGAAAGCGGCGGTTCAGAAGGAGGTCATCGCCATGGACCGCTACGTCAGCTATTGTTCGATCCTGGACTCGATAGAGACGAATAATTATTAAGGGGTCGTTTTCTGGATCGACTCAGCCAGTTTGTCGGGGTCCTGTCCTTCTTCTTTAATGGCTTCCTTCAGGGGCTCCGGCTGTTTCTCATCTTTTTCATCCCCCAGTAACATGCCCCAGGGCTTGAGACTTTCTATCCGGTCGAATATAATTTTAGTAATAGCGATGACAGGGATGGCGAGAAAGGTGCCGGGAATCCCCCAGATGGCCTCCCCGATGATGACGCCGAGGATGGTGATAAGGGCATTGATCCGCACTTTGGAACCCACGATGATGGGTAACAGCACATTGGAGTCCACCAGGTGTATACCAAAGATGGTGGCGACAACCAGCAGGATCTTGGTGGCCCCGGCCGTGGCGAACGTGACCAGGGTGCTGAGTAGCAGGGCGGTAATGATGCCGATATAGGGGATGACATTGAAGAGACCGGTGAGCAGGCCCAGCAGGATGGCATATTTCACACCGAGGATCCAGAGGGCGAGGCAGGTAGCGGCGGCTACGATGACCATCTCCAGGAGCAGGCCCAGGATATATTGCCGGATGCGGGTTTGCACCTGGGCGATGATATCATATACCACCTCGGCATTTTCTTCCTTGAAAACGGCTACCAGGAATTTGACGATCAGCCGGCGGTAATACAGGAGGAAAAAAGTGTCTATCATGATAAAGACCATAAACAACAACAGGGAGGAGAGGGACAGCAGGGTATCCCCGATCACCGTGGACCCCGTGCTGAGGATATGGGAGGCGGCATTGTCGATATAGGTCTGCTGTTGTTTGAGCCGGACATGGAATTTCGTAGAGATCCAGTGCTGCAGGTCGCTGAGGGAGGAGAGGACCTGTTGCTTGAACTGGGGCCAGTCGTCGGCCAGGCTGCTGACCTGCGAACCCACCAGGTAGAAGAGGGCCAAGCCGGATAAGACCAGGAGCAGAACGGACAATAAAGCGGCCAGGCTGCGGGGAAAGTGTAGCTTCCTTTCCAGGAAATTGGCCAGCGGGAGCAGCAGGACGGCGAACAGCAGGGCGAATACCAGGGGAGCCAGGATCGACTTGCCCAGGATAGCAATATATACCAGGGCGATGAGGCTGATCAGCACCATTGCCAGTTTAGTATAAAAAGGAGTGGTGGATTTGAGGGTGGCCATGCCTGCGAATTTATTTATCAGCAAATTACGGGAAAAAGCGGATCACAGACCTGCAGTGGGCTCTCCTGCCCGAAAAAACAGACCCGCTGCGGTACAGCGGGTCTTGAAGGAATTGGCAAGGAATCGTCTGAGATCTGACAAGCAATGGGCAGCTCCCCGAACCGGACCCTGAAGGCCCTGGCGCCGGCAGATCAGGACATATATCGTTTGGCCGTATTGATCAGCAATTTACTTTCCAGGAATTTAGCCACTTCCACCACAGCGTCATTATCCTTTCGGGGCGCCTCCCGGAATTTGCGGGGATAGATCGAGATCCCGGTGTAAATATTGTAATGCAGGGTGAGGATGTGTCCTTTGTAAAGGAAGTCCCACATCAGCGAATCAAAATCATCGGTCTTTTGCGTGAATTTAATATCCAGGTCATCGGAGAGGATGTTGGCTACTTCATAAAAGCGTTTCAGACCACAATCATCGTCTATGACAGCTTCGGTACAGCCGAAATCGGTGCGGAGAGTCAGGGGGCTCATGGGTTAGGGATTTAAGTTTTATAATAGGGTATAGATGCACTACGCTTTGAATTTTGGCGATCTTGGAACCTTCTCTCCACTTAATATCCGCTCCGCTCCAACATTCTTACCATCGCTGGGACAACCGTATTTCGGACCAAAAAGATTATGTATCGCTCCGCAAGAGGAAGTGCCGATGACCAGTACGGCCAGAAGAAGGAAGAATAGTATGGGTTTGCCTTGTTTCATGGGATTCAACGGATATTATATAAACGATTTAAACCTACAAATATTATCCTGTATTTGCAAGCAAAACCCGTGTATTAACGTAAGGGAACCTGGGGGTTTTCCCTCTCTCCGAAGGCCCGGAAATGGGTATTATTCGGCCGGGGGCGCGGCATTGGAATCTTTGAACCAGCTGGAATACAGCGTGTAATGCTCGGCGATCCGGTCGATCTGGCCGGTGATGAGGTCGATGGGAATATCTTTTATTTTTTTTGCCGGCGTGCCCCCGTAAATGGTCCCGGCTTCGATTCTGGTATTTTCAAGGACTACCGCGCCTGCTGCAATAATGGAATTGCTGCCGATCTCCGCATTGTCCATAATGATGGCCCCCATACCGATGAGCACCTTATCGGCGATCTTACATCCATGTACGATGGCATTATGGCCGATGGAGACGTTGTTGCCGATGACGGTCTTCGACTTCTGATACGTAGCGTGGATAACCACCCCGTCTTGTATATTTACTTTACACCCTATCCGTATACTATTGACGTCGCCTCTTACCACGGCGTTGAACCATATACTGCTGTTTTCGCCAATCTCAACGTCGCCGACGATAGTGGCATTCGGCGCGACGAAACAATCTTTGCCAAACTTCGGGAATTTGCCTTCCACAGGTAGAATAGTAGCCATATGACGATGGTTTTTTGTTTATACGAATATACGATCTTTGGCTCCATGAATCATCGTCACTTATTTTTACAGCATGTGGCGCAGACCTCGCCGAACCCTCTGGGGCTGGAGATCGACCGGGCGGAAGGCATTTATTTATATGACCCTTCCGGGAAGGAATATATGGACCTCATCGGGGGCATCAGTGTCTGTAATACGGGGCATCGCCATCCCCGGGTGGTGCAGGCGATCAAAGACCAGGCAGACCGTTACCTGCACCTGTTGGTATATGGAGAGCTGGTCCAGTCTCCGCAGGTGCAATATGCAACCCTGCTGGCGGAGAACTTACCTCCTTCGTTGAACAGCGTTTATTTTACCAATTCCGGGGCGGAAGCGGTGGAGGGGGCGATGAAGCTGGCGAAGCGGGTGACGGGCCGGGTAGAGATGGTTGCTTTCCAGTTATCCTATCATGGCTCTACCCAGGGGGCGTTGAGCCTTATAGGGGATGAATACTGGCGTAATGCGTATCGGCCCCTGTTGCCCGGTATTTATCATGAACACTATAATTCGCCGGAGGCGCTGGACCGTATCACGGAGCGGACGGCTCTTGTTCTTTTAGAGACGGTGCAGGCGGAGAGAGGGATCTATACACCGGAAGTGGAATGGCTGAAGGCGGTACGCGAGCGGTGTACGGAGGTGGGGGCGTTGCTGGTCATGGACGAGATCCAGGCAGGTTTTGGAAGGACGGGGACGCTGTGGGGCTTTCAGCGTTATGGCATCGTACCGGATATCGTGTTGCTGGGAAAAGCGTTGGGGGGAGGGATGCCCCTGGGTGCTTTTATTGCGGACCGGTCGGTTATGTGGGCGCTGACCGGCGACCCCGTGCTGGGCCATATCACGACATTCGGGGGCCATCCCCTTTGTTGTGCGGCGGGGCTTGCTTCGCTGGAGGTGCTGCTGGAAGAAGACTGGATCGGACAGGTGGCCCGTAAAGAAGCCCTTTTCAGGAAGCTGCTGGTGCATCCTGCCATCCGGGCCCTGCGCAGCTGTGGCCTGCTCATTGCCGTGGAATTCGAGAGTTTTGAGGTCAACAAACGGGTGATCGATGCCTGTATCGAAAACGGGTTGCTAACGGACTGGTACCTGTTCGCCCCCCAGTGCATGCGAATTGCGCCGCCTTTGCTTATTACGGAGGAGGAGATTGAAAAAGCGTGTAAGATTATTTTGCACGCCATCCATTAAAAATTCCTGCTGGCCGTATTAGTATAGTATGCCCTTTAAACCGCATTCATCCCATGAATAAAGGCCTCTCTGACCATGATCTTATTTCCCGGTTTCAGACAGGTGATCGCCAGGCCCTTAAGGAGATCTATCTGTCTTATTACGATGCCATTTTCTCCTTTGCCAATCGGATCGTACGAAATATGGAAGAGGCCAATGATATTACATCGGATACGTTTATTAAATTATGGAAGAAAAAAGCAGGGTTTAAAAACCTTCTTAATATAAGATACTTTCTTTATCTCACCTGTCGGAATGCCTGTTTTGACCACCTGCGCTCCAGGCGGCGGCATCATGTTTCTCATAAAGAGATCCGCTATTTATCAAAGGAAGGGGAATGGCCGGATGACCGGGAGGCTACCGAGCGGGAACTATTATGGGAGATCGGGTTACAGGTGGAGATGCTGCCTCCGAGATGCCGGGAAGTATTCGAACTTATCTTTTTCAAGAGCAAAAAAACCCGGGAAGTCGCGGAGCAACTGGGACTTAGCCGGGCAACGGTTCAGGAGCATAAATCGATTGCCATCAAGAAAATACGCAATGCCCTTCTGCAAAAAGACCTCTTATATGCCCTCACATAAGGGCAAACCAATTAAACTCTCCCACGAATAATTTGGATGGATGGACTTCCAGTCCTCTGGCTAATTCTACAATAGTGGAGAGGGAGACGTTGAATCTTCCGTCTTCGATCTTCGCTATTTTGCTGTTGTCCAGGTTGCAATTGGAAGCGACTTGTCTCAGGGTAAAGTGTTTCTTTTCTCTGATCTGCTGAATAGTGGCTCCGAATCTTTTTTTAAGGATCTCTTTTTCTGCTGTTGTCATGGAAATAGGTTGGTTAAGGATAACCAAGATGAAAAATTTTCAGCATAGGGGTGCGGTTTAATTAGGCCACAAGTTAGGACTTTTATAATAGGGACGCAAAATTTTTTTTGGCAACTGCAAAAATTAACACGAACAGGGTATTGACAGAAGGGAGGTAAAAGATTATCTTACCGGTATGTCAATATTTAATGGTCTATACGGTTATGAGGTGATCATGATGGTATTGGGAATTCTATTGTTTGTAGTGTTGTTGTTTGCCCTGTTACGGAATGTGGTAAAGGACAAGCCCATTGGTCCCCTTTCATTTTTTTTCGTGTTGCCGATCCTTATGATCGGCTTTCCTTCTTTCCAGAAGATCTCGTATGATGATGGGAAACTGGAGCTGGACAAGGCGGCGCATTCCCTTTCTGCCAATCCGGGGGACAGTACTTCCCGCCAGCAGGTGGAGTCGGCGGTGCAGAAGTTGCAGGGGCGGGCTGAAGGAGACCCGAAGGGACTGGTGGCGTTGGCGAATGCCCATTGGGCCCTGGGCAATTATGATTCCTGTCAGCGGTTAACGCAGAAGGCCATACAGCTGGCTCCGTCGGACACGGCTGTCCGGAGACAGGTTGCCGTGATAGAGACAAAAATCAATCTGCACAATGAGTTCAAAGCGAATATTGCGAAACTCAATACCTACCTGGGCCGGGTAGCGGCCGGCGATAAGGATGCAGGAGTTGCCGAGGGGATCCTCTCCGTCCTGGATACGTTGAAGAAGCCCACCTATATATCGGAGAAGGATGCGTTGACGATCGGTAAAGCTTATGTGGCATTGAACCAGCCGGCAAAGGCTTTACAGGTCGCTGATAAGATCATCCAGTCGGGACAGTCCGGGGATTCGGTAATGAAATTCAAACAGTCGGTTGTAAAGGACAGCGGCGCTGTCAGCGCGCTGAAGCTACCCACGAGTGTGCTGGCCAGGAGACCTGTGAAAGAGATCAGTTTTGAAAAGAATGTTATCAGTCGCAGGAATATTTCTACGATTGGACATTGAAGTATGATTGCCCTCGATGTGGAAAAATATTCGTTTACCTGCCTAAGTTATTTTATTAGCGCATTTACGTTTTACTTAATTTTATACAGCAAAAATTGGGCAGAGCCCAATGAGTACTTTCCCGAGCCAAGCGAAGGGAACGACCAAGGCGGACCGTGTCGAAGCAGGTCCAACGAAGGTCTGCCCCAAGGCCGAAAGTACAGACATTATGTTTTGCCGATAAAAAATTATTTTTGTCCAATTTTTTATCGGCACATTTAATTCCCTCGCAAATTTCAGTTCCGTCTGTGGAGAAGAGAAGTGTCCACTCAGTATAAACCACGTAAAATATTTTTTATGTCACAGTTTTTTGAACAGGCGGAACTGTTTGACCAGGTCTTGCGTTTGGAGGAGAAGGAGAGACAAGAGCCCTTTTTGGTAATTGAACAGTTTTTCAGCGATTATCGGTTGCATGAATGCCGGCATATATTATGGTCGATGGTAGAGGCTTGTCTGACCAGCGACTATTCAGATTTCAGCGAACCGGAAGAAAGAGCGGATCTCTTACTAAGGTATGATCACCTGGAGAAATTAGTGGAAGCTAGTTATTTGTTATTGAAGGAGAGAAAAGAGAAGGAGGCCCTGGAGGGATCAAAATGATTTCTGCATCAGGCCCGTACGTAAGATATGTATGGCCCTCGCCTTTTGATTGAGGACATTCTGGTTGGTGATGCCCATTTCCTGGGCTACTTCGGAGGTGCTGAGGTTGTTGTAATAGATCAGCTCGAATATCTTGCGGCATTTTCCCGGGAGCTGTTCGATCAGACGTGCCAACTTAATGAAAACTTCAGCGTCCATCATTTCACTGGGGATCAACTCTTCTATCTTCTGGGAATAGCGGATCTTTCCATGGGTCTTTCGTTCAACTTTGAGATGACGGAGGAAATCCAGGCAGGCGTTCCGGCAGGTAATATATAAAAAGGCCTTTATATTGCCCAGGCTTCCGAAGTTTTCACGGAGGCGCCAGAGTTTGACGAAAGTATCGGTGGTAATATCCTGAGCTTCGGTCTCATTGGAAATCAGGTTATAAGCGAAGGTGTAAATTTTGTCATAATACAGTTCATAAGCGTATTTAAAGTCTCGTTGCCTTCCTTCCCGAAAGCCGGTCATAGAAAAGGCATATTGCGAACTTTTTTGTTCCATAAGGCTATTAAAAGGAAGGTTTAAAAA
>DATJJD010000021.1:0-29141 GCA_035492545.1 Puia sp.
TATAAAAAGACAGACAATGAATATGAGCTAGGCGGTACTTATCATCAAATAGGCATGGTATATGAAGGGCAGCAAAAATGGGCAGAAGCGTTGCAGAATTATTCGCTGGCTTTGGAGTGGTATAAAAAGACAGACAACGAATATGAGTTAGGCGGTACTTATCATCAAATAGGCATGGCATACGAAGGGCAGAAAAAATGGGAGGAAGCGTTGCAGAATTATTCGTTGGCTTTAGAATGGAAAAAAAAGACAGGTAATGAATATGAGTTAGGCAGTACTTATCATCAGATAGGAATGGTATACGAAAAGCAACAAAAATGGTCGGAAGCGTTACAAAATTACCAGCAAGCTTTGGAGTGGGGAAAAAAGACTGGTAATGAATATGAAATGGGTGATACTTATTATCAGATAGGTAGAGTATATGAACAGCGGCGAGCATGGCAAGAGGCGTTACTGAACTATGAAAAAGCGTTTGAGCTAAATCAACAATTCAATCACCCTAACCTTCCTCTCGACCATGAATCCCTAACCCGCATCCAGAAAAAGATCCACGATCAGCAATCCTCCGACCCTCAGCCTTCTACCGATGAAATTTGACAACCAGCTCCGTTATGCCAACACTATCATCACCTCCTATCACGGAGAGATACCCCTGCATGCCTGGCTGAAAAATTTCTTCCGGGAACACAAACAAATGGGTTCGAAGGACCGCCGGCTGGTTAGCAATATGGTCTATGGATTCTATCGTCTCGGGCATGCCGTAAAAGACCTTCCGGCGGATGAGCGGGTCCTGCTGGGCCTGTTCCTTTGTAACGAGACCCCCGGCGAGCTGCTGGCATACTTTCGGCCTGCGTGGAATGAAGGGATAGCCCTTCCCCTGGAAGAAAAGATAATCCTCTGCCGGGAGGCGGGCATCGATTTTCAACCGGCCGATATCTTCCCCTGGAAAGAGCAGCTGTCCGAAGGCATCGATCACGCCGCCTTCTGCCTGTCCTTTCTAAAACAACCCGATCTCTTTCTCCGTATTCGCCCGGGACACGAACAGGCGGTGCTGGACAAACTGGCGGAGGCCGTTCCGGCCCCGGCTGGGCCGGCCATGAAGGATTCGGCGGGAAGGGTCACCTTCGAATTCATCCCTCCCTTCACCCTCCGTCTTCCCAACGGCTTTAAGGTGGAAGAATGGTTCACCCCGGATAGGGAAGTGGTCATCCAGGATTATAGCTCTCAAAGGATCGCACCGTTCCTGCAGCGATGGGCCGCTGTATCCGGCTCCCGCTCCTTGCCTGCCTCCGAGTCCGCCGCTGCTCCGGGATCGTCCGCTGCCCCGAGCTTGTCCGCTGCTCCCGGATCGTCTACCGCCACCGGATCGTCCACCACCCCCGGCTCGGCTGCCGTCCCCTTTTCCTTCTGGGACGCCTGCGCCGCCAGCGGAGGCAAGTCCATCCTGGCCTTCGACCTCAACCCAGGCATCGACATAACAGTGTCGGACATCCGCGAATCTATTTTGCACAACCTCCGTGAACGATTTCGCCGCGCGGGCATAAAAAGCTATCATTCTTTTGTGGCTGACCTGACCGCCCCCAGACCGGCCGGTCGTTCATCTTCCGTCTTACGGCAGTCCGGTCCCTTTCCCTACGACCTCATCCTCGCCGACGTCCCCTGTTCCGGCAGCGGCACCTGGAGCCGCACCCCTGAAGAGCTGTATTTCTTCGACCCGAAAAAGATTGATTACTACCGTGACATCCAAAAAAAGATCGTGACGGCTATCCTCCCCCGCTTAGCCAACGGCGCCAGCCTGGTCTATAGCACCTGTTCCGTCTTTAAAAAGGAGAATGAAGAGATGGTCACGTTTATCCGGGAGACATCTGCCCTGCAGCCGGAGCGGATGGAATCGATAAAAGGATATGATCAGCAGGCGGATTCGATGTTTGCCGCACGGTTTATCGCCTAATTATGATCTACGAGATTAAACGTCACTTCGAAGCCGATCTTATAACCGAGCTGCGTATTATTGGGAGTAGGAGGCTGGTATTCCCATAACTCAGAATGCCGGTAGATCAGTCCTACATTCTTGGCATAGGTCTCCGTCCAGTAGGTCCTTGACGCAAAAGAAGTATCTACTACGATGACGGGCGCATTGATCGAGTCATTCACGAGCAGCACGGTGGTCGTACTGTCATACACCTTGTTGCCTATCGTATAGGGTTTATTGACATTCTGATAGGTATAATTCCAACGCTGCACATTCAGATGCGAGTCGTCGCTGAAATCAAAGTAATCCTGGTAAGGCGCATAAGGAAGATAGGTGCTGCCCGTCCAGCTATAACCCTCATCCATGGGGAACGCCAGTTTTATAAACCGCAAGTTATCCTCCACCACCTCCACGGTCGTCCGGGTAGGGGTGACCAGGTAGCTCTCCGTCGGTGTCCAGGCCGTTCCCAACGTATCGCTCAGGTAACGTACCACCCGCCAGCTGGGGCGTCCCATCAGATCCGTCGTAGCTTCTTCTACCGAATCTTTGGCCAGGTAGTGCGTCAGCGTGTCCAGCTGACCATAATAATAAAAATTCAGGGAGTCCAGCCGGAAAATAACGTATTTCCCTACCTGCAGGGGGGCAAAATAATTAGTCATCGGGCTGTCAGGATACGTATAAGTCGTTTTCTTACAGCTGGTTATGGCTATTACGGCGATTAACGCACACAGGATACTGAGGCGAATTATTTTCATATATAAAATAAAAATCCAGGAAGTCAACCTTCCCGGATTAGGTAACGTATTAACAATTAATTTATTGCAGCCCTGTCCGCCATGCGGCCGTCCCGGCCTGCCCGCCGCGTCAAAGTCCGCTGCGCTGGATAATCCCCCCGCCGATGACCTCATCGCCTTCATAAAAGACGGCACTCTGTCCGGGAGCGATGCTCTTGGCGTTTTCATAAAAACGGACCCTTGCCGTATTGCCTTCGGGATAGATATTACTCAGCGTCCCCTGATCCTTATAACGGATCTTCGTAATAGCCTCCATACCCGGCGTCAGGAACTCGTACTTCATCATATTGATCTTTCCTACCACCATCTCCTGCCGGTCCAGGTCTTCTTCGTCCCCTAAGACGACGGTATTGGTTTCGGGCCGGATAGCCGTCACATAGACCGGCTTGCCGAACGTAATATCCAATCCTTTCCGCTGTCCGATCGTATAAAAAGGATACCCTTTATGCTGGCCGAGGATCCTTCCGTCCTTGTCTACAAAATTCCCCCCGTTGACCCTTTCTTCCAGGCCTTCTACCTTCCGCTTCAGGAAACCCCTGTAGTCGTTGTCCGGCACAAAACAGATCTCATAACTTTCGCTCTTTTTTGCCAGATCGGGATAGCCATAATCCAGGGCCATTTGCCGGATCTCCGTCTTGCGGTAGGGCCCCAGGGGCAATAAGGTCCTGGCGAGCAGGTCCTGCTGCAACCCCCATAGTACATAACTCTGGTCCTTTGTTTCATCCACCCCCTTGGCGACGGTATAACGCCCATTGGTATGCTGGCGGATCTTCCCGTAATGCCCCGTGGCAATAAATTCGCAATCAAGAGCATCGGCCCGTTTCAGCAGCGCCCTCCATTTGATATGGGTGTTGCATAATACACAGGGATTCGGCGTCCTGCCGGCGAGGTATTCGTCTACAAAATTCTCGATGACAAAACCTCCGAACTCCTCCCGTATGTCCAGCACAAAATGGGGGAACCCATGTTGCACCGCCGCCATACGCGCGTCATTAAAACTGTCGAGATTACAGCATCCCGTCTCTTTTTTCGAAGCGCCTGCACTGGCATAATCCCATGTCTTCATGGTAATGCCCACCACTTCGTAGCCCTCATCATGCAGCATGAGAGCCGTAACGGTACTGTCAATACCGCCACTCATCGCTACCAGGACTTTTCCTTTACGGCTCATAATTTTTAAAATTCAGAACCGCAAATTTACATGAATTTGCCGGACCGGCAATACCCGGTAACGCCTTCGGGTCTGGGCGGGGCAAGCCTGTCCTCATCTCTTCCTGAAATCCTGCACCACCTCCATCTCCCCATCAGCGACCCGGACCGTTTTCCACCGGGCCTCGTTCTCTATATGTATCAGATAAACAGTGTTTTGCGGCTGAATAAGCTCTTTTACCACCCCGATGGTATCCTTATAATACCGACTCCTGACCTGGTCCCGGACCTCCTCCGGCAACTCCTTCTCCGTATACTGCCGGATGGAATAAACCCAATTCCCTTTTTTGTCATAGACGGCTCTCACCTGTACCACCTTCTCGTTAAATTCAGCAAGAAAACCACCGGGCAGCCTATACCATACTTCATTCCTCGAATCCCCGAAGGTCTTCCAGAATTCACTGGTCGCCCTAACTGCCGCTGCATCTGAACCCGCATTGCGTACCGGTAGCAGCAAATCGCTCGTCTTTTGGGCAGAGGCGGAAGGAAGGTTGGTCAAAAACATATATCCTGCAAGCAGGATGAAAATTAAGTGTTTCATGGTTTTAAAATTTAATACACAAACCTAAAACACGCAGGAGCGGATCGCCAGCCAAATTGAGTAGTTGGCGGAGTTGGAGGGTAGTTATCTTTTTGGAGTGAGTAACATTCGGAGTCGCTGGGAGCGGGCCTTCGGCCCTTTAGGCCTCAGTTCCGTATCTAATGATGGGGGCTACGCCCAAAACGCCCGTGGCGTTTTTTAGCGGCCTGGTTGTAATTTCTTTAACAGGGTCTCTTTGCGGCTTCGGGAGACATCGATGGCAGCCTCATTGGTCATCACCAGGTAACCGCCTTCGCCTTTTACATACCGGCTGATCTCATTCAGGTTGACAAGATGGGAATGATGCACCCGCAGGAATGAATGATCTTCCAGCAACTCTTCGATCTCCTTCAGCGTCCGGGAAGCAATGACTTTTTGCCCGTCCTTCAGGTTCAGGATCGTATAATTGCTGTCCGATGAACAACTGACGATGGTATCTACGGTGATCATACGGAGGCCTTCCATGGTGGGAATGGCGATCTTATTGAGGGAATGCTGCGGGGATTGCAATTTTTGCAGGAGAATATCTATTTGCTGGGGGAGGGGAAATTGCAACCGTTGGGCTACTTTCTGAACAGCCCGCTGCAGTTCCTCCCGGTCGATGGGCTTTAATAAATAGTCCAGAGCGCTGAAACGGATAGCCTTAATAGCATATTGATCATAGCTCGTGGTAAAGATCAGCTCAAAATGGATCTGTTTTATTTTCTCCAGCAGCTCAAATCCATTCATCTGCGGCATCTCGATATCCAAAAACAACAGCCTTGGCTGATGCTCTTTAATGGCATGCAGGGCTTCGGCTCCCGAAAGACAGCTTTTTACCACTTCTACCTGCGGGCAATATCTTTCCAAGAGGATAGCCAGCGCCTCGCAACAGTAAGGTTCGTCGTCTACGATAATAGCCTTGATCATACTCTTTTTTTTCAATTGAGGACAGCCGCCATTAATTGGGCGGAGCCCAATTTGTACTTGAGGCCCCAAGCCGAAAGTACAGACATTATGCTTTGCTGATAAAAAATTATTTTTTTTGCTTAATTTTTTATCAGCACATTTTCACCGGTTATACTATTGATCTTTATAGTAAGCGTTACTTGTGTGCCAGTGGCATTCCCTTCGGGGTCCTGCAGGTCTTCGATGGTAAAGGAAGGGCCTTTTTTATCGGCTCCCGTCAGAAGGGCCATCCGTTCGGCCGTAATTTGCAGTCCCATCGATTTATGCTTCTCCACGGATTTGCTCTTCAGGGAGGCAGCGCGTTTGCGCCCGATTCCATTATCCCGGATGATACAGGTCAGCACTTCCCCCTCGACCCGTATGGTTATTGTCAGTACTCCTCCTCTTTCCTCCTTATGCATCAGGCCATGCCAGATGGCATTTTCGACAAAGGGTTGCAGGAGCAGCGGCGGAATAGAAATGTCCCAGGTGTCGGGCTCGTCTTCCAGCACGATATGGTAATCGAAAGCGTTCTTAAACCGTAACCTTTCCATATCCAGGTACAACTGCAGCACTTCCAGCTCCTCGGCCAGGGAAATGAGTGGATACCGGGAATGGTTCATGATCATGCGCATCAGGCGGGAGAATTTTGTCAGGTAGTCGGCGGCCGCCTCCGTCTCATGATTGAGTATAAAAAAATTGATGGCATTCAGGCAGTTGAAAATAAAGTGGGGGTTCATCTGGGAACGCAGCGCCTGCACTTCCAGCTCCTTTGCCCGCTGCTGCAACGCTGCCTTCGCCCTTTCCCCTTCCAGTCGCTGGATCTCCAGCTCATTCTCAGCCCGCTTGCGCAGATGGGCTTCATTCTTTCGCTTGAGCCGGATATACCGGAAATAAATGAACCCTATCAACAGCAGGAATACAATACTGCCGATGAGGATCTTCTTGGTCAGCATTTCCTGGCGAATGCATACGTCCGTCAACTGTTTCTCCTGGTTGAGCCATTTAATCTGCTGCTCGAACCCATAGGAGGCGAATTTTCCCTTCACCTGATCGTTAAGCACACTATCTTTCATGGATATATACCGCCGGTAATAGAAATAAGCGCTGTCCATCCGGCCTTCCCTATCGTATAAAGTGTACAGCATCTGGCAGTCGTCCCGGATATTCTGCCTTGCCCTGGCTGCGTTCGCCAGGACAAGACCCTCTCTCGCATACCGGAAAGCGCTGTCATGCTGCCCTAATCCCGCGTAGGTCCTGGACAGATCCTGCAGACAGCGCATGATCTGGTTGCCATCATTAAGCCGGCGCTGATAGGAAAGGCTTTTTATAAAATACGGCAATGCCGTAGCATAATCCTCCCGGAATAAATAATACTCTCCTTTGCTGACCAGGAAAGTACGCAAGGTCGCCTGCCCCAGCCGGGCGCTGTCTATCCGGCCATAATAATACAAGGCGCTGTCGTATTTATGCTGACGCGTAAGCAGTTCTGTATAGACCATCAGGTCCCAGAGGTCTTTATGCTCCGGCTTACTTTCACCAAATCCCACCCGGAAATATTTTTCAGCAGAGCTATAGTCCTCTATCTGCACGAACATGCTGGCCAGGGTGAGATGGATTTCTTTTACCAACGACGTATTGTTGATGGCTTCGGCCATTTGTATGCATTGCCGAAAAATATCGAAGGCCTTTTCATAATCCCCCCTTTCCCGGTAAGCCTCCCCTGTCAGGGACATCATATAGATCTCCTCCACAGCATTCCCCGAACGGCGTGCATATTCCTTTGCCTGCCCAAAATTGTACAAGGCCTCGTCAAAACGGCTCTGCGCGAAAAGAGAGAACCCCAATGCGTAATAGGCCAACGTAATGGCATACTTGTTATCCGTTTTCCGGAACCAATCCAGGGATTGCCGGGCCAGCTTTTCACTTTGGTTAAAGTCATTGGCATGCATGTTCATCAGGAAGGCCTGGCAGGCCAGGGCAACCGCGATGCCATGCGGGTAACCCGCTCTTTCTGATTCCTGCAGGGCCTCCGAGGCAAGACCGGCTATCATGTCGCTGGCCGAATCGTTCTTGTGCGTGAGCCAGTTGGTAGCCTGGTTTTCAAGACTGTCGATCCGCTTCCGGACCGGGTCAACCCCTCCCGGCTGCCCCAGCGCCGCCAGCACGGAAATAAGGAATAATATGGTGCAGTAGACTCTCATGGACATGATTCCCGGACTTCCCGGGGTAGGGCCCCGGCAAACAGGGGCAGGCCAGCCTGTTAAAATTAAACAAACGCCCTCATACCCCTCCTACCTTTCCTCCCAAATTGAGCAATTGGCAGCCTGGCAGGACAAATGGCCGGTTACGGTGAGCGGTTGGGGAAACCTGGCCCCCAGAGCAGAGCGCCGGCCAGGACCCGGGATTCAGGGAATGGGCGGGGATCGCTCCCGCCGGCCCCCCATCCGGGTGGGTAACTTAGGGAAAACTTCTATCCCCCTCTCATTCAGAAATAGTGTAATTTGCCCTTCTACTTTTTTTAAATTTTACCAATATGATCAAGCTACAAGTAATCGGAAACCTGGGTAAGGATTGTGTCACCAATACGGTGAATGGAAAAAACGTGATCAATTTCAACGTGGCGCACACGGAGAAATTCAAGGATGCACAGGGCAACCAGAAAGATAAGACCATTTGGGTGGAATGTGCCTACTGGACCGACCGTACCGGTATTGCCCCTTATCTCAAAAAAGGAACACAAGTATACGCAGAAGGAACGCCTGAAGTAAGGACCTATCCCAAAACCGATGGGACGACGGGCATTTCCCTCACCCTGCGGGTACAAAGCGTACAATTATTGGGCAGCAGAAGCGCGGAAGGCGGCGGTGGCGGCGGCTATTCCGGAGGTTCGTCCGAAGGATATGCTCCCCAGGCCTCTTCTTCAAGGGTATCTTCCCCTGGAGAGATGACCGAGCCTATCGACGATCTGCCTTTCTAAGCTGGTTCCAAAACTATAAAAGCAGAGGCTGTTTTGCCTCTGCTTTTATTATTATAGAGGGCGGGGCCCGGCACTCACCTTTCCGCTATCGACAATAGCAGGTCATTTAACTCCTGGTCCATCTTCTTCAGATCGGCTTCACACTGATTGATCAGCGCAACTTTCCGGTCGATAACCTGCTCATCAGCCATTTTATCTTTCAGAATTTGCTCTACCTGGGTCTTTACTGACCCTATTTCACCTTCCAGTACAGCCTGAATAGTCCTGGCCGACTCCCGCATTTTGGATAATATACCTTCCGTCATCTTATCGGAAGTATCCTGCCGGTTCTTCTGCAGCTCTTCCAGCACCTTGGTTGAAATAGTCTTTTTTAATTCTACCGCCACCGCCCCCTTGCCCGTAAAAATGCCTGCTGCGGCAATAGCTAAAATAACCGGCAACATGGTTATCGGGTTGAGGATGCCGAAAACAAATATCATCGTAAAAATGGCGCCCAGCTGGATGCCCATCTGCCTGTACAACCCCTTGGAAAATCCAAAATTATAGCCATACCAGGCTGAGCCTGCATCGACGAACAGCCCCACAATAGTTGCCCCGATCCTTTCGGCGGTGGACTTTTCCTTTAGCCCGGCTTCTTCCGGACTGACCCCTGACAGCTCGATCTTCACATCCTCCAGAGCGATGTAGAATTTTTTCAGATTGTCTTCCCGTTCGGTAAAGGTCTCCTCCATCTTTACCTCCATCAAAGGAGTTAGCTTATCCTTTACCCATTTTATTTGCTCACTCTCCATCCGGCTCTGAAGTTTCTCAAGGATTTCCGTAACGATGGCGGCCCCCGATTTCTTGGGATGAAAAGGGTCGAATTTCTTTTCCACTACGATCTCTCCCACCCAACCGGCCGTATTACTGATGACATAGCTTAAATTGCTCTCGATCTCACGCCGTATATCGAAGCCGGCTTTCTCGATCTTCACCGCTATCTCTCTGATGATGAGATTTTTTTGGGCTTCGAGGTTGGACAGCCTGGGCTTCTGCTCTTCATACCTCCTGCTGATCTCTTCCAGGCTCGTATCCAGTAACCCCCGTTGCAGGGGGATGACATCGAACAAGCCTTTCCGGATGGCGAGAATAAACTCTTTTACAGGTTGCAGGATCTTCACCTTGCCCTTCTTGTTCGTCAGGAAATCCGCCAGCAGATCCTCCAACGGCCGGATGCCGGATGCAACGACCTGTTCATCGTCATTCTCCAATCTTCCTTCCAGGGCCCCCAGCGCATTGATATAAAAGATGCCCTTTGTTCCGAATTCTGTCCTGGTAGCGAGTTTAGTATTCCCTAATTTCATTACTTCCTCCCTTTCTATCTTTCGGACCTGGTTGATCTTGTTGTTGACGAAAAAAACATATTCATGGCCCAGGTTCCGGATATTGTTCTCGATATAATCCATTTCCGCCAGTGAACACAAACTCTCGCAACTCATCACAAAAAGGATGGCATCGGCCCGGGTCAGGTAATTAACCGTGATATTATTCCGGCTGATACTCTCGTCCAACCCCGGCGAATCGATGATCTCCACCCCGTCCTTGCATAAAGCCAGGTCCCAATACAGCTCGACCCTTTCATAGGGGGTCTCTGCTATCGACTCCGCCTGCTCTTTGGCAGGGTCGGGGATAACGACGAACTCTTTCAGGTCGCTTACCGGTATTTCCAGGGGCTCCGGCGACCTGCCTTTATACTCACGTATATATTTCAGCGCTTGGGGAGAGATGCCGTCGGGAATCTTTTGCGGCAATGGATCTTTGAAGAATAACCGGGCCCTTTTCGTCTCCGAATACTTGACCTCGTTGATGACCGCTGTGCAGGGAATAGCGTAAGCCGGAAGGATCTCCTTCCCTAATAAGGCATTTATAAACGTGCTTTTCCCCACATTGAACCTACCCAGCACCATGACCTTAAAGGTTTCACTCCGGATCTTCTCTTCCATTTTTTTTATTTTCTCCTCTTCAGGGGTCATATTTAAGCCGGAGAAGATCTTCCGCGCATTGCCCAGTAATACCTCCACCTGCTTTTTTTGGTCCTGGAATCTCTGGTAACTGTTTCTTGTCTGTTCCATGATGTGTTTTTTAATTTTATAGTAAGTTCTTTTTGATGCTCTCCAGCGTATCGATCTGCCGGATAATGGATAACAGGACAGGGTCCCGGCCGGACGCAAATAATTGCAGACCCGCATCCTGTTCCTCAATCCAGCTATTTTCCTCCTTCCTGATCGCGGTCACGACGTCCTCGTAAAAGACTTTGATATTCCCGGACGCACCGTCAAATACCTGGTTGAACAGGTCCGTAATGACAGCGCCGAGTTGGAGGGACAGCTGTTCACGTTGCTGTTTGATCGTCCCGCTCAACAACTTTTCACCTATCAAACCTCCCGCCACCGTTACCAGCGGCCCGATAGGCCCGATGATAAAGAATGAGGCCACCGACACAGAGCCGGTAATGACCCGTACGATATCCCTCGCCTTATTGATATCTTTCAATCCTTCCGCACCGGCCCCGACGGTAAAAGAAGGGGACTCCACCAGGTTCTTCGGACTTTGGACAGGGAAACTACGGGAGGATAACTGCTTTACCTGGCTGAGGATCCCGCTGATATCGCCAATGACCTTGGACTCGATACTTTTCTCGATTCCATGGACAAAGATTTCCATCTCGATCTTCAACCGGTGACCCAGATCGTTTTTCCACCACTCCCTGGGATTCCTTGACCTGGACAGCTCATATTTCAACCGGTCCGAAGTCAATTCCTTTTGTTTCTCCAATAAGCTCTTCAGCCAAAGTATACAGTCATTCGATCGCTGGTTTACCGAAATGCCTATATCCTGCCATAACAGCTTCTTTTGCTCTATTTTATCACGTATCTTCCAGAGATCCCTCTTTTTGACCTCGTCATTTTTTACCAGCTCCAGTTTTTTTGCAATCAGGTCTGCCTCTATTTTTCCGATTAGCAGCAAGAGATGCCGGGCGATGCTTCTCTCTTTCAGCGTTTGGTGAAAATCATCACCTGCCCAGGATCCGAGCATATTTTTCAACTGCGCCACATCATGGGTCCCTTCAAACGATAAGGGCTCCGTCTCCCTTTCACCGGCCAGAAGGACCAGGGGTATCTGTGCCCCGATAGAACCTAACCGGCTCTGGATATACTGGACAACCGTCTTTCTTTCAGCCGGGCTTACCTTTTCTATTTTGCCAATGACCACCGCCACATGGGGAATAAATTCTTTCGTGAGAAGATTGCCCAGCATCTCCCTTTCCAAAAGCCCCAGCGCTGCCGTGGCATCTCCCATCAACAGGACCACGTCTGAATCGGCCGGTCCGGTATACAGTGTCTTGCTCCCGGCATCCGGAATACCTATCGGAGTTTGCACCGTTATCGTCATGTTGCTCTTTTCCAGCCATTCACTGGCTATTTTAAAAGTTATCCCGGAAAGGGCCTGCCCGGCAGCAAAAAACTTTTCCAGCGAGACATCCGCAAGAGGCATTTCCGAAACAAGACCGTCCTCAAAGGACAAGAGAGCTGTTTCATCCCCGGCATCGATGGTATATCGGACCTGCTGTGGCGACATGCTTCCCTCCGGCAGCAGTTCCCTGTCCAATAATAAATTGATCAATAAATTTTCGTTGGTATAATGCCCTCTCAGGACAGATATCCTGAAAGAAGGATTGTTCGTGAATCGTTGAAGGAGGATAAACTCCCTGACATAACTTTCTAATCCGTTCTCCCTCAGAAAGAGCTGTAGTTCCTGCAGGATGGAGGAAAGCTGTCTTTTATCTGGCTTGTCCATAATAAATGATTTATTGGTTTTTGTATGATTCTTTTAATTTCTCCAGCTCCCCGATATATTTCTTCAGCAGCTCCTGGTCCTTGCCGGTCTTCTTTCTCAATTCCTCCAGGGCAATCCCCCTCAACTTATCGTGGCCTATCATTTCTTCGACCAGTTTCCCATAAACAGTCATGTACTTAGTGGCGGTATCCGATAACGCGGAGTAGAGACGATGTCCTTCCTTACGGAATGCTTCACGGACCTTCTCCATTATTTCAGCATAATATTCCCGTATCCTTTCGTTGGTAGAGGCCCGCACTTTTTGACGAAGTGTAGCTGTGGATACAAAGAGACCTTCCCCGCCAAAGAAATTGAACACCTTTTCCACCGCATTTTCGATATCCGAGGAAACGGACTTACCGAAAAAATCATCGATGGCCGTTGTGACCTTTTCCAGGCCAAGCCCCACTCCTTCATTCATAGACCGGTCGACCATCCTGGCGATATCATTTGAATACAAGGAAGACCCGGTGATCTGCTGCATGATACGTTGATCGGAGCCCACCGTCGGGACAGCATGGTTATTTTCCAGCAATGCCAGGCTTTTATACCGCTGAAGAAATTCTTCTTCGAAGTCCCCGTATAGTTTTTGATAACTGGCGGTCATCGCCCCAAGGTGCCTGTTCAGGTCCTTCCCGATCGTAAAAATGCTCCTGCTCACATAAGAGCCCAATTGGGAGCTGTCTATGACCTGGGCCAGCTCTCTTTTGGAACCGGCGTTATCTATCCTGGCGGAGAAATATCGGATACCGCCTTCCCGCTCCGCCTCCACCTGCAGTTGTAGCTGAACCAGACAGGCTTCGGTCTTTTGCTGCAGATGGCTATGGAACAGGGCCCGCCTGGCAACGGTATATGCTTCAATGTCCGGAATACGGTTGCTTTCCAGGTTTTGCTTTTCCCGGATACAGGTGGCTTCAAAGGTCCGGAGATCATGATCCAGCGAGACCAGCAGGGAGTTGGTCAGACTGATAAGCCGTTCCGTCAGAACCCATTGCTTCTTTTCCGACAATTGTTGGAAAATATCCGCCATCGTTGCTTGGTATTCTTGCACAAGACTCCTTCTCTCCTCCGATGGTATTTTTTCCAATAAACCGGTTCTTTCGATAAGATGAGCCTCTTCCAGGGCCAGCAACGTGGGTGCCGGATATACTTTCATGTTCTTGACTTTCAGGAAAGCGGAAAGCCTGGTGGTCACATTGGTATGAACCAGTTCCCGCTCCGTGCTGTTTCGGAGCAGCTCTGTTTTGGTAAGCAGGAACAGACAGCGATGCAGGTTATCAGGGATATAACGGGTGAGAAATTCCTGCAGGGTTTGGGTAAAGGGAATCCCGCTTGGCACCATGATCACCGCTAAGTCGCAATCCTCCCGGAGAGCACGGCTCGTGACCTGCAAATGGGACTCATCAACGGCGTCGATGCCGGGTGTATCTATCAGCACGATGCCTTTGTGCAGGATCGGTGAAGGATAATAAAGCCTTATTTTTTTGAAAACCCCCGTATTCCGGCTGTCTGTCGTCAGCGCCCGGACCAGGTGACCAATCTCCAGGGAAGAGGAAACCTCCGGGAACGGACTACCGTTTGGAAACCCCCGGCGCATCAGCTCTTCCCGGTCGCGCGAATAGCTCAGGCAACCTCCGTCATGGCAATCAACCAGCAGTTCTATCGTTTCACCATATTCGATAAAGGTGGTGATCAGCGTGGTCCCCTGCACGGCATGGGTCTTCAGGAAATCGCTCTGTAAGAGGGTGTTCAGAAAAGTGGTTTTGCCGGAAGAGAACTCCCCGATAATACCCAGGTACAATTTCTCGTCATTTTGCCGGATGAGTATCTTGTTCAGGGAGGACTGCAACAGCTCTTTTCTTTCCGGCTCCCAGGGATAGCGGGAGAGAAGACCGGCTATAAAAGCACAGGCATTTTCGACAAAGGTCGCTGCGGGCACTTCTGTGGGATATGAAGTGTAGTTCATACGAGGGTTGTTTGATGAAAAAAGGGAATCAGGTGTCCGTAGGGTCGTGATGCAGGAGATCGGAGTCGTCTGCCAGGTCTTCATGATCGGCCTCGCCGACATCCCAGTCCGTGTGCAGATCCGGATGATGGGTCAGGAAATGGTCCCCCTGGTGAAGGTCCGCCACATCGTTAGGATCAGGGAGCTCATGCTCTGCTGGATTATGTCCGGCCAGGTCATGTGCTGCGAGATCATGTGTTGGGAGATCGTGCCCGGTTGGATCATGCCCGGCGAGATCGTGCCCGGCGGGATCGTGCCCGGCGGGATCATGCCCGGGGGTTTCATGGCCCGGTAGCTCAAGGGCTGCCGACAAAAGGTCTTTTCCCATGCCGATGAGGGGGCTCAGCATTCCCAATTCCGCCAGGAAGCTCTGACGGTCATCGGGTTTGACGCCCTCCGAAACCCTGCTGCCGGCCAGATTGCCGGAGAGGGGCCCCGTACCACGGAAAGAGCCTGCGACGGAAGAGTCCTCACCGGCTGGCGGTCTATCCAGCATAGCGGCCATTAACTCCTGTAATCCCGTTTCAAACCTGGACGGTTCCCGCATGTCCACCGCTATGAATTGACGCATAAAGACGGGTATGCTGCTTTCGACCGTCCCTGACCTTAAAACAGGAATATATTTCTTATTGGATAACATGGTACGGTAGAGGTCCTCCGTGATCAGCGCATATTCGTAACCGACACCGCCTATCCTGTTCTCGGCCTTGAATTTATACTCGGGAGTAAAAATGATCACCACTTTGCCCGCCTTCTGAATAAGAGGGTCCATAAACCGGTACTTGTTATCACCTGCCCCCAGCCCCTGCTGATCCAGGATTACCGGGATGCCATAAGCGGAGATCCTTTGGGCCAGGTGTAACACCCACTGCAGATGGTCATTGTTGTTATTATGACAATAAGAAACAAATACGGTATGTTTGTCGGTATTCATATTCTATGTTCTTTTACCAGCCTCCAATAATGATAACCCAGGGCCGTCAACCTGCATGACCTTGACTCCATAGCCGCGAAATACAGGTGGGGCGTACCGACAGGCGTTACTAATCCAACGCTTAAGAATTTTTGTAAATTCTTAAAGACGGCGACATTTTCAGGGATCGCATATGGTTGGACGAGTAAGGGCTTTACATGCTCATCATTGGTGTGCTCATAGGAGGGATCGAGGGCATATTCCTTTTCCGGCGAAGGAAAATAGTCTGCCAGCTTTCGCAGGATATCCGGTGGCACGGGAGTCGGGACCCTCCGGAGACGGGCGAACTGGGTGATGTTGGTCTTGAACACGGGCCGTTGATACCAGGCTCCCAGGGCCTGGTCGATATAGGCATAGATACTGCCGGGAGTTATAGAGCCGTTGAGATCGGCGGCTCCTCCCTGCAGGGCCTCGATGAGCAGGTTGGTAAAGATGCCGTGCCCGTTGACTTCCACTGCCGACTCGTCAGACTTGCTGGCCGTAAGGATCGTCACCCCCTGGTGGATATGGGCGGCTTCCCCACCCGTGATACCCGGTGTACCCAATGCCCCTGCATGACAGCAGTCGAGGATGATCACCCGATTTTCAGACTCCGACCGGTTGGCTATTAACAATAATTCGTCCATGGAGATGCCGGCATCATTCCTTTTGGCATCGGGTGTTACCAGGTGAACGCCCAGCTTGTCTTCAAACCCATGGCCCGAAAAATAAAGCAGGGCTATTTCGTGTCTGCCGCTGAATAGCTCTACGATCAATCCCCTCAGTGCATCCTTGGTAGGGACATCCGTATGCAGCCGCACATCGAAATTTCTTGTGCCATCCCCATCTGTAGCAATAACGACGGCAAAGGCGGTGGCATCATTGATGCAGCCTCTCAGGGGCGCTGAGGGATAACTGTTGATCCCGACGACTAAAGCTTTTCTCATAATAGTTGTTGTTTGCGGTATGATGAACAGGCGGGTTGTCTTTTAAGGATGTTTCAAAAATGGGGTATAACCTAAAAGGTAAAAACCGGTTTAACATCCGGAAAAAGTCCACAAAAGGAGTAAAACACCCTTCAAATACCGGTTTTTTCCTCCTGGGTAAGGGCTTAGTTTAGCAGTACCTGCCGGTTATCGCAGGCCTTAACAAACATTGTTCATTCTTAAACATTTAGCCATGTTAAACAAGTCACCCCATCCCCCTTTACCTGAAATTTTTATTGGCAAAGAGACGATAAGCCGGAGGATCCGGAACTACCTGCAGAACAAACACGCCCTCCTGAGCGAAGGCCTGAGTAAAAAGGACGACGCCCGGCAGGAAACAAAATCTATCTGGTATTCGAAAGAGCATCTCAGGACATGGCTGGCCGAAATGGACCTCATGGATGCAGATGGCATGCGGGTTTATCTGGGAGCTTATGGCGATGACGAAGGACCGGCGTCGGGCCAGATCTGCCTCCTGATGGTGCTTACACGAGCCTTTATGGACGGGAATTTCCATAAAGACATTATCCTGGAGGATGAGCCTGAATTCGAAGTAAGAAAGCAGTCTTTGGAAGCAAAGAGGGCCGGTAATGAAATTTTTACCGACATGCCTATCCTAAGGGAATATAACTATGGCTCGCCCTGCCCCCCGATATGTCCGCCGCCGGGTACGGGTTTTGGCCAGGAATGAGTAATTTAGGGGGCATGTACATACTGATACAATACCTTTACCTATTACCCTTGTCAATTAGTACGGTGCTTGGCTTGAAAAGCTTCAGGTACAGATGGCCTGCCCCCTACATTACTTTCTCCATTCTCTTACTATCAATCTTTTTTGTGGAGACCACAGCTATTTTATGGAAATATCGCGTCATCAGTATCAGGCACTGGCCCTATTCCAATTCAAATCTTTGGATCTATAACAGCTTCCTGATCCCGCAATATCTCCTGTACATGGCAGTTTATTACCAGGTGATCCGGTCGCGGGCGGTAAAAAAAATCATCATCGGTCTGGCTGTCTTTTTTACTCTTTTTGCTTTGACCAACGAATTGTTTATCCAGCATATTTACGCGATAGATAGTTATACCCTGGCCATTTCCAGCAGCATCGTTATTTTCCTCTCCATTGCTTATTTTGAACAATTGCGCAAAGAGAAAGAAATCATTCGCCTGACGACCGACCCCATGGTATGGATATCCTTGGGGGCCTTTATTTTTCATGCGGCGGACCTGCCCTACCTGCTGATGTTGAATTACCTGATCCACACCAACATCTCGCTGGCCATTGCCTTGTACTATATTTTCGTAGCACTTAATTGCATCATGTACTCACTTTATACCGTCGCGTTCTTATGCAACCCTCATCCTCACAAATAATAAGCCTGGTTATCATTATCAGTACCCTTTTATTGCTGATCTTCGGAGGGATCATCGTCCGTTATATTTTCCTCTACCAGCGTAAAAAAGATCGTCATAACCAGGAAGTAGCCAGGTTGGGGGAAGAGTTTAAGAGCACGCTGCTGCAGTCCAAGCTCGAAATTCAGGAACAGACCCTCGACCATATCGCGAAAGAGTTACACGCCAACTTCAGTCACCTCGTGTCGCTTATCAATATCAACCTTTCGGAGATCCTGCCGCAGAGCACCAGTGAAATGAAGGACAATATCATGGAGACCAAGTCGCTGGCCAAACAGCTCCTGGTCGACCTGAAGGCCCTTAGCGCCAGCCTGAATACCGACCATACCATTCACATAGGCTTCGCCCGGGCGCTGGACAATGAATTGATCAGGCTGGGGAACAGAAAGAAATACGCTATTACCTTTACCTGTACCGGTGACGACTACCGGCTGAGCCCCGAACATGAGATCATCCTCTTCCGGTTGTGCCAGGAAGTATTGAACAACATCCTGAAATATGCAAAAGCGCGCTCGATACGGGCGACATTGACCTATTCCCCGGAATTTTTCAGCGTGGAAATTTCCGATGATGGCATCGGCTTTGACGTAGACCTGGCCCTTAGTCACAGCGCTGAAAGAGAAAGTACGGGCCTGCTGAATATTAAGAAAAGGGCCACGCTGATCAATGCAGCAGTGCAGATGAGAAGTCTCCCCAATGAGGGAACAACCATTGTTATTACCATTCCAAAACAGCCAAAAATATGACGGACGAAAAAAAACAAATAAAACTGGCCCTCGTAGACGATCATAACCTGTTCAGGAAGGGTCTGATCAAACTCATCAACCTGGCTGACAAAGAGAATAAATACCATATTCTGTTTGAAGCAGACAATGGGAATGATCTGAAAGAGAAATTGAACAAACGGGCTTTGCCGGACATCGTCCTGATGGATATAGAGATGCCCGATATGGACGGCTATGAATCCGTGGAATGGATGAGAAAAAACTATCCCGACATCAGTATCCTGGTGGTATCCATGTTCGACTCGGAAGAGGCCATCATTAAAATGCTGCGGCTGGGTGTAAAAGGATATTTATCCAAACATATCGAAGTGGAAGATATGCACATGGCGCTGGAGTCCATCGGAAAGAAGGGATTTTATTACTCTGACTCCGTTGCCGGAGTAATGGCCCAGATCATACAGGGCAACGCTGCCGGCGATGAACAAAAGAATAGCGGAAGGATAAAGAACAATTTATCGGAAAATGAAGCGGAGTTCCTTAACCTGGCCTGTACGGAATTGACCTATCAGCAGATCGCAGATAAAATGAACCTTAGCCCGAAAACGATAGATGGATACAGAGAGGCCTTATTTACCCGATTTAATGTGAAGAGTCGTGTCAGCCTGGCTATGTACGCCGTTAAGAACGAGCTGGTGAAAATCTGATACCCATCTCTCCACCTCCGCCCGGCTCACCGGCTTATGCTGATCATCCACATTGATGACATATAAATAGCCTTTCCGGCCCGGCGTAGCCAGGTAGGCGCTCACCAGGTTGAACTGCTCACTCACCAACAGGTGGCCGCTGGTGGGATTCCACAGCTCCTTCGCACAGAGACATCCCATCGTGGGAGTCAGCGGGTAATAGGGTTTGTCCTTATAGTATTCGGGGTCTATCGTCGTGCCATGGGCAATGATCTCTGTTCTTCCCACCTTACCGGCCGCCCAGGCTTCCCTCATTGGCATATACTCCCTCCAGGCTGGCGGCAGCAATTCCCGGTATAGTCGCAGGGAGTCGATACCCCCGTCCGGCCCTGTTGATACGCCGGCCGCCGTTGCCGCCCCTGCCCCGGCTTCCGTTCCCGCTGAGTCCGGCAGTTGAAAATAACGCTGCCACCTTGTTTCAAAAGGCAGCAGCAATTGAAGGTTAGGGGTCGGACCGATAAAATTCGTACGCGAGACATCTGTTCCCTGTATGCTGTAAATACCCTGGGGTGTACTTCCATTTGTTATGAAATAAGGCAGGTCCGGGCCCGACCTCGCCAGCTGCTCGAAGACCAGCAGCCTGCCCTGCCCATCCCGGGCAAACTGCCCGTCCGCATATTGAACGATGGCCAGCCCCGGATAATCCCGGTCCCATCGCTGAAAAGAATAGATGACCTTCTGCCGCACGGCCCGCTGCCAGGCGAACAACGCTGTGATATCCGGCGTCTTTTTGCTTGTATACTCCTTGTGATAGGTGAGAAAGTTTTGCAGTTCCTGCAGGATAGCCACCGTGTCATAGCCCGGAAATTTTTCTACCATTCGTATCTTCAGCGCATTCCCGTTCTCCGTAGTAGGCGCATTTCTGTACAGGTATACCGCGCCCATGGCAAATAATTTGGGGTCCGTCTCCTTCCCCAGCACCGTCTCTATCGAATCGGCAAATTGCCGGGGCGCTACCGCATACACCGCCTCCAGCAACGCCTTCTTCATATCGTAGGATAGCGAGTCATATCCTTTAAACAGGGTGGTAAAACCCCGCTCAACCTCCGGTGAGGTGAAAAGGAACTGCGATACGGCCCAGCAGGCCGACAGATATTTATCTTCCGTGTCGCTGTCCAGCGGCAACGAAAAATTGCGGGCGATGATACGGTCCCGGAGATCCTTCTCCAGCGCCACCCGTTTCTGGTAAAATACAAAGTCGGAATAAATGTCTTCTCTCCTCGACTGTCCGACGACTCCAAAAATATTGAACAAGAGAAGGACTCCCCCTAATAAGATCCGCCTCCCCGCCTTCAGCTGTTTTTCTGCCATTCGCTAAATTAAACAGAAATAATTTCCCAGCCGCCGGGAAGACGCGGGGGCGGCTGATCTTAGAAGCGACCCCTTTTGGGCGCAGCCTATTCACTCTTCAAACTCTTCACCGGATTGGTCAATGCCGCCTTGACAGACTGGAAACTGACTGTAACGATGGTTATCACCAGGGCCGCCAGACCCGCCCCCAGGAATACGGCCGGACCGATATGGATCCGGTATTCATACTTTTGCAGCCAGCCTTGTAAAAAATAAAAAGCCAGCGGCGAAGCGATGAGACAGCTGATCAATACCAGCAACATAAAATCCTTCGACAACAACATCCAAAGCTGGGGAACCGAAGCCCCCAACACCTTCCGGATCCCAATCTCCCGGGTACGCTGCTCTGCCACATAAGCCGCCAGCCCAAACAACCCCAGGCAGGAGATGAAGATCGCCAGACCGGCAAAGATGCCCGAAAGCCGCCCGATCAATACTTCCTGGCCGAATTTCGCCGCATAACTTTGATCCGCGAATTGATAATTATAAGGATAGGCCGGATTGTACTTATTGAACAGAGCTGTCAACTGCACCAGGGCATCTGCAGTTTTTATCCCCGGAGAGAGGCGATACAGCACATAATTCTGTCTGCCCGGATAATACATAAACATCTGGGGTTCCGCCGGGGCAAAAGGTGATTCCATCAATGCATCCTTCACCACTCCCAGGATCTGGAACCTGCTGCTGCCACCACGGCTGATAATCTGATTGACAGGATCTTTCAGCCGCATCCTTTTGATCGCCGTCTCATTGAAGATGACTCCCATGGTGTCCGCCGTGCCACTAAAATCCCGGCCTGCTACAATGGGCATTCCCATCGTCCTGAAATAATCTTCCCTGACAATCATGGTTCCCATTTCTATCGATTCCCCCACATTCTTTCCCGGCCAGTCCACATCCGAATGCCAGTGGATCGCCGTGGCGGGGCTGGTTGCCTGTGTGACATTTTCCGCGATGCCGCCATGGATCAGCTCATTCTTCAGCGCGACATAATTCTTATCGAGATCGGCCGTATTATCCGTCACCATCAACCGGTTCAAAGGGTAACCGGTAGGCCGCTCCTGCGCATACTTCACCTGCTGATAAATAATGAGCGTACTGATGATGAGGGCGATGGAACAGCTGAACTGCAGGACCACCAGCACCTTTCGTGATAGGGAACCTGCTTTGCCGCCCCGGAATCCCCCTTTCAGGACTCTCGCCGGGTTAAAAGAAGAGAGATAAAAAGCAGGCCGGCTGCCCGCCACCAGAGCGGTGATCAGCACAAAAACCAACATGACGACCCAGAAGCTGCTGCTGCCGATAGGAATATAAATCTTATTGCCTGTCAGCAGGTTGAAAGAAGGCAGTGACAATTGGACCAGGACCAGGGAACATAAAAAGGCAAAAAAGGTCAGTAAAAAAGACTCGGCCAGGAATTGAAGGATGAGGTCCCTGCGGAGGGAACCCACCACCTTCCGCACGCCTACCTCCCGGGCCCTTTTCTCGGACCGGGCCGTCGTGAGATTGATGAAATTGATACAGGCGATCAGGAGTACCAATATCCCCACGATGCTAAAGATCCGGACATATTCTATAAAACCGCCGCTGTCCTTCCCGTTGATATAATTGGAATAGAGATGCCAGCGCTGCAGGGGCTGCATCACGACATCGGATTTCCGGGCATTGAGCGTGTTTTCGCTTTTTTCGATATCTTTTATCTTGGGTGCGACCTGCGCATAAGTGATTCCTGGCTTTAGCTGTACGAAGATCTGGTAGCTGTTATCCTGAAATTGGCCGGTTCGCTGCTGCTTTACGTAGTCAGTTGTCTGCTCATAATAACTAAAGGGCACGAGGAAGTTAAAGTGGAAAGAAGAATTGGCAGGCAGTTCCTTTAAGACCCCCGTCACCCGCAGATCGTTCTTATTGTCAAAACGCACCGTTTTGTTGATGGGGTCCTCACTCCCGAATAAGGTCCGGGCCGTAGACTCCGTCAGTACGATGGAATAAGGATCCTGCAATACCCGGGAGGCATCGCCCTTCAGTAAAGGAAAACGGAACATCTGCAGGAAGTCGCTGCCTATCTGTCCCCCATTGAGATAGAATTTTTTATCCCCCACAATGAGCCCATGAGGGCCCATCCAATCGCTTTCCGCTACTTTTTCGATCTCCGGGATCTGGCTGCGCAGGGCGTCCGCCAGTTTGAGCGAAGTGGAAGTAAAGTTCAATACCTCCCCATTATTATCAAAGTTGCGTCTTACCTGATAAAGCTGCTGATAACCCGGAAGGAACCGGTCGTAAGTATATTCATTATAGACCCAGAGCCCGATCAAAAGAGCCACCGCCATACCGGCGGCCAGGCCCAGAATATTCAGGGCGCTGTAGATCTTATTGTTTTTCAGGTTGCGCCAGGCCGTTTTTAAATAATTTTTAAACATACCTTGTTTTTTGCAAGGGTCGCTAAAAAGAACCCCAATGTTGCATTCAAGGACGCTAAAAAAGTATTGTCCGCAAAAAAGCCTTAATTTCAGTACTTTATTTTTTGAGACCTACAAACATATAACATGAAGAAACTAACGTACTCCCTTTTGCTTTGCCTCTCCGCCGCCATCGGCCTTACCGGCTGCGGCAACCAGCCTCAACAGACCGATGATACCAAAAAAGACTCCGGCAGCACCGCCGCCGCCGACTCGAATTCCGTAGTTAAAAACTGGAAGATCGGCGTACAGATGTGGACCTTTCATTATGTTCCCTTTGTAACCGCCATCGCCAAGGCGGACAGCGCCGGCATCAAATACCTGGAAGCCTTCCCCGGCCAGGCCCTGGGCGGCGACATGAAAGACAGCTTTGGCATACGCATGTCCGAAGAGAGCAAGGCAAAGATCAAACAACTCCTGGCATCCAAAGGCATCAGCATTATGGCGATGGGAGTCATTGTCCCGAAAACCATCGACGAATGGAAAAAATACTTCGACCTGGCCAAATACTTCGGCCTTAGCTATATCACCTCAGAACCCCTCAAGAATCAATGGGACGCCATCGACAGCCTGGCCGGATCCTATGGCATCAAAGTAGCCATCCACGACCACCCCAGGCCCAACGCATACTGGCATCCCGACTCCGTACTGGCTGCCATAAAAGGGCACGCCAATATCGGCTCCTGCGCGGACGTAGGCCACTGGGCCCGCAACGGACTGGACCCTGTGCAGTGCCTGCAAAAGCTGGAAGGCCATATCTTCGGGGTACACCTGAAAGACATCGACTCCATCGGCAACACCAAGGCGAACGACCTGGTGGTAGGAACCGGTAAGATCGACTTCCCAGCTATATTCAAAGAGTTGAAACGCCAGAACTTCAATACCGGCATGTTCTCCATCGAAAGGGAAAATAACTGGTATAATAATGTGCCGGACGTCATCGCCACCATCAAATACTTTAAGGAGCAGACTGCGAAATTATAAATAGCGCTGCCCCAACCCCGCCGACGACCGGTACACCACCAGGTGCCCGGTCGTTGGTATTCTAAAAACGAAAGCATCATGCCACGCACAGACCATAACAACTCAAGACGCAAATTCCTTCAACAGCTGGGCGGCACCGGTATGCTGCTCTCCGCCGCCGGTCTCTCTTCCCTCGCTGCGGGAACGGGAGAAGCAAAAGAAAAAATGGAAGAGAAAATACTCTCCGCCGAAAAAAAGACCGGCCCTTCCGATACCCTGCAGATCGCTTGTATAGGGATGGGCATCATGGGATACAATGACGTGGCGACGGCGCTGAAAGTACCGGGTATTCACCTGGTCGGTGTGGCTGATCTCTATACGGGCCGTCTTCAACGGGCAAAGGAGTTATATGGAAAAGACCTCTTCACCACCCGCGACTACCATGAGATCCTCGATCGGAAAGACATCGATGCCGTCATCATCGCCACCAGCGACAACTGGCATGCCCGGATTGCTACCGAAGCCCTGCAAAAAGGGAAGTCCGTCTATGGCGAAAAGCCGATGGTCCACCGGATAGAAGAAGGCCTACCCCTCATCGCCGCCTGGCAACAGTCTAAAAAGACCATGCAGATAGGCAGCCAGCGGGTGAGCAGCGTGGCTTATGCCAGGGCCAGAGAACTTTATAAAGCGGGGGAGATCGGCCAGTTGACTTGTATCGAGGCTTCTTTCGACAGGCAGAGCGCCCTTGGTGCCTGGGAATATACCCAGCCTACCGACGGGTCACCGGAGACGGTTGACTGGGCCCGTTACATAGCCGGCACCCCCCAACAACCCTATGACCCTAAGAAATTTTTCTGGTGGCGGAACTACCGGGCATTCGGAACGGGGGTCGCAGGCGATCTCTTCGTACATCTGCTCTCCGGCATTCATTTCATTACAGGCTCCCCAGGCCCTGAAAAGATCTTTTCTTCCGGCCAGATAGCCTATTGGAAAGACGGCCGGGACGTGCCCGATGTAATGACCGCCATCATGCACTATCCCGACTGCCCGGAACATCCCGCTTTTGAAGTGACGTTGCGCGTCAACTTTGTCAGTGGACAGGGAGAGACCAGCACCGTGAAATTTATAGGCTCGGAAGGAGTGCTGGACATGGGTTATGATGGATTCACCATCCGGCATCATAAGATGTCCGTGGCTCCGGGCATCGGCGGCTGGGATTCGCTTACTACCTACCCACAGGCCATGCAGGATGAACTCCGGCGGTTATACAACCAGCGTTATACCCCCGAACAGCAACGCAGCTCCAGTCCTGCCCCCACCGTCTATCACCTGCCGGAAGGTTATGACGAGGACCTGGAACATTTCACCAACTTTTTCAACAGCGTACGCACCGGCAGCCCCATCGTAGAAGACCCGATCTTCGGTTTCCGGGCCGCGGCTCCCTGTCTGGCCGCCAATGAAAGCTATTTTCAGAAGAAGATCATCAGCTGGGATCCGGTGAATATGAAGCTAAAGGCGTAGGCCAAACGCATGGATTAAATTATCTTGACTATACAAGCCATCATGAAAATGATCCTCCGCTACAGCCTCTTTTTTTTAACGATTGTCCTCGCCGGCGGGTACGCTAAGGCTCAACAAGAAATATCCCTATCCGGTGACTGGCTTTTCCGGATCGACTCCCTGGATGAGGGCGAATCCGCATCCTGGTTCGATCACCCGTTGAAGGGGCATCTTCATTTACCAGGTTCCCTTACCAGTAATGGCCTGGGCGATGTTGTTACCTTGCATACCCCCTGGACCGGGGAGATCAATGATTCGTCTTACTTTCTCCAACCGGAATATGCCCCCTACCGGCAGCCCGGTCATATAAAGATCCCTTTCTGGCTGCAGCCGGTCAGGTATTATAAAGGCGCCGCCTGGTATCAGAAAAAGATCACCATCCCCCCCGCCTGGAAAGATCAAACCATCGAACTGTTCATCGAACGGGCGCACTGGGAGACCACCGTATGGATCGACGGGCATTTAGCGGGCCGGCAAAACAGCCTGGGCACCCCCCACCGGTACCCGCTCAGCGAGTGGCTCCGGCCCGGACAGCATACCCTTACGATAAGAGTAGACAACCGGATCAAAGAGGTCAACCCGGGCCCCAACTCCCACAGTGTCTCCGATCATACCCAAAGCAACTGGAATGGAATGATAGGCCGGCTCTGCCTCATCGCCCGCAGCTCCCTGCACATTGGGCAGGTGGCGCTATTTCCCAGCGTGGCGAGAAAAGAAGTGCTGGCGCGTATTACGATATGCCGCAACGACGCCCCCGGCCTGACCGCCTCTGTCCCCGGCGCACTCCCAACTACCCCCGGCGTGACTTCCGCCTCAGCTGGCGCCCATGGTATGTCCCCGGATGCCGGCAGCCAATCATCAAGCGCCCCGGGAGCAGCCTCTTCCGCCCCCTACCAGGTCCGTCTGCACCTGGCCGCTGTTTCCAACAGTAAAGGCCAGCCGATCCTGCCTCCCCTTGAGAAAGACGTGGTCCTTCAAAAAGACAGCACCACCATCGACATCACCTACCCCATGGGCGCCCATCCCTTGCTGTGGGATGAATTTCATCCGAACCTCTATACCCTGCGCGTCAGCGTTAGGGGTCCTTCCGGTGAGAATGATCAGCATAAAGAGGATTTCGGCATGCGGGAATTTTCGACCCGGGGTACCCAATTCACCATCAACGGGCGTCCCGTTTTCCTGCGGGGGACCCTGGAATGCGCCATTTTCCCCAGGACGGGGTACCCGCCTACCGACCGGGCTTCCTGGATGCACATCTTTAACGTATGCCGCAGCTATGGTTTGAACCATATGCGCTTCCATTCCTGGTGCCCCCCAGCGGCAGCCTTTGAAGCCGCCGACCGCAGCGGTTTTTACCTGCACGTGGAATGCAGCTCCTGGGCTAACTCAGGCGTTACCGTGGGAGATGACCAGCCCCTCGACAAATATTTGTATGAAGAGAGCGGACGGATGGCGGATGCTTATGGCAACCATCCCTCCTTTTGTATGATGGCCTATGGCAACGAACCTGCCGGCCGGCACCTGGAAAAATACCTGGACGACTTTGTCAGTTACTGGAAAGCAAAAGACAGCCGCCGCCTTTATACTACCGCTGCCGGCTGGCCCGTCATCCCCGATAACGATTATAACAGCAGCCCCAACCCCCGTATCCAGCAATGGGGACAAGGACTGAAGAGCATCCTCAACACCTGGCCTGCCCGGGGCGACTACGACTGGCGGGATATCATCTCCCCATGGCAGCACCCTACAGTCAGTCATGAGATCGGGCAGTGGTGCGTCTACCCCGACTTTTCAGAGATCCCCAAATATACCGGGGTCCTGAAAGCAAAGAATTTTGAGATCTTTCAGCATACCCTGCAACAGCATGGCATGGGCCACCTGGCTGACAGCTTCCTGCTGGCATCCGGGAAACTGCAGGTCCTTTGTTATAAGGCCGACATCGAAGCCGCCCTTCGGACACCTGGTTTCGGAGGCTTTCAGTTGCTGGACCTGCACGACTTCCCCGGACAGGGCACGGCCCTGGTAGGGGTGTTGAACCCTTTCTGGGAAGATAAAGGATATGTGACGGGCGCCGCCTACAGCCGTTTCTGTAATGCGGTCGTGCCGTTGGCCCGGATGCCTCGTATGGTCTACCTCAATGACCAGGTGCTGGAAGTCCCGGTAGAGATTGCGAACTTTAGCGAAGGGAGTTTGCGGCATGTCAGCCCTGCATGGACGATTGCAGATCCCGATGGCAGGATCCTTTGGCAGGGGAGATTGCCGGCAACGGATATCGCGGTGGGCAATGGCGAGTCCCTGGGAGTGATCCGCCAACCCTTACAGGCTCTTTCCCGGCCTGCCCGGTTACAGCTGACTGTCTCTGTTGGCGCCTGGCGCAATTCCTGGGATTTCTTCGTTTACCCGGCCCGGCTACCCGGGCTTGCCACGACCAGGTTATCGGAGCCGGCCAAGCCGCGGGAAAGGCTGGTAGTGTCCCAAACGCTGGATGAGGAGGCGCTTGCCACCCTGAAGCAGGGAGGCAAGGTATTGCTCACCCTGAAGCAAGGCAGCATCCGCAACGGGAAAGGAGCGGAGGCCAAGGCAGGCTTTTCTACCATCTTTTGGAATACGGCCTGGACACATGGTCAGCCGCCCAATACTATGGGGATCCTCTGTAACCCCCGGCATCCTGCCCTGGCCGCCTTTCCCACCCAATATCATAGTAACTGGCAATGGTGCGATGCGTTTACCCATGGCGGTCCTATCCGGCTCGACGAGGTCGCCGCCGGCCTGAGCCCCATTGTCCGCGTCATCGATGACTGGGTGACGGCCCGTCCCCTGGGACTGATCTTCGAATGCCGCGTGGGAGAAGGCAGCTTGCTGGTGTCGGGTATCGACCTGTTGACGGACGCCGACCGGCGGCCTGAAGCCCGGCAGTTATTATACAGCCTGGAGAAATATATGACCGGCCCGGAGTTTCATCCCCGCCGGCAGGTGGCTGTTGAAAAGATCGAGGCGATCTACCTATAAGTAGCAAAGATGCTGGAAGCATCTGTCCTAACCGAGCGAAGCGAAGGTTACGAACGAGGACTGAACAGTGTTCAGGCCGAAGTTCTGCCGACATTAGCCGTTTACCCGCGACCGCTAAATTTCCAATAGCGGAAAGCGGGTAAACACCGATCTTTGCCCCCCTAAAAACATTCCATGGCAGACCAGCACCCGGCAGCATCCATCTTCCCGTATGAGCAGCTCCTATCATTCACTACGGCCATCTTTGAAAAGATAGGCTGCCCGGAAAAAGACGCCCGCACCGCCGCCACAGCCCTGCTGAGCGCAGACCTGCGGGGGATCGACTCCCACGGCGTAGCCCGTTTGATCGGTTATGTACGTCTCAAAGAAGCAGGTCGCGCCAATATGACCCCGGACATCCGTATTATCCACGAGACCCCCTCTACCGCTGTCGTGGACGGAGACAGTGGCCTTGGCCTGGTCGTGGCGCCTTTTGCCATGCAGATAGCCATTGAAAAGGCAAAGAAGGTAGGAACGGGCTGGGTCAGTGTACAACACTCCAACCATTTCGGCATTGCCGGGTATCATGCCCTGCAGGCTGTAAAAGAGGATATGATCGGCATCGCCATGACCAATGCCAGCGCCCTGGTGGCGCCCAC
>DATJJD010000022.1:0-31653 GCA_035492545.1 Puia sp.
CTGAGAGAGATGGAAAGGGGTCTGCAATTCCTTATTGATGAGCTCTTTTAGCTTTTCAGCCGGTTGCTGCTCCTGTCTTAGATCCAGGTAGGGTATGTCCAACTTCATAACCGTCTGCGGATAGACAACCTGTTGTACTTCCCCCTGCTGATCTTCTTCAAATACCGTACGCAAAATTTCGTGCCGGTCCATTAACCTGTCGAAAGCATATTCCAGCGACGCCCGATCCAGCTCACCTTCCAATAGGTATACTCCGGGAATATTATAGGTAATATTTTCCCGTGGGTCCTGGCTCAGGGTCCACAACCTGCGTTGTGAGGAAGACAAGGGATAGCCATCGCGGATGGCAACGGGTGGGATTTCCGTATAAGATGCTTTTTGGGCCTGTCGTATCAGCCGGGCCTGGTCAGCCAATACCGGGTTGTTGAATAGTTGCTTTAATGGCAGCTTAACCTTTAATATCTTATGGATCTGGTTGACCAGACGGGTAGCTTTCAGGCTATGGCCTCCCACTTCAAAAAAATTATCTTCTATCCCTATTCTGTCCCTGCCCAGCAGCTCCTGCCAGATCTCCACCAGCTGTCTTTCCAACTCATTACGTGGCGGAATATATTCCACACCGGTGGATATGTCCAGACCTTCGGGAGAGGGCAGCGCCTTTCTATTCAATTTACCATTGGCGCTTAAAGGCAATTTGTCCAGTTGTACATAGTAGCCGGGCAGCATATAAGCCGGCAGGGACTTACTCAAAGAGGCCCGTAGATCCGGTATAGAAATAGTTGCCTTACTGACCAGGTAGGCAACGAGGTCCCGCTGTCCGTCCTTCCGGGCCAGGACGGATACTGCTGCCGATTCGACCTGCTCATGCTGTCGCAGGGTCTGTTCTATCTCTTCCAGTTCTATCCGGTAACCCCTTATTTTTACCTGCTCGTCCCTCCGTCCGATGAACTCTATATTCCCATCGGGCAGCCATCGGCATAAGTCACCTGTCTTATATATTCTTTTCCCTTCTATAAAGGGGTTGGGCAGGAATTTTTCCCTTGTCAACCCGGGTTGCCCCAGGTAAGCTCTCGCCAGGCCTGCACCTCCGATGTACAATTCTCCGATAACACCTATGGGATTGAGCGCCTGCTCCTGGTCCAGAATGTATACTTCCGCTCCGGAAATGGGCTTTCCGATCAGGATAGGCGCATTCTCCTGTAATTCCGTCACGATACACCCTACCGTAGCCTCGGTAGGTCCGTATTCGTTATATATTTTAATGGAGGGGTTAATCTCTTTCAGTATACGCACCTGTTGCCTGGTGATCTGTTCTCCCCCAACGATGGCGCAGGTTATAGCGGAAGACCTTATCGAAAGGTCCCCCAGGATGGATATATGGGAGGGGGTAAGTTTAATACTGTTAATTTCGCTCTCCCCTTTAAAAACTCCCGTCAAAATATCGATAATATCTGTTTCCGGAGGATGGATAATTAGTTTCCCCCCCTTTGTCAACGGACAAAAAAGGCTCGTTATGGTAAGATCGAAGGACAGAGAGGTATATAAGCCGAAAATGGGCAAGGGGCCCTCTCTGAAATAATATCCATTTGCCCATTGAATGTAATTGGATAAGCTGTTATGCTCAATGGCGCAGCCTTTGGGAAGGCCGGTCGAACCTGACGTATAGATCACATAAGCCAGACCCGGGTCTTCCTTTACCGGCTCCGGATTATTTCCGGCATAGATAACTTCCTCCTTTTTAAATCTCTCCAGCTCTTCTTTGTCAATCAGCAATTTGCATTTACTATCCGCTATCATATACCCGATGCGATCCGGGGGATAATCAGGGTCTATCGGCAGGTAGGCTGCGCCGGATTTCAAGACCCCGAAGATGGCTATGAGCAGCCATTCGCTCCTCTCCAGCTTAATTCCGATCAAATCATCTTTTGCTACCTGATAATTTTTTCTGAGGTAATCTCCCAGTTTATTCGATCTCTCGTTCAGCTCACCATAGGTGATGGCCGTGTTGCCGGAAACCAGCGCGATATTCCCCGGAGCAAGCGATACCTGCTCTTCAAAAAGAGCCATTACGGATCTGTCCCTGCTATAATCCGCGGGTGTATCGTTAAATTCAACCAGCAACCGGTATTTCTCATCCGGGTCCAGGATACCAGCAAGCCGGAGAGCCTGGTGCGGAGAATGGGTCATATAGGACAATATATTAAAATACAATGCCCCCAGTCTTTCAGGAGTGAGGCCTGACCTAAGCTTTTTACTCAGTGTAAACCCTACCCTATATCCTCCTCCTGTAAGGTCTACCGTAAAATCCAGCAGTATATTCGTGCGGCTATTGCTGCTTACTTCGATACCGGATGAAGGGGCTTCCACCCTATCTTTTTTCGTATCCTCTTTTGCGGAATCGTACGCATGAAAATCGACGTAATTAAAGAAGGTGTCGAAAAATGGATTACCGGGATCCGACTGGACACCATGGATCTGGGCGATCTCCAGGAGACTTAGCCTTTCATAGTCCTTCAGGGCCGCCAGCCTGGCATAAACCTGTACTACCAGGTCATAACAGGTCTTCTCCGGGTCTATCAGCAATCTAAAGGGGATGGTATTCAGGAAGCAGCCCAGAACTTTTTCACTGTCAGGGCAAACCGGCCGGGTATTCGTCACTACGCCGGCCAGCACTTCGTTATCGTAATTCAGCACTTTCAGCATGTACAGATAGGCGCTGAGTGATAAAGCTTTAACGGTAGTATTCAGCTCAAGCGCCGCCTGGTGTATTTTCTTTACCCCATCGTCATCGAGAGATTGTGAATACTTTTTAAGCTCATTTTCGTCCGTAAACAGGTCCAGCCGTTCATTATGCTGCAAGTCCTCCTTCCAGAACCCTTTTACCGCATCGTCTTTTTTATCTATTTCATGCTGGATGATAAAATCCTTATAATCCGACTGCAGCGTCTCCGGTTTGTAAGAAGGAGTCTCCTCCAATTTCAGATAGAGGTTGTTTAATTCGGTGATAAATAAGGCATGGCTCCAGCCATCCATGATGGCATGATGGAACTGTAACACAAATACAATTTCGTCCCTGCTGATCCTGAATACATTTATCCTCCATAAAGGGGCCTTCGAAATGTCAAAGGGGTTTCCATATTCAGAGGTTATAAAATCCCGGATCTCACTTTCCTGGCGGGAGCTTGTCCAATCTGAAATATCCTTATACTGAACCGGAAGGTCTATTTTTTTATGAACGAGCTGCACTTCCGTGTCAAAGTCATTCAGGGAAAAGCTTGTCCTTAGGATGGCGTGCTTCTCCACCAATAATTCCAGGGCTTCTCTGAATGTATTTATCTGAAAATCGAAAAAGGTCCTTTTGTTGGCCAGCTGATCGTGATATATACCTGCCCCTTCGTTCACCAGCGACTCATAGATCATTCCTTTTTCTATATCGCTCATGGGATAGATATCCTCTATGTTATCCCTGTCGGGGAGCCGGCCGGAGGACAGGATCTTTTTTTTCAGGTTTTCCATCTCCGCTATTACGGTTGCACGGAGCTCTTCCGACTGCCGCCTGCTGTTTAAAATATCACGGGACGACATGGCATGAGCGAGTATATTCTCTATCGTTCCGTTCTTATAGATCTCCGCGATGGATATGTCGAGATGGATCTTCTTTCGCACCTCGCTGACCATGCTTAATATTTTTATGGAATCTCCTCCTATTTCAAAAAAATTATCTTTAATGCCTATCCTGTCCCTTCCCAACAGCTGTTGCCAGATGTGTACGATCGCCTCTTCCTTTTCATTACGGGGAGCTGCGTATTCCGCCCCGGATACCAGGTTGAGCTCTTCCGGCTCCGGCAAGTTTTTTTTATCAACTTTCCCGTTAGCCGTCAATGGGAATTTTTCCAGTTGTATAAAATGCGCCGGCACCATATAAGAAGGCAGCCTTCCATTTAAATAGCTCCGGATACCCGATGGATCCATCGTTTCCCGGGCCACGAAATAGGCTATCAGTTCTTTCGTCCATTGGTCGCCCCTTCTGGCTATTACAACGGCGGAGTCAATAGGTTGGAAATCCTGGAGTACCTTTTCAATTTCTCCCAGCTCTACCCGGTATCCCCGTATTTTCACCTGGTCATCTTTTCTACCGATGAAGGCGATGTTGCCGTCCGGCAGCCATCTTCCCAGGTCCCCGGTTTTGTAGACCCTTCCTTCCCTGAATGGATTGGTCACAAATTTTTCCGCCGTAAGGTCTGGCTGGTTTAAATAGCCCCGCGCCAGGCCGTTTCCTCCCAGGCAAATTTCACCGATAGCGCCTATCGGCAACAAGGATAGCTGATCACCAAGAATATACGCTGTGGAGCCGTGGATGGGTTTTCCCACAGGAATGCTGTCCAGCGAAGATGTTATCCGATAGGTTAAAGAGAAGGTTGTATTCTCCGTCGGTCCATAGCCATTTACAATATTCAGGGCCGGGTATAACCGGCGCAGGGAGTTGATATGAACGGGGGACAATTTATCTCCGCCGGCTACTACGGTCTTCAATCCCCTGAATATTTCTATATCCGTATCCACCAGTTGATTTAGCCAACCCGAAGTAAACCACATCAAACTGATCTTTCTTTTTTCCATTTCCTCCGCCAGCCGTCGTGCGTCCAGCAATACTTCGTGCCGGCACATAACCAGGCAACCTCCATTCAACAGCATTCCCCAGTATTCAAAAGTCGTGGCGTCAAATGAGACGGAGCCCGTGGACAAAAGAACGTCTTCTTCCGTGAATGTTATATAATCGGTGGATTTGACCAATCGCAGGATACCAGCCTGTTCAACCATTACCCCTTTGGGTTTCCCCGTTGAACCCGATGTATACATCACGTAGGCCAAACTCCCGGGATCCATACCGGGTCCCTTTAATCCCGGAGGGGTATCCGGCGCAGAAAGGGTATCCGGTGTAGAAAGGGCATCCGGTGTAGAAGGGGACATTGCGGAATCCAATTGCACGTCTATTGCAAAGACCCCGCCCTCATAAAATTCCAGGTCGAAGATATAATCCGTTTGTGTAATCAACGCCCTGATGCCTGTATCCTTTACGATATGCTCCTTCCGCTCTTTAGGGTAGTCAGGATCGATAGGTACATAAGCTCCTCCGGATTTCAATACCCCCAGGATAGCAATGATCATTTTTTCAGACCTATCCAACATTATTCCGATCAGATCGCCGTTCTGAATGGCAAATGTTCTTTTCAGATAATCCGCCGCCTGGTCGGATCTATCGTTCAGTTCTTTATAGGTCAGTGTTTTTTCTTCGAACATCAAAGCGATCCTATCCGGCCCTTTATCAACCTGCTCTTCGAATGATCCGACAATCGTCCTGCCTTTCAGATGGCCGGACAGGGCGCCGCCGAATTCTTCGAGTAACTGCCGTTTCTCCGATCCGGTTAAAAAATCCAGCTTTATTACAGGCTGATCCCGCGCTGCTAGCATCGCCTCCATCAATTGTTCCCAATGATGTCCCAACCCTTCAATCGTTGAGCTTTCGAAAATGTCGCTGTTGTATTCGAAGGTAAGGAGCAGCCCTTCTTCCATTTCCACGAAATTCAATGACAGGTCAAACCTGCTGGTCGGGATTTCCACTTCCCGGTATTGACTTATCTTCAATCCTTCCACCAGGTCCTGTTCTTCTATTCCTTTCATGCCCATGTTACGTAACGATACGATCACATCGAACAGCGCGCTGCGGCTCATGTTACGTTGAATATGCAGCTCGTTCACCAGCTCGTCAAACGGGTAAGCCTGGTGTTCATAAGCTTCCAGGGTCAGGCGCCTGGCGTTGTGCAACAAATCCCTGTAACTATCTTCTTCCCTGAACTCCATCCTCAATGCCAGGGTATTTACAAAAAACCCGATCTGGTCGTCCAGGTCGCTATGCTCTCTTCCGGCGACAGGGCTGCCCAAGACGATGTCTTTTTGGCCGGTATACCGGTATAGCAATGCATTAACGGCTGCCAATAAAGCCATGAATAAGGTGGATTCTTCCTGCTGCGCGAGGGTCTTTATCTTATGGTATAACTCCGGCCTGAGAGCCTTATTTGCCGACCTGCCATTATAGGTTTTTATGGAAGGGCGGGGTTTGTCGCCGGGAAGCTCTAAAACAGGGATTTCGCCTTTAAACTTTTCCAGCCAATACGCTTTATGCGCGTTGAGCGTTTCCCCGGTCACCTGTGCCTGCTGCCAGACCGCATAATCTTTGTAATGAATACGCAGGGGCGGCAGGGAGAGGACGCCTTCTTCGCTATGGGCCTTGTAAAACAGCAGCAATTCTTTTATCAGAATATCCAATGACCATACATCGCTGATGATGTGGTGGGTCATATAGGTAAGCACCCATTTATTATCCTCCACCTGGAACAGTGCAGCCTTTACCAGGGGGCCTGCTGCCAGATCAAAGGCTTTGCTGAATTGTTGCTGTACCAGGTCCTTTATCTTTTTTTCCTGTCCGGCCTCCTGTCTCAGGTCCTGGTAAGCTATTTCGAATGGGAATTTTTCTCCTGGATGGATAAACTGTCCGATCTTCCCTTCCTGGTCTTCCCTGAAGACCGTCCGCAGACTTTCATGGCGCCGGATCAGCGACTGAAAGGCGTATTCCAGGGAACGGGGATCCAGGTTGCCCTCGAACACGTAGGCTCCGGGCATATTGTACGCGATATTCCCTTCTTCAAACTGGCTCAGGACCCATAACCGGTGTTGTGAAGAAGACAACGGATAATGAGACTGTCCCCTTGCCGGGGATATATGAAAGAACGGGAGCTTACGGGCCTGCTCTATCAACCGGGCCTGCTCTTCCAATAGGGCCGTTTCGAATAATTCCTTTAACGATATCTCCACCTCGAAATCTTTTTGGATCCGGCTGGCCAGCCGGGTGGCTTTCAAACTGTGTCCGCCCAGATCAAAGAAGTTGTCTTTTATGCTTATTTTTTCTTTCTCCAATATACCTTGCCAGATCGATACCAGTTTAGTTTCTGTTTCATTACGGGGTGCGACATAGGGGACATTGGCTGACATGTCCGACCCTTCCAGGGAAGGCAGTTTTTTCCTGTCTATTTTCCCGTTTACCGTCAGCGGCAGGCTCTCCATCTGGATGTACCGGCCGGGCAGCATATAGTCCGGCAGGGTCTTATTCAAATGACCCCGGAGGTCCGTCAGGTTTACCGTCTCTTTTCCCGCTATGTAGGCTATCAGTTCCTTCTCCTCCCCGCTGTCCCGTCCTACTATCACTGCCGCCGCATCGATCCCCGGATAGCTCTGCAGCACCCCTTCTATCTCTCCCAGCTCGATCCGGTAGCCCCGTATCTTCACCTGGTCGTCCTTTCTGCCTCCAAACTCTATATCCCCTCCCGCCAGCCAGCGGCCCAGGTCCCCCGTCTTATACATCCTCTCCCCTTTCGTGAACGGGCTGGCTACAAACCTCTCTTCGGTCAGACCCGGCTGGTTTAAATAACCCCGCGCCAGGCCCGCCCCGCTGATCCATAGCTCCCCTGTCACCCCGATAGGCTGCAGGCTTGTCTGCCCGTCCAATATATATACCCGTGTATTCGCTACCGGCACTCCTATCGGTACACTTGTCACCTCCAGCTCTCTCCCTTTCTCCACTTTGAACACCGATGCGCAGATGCTCGTCTCCGTCGGGCCATACGCATTATAGTAAGTCCCTTGTCGCAAAAATGCCTTCGCCTTGTCCCGCAGCGCCGCTTCCCCGGCCGTGATCAGCTTCTTCAGACTCTCCAGCCTCTCTATGGACAGCAGCTTCAAATAGGCCGGCGGGATCGTGGCCATCTCTATTTTATGCTCCCGCAGATACTCCTCCAGCAGCCGGGGCTCTTTCTTCGCTTCCTCCCCGATGATGTATAAGGCGCTGCCTGCGCTCAACGCAACGAAGATCTCCGATACGGACGCATCAAAGGAGCAGGAGGCGAACTGCAGGTGTCTTTCTCCCGCCTCCGCCGCAAAAATCTCCCGCTGGGAACGGATCGTATTTACGATCGCCCCGTTGTCGATCATCACCCCTTTCGGCTGGCCCGTCGAGCCGGAGGTATAGATCACATAGGCCAGCGCCTCCGCCCCGCTACCCCGGACCATGGGCGCGGGCGACGCAAGGTCATCCATTTGCACGTCCATCGCAAATACAGCCCCCTGGTAATAGTCCAGGTTAAAAATATATTCCGTATGCGTGATCAGCACCCGGATCCCCCCGTCCCGCAAGATATAATCCTTTCGTGCTGCCGGATAGTCCGGGTCGATCGGTACATAGGCCCCGCCCGCCTTTAAGACTCCCAGGATCGCGATGATCATCTTGTCGGACCGGTCCAGCATGATGCCTACCAGTTCTTCGGCTTCCACCCCATGGTTTGACCGCAGATACCCCGCCAGCCGGTCACTCTGTTCATTCAGCTCCCGGTAGCTCAGCTCCTCTCCCGAAAATACCACTGCCACCTTATCCGGACTTTTCACCACCTGCTCTTCAAACAGCTCCACCAGTGTCCGGGGCCCGGGATAGGTCACCGCCGTGTCGTTGAACTCCCGCAGCAACCGGGCCTTTTCCCCCTCGTGCAGGAAAGACAGGCGGTTGACCGGCAGCCGGGGGGAGGCGATAATAGCCTGCAGGAATCTCTCTACCTGTTGCAACAGCCGGGCAACCATGTCCGCATCATAGATATCACTGTTGTAGGTGAGATTGAGAAATAATTCGTCATCCATTCCGGCGAAGTTGAATACCAGGTCGAAGACACTGGTCATTCTTTTGGCGCCTTCATATTTGCTCACTTCCAGGTTCCCTAACCGTTGATCTTCCCCTTTATGATTATTTTTAAATTCCTGAACGATGACCTGTGCGTCGAATAAGGGGTTGCGGCTGATATCCCGGTGAAGGTGCAGATCATCCACCAATTCGTCAAAGGGATAAGCTTGATGCTGATAGGCGCCCAGGGTCACCTGTTTCACCTTTTCCAGCAGTTCCTGGTAGCTGTCCTCCCCTTTGAGCTGAATCCGAAGGGCCAGCGTATTTACATAAAATCCGATCTGGTCTTCCAGGTCCATGTGGTCCCGACCGGCAACGGGGGTACCTATGATAAAATCGTTCTGACCGGTAACCCTGTATAACAACGCGTTTACGGCCGCCAGCAAACCCATAAACAACGTCGCGCCCTGATCGTGGATAATTGTCCTGATCCCCCGAGCTATGCTGCCATCAATCTTTTTGCTTATCGAATCTCCCTTATGTGTTTTGACCGGCGGGCGGGGCTTACCACCCGGAAGATCCAACAGCGGCAGTTCTCCTTCAAATTGCCGCAGCCAGTAGTTTTTATGCTGCTGCAAATCTTCTCCGCTCAATTTCATTCGCTGCCAGGAGGCATAATCTTTATATTGGATGCGCAAAGGCGGCAGCGGGTCTTTGTCTCCTTTTTCCGCAGCATTGTATAATTGCAGCAGTTCCCTGATCAAAATAGCCATGGACCATCCATCGCTGATGATGTGATGCATGACATAAGTAAAGATCCATCTATCCTCCGCAGCCTGGTACAGGCCAGCCCGTAATAAGGGGCCCGTAGCGAGATTGAAAGGCCGGATGAACTCTTCCTGCAAGATCTTTTTTATAGTTTCCTCTTTCTGCCCTCTTACATCCCGATAGGTTATCCGGAAGTCCATTTCAGCCATGGAGTTGATGAACTGCCTTATATTTCCCTGTTCATCATATTTAAATACGGTCCGGAGGATCTCATGTCTTTCTATTAGTGACTTAAAGGCGTACTCCAATGCTGCCCGGCCCGGGTTGCCTTCGAAAAGATATACTCCCGGCATATTGTAGGCAATATTAACCTCCTCAAACTGGCTCAATACCCATAGTCTGTGCTGTGAAGAAGACAAAGGATAGTGTGGGGCTGCAGGAACCAGGCTGATCTCCTGGTATTCTTTTTTCAGGCTATCGGCTATGAGTTTTTCCTGTCCGGCAATGGTGTCATGGGTGAAGATATCGCCGATCCTGACCCCTATTCCGAATTCTTTATTCAATCGCGATATCAGCAAAATAGCCCGCAGTGAATTGCCTCCGATCGTAAAAAAAGAAATGTTGCTGCCGATCTTTTCGTGGCCGAGGATCTCCCTCCATAATCCCGCTATTTTGATCTGCCATTCGCCGACCGGCTCTTTGAAGTCAGCTCCGCCCATCATCATTTCTTCCGGGAGGGGTAAGGCCTTTTTATCAATTTTTCCGTTAATATTCAGTGGAAATTCCTTTAGATGGATAAAATAGGAAGGTATGGCCTGCTGATTGAGTATGACCAGGAGCTGTTGCCGCAATATACCCGTATCCATCTTCTCACCGGTATAATAGGCCACTAAATTAACGATGCCATCATCGGTGCGCTGTGCCTTGACGACCACTCCTGTTATATCTGCGATACCCCGCAGGGCCTGTTCAACCTCCAAAAGTTCCACGCGGATACCATTTACTTTAACCTGGCTGTCCGATCTGCCCAGTAATTCTATATTTCTATCCGGCAGGTAACGACCGATGTCTCCCGTCCTGTATACGATATCTTTAGGCTCCTGCTGAAGGGGGTTTTGAACAAAACATTCCCTGGTGAGCTGTTCGTTCTTATAATATCCTTTTGTGGCAAAGGGAGTTTTAATATATATTTCCCCGGTTTCGCCTACTTTACAGATCTCACCGTCCTTAATAATGGCAATGCTGGTATTGCTGATAGGCACCCCGACTGGAATGGCATAGGCCGGGTTGTTGGGAACGGAGCCTATCCTGTAAAATGTTTTGATCAAAGTCGTCTCCGTGGCGCCATACAGGTTAACCAGTTCTGTCGTCTCGCCAGCCGCTGTCCTCCAGCTGAGGATATCCTTTGCATACAAGGATTCCCCCGCCATAAGAATATGTTTCAAATGGCTAAGATCATAAGCGGCCTTTTTATCAATGGCCAGTTCTTTTGTAAGGATACGGAATAGAGAGGGAACGCAGTGGACGATGGTAATCCTGTATTGCTCCAGCCATCGAAGTAATTTAGCCGGGTTATTTTTTGTATCCGCCGAGGGGATGCATAATACGCCCCCGGAGATCAGCGCTACAAAAATATCCCGGAGGGACGCGTCAAAGGTCACTTGTGTCAGCTGGCTTACCCGGCAGGTCTCCTCTATCTTAAATTCTTTGATCTCCCAGTGTATAAAATGGCTTAGAGAGGCATTAGCTCCCACGATGGCCTTCCCTTCTCCCGTAGATCCCGAGGTGTAAAAGATATAGTTGCTGTCCCCTCCATCGATTTCCAAAACCGGGTTGAGGTCCCAGTCGTCCGGGCAGCAGAAGGGGGTCGTCTGCAGTTTCCCTGCAACGAAATCATATACTTTAATATCGTATTGGTCGTCCACCGTCACCATGTGCCGGACTTCGATACCCAGTTTATCCATCATCCTGCCGACCTCATCCGCCATCTCTTCCGTAACGACTACCAAACCATCGGATGTCTCCATGAATAACTGCCTCCATCTCTTTTCAGAAAAGGCAAGATCAACGGGAAGGAAGATCAAACCGCTTTTAAAAGCCGCCAGCATCGTACCAACCAGCCGGATGGAAGAGGGCATAACCACATTCACGATCTTTTCCTTACCATATCCTATCGATTGGAACAAATGAGAAAGCCGGTTGGCAAACCTGTTCAATTCACCATAGGTGATTTCAGCATTTTCCGTTTCGATAGCCGTCTTTGAAGGGATTCTATCCGCGACGGCTTCGAACACGCTGTGTATTACTTTCCGATCCATTGTTTTTCTTTGAGAAGATTAAATGTGGCAATAAAAAATTGGAAAAAAATAATTTTTTATCGTCAAACCATAATGTCTGTACTTTCGGCCTTCGGGCCTCAAGTACGAATTGGGCTCAGCCCAATTTAAGAACCTCAAAATTCGTCGCTGACGGGGGAATTAAATGTCGTTTTTATATTGACATCTGAAAGAATCGAATTCTTTGTGTATTCCACCATTTTTTTATAGAATCCTTCCACGGAGCTAAGCGATAGGACCTCCTGTAAATTATTTAAAGAATAATCTATCCTCCCGAAGCAATCGATTATATTCCAGGCCAGGTAGTTCAAGATGGAGTTATTGTTCACCATCAAACCTTTTGGCTGCCGGGAAAGGCCTACCGGGTATACTATGAAGGCCAGAGAGCCCGGTTTACCTGCAAATTTCAACGTGGAGGAAGAATAGCGCTGGTGTTCGTTCAAAAAATTCTCGTATTCTTCATCTCCGACGACGACTTTGCAGTTGCTGTCTGAAATGATATATTCCATTTGTCTCTGGGAATGAAGCGTATCAAAAAGAAGATAAGCGGCTCCCGCCCTCAACACTCCCAGCATGGCAGGAAGCATCCATTCCTGCCTGCTCAGCCGGATGCCCACGATATCATCCGCCCTTACCTGGCAGCGATCTTCCAGCCAGGCGCCAAACCGGCGAGACGATTCATTTATAACAGCTTTCCCGGGGCTGATAGCCGCCTGTTCTTCGAACAGCTCCATTATACTCTTACCTGGTTTAAAATCAGTAGTTTTCTCCTCGAATTCCACCAGGGACCTGCGCTTTTCTTCCGGGCTTAAATACTCCAGCTGTTGAACGGGCAATTCCGGATCTTCCACTATCGCCCGAAGCAGGTGTTCCAGGTGGTTTGCCATCCTTTCTACCGTGGTGGTATTAAAGATATCCTTTGCATATACGATGTTCATGTGTATATTCCCATTGACCTCGACAAAATCAAAGGTGAGGTCGAATTTACTATTTAAGCTTTCCCGGTCTGCATACCCTTTTATGGTCAGCGGCTCTTTCCCTTTCTGCTCCATTTTATTATCATTGATCTTTGTGTTTTGCAAAATGACCAATACATCGAATAAGGGGTTTCGGCTCATATCTCTTTGAAGATGTAACTCTTCGACAAGCTCATCAAAAGGATAAAACTGGTGATCGTAGGCTTCCAGGGTCACCCGTCTGATGTTCTTCAATAATTCCCGATAGCTGTCTTTACCATTTACCGGGATCCTGAGAGCCAGCGTATTCAGGTAATGTCCGACCTGATCGTCCAGGTCGACATGTTCCCTGCCGACGATGGGGGTACCTATGATCAGATCACTTTGATTGGAATACCTATGTAATAGGGCGCTAACGGCAGCCAGCAGCCCCATGAACAGTGTACAGTTATGCTGCCGGATAAGGCCTTTCAGTCCTTTACCTGCTGCTGAGTTGATCACCCGTTGTATGGAACCGCCATTATAGGTCTTGTAGGCAGGGCGTATCTTATCAACCGGCAGGTCCAATACCGGCAGGTCCCCTTCAAATTTCTTCAGCCAATAGCTCCGTTGGGGTTTTAAAACTCCTTCTTTCAACTGTTGCTGCTGCCAGACCGCATAATCCTTGTATTGGATGCGTAAAGGTGGCAATGAAGGGGTTTCTCCCCTAACGTGGGAACTATAAAACAATGTCAGTTCCCTCATTAAAATATTCATGGACCATCCATCGCCGATGATATGATGGATCACAAATACGAAGATCCATTTCTTGTCCTCCACCTGGAAGATGCCGGCCCGCAGCAAGGGGCCCGACGCCAGGTCAAAAGGTTTTACGGAGTACTCCCCGATCAGCTTCTTTAGGGTACCTGCTTTATCCTGCTCCTGCCTCAGGTCATTATAGGTCATCCTGAATCCGGCCGTTTCAACCGGATCGATAAATTGCTTTATTTCCTTTTGGTCATCCTCCCTGAATACCGTCCGAAGGATCTCATGCCGTTCGATCAGGGTTGCGAAGGAATACTCCAGCGAGGCATAACTCAGCTCTCCTTCGAAGGTATATATTCCCGGCATGTTGTAGGCAATATTTCCCCACTCATACTGGCTTAACACCCACAACCTGAATTGAGCAGGAGATAGAGGATAACATTTATCCTGTTTCGCCGGAGGTATCCCGTGCTGTGCAGGATGATGTTCCTGGCTTTTCAGGTATTCGACAATCTGAGCTTTATTATCCTTAAGGTCCTGTATGACCTCCTGGGGAAGGCGGTCGCCATTGAATTTAATTTTCAGGTCGTTGCTATCCAATGAGACCGTAATATTATCTTCCCGCAGTCTTTTTAACAGCTCTCGCATAAATTACAGGGGACGTTTAAATGGTGATTTCGTTCTCCATTTCAGGCTCTGCCTTAAGCAAGCTGGTTTCGTCAATTCTGGCAGCTATTAACCTGACAGTAGCATTCGATATAAAATCCCTTAAAGACAGGTTGACATTAAATTCCTTATTGATCTTTTTCAAGAGCATCATGCCTTTTAATGAGTCTCCTCCCAATTCGAAAAAATGGTCGTCGACGCCAATGTTGGCCATGCTGAGAAAGTCTTCAAAAATATAATTGATCTTCTTCTCCGTATCTGTCTCCGGGCATGCATAAGCAGTAGGCAGGTCAGGCCGCTCCTGTCTGCCCGAATCCGGTTTGTCAACTTCCTCCATTTTCGGCGCCTCTCTTTCTATTTTATAACTATTTTTCAACCGGGCCGGCAGGTCTTCGCGGGCTTGAAAAATCACAGGGCTTTCCCTGACAGAAAGGCTCCATTCAAATAATTGATAAATCTCATCTGCCCTGGAGTCAGTTACATCCGGCATGTCTGTCCATCCCAGGTCCTTTTTATCGAACTGCAGTCCTCTCAGGCCTATGCTCTTCCAACCAGGCAGTTCCCCGGACCTAGAAGAAATAAAATAATCCATGTAGGTATTGGCGGAAGCATAGGCCCCGTAGCCCAGTCCTCCCAGCACAGAGGAAAGGCTGGAAGTTACCCATACAAAATCGGGGCGCCTGTCCTTAAATATCCTGTAAAGGCTCTCCACTCCCCCCATTTTGGGAGCGAACATACCCAATGTTTTTTCCGCTGTCATGTCTTCCAAAAGCTGGAAGTAACTATCATCGGTAATACCGGCCGTATGGATAACTCCCCGGATCTTTCCCACCGTCTGTTCCAGGTCTTCCACCAACCTGTTGAACTTGTCCCCGTCGGAGACATCTATCCTATAATATCCTGTACCTTTTCCCATGCTGCGTAAAAATTCAAGCCTCTTCCATCCTTCTTCATTCTCCTTTAATTCTTTTCTCCCGGTGAGAATGACTTTGGCTCCGTGATGCTGTACCAGGTATTTTGCCAGGGTGAAACCGATGTTGCCTAATCCTCCGGTTATTAAATAGATACCGTCTTTCCTGATCACTGTTTTTCCCACCTGCACCGGCTGTGTATATTGCTGATAGTCCTGTATCCATCGCCCGCCATACCTGAGGGCCACTATACTATCCTCCTTACCTTTATTATTATTGATTTCTTCCAGCAACCTGTCTGCCATGCCGGCCATTCCTTCCTTCAGGTTCAGGTCGATGTTACAGCAGGCTATAGAAAGTTCCTGTGGGATAACCCTGGTCAGGCCCAGCAGCAAAGACTGGCCGTATGCCGATTGTTCCGTGCCGACCACCTTATGCAGGTTATCCGTCAATATAGCTATCCTTTTGTCCTTCAGACTATTGTTTTGCAAAAAGGCCTGTACGACCCTTACCAAACCAAAATAAACCAGGTTGATATCCCTGTTCATCCCGTCCAGCTTCATCTTCGAAGCATCCGCCGCGATGCCCCATGTGTAAACGATGTCGGTGACCCGGACGCCGTCGTTTGTCATTTCCCTGACCAATTGCTTAAAATGATCCGGTTGGGCGGGATCGATGCTGTATTCGCTCTTCGACACCTTTTTATACTCCTCCCCTATGAATACCCCGATCAATTCTTTTCCATGTTGCAGAAAGACATCTTTTACGGATACAAAGAATTCCCTGTCGAAGGAAAAGAGCAGGTATTGGCGTCCTTGCGGTTTTACATCCGGGTTGAGCAGGACAGACCGTTTCCAGGAAGGATAATAGACCCATTCTTTACTTCCCTGTCCGACGGCGGGATCTGTCAGGTTAGCCGTGGGAATAAGTCCATTTTCGAAAGGCTGTACTTCGGCGAGGTATTTTTCAGATTCGAATGAGTAGGTTGGTAAAGAAACCCTGTTTCTTTTTTCGTTCTTATACCAGGCTTCCCAATTAAGGTCTATTCCCCGCGCCCATAATTGGCCGATACGTTCAGTAAAATACCTGACATCATCACTGATCTCTTTCGGGTGCCTGACCATGTTGATCGCTGTCGAGCCGGCGGCCTTTCTCAGGTTAACCATCCCTGTCAGCGTATTTCCCGCCCCTACTTCGATGAACAACGTTGGTTTATTCCGGGCCAGCAAGGTCGCAACAGCATCTGAAAACCGAACCGTTTCACGCAGGTGCCGCATCCAGTAACTTACAGACTTAGCCTCCTCATCGGTAATATAATCCCCTGTCAGCGAGGATACAAAAGGCATGCGGGGGGTATACATGGAAACCATGTGAAGCTGTCTTCTGTAATCCTCCAGGATATTATCCAACATATAGGAGTGCATCGCACGTGAAACATGCAACCTGGTCCATAAAATACCTTTTTTCCCCAGCTGGTCTATCAATGCATTCACGGCATCCACCGAACCCGAAAGAACGACCTGTTCCGGTCCGTTTACTGCTGCCAGAGATATTTCAGGGCCTGTATAGGCTTTCGCTTCCTCTTCGCTGATGGGTACGCTGACCATGCCCCCTTCCGGCAAAATATTGGTCAGTTCGCCCCGTTTGAATACCAGGCTCAATGCATCTCCATAGCTAAATACGCCACTAATGCAGGCTGCCACGTATTCTCCCAGGCTATGGCCAACCATGATATCGGGATTAATTCCTACCGACATCAGGAGGCGGGCCAAAGCATATTCAAAGATAAAGATCACCGGTTGGGCACAAACGAGGTCATAGATCCTCCGATCATCCTGTTTATCGGGAAATAATACATTTTTCCAATCTTTCCCCGTTATGGTCTTTAATAGTTCAAACCCCTTATCTATCTCCGTCCTGAATACGGGCTCATTTTCATACAGGCCTTTTCCCATATCGATATACTGAGAGCCCGTCCCGGTAAACATAAAAACTACCTGTTCGTTATTCTTTCGACTCTTTATTATTTGTTCCTGTAATTTGCCTTTGTTAAGAAAGCCTATCAATTCTTCCCTATTCCTGTATATAACCGACAACCGGTAAGGGAAGTGTTTGCGTCCTACCTGGAGGGAGTAAGACAGGTCCGGCAAATTGATATCCGGGGTGGTATTCAAAAAACCTTCCAGGTCAGCCAGGTACCTCATTACGGAATTCTTTGTCCTGGCCGATACGGTCAATAATTTATATTCCCGTCCCTGATCAGCTTCTGGCAGATCGGGCGCCTCTTCCAGGACAACATGTGCGTTGGTGCCCCCTATTCCGAAGGAGCTCACTCCTGCCCGAAGCGGAACATCTCCCTTATTTTTCCATTCCTTTAACTGCGTATTGACATAAAAAGGGCCATTGTCAAAATCGATTTCGGGATTGGGCCGGTTAAAATGCAGGCTGGGGGGGATAAACTTGTATTTTAAGCTTAATGCTGCTTTTACCAGTCCTGCTATGCCGGCTGCCGCATCTAAATGGCCCATGTTGGATTTAACGGAACCGACGGCGCAAAATTTATCCGTCCCCCCTGTTGCGAAAGCCTCATTAAGAGCCTGTATCTCCACCGGGTCACCCATTTTAGTCGCTGTACCGTGCGCTTCGATATAGCTGATGGTCCGGGGATCGATGCCTGCTAATTTATGGGCCGACCTGATACAATCGACCTGTCCCTTGATACTTGGCGCCGTATAGCCGACCTTTCGATTCCCATCATTATTGGACACCGTGGATCTGATTACGGCGTATATGTGATCTCTGTCTTTAACGGCTTCGCTCAGTTTTTTCAAGACGACAACAGCGGCTCCTTCTCCCGATGCAGTGCCACTGGCATCCGCATCAAAGGTGCGGTTATGGCCGTCAATGGAGGACACCAGGCCTTCTTCATAAAAATATCCTTTGTTGTTCTTCAATGACTTCAGTGAGATGCCGCCGGCCAGGGCAATAGAACAATCCCTTGTCAGCAAGCTCCTGCAAGCCAGGTGAAAGGCATTCAGGGAGGTGGAACATGCCGTGTCCACATAAAAAGAAGGCCCCCGTAAGTTCAGCTTATAAGAGACCAGCGTGGTGATAAACCGCTGGGCTATGATCATATTCATATAAAACGGTTCAATGGAAGAATCCGCCGCTTTGCCATAGGCATGAATCCGCCAGTTATCGTTGAGAGAAGCTCCCGCGAAGAGGCCGATCCTATACTTATCTACCAGGGATGTGTATCCGGCATCCTCCAGGGCTTCCCAGCAGAGTTGATGAAATACCCTTATCTGCGGGTCCATCATGGCAGCTTCCGCGGCGCTGTACCCAAAGAAACCCGGATCGAAGCTATCCTTATTCTCTACGACCCCGGCAATTTTTACATAGCGCGGGTCCCGGATCGCCGTCTCGGCAACCCCATATTGTCTCAATTCTTCATCCGTAAAAGTTTTCAGCAACTCTTTGCCTTCTTTCAGGTTTTGCCAGAACTCCCTGTAATTGTCACTCTGTGGAAATTTCACGGACATGCCAATGATGGCCACTTCCAGGCCATCATACTTATTATTTACCGCCATACTAGTTATAATTGAATTTATTTAAATCATCCATCAACCCGGCCTTGTCCAGATCTTCTTCTTCAAAATCAACCTCTTCCTCCCGCAGGTAATCGGAAAGGTCTTTTATGGTAGGATATCGAAACAGCAGCGTTACCGGCATTTCCCTTTCCAATAAGCTACTGACCTTTGCTGCCAATCTTATGATCCTGATAGAATTACCTCCGGCCTCAAAAAAATTGTCCTCTATTCCTATGCCTTTCCTTCCCAGTATTTCCTCCCAGACCGACACCAGTTTCTCCTCCGTCTCATAACGAGGCGCCACGTATTCCGCCGCGGTCAGCGTTGCGGCCTCATCCGGGGAAGGAAGTCTGTTTCTATCTACTTTACCGTTTACGGTCAGCGGAAATTCTTCCAGCTGAACATACCAGGCCGGCAGCATAAAGGAGGGCAAGGTCTTGCTCAAAAATGTCTGCAGCCCTGTAGTACTCAGGTTTTCAGTGCCGGTGACATAGGCCGCCAGGTTTGTCTCGCCCGTGTGATCTTTCCTGGCTAAAACAACTGCCGACAGGATGCCCGGATGGCTTTGGAGGGCACTCTCGATCTCGCCTAATTCCACCCGGTAGCCCCGTATTTTCACCTGGTCATCCTTTCTGCCTGAAAATTCCATGTTGCCGTCGGGCAGCCATCTTCCCAGGTCGCCTGTTTTGTAGATCCTTTCCCCCTCCACAAAGGGGTTGGGAAGAAATTTCTTTTCCGTAAGCTCCGGGCTATGCAGGTAACCGCTGGCCAGGCCCGCACCGCTGATACATATTTCCCCTGTCGTGCCTGGCGGCATCAGGTTCATATAGTTATCCACTATATACAGCTTTGTATTTGCAATGGGAGTTCCGATCGGAACATTCCGGCTGGATGAAGCCCTATTCTTATCGAAGGTATAAACGGACGCACATATACTGGATTCGGTGGGGCCATAAGCATTGTAAAAAATACCGGTTTCCGAAAAAGCCATGGCTTTTTCGGGGATAGCCGCCTCTCCGGCCGTAACCAGCCGCTTCAAGGTCTTTATCCCTTCCATTTCCATGAGCTTCAAATAGGCTGGCGGGATCGTGGCGATATCAATTTTATTCTTTGTAATAAACTGCTCTACCAATGATGGGGCCGTCTTGTCTTTTTCATCGATCATGTATAACGATCCGCCGGAGGCAAATGCAACAAATATTTCAGAGACGGAAGCGTCAAAGGATGGCGAAGCGAACTGGAGGTTTCTGTCGCCTTCTTTGACGCCAAAAATTTCTTTTTGGGAATAAATCGTATTTACGATGGACTTATGCTGGATCATTACTGCCTTGGGTTGCCCGGTAGAACCCGAGGTATAGATCACATAGGCCAGGTCATCCACCATGGGTCCCCGATGAGGTTTTGTATAGGTCCCTGCCGTCTCCTCAAATGTATTCAGCTCCTTTTTATCCAGCACCCCTTTACATCCGCTATCGGCGATGATATAGCCGATCCTCTCCACGGGATATCCGGGATCGATGGGCACGTATGCCGCACCGGATTTCAGTACTGCCAATATGGCTATGATCATCCATTCGGACCGGTCTAATTTAATACCTACCCGTTCATTCCCTTGTATGTCATATTTAGCCAGCAGGTAACCGGCCAGTTGATCAGCTCTTTCATTCAGCTCTTTATAACTAAAGGTTTTGTTTTCATAAACCAGCGCTACTCCGTCAGGGGTCCTGGATACCTGCTCCTCAAATAAGGAGGATAAGGTCTTACCGGCAGGATAGTCAATTCGTGTGTCATTGAAATCGGTCAGGAGCTGCCGCTTTTCTTCCAGGCTCAGGAAGTCAATATTAAACGCGAACCCGGACGGATCTTCCAGCACTTTGTCAATCAGCCTGGTCAAATGCAGCTGCAGCCGCTCCATTTGCGCCCTCTCATATACATTGGCATTATACCTGAACCGGATACAAATATCTTCGTCCGAAACAACCATAATAGAAAAATCATAATTGCTCTGTTCGAATACTTCGGCTGACAGGAAGGTAAGGTCTTTCGATCGGGTGCTATCCGTGATATTCTGTTCGACCATCTCTTTGACAGGATAGTTCTCAAATACCACCATGTGGTCAAACAGGTCCCTTCCCAATTCACTTGCCGACTGTATTTCGGCCAGTTGGATATAATGATGATCCATTCCGGCAATGGACGCCTGCTGAACTTCCTGCAGCAGTTCCCTGACCGACCTGTCTTCCTTTACCCGGATGCGTACAGGGATGGCGTTGATGAACAATCCGATCATGTCTTCTATGCCTTCCAGTTCTGCCGGCCGTCCGGAAACTACGGAGCCAAACACCACATCGTTGGTATTATTATATCTACTTAATAAGATACCCCATGCCGTCTGAATAAAGGTATTCTCCGTTATCCCTAATTCCGCGCACAGGTTTCTAACCGAAAGTCTCAGGGATCCTTTTAAGAAAAAGGAGAGCTCTCTGTCAAGGTAGGTGCCATTCTCACCGGTTATTGTCTTTGGCAAGGTCGCAATCGTGTCATAATCAGCCAGGTAGTTACTCCAATAGGTCAATGAATTCTTAGGATCCTTATTCATCAACCATTCTATATATCCTGCGTAAGGATATACCTCTTTCAGCTCAGGCGTTTTTCCCCGGATAAGGTCATAGTATAGCTGGAAGAACTCCCGGATCAGGATACTTCCGCACCAGCCATCCATTAGTATGTGATGGTGGCTCCAGATAAATTCATAGGTATCGTCTCCTAAACTCAAAACAGTCAGCCGTATCGGAGGGGCTTTATGCAAATCAAATCCTTTTGCCCGGTCTCCTGCTTTAAACTCTTCTATGGAAAGGTCTGTATTCCCGGCCAGGTCCTTGAAAAAGAAAGAAGGCTCGGGTATTTTTTTGACTATTTGAAGAGGTATTGGCGTCGCATTCATCAAAAAGAAAGTACGCAGGACTGCATGCCGTTGTATCAGCGCCCGATAGCTGCTATCCAGAACCCCTATGTCCAGGTCTCCCTTTAAGCGATAGGCTGTCTGCTCAAAATAAACAGGTGAGGCCGGAGCTGCCAGCCAGTGATAGTACAGGCCTTCCTGGAGGGGACTTAAAGGATAAGCATCTTCCAGGTCGTGGTCCTCCTTCAGCTTCATTACCTGCCCGAAACTCAGGGATTTCCAGGTAAGGTCCACCGGGGTGAGGTTGACCTGCTGAGCATCCGCTAACTGACTGATGAGGGATGAAAGGTATCGTTCATAGGAAGCTACTAACCGGTCGATCGTCGAGGCATTAAATTGCCGGGTGCTGTATATGACAGATAAACGCATTCTTCCCTGCACAATCATTCCTGAAACCTCGAGAACCGTATCTCTTGGGGTGTTATCCGATGTTTCCTGTCCACGATAGCCATCCGAGAATTCAAACAGGTTATTCCCTTTCGCTGTTTGTATATCCGAATCGAAACCTCCCAGGTAATTAAACGTAATTTCAGGAGTCAGGTTATCCTTTTCTCCTGCCAGGTAGCGGAGTATGCCATAACCGATGCCTTTTCCAGGTACTCTGTGCAAGGTCTCCTTTACCTCTATCAATTGCCGGATCATGTCTGTTTTATAGCGCAGGTCGAAGATCACGGGGTAGACCGTAGTGAACCATCCTATCGTCCTGGTGACATCCGTATCGGCTCCGATGTCCTCCCGTCCATGCCCTTCCATATTGACCATAATCTTATCAAGGCCGAATGTTTCATTCAAACCGAGGCATAACGCGGTCAGTAATACATCATCTATCCCGGTGCGCCAGGCCCGGTGACATTTGGTCAATAAGTCCGTCGTTAAAGACCGGTCCAGGAAGAAGGAATTGGAAGTTATATCTTTTACCAGGTTGCTGCCACCCCTATCATCCAATGGCAGCGGCGCAACGTAGACATTTTGCAGGGCTGACCAATAGGGCTTCTCGTTTTGCAAGGCCCTGGCATATTCCATTTGCCGGGCCTGCCAGTGCTGGAAGGAATCCGTCTTTAAGGGCAGCGTCATGGGCGTGCCTGACAGGCAGGATTGATACAGCGCGGAAAAGTCTTCCAGCAGGATGCGCCAGGATACCCCATCGATGACCAGGTGATGAACGGCCAGCAGCAGGCGGGCTCCTTCGGGGCTTTGGAATAAGCCGGCCTTCAGCAGCGGGCCCTGCTCCAGGTCAATGGTCGATTGTATGCGATCGCAATGTGTTTTAAACGAACTCTCGTCCCAGGTTTCGATCACTTCAACAGAGGGTCTTAGTTCTTCCCCTCTATTGACCTGTGTCCAGCCATGGGGGGTCTCCTGGTAAACCATTCGTAAAGCGTCGTGGTGGAGGACCAATTTATCCAGCGCTGCCCTGAGCCCTTCTTCCGGTACGGGGCGTCCGCTATACAGCAAGACCGATTGGTTGTAATGGTGCCGGTGCGGCAGGTCACGCTGGAAAAAAGCGTGCTGGACCGGACTCAGCGGGACAGGACCTTTTACGGTCTCCTGTCCGATGGAACGGCTGTTTGCCTTTACATGTCTGGCCAGGTCTTCCAGTACGGGATACATCATGATATCCCTTACGGGAATGGTATATCCTTTTTGTTTCAGGCGTGCAACGATCTGGATCGACTTTATCGAGTCCCCGCCTAAATCGAAAAAATTATCTTTCATGCCCAGATGTTGTTTCCTGAGCACTTCTTCGTAAACCGTTACCAGGTGCCTCTCTATGACATTACGGGGCGCCAGGTAGGCTATACCGGATTCCAAACCCCATTTTTCCGGGCCGGGCAAACTCTTTTTATCTACTTTTCCATTAGAGGTAAGGGGAAGATGTTCTAACTGGATATAGTGGTCCGGCAACATATACGCAGGCAAGGTTCTGCTCAACCAGGACCGTATATCCGATATATTGTTAACCTTTTTACTGACAAGATAGGCCACGAGGTCCTTACCTCCGTTACTGTCCCCTCTCACCATAACAACGGCCGAATCTATATCCGGATGTCCCTGCAAGGCATTTTCAATTTCAGGCAGTTCGATCCGAAATCCGCTGATCTTGACCTGATCGTCTTTTCTTCCGGCGAACACAATACTTCCATCGGGGAGCCATTTTCCCAGGTCCCCTGTCCTATACAATTTCTCTCCTTTTCTGAAGGGATGGGGCAGGAATTTTTCCGCCGTCTGTGCAGGGTCATTCAGATATCCCCGGGCCAGGCCGGCGCCGCTGACATATAACTCTCCGCAAGCCCCCATCGGCACCAGGTTAAGATAATCGTCTAAAATAAAAGCCTGTGAATTTTGAATGGGGCGGCCTATAGGGACCTGGACGACCTGGGTCAGCCCGTCCGAGCACCAGTTAGTGCTGTCTACGGTATTTTCAGTCGGCCCATACGTATTGTATAACCTGGCTTTAAATTTAGAAAGATAATTATTGACGATCTTTACGGTAAGCCTGTCACCGCCGGATACAACATGTTGAAGAGAAGACAATTTTTCCAGGGCGGCCGTATCGGCAAACTGAACCAGCTCCCCTAATAAAACGGGGGGCATGTTGACTTTTGTTATTTTATAGCGCCCGATCATACTGATCATATTAGCCAGGATATCCTGTTTGAAATCCATAGGGGCAATGATGCAGGCTGCCCCTGTCATAACAGGCAGCAAATATTCTTCTATGGATCCATCGAAGCTATAAGATCTGTAAAAAAGGATGCTGTCGCCTTTACCGAGCTTGTAGGTAGCTTTAAAATAGTTCAATCTCGCGTACAGGCTTCTATGTTCGATCATTACTCCTTTCGGGTTACCCGTGGTGCCGGAGGTATAGATGACATAGGCCAGGTCATGCGGTTTACCGATCACCTCCGGATTGCCCTCTTCATATTTCATTTCGTTCTCCCTGAACTTCTCTATTTCTTCTTTATCGATGACCGCCTTGCAATGGCTATGCCGTAACATGTATTTAATACGTTCCTCCGGGTATTCGGGATCTATGGGAACGTAGGCCGCCCCGGATTTCAGGGTTCCGAGTATGGCAACGATCATCCATTCGCTGCGATCTGATCTTATGGCTATCCGGTCATCCGACCGGATGTCGTACTTCTTTCTCAGATATCCTGCTAACCGGTTGACGCTTTTATTCAGCTCCTGGTAGCTAAGAACTGTCTCAGCTGTTATAACCGCCGGTTGGTCCGGCGTTTTATCAACCTGCTCTTCAAACAGGTCAATTACGGTCGCTGTTGACGGGTAGGTGACTGCCGTGTCATTAAATTCGTACAGAAGCCGGTGCTGCTCTTCCTGGCTCAGGCAATTCAGTTCCCTGACCGGAATGGAAGGCTGTGCCATCATCGCGTGCAGCAGTTGCTCAAAGTGGCTGCCCATCACCGCGATGGTATCTTTATCATAGATATCGCTGTTATATTCGATGCCTGTCAGGATTTCGCCTTCTTCTTCCCAGAAATTGAACACGAGGTCAAATTTGCTGGTTGTATTAGCTGTCCATTCACATCCGTTTACGATCAATTCGCCCCGGTCCTGTACTTCACCGGCCGCCACCATCTCATTATTTTGCAATACTACCATTACATCAAACAAAGGGCTACGGCTCGAATCTTTTTGAAGGTCCAGGTCATCCACCAGTTTGTCAAAAGGATAATCCTGGTGTTCATAGGCTTCCAGGGTAATCTGCCTGATATTCTCCAGGAATTCTCCGGAATTCTCTTCCGCGCTGAACCGGGTCCTTAAGGCCAGTGTATTTACATAAAACCCTATTTGCTCCTCCAGGTCTGCATGTGTACGGCCTGCAACGGGACTGCCTATAATAATATCTTTTTGCCCGGTGTACTTATACAATAGTAAGTTAACGGCGCCCAGCAGTCCCATAAATAACGTACATCCCTGTTGTCCGCAAAAGGATCTTATGTTCCTGCTGAGCTCCGGGCCGAGCTTTTTGTATATTATATTTCCGTGGTATGTTTTTATGGCGGGGCGGACCCGGTCTCCTATCAATTCCAGTAAAGGGATGTCTCCCTCCAATTGTTTTAACCAATATTGCTGGTGAGCCTTCAGCGACCCGCCAAGCAAGTGAGCCTGCTGCCAGACGGCATAATCTTTATATTGGATCCGTAAGGGCGCCCGCAGGTCCGGCTGGCCTTTCCGATAGCTATTGTACAATAACAATAATTCCTTTATTAAAATGCTGATCGACCATCCATCACTAATGATATGGTGCATCGTATAGGTAAATATCCACCTGTCATCTTCCAACTGGAATAGTCCGGCGCGCAGCAAGGGTCCCCTGATGAGGGAAAAAGGCGCTGTAATTTCTTCCTGAACCAGCTTCTTTACGACCGAATGTCTTTCGCTCTCCTGTCTCAGGTCCTGGTAGGACAGTCGAAACACAGCCTCTTCCGGGGGGTGAACAAACTGTCTGATCTCTCCCTGGTCATCCTCCCGGAAGGTGGTTCTCAGGATCTCATGACGGCTGATCAAAGACCGGAATGACAACGTTAACGCCTGCCTGTCCAATACCCCTTCAAATTGGAACACCCCGGGTATATTGTAGGCGGTATTGCCTTCATCGAGCTGGCATAGTATCCATAACCGGTGCTGGGAAGAGGATAACGGATAAGAAGTTTGTGCCGCCGCGGGAGTTATGGCCCCAAAGGGCGTCTTTTGGGCCTCTTGTATCCGTTGTGCCTGGTCCTCCAATACCGGCAGGGCAAGCAACGTCCTCAATGTTATTTTGACATTAAACTCCTTGTGTATCTGGCTGGCCAGTCGGGTGGCTTTCAGGCTATGGCCTCCCAGGTCGAGAAAGTTGTCCTTTATTCCAATCTTTTCCCTGCCGAGGATCTTTTGCCAGATAGACACCAGCTGTTGCTCCACTTCATTACGGGGAGCTATGTATTGCACGCCTGTTGCCATCCCTGACCATTCCAATTCCAATAACTTCTTCCTGTCTATTTTTCCATTAATGGTCAGCGGCATTCTCTCCAGCAGTATGAATTGACCCGGTATCATATAGGCTGGCAGGATCTTGCTGAGGCCCAACCGAATATCGGCCATGTTGAGGGTCTCCCTGCCTGTAATGCAGGCGATCAATTCTTTTTCGCCTTCGGCATCCGGCTTCATTAATACAATGGCCGAATCGATGCCCTGGTATCCACGGAGGGCGTTCTCGATCTCCGCCAGCTCTATTCTGTATCCCCTGATCTTTACCTGTTCATCTTTCCTGCCGATGAATTCAATATTTCCATCGGGCAGCCATCTTCCCGAGTCGCCCGTCTTATACATTTTTTCTCCTTTTCTAAAAGGGTTGGCCACAAAAGCGTCCCTGGTCAGCTGAGCCTGATTTAAATAGCCTGTCGCCAGTCCTGAACCTGCTATATAGATCTCGCCGGACACCCCTACGGGGCTCATGACTTGTAACGGATCCAGGATATGGATCTGTGTATTGGCAATCGGCTTGCCTACCAGGATCTTTTGATCACTCCTCGTAATCTCCTTTACGACCGACCCTACGGTCGTCTCCGTGGGTCCATATTCATTATAAATACGGATATCTCTTTTAATGCGCCAGACAGCATCTATCTGACGGCGGTTCAGTTCTTCGCCTCCACAAATAATGATGCTGATGTTGGTTTTTAAAATATCCATCCTCTCCAGCAACGACAGATGTGAGGGAGTGAGTTTTAAGGTGTCAATTTCACCGTTGCTAAAACACTCTTCCAGCAGAGCGGCAATATCCTTCTTTGAGCTACCCAGGTACAATTTCTTACCCCTTGTAAGCGGAGTATACAAGCTGGTGACCGTCAAATCAAAGGAGACCGAGGTAATACACCCCCAATTTCCGGTATCCCCTCCGCCAAAATAGTATGTATTCGCCCATTGGATATAATTCGAAAGGTTACCATGGCTAAGCATACAACCTTTTGGCAAACCGGTAGATCCCGACGTATAAATAACATACGCAGGAGAGTTGTCCTGTAGCGGCAGGTTCAAAGGAGCCAAACTGAACTTATCAACCATCGCCTCTTCCCATATAACTACCGGAAGAGAGCCTATTTTGCCGGCATGTTGTTCCATCGTCTCTTTTTCGCTGACCAGCAATTTGGCCTTACTGTCCATCAGGATATGCGCTACCCTTTCGGAAGGATAGTCCGGGTCAAGCGGCACATAGGCTGCCCCGGATTTCAGGATTCCCAGCAATCCGGTGATCATTCCGGAAGACCGTTGCATCATGATGCCTATCAAATCCCCCGGTACGATGTCATATGTTTCCGCCAGGAGGTGGGCCAGCCGGTTCGACTGTTGATCGAGCTGTCTGTACGTAAGCCGGCTGTCGTCATCCATTACGGCGATGGCATCAGGAGTTTTATTGACCTGTTGTTCGAATAAGCTGACGATGCTGGTATATCCATTAAATTTATTTTCCGTGTCATTCGAAGAACCGATCAGTTCTATTTCCCTGTCACTTAAAGTCAACGTCTCACCCCCTCCGTCGATATTTCTTTCCAACAGCGCCTTTAACTGAGCAATCAGGATCCCGGCTTCCCCCTCATTAAATTTGTTTCCGTCATAATATAATTCAAGCCCAAGCCGGTCCCCATGATCTATGCAAGACAGCTTTATAGAAAAAAGGTCCGTTACGGTATACAGATCGGCTACCTCAAAAGACGGGTCGGCAGCAGGAAGGCCATCCTCTTTATCCAGTTCCAAAAATTCGAAACAATACTGAAAAAAGGAGGCGGGGTCCCGATAAAAATAATCACTCCATGCCATCATTTCATCCAGGGACCTTCCGATGAATTTTACCATCTCTTCTATGTTGTTGGTCTCCAGGCTGCTGAAATGGACGGGTAAAGTTTTGGATACCATGCCCAGGGTAGCGTCCAATTCCTTATAACTTCTTTTAAAAGGAAGATATCCGACCGTAAAATCCTGTTGCGTAAAATTGCCCAGGTAGATGCCAAACAAGCCAAACAACCAATTGGCGACCGAAGTGTTGAGCGATGCGCAGATATCCTTAACGCTGGCATATCTTTTCCCCCCGACGAGATCAAGTTCAACTCTGACGGGTCCAAAAGCCAGCTCTCTTTTTTTGCCGAAAGGCATGATGTCCCGTTGCGGGAAATATTTGTATTTATCCCAGAAGTCTATCCCTTCCTCATCCGGTTCGTTCTGCAGGTCATTTTGCCATTGAGAAAAGTTGCGGTACCCGATAAAGTTATCTTCGGCAAACCCGGGTTGTATTTTAAAATAAACCTGGCATAACTCCCGAACCAGCAGGGCACAGCTATAACTATCTCCCCAAAGAGAGAATAGCCTGATAAAAAAAAGATATTTTTCGCCTTCGAGCCTTCCCAAATAAAATCTTACCGGCCGATGGGTGGAGGGATCATAGGGTGAGCTTAAATATTCATTTGCCTGCTGAATGACCGTTGCCACGTTGTCCTCTAAAGTACCGGACTCCTGCAAATGGATTTCCCCATTTTCGAACGATGTCTGAAAGGGGAAGGTCGAGTCCTCGCTAAGCCAGCATCCGGAAGATAAGACTTCGTGTCTTTTAGTAAGGATAGCAAGGGCCTCCCGCAGCCTTAGCTTATCCAACCGGCCATCGAACCTGATGACAAGCTGGTTGTAATAGCGGTCGATGTCGCCCAAGCTCCAAATCCCCTTCTGATTATAAGAAAATTCAAACTTCCCGGAAACAGTTAGCACGTCCATACCTGGTGAAATTTAGCGCAGCATTGAAACAATAATTTTCCTATCCCCTTTGTAGGGGTTTCTCCCGTGAGCCATCAGCATATTGTCCATAAACAATACATCTCCTTTCTCCCAGGGAAAGATAACAGAGGCCTTTTGATAGGCTGATCTTATTTCCCCGATCTCTTCCTTTGTGATTTCGGATCCGTCCCCGAAACAGGTGTTAAAAGGAAGGTCGGCATCCGATCCGAAAGCAGCAAGGACCTCTTCGGTATAGGCATATTTATTAAAGAAGAAGGCATGATTGAACCAAATCTCCTCGTTGGTGTCAGGATGGTTATGTATGGCCTTGCCATTCCATGACAATACCAGCCTGTCCTTATCTTCCCAGCTGAACTCCATGTTATTGGCGGCGCATTCGGCCTCCACTTTTTCCCTGTCCTCCGTCTGAAATACTTCCTGCCAGGAAAGGCCGACCTCACCGGATATATTCCGTACATATCTGACGCCTTTATTTAAAAATGCCTGCCGGGTCGAAGGGCTTAAATAGTCCACTACCCGTCTGTTATCCGCTATAGGCGTCTCGCCCTGCTCGTCGGCAGGCACGATACAGCAAAAGATGATCTTCATGGCCCAATGCTGTGCATATGAATTCTCGCTGTGCATGTTAATATGCTGATCCTGCGGATAGGTAGTAGAGTGGTAGATGTTTTTCGCGACCTCGTACCTTGGGGAAGACCGTTGTTTATATTCCAATGGGGAGGTGTCAAAAACATTTATGAAGTTTTCGAATTTCTCCACGGTATCTACTTCGAACCCTCTGAATAAGATCGCCCCGTGCCGGTGCAGCTTGTCTTTTAGCAGGTCTTTATTTTTCTTTATCCATTCAGTGAGGATCAGCCCTGTATAGGCGGGGCTGATCACTAAGGGGAAGGCGGTATTACCCGGAAGGAAGGAATATTCCACTTTTGCGGATTCCAGGACATTTTCAGCCTTTGCATTGACTAGTTTTTCTAACCTGTTTTTCATTGCTGGCTCCCTTTTTTTAGGTTGATCGAATTCCTCTTTCTGACGGCCTGTAAATATTCACTTCTCTTCTCCTCCTTTATTTTATCCAGCTTTTGATTGATGCCGGCTATCGTTGTTTCCGGTTCGTCCATGATATAATTTAAGATCCCATCCATTTGGTCAGCCAGCTCTTCCGCCTCCTTTTTATTGAAAATACCGGTATTATATTCGATGCTGACGTGTAGTTCTTCCCTGATCTCTATAAAGCTGAACAGGAGGTCGAATTTGCCGGGCAGGTCGCCTTCGAATTCGTATTTACTGATCTTTAACTTATTTATCTGCCGCTGATCCGCATCGTTGTCTATCCCTGCATTATGCAGCACCAGCCATACATCGAACAAGAAATTCCTGCCCGCCGGCTTCTGAAGGTTGAGGGCATCTACCAACTCATCGAAAGGATAATTCTGATGCTCATAAGCGCCCAGGGTCACTTCTTTTACCTTGTTGAACAATGTGAGGAAGCTATCCTCTTCAGCAAACCGGGTCCTTAAGGCCAGGGTGTTCAAATAAAATCCGATCTGATCTTCCAGGTCGGGATGTTCTCTCCCGGCGATGGGGCTTCCTATAATAATATCCTGCTGTTTAGTATATCGGTTCAACAACAGGTTGACCGTTGCCAGCAAGCCCATGAACAAGGTGCCGCCCTGCCCCCGGCAGAGGGATTTCAGCCGATAGGATCTATCGGCATCCATTATCTTATTTATCGTCCGGACCTGATAAGTCTTTTTTGGGCGAGGTGTATTTACAGGCAGGTTGAGTTCAGGCAGCTCACCTTCCATTTGTTTTAACCAGTATGTCTTCCCGGACAGCAGCTGATTTTCCTGCAAACGGTCCTGCTGCCAGGCTGCATAATCTTTATAGTGGATTTTCAAAGGAGCCAGGGAAGGCTGGGCTCCCCTTATATGCGCCTCATATAAGAGCAATAGTTCCCTGATCAGAATGCCCATGGACCATCCGTCGCTGACGATATGATGCATGGCATAGTAAAATACCCATTTCTCCTCTTCCACCTGATACAGACCCGCGCGCAGGAGGGGTCCCTGAGAGAGATGGAAAGGGGTCTGCAATTCCTTATTGATGAGCTCTTTTAGCTTTTCAGCCGGTTGCTGCTCCTGTCTTAGATCCAGGTAGGGTATGTCCAACTTCATAACCGTCTGCGGATAGACAACCTGTTGTACTTC
>DATJJD010000023.1:0-13249 GCA_035492545.1 Puia sp.
CCGTTTCCGGGGGCGGCACTGTTCCGGGGGATGCTGATCGGCAGAATAAGTTTGGGGTGACGGTCATTGGCTGGGCAATTGGTTTTACCGGTCTTGGGATTCTGCTGCTGGGCACAATCGCCCGGGGCCAACGAATAGTCCGTTGGGTGGGCGGCACTATTGCCCTGGTTGGATTGTATTTGGTAAAGCGGGCGGCGAGGTACGTTACCCGATAAATGCCCGCCGGGTGCTCAACACCAATCCAGCCTTAGCTCCTATTCCTTAATAATCTTAGTAGCCCCCTTCGTCGTTTTTAACAAATAAGTTCCCTTGGGCAATCCATTTACATCGATCGAATAAAATTCATCTCCAATCGTAGTAATCCGTAATCCCGGCAGCATATTCTGACCGGCCATATTGAATAACCCGGCTATTTTCTCGATGGGACTTGTAGTTTGTATATAAACAACACTTTGTGCCGGGCTGGGGAAGACATGCAATTGTTTGTTGCCGCCGATCGTTACTTTTTGAATCCCCGAGTAAATGGAATTCCCATCCAGATCAACCTGTCTTAGCCGGTAATCGACATCGCCCGTGATCCCATTAGCCCGGTCCGTTGTGTTGTAATTAAGGGTATTCGTTGAGTTGCCGGCGGCCTTTATTTCGGTTAAAGATTCCCAGGCGGTGCCGTTTAGCGATCGCTGCACGTCGAAATAATCGCTGTTGTCTTCACTCGCGGTGGCCCATCTGAGCTCAACGGAATTGTTGTTGGCCACAGCATTAAAGAAGAGCAGCTTAACGGGCAAGGGGGTAGTCGTCGTATTGACGGTCGCAATGGTAAACCGGCTGTTATTGGCTAAGCTCGTGCCGGGCACGGCCGTAAATTGGTACACATTACTACCCATATCGGTAGCGCCGCTGATAGGGACCTCATCATTAAATATCCCGTTATTATTGGCATCGATCAACAACCGCAGATCGCTGGCGGCTACACTGCCCAGACCAGTCAGGTCGAACCGGATATCGACGTTGCCGACATCTACGTCCGCGGTATTGGCCGTATTTCTTTCATTTACCCGCCATACCCTGCCAAACCGGGCCTGTACGCCTGCCGGTACATCGGTAGTATTACTGGCCTTTGCCGCTCCGCCATCATTCCCCCAAAATAAAAACTCATTGTCATTCAGGTCGGAAGGGTTGCGTATTTCTACCATTCCGGAGCCTTGCGCATCAAGGTTTATATTGCTGGCATCGATCCGCCCTATGCCGGCTACATCGAATGCAAAACCGCCATTGGCAGTTTGACCCTGGGTATAGATACCGCCCGACGTCAGCGGGATACCATACTTTGCGGAAAGATAATTGTCGATGATGATCCTCTGCGCTGCATTGATATTGGTGCCAAAAACTATCATCTCAGCGATGTCCCCGTCAAAATTATAATTGGAAGTGCCGTCGCCTATGGACGCCAATCCGAAATTATTGGAAGTTTGAGGATTATGGTTGGTAGTAAACGTGCTCTGCGTGGTTCCATTGGCATTTACGGTTGTACCATTGGTGATGTTTTCCTGGAAAATGATGGAAGTTATCACCCCGGCGCCTACCGGGAAAATATTAGGGATGTTCGAAGTTGGCCCTGTTCCATTGGATACGATGCTATTAAGCCCGTTGGCGTCGAGCAGGAACCTGTCCCAGCCTCCATTATCCTCACCCCATACGCCCCCGGCGTTATCTATCCGGGGTTGGTAAACGGCAATCACGGTAAGGTTAGGGAAGGTGCTGGCATTAATGCTGAGACTGGTCGTTATTTTCTGCCCGGAACCATTAAATCTTACCACAGGAGAACCATTCAGGCCGGAGGCAATTAATTGCGGGCTTCCCTGTATTGAGTTGGTAATGTTATAGCCGGATAAGTCACTCCAGGCAGTGACAGGGGTCGCTCCGGTTACTCCCTTGCTGGCCGATACCCAATACCGCAGCGTGGAGGTCCCATCAGTAGTACCTACGCCTCCAGGGCCAGTCTGCCCAATGCCTGCAAAAGAAATAAAAATGGATAGGACGCAAAAGGCTGATTTGGCAAGCTGGTCTTTATTTCTCATAATGAACCAAAAATACATTAAAAATCACCCATATGCGTCAAAATCATCCTACCACCTCACCTCTACCTTCACTCCCTCGGGGCTATTCTCAAAACCGACCCACGCCGTATGAGAGACGGCATCCCAGGATGATTCAACACCGGCAACGGGCTGTCCCTTGCTATCTGTTACGGTAATCCCAATGGGTTTCGCCGGCAACAGTACACGCATGCTGTTATTCGTATGGACGGGGCTTTTGGCGATAAACGAATAACTTCGGCCCGCCACCTTCTCATCATAGATCCTCGAGGCGGAAGCCAGCACCTTCGGCCGCGCCGGGTCACCAACCCTGACCAGGTCATATAGCAGGGACTGTTCACCTGGATGGACGATCTTTGCTGGCAAGACAGGCAACTGCGGATCGAAGAGATCGATAACAGGACCTTTTACTACATAGGGTTTCCCATCTTCATTCTCGTCCAGCACGGAAATGATATCATAAGGTCCCCGCTCCAGGTAGAAATTATTCTTCATGACCAGTTTCCCGGCTTTTGCATCGTTTTCATAAGCCTGCTTTACAAGACCGAGATAACCTCCGTCACCGGCAGCTGTCAATACGAACTCCTTGGGATCCTGGCGGATGACATACACCGCGCCCTTGCCGACGGCAAACCGCTGCTGGCCGGACCCCGCATCGATATGCAGCAATTGAAAAAGGTGCTGGGAAGCAGCAGTATACCGGTTGCCCTTGGTATTCCACCATTCCATAACGGATTGATACGGATCGCTATCCCGGCCACAATAGATCAGCACTCCGCCATTTTTTACCCAATCGGCAAGTTGCCGGTGCACCTCCGGAGAATGGGGCTTCATATTGGAGTAGCTCATCACCAGCACCTTGATGTGGGCAAGAGTCGCAGGGTAGGAAAGGTTCTCCATATGCACGGTTTGCACCGGAATACCTCGTTTCAGCAAAGGCAACGTCTGTCCATAGAAATTGGAGAACTGCGGGTCATCGTACCCATTATGCGTGGGGTAACGCTGAAACATCAGCGAATTGCTCATCAGCACCCCGATCGTACCCGCGCCATTCACCCGGTTCGGCGATACAGGCATATCGTTGAGCACATTGATCATGACCTGCATCTGGGTGGAATAATATTTGGGGATCAATACGGCCGTGTCACTGTTGGCAATCTTATACGGCCGGGTATAGATCCGCTCCGGCCAGGGCATCACCTCGTAGTTGTCGATAGTAGGATATAAGATCTCGGCGGTAAAGGTTGCCTGGTAATTCTTTTTATAATCGGCCCAGTCACGGGGCCAGTCTTCTATCGGATCGGTCAAAAAGTATACTTTCCTTCGGGTAGGGGCCGTCATCGACAACATCGATCCATATTCAAGATAGGCGTTCTCAAACACCCGTTCTTTTTCCTGCCCGTTAAAATAGGTAGGCTCGCGGGAGGTGCCGGTCCAGACCTGGGCTATATAGCCATCGATCCCCGGCAGAGAGGCCAGACTCGCTTCCGGGCTGACGATCTTCCAGGAGGAATAGTTCACCAGCGAATGGGTGGCGATATAGAGCTTTATCGCCACCCCCTTACTTTTCCCATACTCCTTGGCATATCCCGAGACCTGCCGGATAGCATCGTAATACAGTTGATATTTCAGCTTGTTGGATAAATAAGTGTTTTCGGGGGACTCGTCCTGAGGCCGCCAGGGGAAACCATAAAATTTCTGCCACTCCTCCTTGAACACGGCACTGTAGCCCGCACGGGCCCAGAACTCAGGCTCTTCCAGGAAAATGGTGGTGATACCGGCATCGATTACCCGCTTTACCACAGCGGTCTTCATATACTCTATAAAAGATTGCACGGGGACCACATAGGGCATATTCTTTCCATGGAAAATGGTATCCCCTTTTTGAGTGACCTGCCCCACGCCCAGATGGTTCTTCCCATCCCACTCCCCAAGGAAATAATCATAATATTGGCCCCAGGCAATACCCGTCATAAATGCAGGATAATAGCCACGGTCACGCCAGGATTGAACACGTTGTTCGAAGGTAGACCCTTTCCGGTCGCCCGTGCCATAGACGATGGCCATATCCGACCGGACATCGATCTCCGGGATCCAGGGACTGCTGGTCTGGAAGGCGGTTTTTTCCCGCGGCTGCTTGCCGACCGGCTGGCTGCGGGCAGGACCGGGCTGGGAATAACCGGCATAGAATACGAACAATAAACTGCTGACAATAAACTGTTTTTTCATCATTTCGGGTAAGTTATCGATACGGGTGCGTTATAATTATACTGATTAAGTCCGGCGCTGATCCGGGCGCCAACGCGAATATAAACATCCTGGAGCGGTAGTGCGCCGCCGATCGTAGTAATGGAGATTGTCTGCCCCAGCAATGCCGTGCCATTGCTGCCGGAATAGGACGTCAGCTTCGAATACCGGGGGTCGAAATTGTTATTCCCGTCGTACTTCGTATTACTGACGTAGAGATTGATGTCCGTCAGGTCCTGCTGATAGTCGGGGTCCCCCGTCCCCCGCGTGACCCTTACCTTGACTGTGACCGTCGTATCCGGGTTGACAACGGGGTCTCCTACCCATTCGAGGCGCAGAAATGGCTGTACTTTGAAGGTTAGCGTCTCCTTGTTCTTCAGCTGGATGGTCTGGCTGGAATCGGTAACGGTATTGCCGTTGTTATCGGTCCGGACCAGGGGCACGAAGGGCCCTTCGACCGATACCTTATAAGTGGCTGCAAATACCTTGGTATTGTTAAAGGTCCCGTCCTGCATCGATTGGAAGTACAGGGGCACCGGTGCGCTGTCATAGCTGGTCTCGAGCAGCTTGATGCGGGTGCCGCCGCCCCCGATCTCGGTCTGCAGGGTCTGGCCCGTACCTTCGTCGATGGTGCTGCCGGTGATGGTGCAGTTGGGCGCGGCAAGATTGTCGACCTTGCTGCAGGACAAACCAAAAATCAAAAGGCATATAATAGATAGGAACTGTTTCATGATGTTTTTTTTAATAACCAGGATTCTGAATAACATTTGGGCTCTTGGAGATGGCATTGCCCGGCAATTGCTCATAATACCACCTTGGGTCGTAGGTGTAGACATCATTCCGCTCGTCCGTCCGGGCGTCGAAGAAGTATTGTCCGTTGGGCCCGGCATTGGCGGCAAAGAAGGGCATCAGGATACGATAGATCCTGCCGTTCTGTTCTTTGGAGAAGATGCGCCACCGTTTCAAATCCCAGTAGGTCTTGTTCTCGAAGGCCAGTTCTTTCCTTCTTTCCTTTCGGATGGTGTCTATCGGCGTCGCACCCGGGTCGGTCCAGGCATTGGCCCCCGCCCGCAAGCGTAGCTGGTTGATCACAGCCATGGCGTCCGTCTGCAGATCGGCGCCGCCCTGTCCCATGCTGACCAGTTCGTATTCAGCCTCTGCCCGGTTGAGCAGCACTTCCGCATACCGCAACTCTATCCAGGTCTGGGCTTCATTGTTCTCCAGCACCTGCGCCGTTGGCAGGTTCGGATTCAGCCATTTGCGGACGGAGAATCCCGAGAGGGCGCAGGTCTGATCTCCCGTAAAGACGCCGCTCAGGCCGGCGGGGTTCATCTTGTTGCCATTGGGCAGCGTATAGGCCGTCTGCGCGGCGTTGGAAGAGGTGACGAGATTGCTCGTAGGATACTGTGCCCGGGAGCCCGCAGGTAGCAAGGGACTGATGCCCCCGGCAGCCGGACCGGTATAGATGCCGCGGCGGATCTCGATGGATTGGCCTTTGAACTCATCCCCTGGCAGGATCACGGTGGCGCGCAGCCGGGGCTCTGCATTGGCGAACAGGTCCATGGTATGGTCGAATAGAAGATAGTGACCACCGGCGTCAAGATTTTGAATAGTTCCGTCGGCATTCTTCGGCAAACCGTCGAACATTTCGACGAAGTCCAGTGTCGGATTGACCTCCGACGAATAGCCGTTGGGGCCGATCAGCTGACGGGGAACATTATAGGCATCATATCCGTGTACGGAGTTCGGATACTGATACTCCCTTACAAAGATATTCTCGGGACTGGCGGCATCGGAGAACAGATTGACGAAATTCTGGTACTGGGCATTCTTGTCTGTCGCAGACCAGCCGGACAGGTACAGGCCATAGCGGCCTTCGAGCATCTTAGCTGCGTTGAGGCTCTTCTGGAAATAGCCCGCCGCTTCGCTGGCGGGAATGCCGCAGACCTGGTTGTGGTTGCCGTCGAACAGGGTGGTGGTATTGTACTTTGCAGTGGAACCGGCATACAACATCGCCCTGGACTCGAATCCGGCGGCTATATACTTATTGGCGCGGCTTCCGTCCTTACCATCGCTGCTCCACGCCTCGGGCAGGTTGTTGATGGCATAAGTCAGGTCGGCGTCTACCTGGTCCCACACTGCCTTCTCCGCAGCCCTGGGAACCTGCAGGCTGTCGACGGAACTGCCCGGTTTGTAGTTGAGAACATGGTTGACGAGGGGCACGCCGCCGAAGCGCTTGACCAGCGCGAAATAGGTCATCCCCCGGACAAAATAGGCTTCCCCCATCCACCTTTTGATGGTGTCAGCGTTATAATTGCTGGCATAGGTCGGTATGGTCTGAATGAAATAGTCGCAGTCACGGATGGCCGTATAGCAGCCGCTCCAGATATTCCAGTCCGGTCCGGTATTCTCCTGCATGGAGCCTGTCTGGTCACGGCTGAGCGCTTCGCCTGTCGTAGCCGGCGTCGGACTGATGATCCAGAACATATTGAGACCACGCTGGGGTGAATACCGGAAGTCTTCGATCGGCAGCTCACTGTAGAGCCGCGCCATATAGGCTACTATGCCCTGCGACGAGCCAAAGACGTCCTGGTCTTGTATGATGCTCTTGGGAGGAACGTCCAGTTTCCGGCAGCCGGGCCCTATGGTTATTATCGCTGCCAGTGCGAACAATAGTATAATGGTGATGTAGTTCTTCATGTTGCTTTAGAATTTAACGTTCAGGCCAATATTAAAGATCTTGTCCAGCGGGTATAGGTACCCGTACATTCCGGTAGGATGCTCGGGATCCACGTACTTTACCTTCGTAAAGGTCAGCAGGTTGTAGCCGTTGGCGAATATCCTTACCCCCTTGATGCCCGCCCGGGAAATGATCTTGTACGGCAGGCTATACCCGATCTCGGCCGCCTTCAGCCGCAGGTACGACGCATTCATGTAAGACCAGGAAGAGTTGACGTCAGTCGTCGTCCCGGTGTAGGCGAATGTCCCCGATGCCCACTTGGTATTGGGGTTATATGGGTCCGCTGTCGGATCTGCCGGGTGGTAATTGTTCAGGAACTGCGTCAGCGCGCTCCCTCCCCCCCACAGGGGAATATTCAGCTGCTCGATATAGGAGATATTTAAAATTGCCGTGCCCTGGAAGAGCAGATTTATGTCAAAGTCCTTGTACGAACCGCCGATGTTAAGACCATAGCTGATCTTAGGCATCAGCGGTGTTGCCACAATGGTATTGTTGTCCACAAAGGGGCCGCTGTTCGGATCGCCGGCATAGACAATGGGATGAACATCGTTGTCGTCTATCACCCCATCGCCATTCCAGTCCAGGTAGATATAATCCCCCACGACCACGCCCCTGCCGACATACACCGGGCTATTGATGATCTGGTTGTAATCCTGGTACTGGCCGGCAGCACCCTGGCCAAAGTGGACTCCCGTGTTCCTGCCTGCTTGCTGATTCCTCCAGTCGAGATAGGAGTTGCCCTGTTTCGCCATCGGATAGTCTGTCCAGCGCGTATTACTATAAGCGAAGGTGGCTTTAATATTGTAGTTGAACTTTCCGATATGATTGCGGTGGTTGACCTCGAAGTCGAATCCCTGGGTCCGGTCACCCCTGATGTTCTCCTGCGGAAGCGGAGCCCCGAGCACATCCGGCACCTGCAGGGCCGCGTCGGCCAGCAGCCCCTTGCGGTCGCGGAGGAAATAGTCGACGCTGAAGCCGAGCAGACCCTTCCAGGCGTCAAAATCGATACCCGCATCATAGGTATGCGAAGTCGCCCAGTTGACCTCCGGATTGGGGATGCCGGTGCTCTGTACGGAATTGTAAAAGCTGCCGTTGAATACCGCGCCCCTGGGCAGCCGGTTGTTGTCCCCGTTCGCCGGGTAATTATATCCCGTAATGAATTGATAGTACAGCTGGCCGTCGTCCCCCAGCACGCCATAGCTGGCCCGTAGCTTCAGGTTGTCGATAAAGGACAGGGCAGCATTCTTCTGCCAGAAATTCTCTTCCGATATACGCCAGCCCGCAGATACGGAGGGGAAGAAACCCCAGCCCTGATCGGGCGCGAATCTCGAAGACTTGTCGTCACGGAAGCTGAACTCGGCGAAGTACTTGCTTCTATAGTCGTATGTCAGCCTGCCGACGAAAGAGTTGGTGACATACTCGTACAGGGCCGTTCTCCCATTATCCTGCGAGGCATTCTGCAGGGCGCTGTTGCCCGCGATCAGCTGATCGACCGGTATGGACAGCTGCCGGTACGCCGAGAAGTTGTCCGCACTCTGCTGGTTGCCTTCCATCAGGATCAGGGCGCTGATGTTATGGTCGCCAAATGCATGCGAATAGTTCAGCGACAGCTGGTCCGTATTCCGCGGGTATTTATAATATTGCCGCTGGACAAAGCTGGGGAAGTTGTTGCCGGTCGCACTATAGGTGTTGGAAGCTGCGTCGTAGTTATACAGGTTAAAGCCCTTCTGGAATAGCTTGTTGTCTTGCAGCTGTGTATTGTAGCTGTAAAGACCCCGCAGGGTCAGCCCCTCGATGATCGGGAGCTTATAGTCGATGCTGATGGCCCCGTTGAAGAAGCTATTGTTCTGCGTGCTATAGCCAACGAGGTTCTGATCCATAAAGACCACAGGGTTACCGCCATCGACAAGACCATTGCTCGGATATTGCGGGTTATTGTTGGCATAGATGGTCTGGGTGGGTAGTTCCCGCCAGGTCTCGCGCGTGGTCCACCAGAAGGACTCCGCGGGAGCGTTCTTCTGGTCGAGGATGCCGCTGAGGTTGAGGTTGATCGTGATCCGCTTGCTGATATGGCTGGTGACATTGCTGCGGACATTGTATCGCTTGTAGTTGAGGTCTCCGCTCTGCAGCAGGCCGTCCTGGTCGGTATATCCGAGGCTTAGCAGGTAGGTCGTGTTCCCGGAGCCGCCCGTCGCCGTGATATTGTGCTGCGTCTGTGGGGTGGATTTACGGAAGACGGCGTCATACCAGTTGGTGCTTTTCTTGGTGCCGTTGGCATAGTCGGCAAAGTCCTGCGGAGTATAGGATATTAAACCCCCATTCGCATTGTGCAGGGCCTGCTGGTTGACAAGGGTCATATACTCGGTGGCATTCACTGTTTTGGGCAGTCCCGATGGCACCTGCCAGCCATAGGTCCCGGTATAGGATAGCTGGAGGGTCCCTGCCTTCCCTTTTTTAGTGGTGATCAGGATGACCCCGTTGGCCGCCTTGACCCCATATACAGCGGCGCTGGCGTCCTTTAGGACAGACACGCTCTCGATATCGTTCGGGTCCAGCCGGCTCAGAATATTGCTGGTTCCGACATTGTTGTCGCCATTACCCCCGGTAACTCCAAAATCAGGCATCTGCACCCCATCGATGACGACCAGCGGGTTGCCCATACCGCGGATCGAAAGGGTGTTCGTAAAGTCCCCCGGCTCGGCCGTGTTCTGGATAATATGCAGGCCAGGCACCTTACCGGTGAGCATGTTCTCGACATTCTCATTCTTGGTGGTGACGATCTCCGCCGCCGAAACCGACGACACGGCGCCTGTCAGCGAGACCTTTTTCTGGGTGCCGTACCCTACCACCACGACATCGTTGAGATTGGAAGTTGCAGGCGACAGGCTGATCGACAGCACCGTCTGACTGCCGACTTTTACCTCCTGGGTCCCATACCTGACATCACTGAAAACAAGGACGGCCCCCTTGGCCGCCCGGATGGTAAACTTTCCCGTTGTATCGGTGACGGTACCTGTAGTGGTTCCCTTGATGGTGACGGAAACACCCTGAAGGGGGGCGCCGCTTTCATCCCTGACGGTGCCGGTAAGATTGCCCTGGGCCTGGGCCGGAAGGTTCATAAAAAGAAGGTACATACTGGCAAGAATCGTGACAAGCCAGCCGTGGCTTGTAAAAAGTTTCTTCATAAGTAATTTAGTTTGATGTTTTAAGACACTGCCTCAATGATACTCCCCCACGTATTAAAAAATGGGTTAAAAAAGGGGTTAATTGGCTATTTAATTGGTTAACCGGCCATTAAAATCCGGTATAAAAGGGTGGGGCAGCCGGCCCGGCTGGCAGCAGGAGTGAATAGCGGGACAACATTTATTGGATGATCTTGTCAAAACTGACATGGTAGGCGATACCCAGGCTTCGCTCATAATCCTGGGTGAACTGGTCATAAGCCCTGCGGGAATAATCTAGCCCTCGTAGTTTCCTAAAACTGTTTAGCTGATATTTTAGGGCTTCCTCGTTAAATGCATCCATACATAGGATCAACTTGGCGATATCCAGCGCTAATTTAAAGTCCCTTGCATCATACCGCCTTTTAAGTTCAGGCAGCAAAAAGGTGATCAGTTGATCTTCATAAGATGACCGGTAGCCCTCCAGCAGGGATTCGGGCACGTCGTGCAAAAGAGGCCCACGGGCCATAAGATTAAAATGGTCTGATAAAGAGCCGGCATCCACGTCCTTACATTTATTAAAAAGATCGGACAAAATGCAATAGTCACAAAAGAAAGGCTCGCTGATCTTAAAAGAATAACAATCATTCAAAAAGATCAGCTCGATACCGTCCATATCGCTGATAATGCTTCTTAAGTGATTGACCGTAACGCCTTTGATATTCTTTGTTTTAGCAAGGTCTTTATCAGGCCATACCTTGGCGGATATCTTCTTTGAACTGATACCCTTGCCATCCCTGCTGTTAAGCAGGACGAGGACAAATAACTGCTTGATCTTAGGGGTAAAAAGATGAGTGATATCATTCCCTTTCCGGTCATACGCATTGAATTCCCCCAGAAGATAGACGGCATTCCTGTTCTTTGCCACGATCCGGGGCTCAGGCTCGATGACCGGAGCGGGTTCTGCCTGCCTTTCAGGTTCCGCTTCCTTTTCAGGCTCCATGATCCGCTTATCACCGTTTTTTCTCAAAAAGAATAGCCACCCAAGGTATATGGAAAGGATGCCGAACGATCCCAGTGCATAATATACCAATCCCATCTGCGGCTTCTTTGGTGGTTGAATGGATGCCAGGTAGCTGGCGGTAGTTACCGGCGGAGACGTTAGGGAGTATACTTTTATATTGGAATGTTCTCTGTCGGTAAACTCCTGTACCGTGCAAATAAATTCATCTGTATTCGGACTGAAAAAGAGATTGACATCCGTCTCTATACGCATGGACGCCATGGAAATAGGGGCGCTGACGATCTCGTAAGACCCGTCGCTTACGGAGAATTTGTATAATTTCAACTCCGTTCTCGCCAATTCATGCGGATAACACAGCGCATAGAAATACTTCTTATCTGGAGAAAGAATAAGGTTATTGGCAGGTACAAAAACCTCGTTGACAGGAGAGATATGCCAACATTTTTTGACGGAGTGGTTTTTCAGATCGATACGGTAGAAATCATAATACTGTTTGCCGCCTACGATCTGGTTGCCGGATTCATTGCCATAGCCCCCGAATAAAAAAAGTTCACCCTCCCGGTCTGAGGGGCCGGTGGCCGCGAAGAAACGTGGACTGATAGTGTCACCTGTAAAGATTGCCGTCTCCCATCTATCGGTCGAGTCATTATATCGCAGGAAATTGTTGTGATACTTGTAGGAGCCATACCCCCCGAACAGGTAAAATTGATCTTGCCGCAGATCGTAAAATGCGTTATGATGATGCAATTGATACGGGCGCGTATTCTTTCCTACAGTATTCCACTTTAATTTCCTGCTGCCCATATTCAGGGAGGCAACACTGGGCGCCCCCTTCGGCACATCAAACAATTCATAGATATAGCACTTGTTCTCTCGGACATTGAAGATGCTTTTCCCTAACACCATCTTAACAGGGATCTTGTTGGCATAAGCCGCGGTTGTGGCTCTTTTCAACGGCGGTTCATAGGTGATCAGGGAGTCCCTGGTGAAAATAAACAGGTTTTGATCGAGGGGATCGAAATTTAACCCCGCAACGGCATCCGAAGAAATGGTATATACCTGCTTCCAGAAATAGGATTCATTGATGAGCCATACGGGGTTCTCTGCCAAACCGGTAAGTTCCCCCTTGCTGTCATGAACGTTATTACCGCTCCATTCGTTTAAAGGGAAAATGTAGTTGTTTTTGCCATCCCCCACCTCAACATTCTTAATGGCCATATTGGGCACCTCCGTGTAATATTGATTTTTACCGAAAACCAGGTTGGCAGGCATCTCCCGTTTAAACCCTAATTTGTCAGCCCGGAAGACCGAATTACCGATTTGGATAGCCACCTTGTCGGAGGTGAGATCAAAATCGATCTTAACCTTTAACCAATTATTCTTTTTAAGGAGGGATGGCTGCAGCGGAATGGTAATCTTATTGCACTTTCTGTCGATACTAAAATTTAGATTACCCGAACCGTTGGAAAATAGATAGCTCAGACTATAGGAATTCTCCTTCTCGGCCAGGTTGAACACATACCCCAGGTTGGCATTGTCCCAGAGAGAAAGATCAAAGCTTATAAAAAAATGATCTTTGAACAGGGGAACATTCGAATTGAAAACACGATACGATGTCCGTTGGGTCAGTAAACTGTCTTCCGATTTAAACAGAAGACCTTGGGCATTGGTATTCAGGACATAGAAACATAGAATATAAGACGATATAATTCTAAAGGCCTTCACAAGCATCTCGTTATAAGTCTAATAATTTCAAAGGTTTATGGGGAAAATGGCTTAATTCCATCTACGACCCCCAACACTAAATTAGCCTATTTTGATTAATAACGAAGGAGGGATCACTACAGCTTCTCCAGGACATCCCTATAACCCCTCCCAATAGGGATCGACACCCCATTGACCTCAACGACCTCCGCCGTATAGGATTCAATCTTGCTGAGAGAGATGATAAAAGACCGGTGGATCCGTGAAAAATGGGCCG
>DATJJD010000024.1:0-6557 GCA_035492545.1 Puia sp.
CGCAAACAGATGCAGGAACTCACCGAAAAGTATGCCGCCGAAAAAAAGGACCAGGATATTAAATTACTGACCCAGCAGGGGAAAGTGCAACAAGGAGAACTAAAGCAGGAAAAGCTCACCAGGAAAATAATGATTGCAGGTAGCGTGCTGATGTCGATCATTATAATCCTGCTGTTTAGCCAGTTCCGGATGAAGCAGCGCTCCAATAAAGAAATGAACAGGAGAAACCTGGCCCTCAAACAACTGGTGGAGGAAAAAGAATGGCTGATAAAAGAAGTACATCACCGGGTAAAGAATAACCTGCAAACGATCATCAGCCTGCTGGAATCGCAGGCCTCCTACCTTGAAAATGATGCGCTGAAAGCTATTGGAACAAGTCAGAACCGTATCTATACCATGTCCCTGATCCATCAAAAACTATATCAGTCCGAGGATATCAAAACGATCGATATGGCGGTCTATATACCCGAATTGATCAAATACCTGAAGGACAGTTTCGACATTTCCCATAAAATTGATTTCAACCAGAAAATCGACCCGGTAAACCTCGATGCATCAATTGCAATCCCCCTGGCACTGATCATCAACGAGGTCGTGACCAACTCGATCAAATACGCATTTCCCGACGACAGGCATGGGGAGATCCTGATTACCTTACGGGAACATGGCGAATTATTAAAACTGGAACTGGCCGACAACGGCATCGGAATGGACACAGATCCCATCAAGGCAAACCCTGTTTCCCTGGGACTTCAACTGGTTAAAGGATTGACAAAAGAAATTCACGGTGAGGTCAGCTTTAATAGCGATCGTGGTGTTAAGATCACCTTACTATTTGAGAAATCCCCCCTGGAATATGCAAATATTTTTGAAACAGGTACGTTGACGACGACCTAAACAAAGCACTGGATACTATGAACCCCAAAATACTTATTGTCGAAGACCAGTTTATTGAAGCCAATAACCTGAGGATCAGCCTCCATAAAGCAGGCTATGCAGTATGTTCCATCGCCTCATCTGTTGACGAGGCGATAAAAATAAAAAATGAAGAAAAACCGAACCTGATCTTATTGGATATCCGGTTACAAGGTAAACTGAACGGCATAGACTTCGCCAAAATATTAAGATCGGAAAATATCCCTTTTATATTCCTGTCTGCCAATTCCAGCAGAGAAGTTCTGGATGCAGCAAAAACGACCCGGCCTTATGGCTTTCTTGTCAAACCGTTCCGTGAAAAAGACGTCGTGGTCGCACTCGATGTCGCCTGGTATCTCCATCAGCAAAACCAGGAAGTGATCTTAAATGATAAATTTCCAACGACCGGATCTTTAAATACCGACTTAAAACAAATTATCGGGAAGAGCCCCTCCATGAATGCTGTGCTGAAAAATATAAAAATTGTAGCCGATTCCTCGATCTCGGTTTTAATACAGGGGGAAAGCGGTACAGGAAAGGAATTGGTAGCCCAAAACATCCACCGTATCTCGACACGTGGCTCAAAACCATTTATTGTAGTAAACTGTGCCGCCATCCCTGCAAATCTTGTAGAATCGGAATTATTCGGTCACGAAAAAGGCTCATTCACCGGTGCAAATGAAAAAAGAATAGGAAAATTTGAACAGGCAGATGAGGGCACTGTTTTTTTGGACGAAATAGGAGAAATGCCTCAGGACCTGCAGGTGAAACTGCTTCGCGTATTACAGGAGAAGGAAATAGACATTGTAGGCGGAAAAAAAAGGAAGGTAGATGTTCGGATCATCGCAGCCACCAATCGTGATCTGGAAGAAGAAGTCACTTCCGGCCGGTTCCGGCTGGACCTCTTTTACAGGCTTAATGTGTTTCCCATTGATCTGCCTCCATTACGGGATCGAAAAGAGGACCTCCCTTTACTGGCAAATCATTTCTTACAGCTCCATTCGCAAAAGGAAAAGAAGATTACTCCAAAGCTCTCTGAGCAGGCGATCGAAACCCTGCTGAACTATACATGGCCCGGAAATATACGCGAGCTTGAGAATATAATGGCAAGAAGTGTCTTACTGTCGGCTGACGGTGTCGTTACAGACCTCCAACTTCCGTCGCTTCATAAAAATAATCCCGGTACTCTACCACCTGGGACCACCAAAACGATCGAAGAGAACGAACGGGACTATATAATCAGTATCCTGAACAAGTGTAACGGAAAGCTCGAAGGTTCCGATGGAGCCGCAAAAATGATGAATATTAATGTTTCAACCCTAAGATCCAGGATGAAAAAGCTCGGCATAGAAAGAAAGAAGTATTGATCCGGCAAGACCGCATCTCTCCATCCAACCCGTGACATGTCACGGGTTTTTTTATATAAGGTGGATATATCACGGGATATTAATTGAAAATATTACCCAATAATTTGATGTTCAAACACTTAAAAATATGGCACGGAATTTATCACCCTGACAGCATCATCATATTACTAAACCGCGTATTTCATGTTTTTTAATCCCGGCCACCAACAGATTATCGTGCAACTTGGTCAGGACATTGCAATGATAAAGAACAGGGAGCAGCTGGATAACCTGATAAATGGCTCCTTAAAGGAAAAGATCGGATTTCAGCACTCCACTATTTTTATCTTAAAGAACGATGGCCGCGAGATATCCAACTTTTTAAAAGACTATGGTGGTTCAGAAAGCAGGGGCCAGTTCCCGGAAACAATTTTAACCGGTAAGATCCCCTTCGATCATAAGATCAATGATCCTGCTATACAGCCTCATCAACGGATCGTTGATTTTGACGAGCTCGTCCGGAACGGAAACGTAGAACCTTACCTGGCTGGTTGCGAAATGAAAACCAATGCCAAAGTGTACACTTTCCCCTTATTACACGGCAGCTCAACTATTGGCGTTTGGATTATCCTGTTCAAGGAAACGAAAGAGACTTTTGAGCCGGCAGCGGTTTGCCCGATGATCCCGCCCCTGCTGACATTCGCGATTAATACCATACAGACACAAGAAGAAATAGAGGCCCGTCAAAAAGAGCGGGAAATTATCCAGTCCTTAAATATAGATTTTGCAACCATCCGGGAGAAAAAGGATCTCCTCAAAATTATCCACTATAAGCTTAAAAGCCTTTTTAACTTCAGTCATCATTGGGTAGCAACGGTAAACGAGGACGAGCTCACCATGAGTACGTTCATGCAGGATGCAGAATCCAGGTCCAGGTTTCATCCCAGGTATAATTATGTTACTGCTGCCAGATACCCCATTTCCGATCAGGTTTTCAATAAAGTGATCCTGGCGGGTGAGCCGGTGATCTTCGATCTGGAACAGCTGAATGCAAGGACGGCAATTCCGGAATACCTGCAAATAAATTACGAAAGCGGCATCCGCAAAGTTGTCATGCAGAGCCTGGAAATAGCAGGCCGGTTTATTGGCGTTTGGGCCATTTGTCTCGGAGAGAACCATGAACTGCAAGACACGGTTATCAACCTGATCGGGGATCTTGCCAATCAATTTTCGATAGCCGTAGGGAACATCATCGCCAATGAGATCATACAGACCAGGGACGCCGAACGCGAATTACTATTGAAATTGAGCTATGACATCACATCCACCAAGGACAGAAAAGGTCTTCTGCGGATCATACAGACGAATCTTAAAAGAATATTCAGATCTCAGAATATCGTTATCACGGTTCTGAACGACCAGGAGCAAACCCATGATATATTCCTGTCCACGGATTTGGGATTCACCAGGGAAAATTTGGCGCGGTATACCAGGGAGCCGGCCTGGTTCGAATATAATGACGGCTATTTCAACAAAGTAATGGAAGCCGAAGGGATTGTATTGTTTGGCATTGCACTCAGGGACGACAACCGGAACATCGGGGTGCTTTACATAAACCTGGAAAACAATACCTGCTATTCAGATCATGAGCTGAAGATTGTCAAAGGTGCCTCCTATCAAATATCTATGGCCGTCTCCAACATCCTGGCCAATGAAAAGATCAACCAGCAGCTGACCGAGATCGGGAAATACAAACAGCAGCTGGAGGAAGAGACCTTCTACATCAGGGAAGAAATAGAAAAGACGTACAATAATGGTGATATCATCGGCGAAAGCCCCCTGTTAAAAAAAATATTCAGGCTGATATCGCAGGTCGCTGCATCCGACAGTACCGTATTGATACTGGGCGAAACGGGTACAGGTAAAGAACTTATCGCCAGGGCCATTCACAATGACTCTCCAAGAAAGAATAAACTGATGGTCAAAGTCAATTGCGCGGCCCTTCCCCCCAATTTGATCGAAAGCGAGCTGTTTGGACACGAACGGGGAAGTTTTACAGGCGCAACAGAACAGCGGGTTGGAAAATTCGAGCTGGCCAACGGAAGTACCCTCTTTCTGGACGAAATAGGAGACATGCCGCTGGACCTGCAGGTGAAGCTCCTGCGTGTGTTGCAGGAAAAGGAGATCGAACGCCTGGGCGGAAGAAAAACAATAAAGATCGACGTAAGGATCGTAGCAGCGACCAACCGGAACCTGCAAAAGGAGGTCGCCGAAGGCAGGTTTAGAAGCGATCTCTTCTACCGCCTTAATATATTCCCGATCTTTTTACCACCCTTGCGTGACCGTAGGGAAGACATTCCTCTGCTGGCGGCGTTCTTTATACAGCGATTCGCAAAAAAGGCCGGCCGGCAGATCACCACCTTTAGTAATCGAGCCCTGCAGGAAATGATCCAATATAGCTGGCCGGGAAATATCAGGGAGCTTGAACACCTTATCGAGCGCAGCGTTCTCCTCTCCTCCGGGGATACCATAAAGCAGATCCATCTTCCGGCAAATGATCCGGCTGCCCGAAGAACCTGCCCCGAAGAGGTAGTTATAAAAACAATAGACGAAAACGAACGGGAACATATCCTGAGGATCCTGAAATATTGCGGCGGAAAGATAGCCGGTGATGGCGGAGCCGCACAAATACTCGGCGTACCGCCCGGCACCCTGTATTCGAAATTGAAAAGGCTTGGGATCAGACGGGAACATTCCTTCCCTGTTCCGCACTGACCCGGGTGAAAAGATCGAAACAATTTCTACTCGCCCTTCGATTTTAACCCAGGTTAATATTCTCCCGGACGATTAGGTCGAAGTTTGTATTTCCAAATTAAACAATAAACAATTAAGCACCCCGGATTATGAAAAATCTACTAGTAATTTTACTTTGCGTAGGCACCGCCGCCTTTGTGTTTTCCTGTTCAAAAAAGAACACTGCTGAAAAACTTCCCGCCAAAAATTATGTACTGGTTCACGGCGCCTGGCAGGCTCCCTATGTATGGGACTCTGTAAAAACACTCCTTGTCAGGGAAGGCAACAATGTTACGGTTGTTGAACTCCCCGGACACGGAAGCGATCAGACCGCCCCATCGACCATATCATTGAACCTTTACGCAACTACCGTATTGAATGCCATGTCGCAAATACCCGGCAAAGTCATCCTGGTGGGCCACAGCCTGGGAGGTATGATCATTTCGTCCGTTGCAGAACAGGCGCCTTCAAAGATCGAAAAGCTCGTTTATCTTGCGGGCTACCTGCCGGCTTCCGGACAATCACTGTTCGGCCTCGCACAAACAGACCCTGGTTCCGAGCTGGGTCAACCTGGCGCGCTGATCTTCAGTTCGGACAGCCTTACTGTTGATGTGGCCCCCAACGACCTCATCAGCACCTTTATCCAGGATGGCACTCCCCAGGAACAAAATCTTGTTTCGCAAAATTACCGGGCTGAACCCACGATACCGCTCACTCAGCCGGTGACATTGACAGCTGCTAATTTCGGCTCCGTTAACAAAGTTTATATCAAGACTTTATTGGACCATGCGGTATCCCCCGTCTTACAGAACAAAATGATCGCGGCCGCCCCCGGTGTCAGCGCAGTGTATTCGATAAATACCAGCCACTCCGCTCACCTGGCAAAACCCGATTCTGTAGCCATCCTGCTGACCAAAATAGGCCAAAATTAAATGCATCCATTTTTCAAAACCCGCTTACAATAAATAAAAGAATGAAACACCTACTATTTTCGATCGCAATGTGTATGCTCGTTTACACTTCATTTTCAGCAACACCAAACAAATCAATCAAAAAAATGGAAACAATTGTTTTAGTTCATGGCGCATGGGCAGATGTCTCTTCATGGGACGCGGTAGTACCCCTGTTAAAGGCGCAGGGGCACGAGGTTATCGCCGTCAATCTCGAAGGCCACGGAAACGACACCACCTCTTTCGCAGCAATTTCGTTCAAAACCTATGTCGACCAGGTAAAGGCAGCTATCGGTAACCGGACCCATGTAATTTTGGTAGGACATAGCTTTGCGGGACTGGTGATCAGCCAGGTAGCTGAAGAGATCCCATCACAGGTTAAAGAGCTGATCTATCTGGCAGCGGCTCTGCCACATGATGGCGATAACCTTTTGTCCCTGGCAAACCAGGACCCGGCATCTCATGTCGGAAAGTATCTTACTGTGGATAAAGAGCATGGCGCAGCACTGATTGCAAAAGAAGGCGCCGTTGACATTTTTGCCGCCGATGCACC
>DATJJD010000025.1:0-44522 GCA_035492545.1 Puia sp.
CTGTCCCCTCCCGTATCTGCTCCTCTGTATAGCTAACGTTGAAATCCTGGTTGAAGTCACTGCCGGATGATGAGGCCCAGGGAAAAGTCCAACCCATACGCCGTTCATAGGCAAGCAGTTTTGCCAGCGGCGCCCGTGATACCGCCCACAGCATCACATCATGATTGGCCAGGTGGACAGTAATGCCGTTGAAGCCGTCCGCTATTGCGGAGCATGATACGCAACCTGCTGTGAACTCAGGTCCGAACATGAAGTGATAGATCATAAGTTGCGAACGACCTCTGAATAAATCAGCCAGGCTCACTTTGCCTTCCCCGGTTTCGAAGAAGTATTCCTTGTCGATTCGAACCAAGGGCAACTCCTGTCGAAGCCGGGCCACTTCGTCACTACGTCGCGTCAATTCCTTTTCTGCCTTGAGTAGATCCAGGCGGGCTGCAAGCCATTCTTTCTGCGAAACCACCTTTCGGTTTTCAATTTCGCTACCGGTTTTTATTTTCTCCATACCATTCTCTTTAGTATTTAAAGGGGTGAAATGCTGCTATAAAATACCTCAAAAATATTGCCAGGTAAGGATATCCAGGTCGATGGACCTGCTAATTGGGATTCCGGTATCCGCTTGGTGATTTGCCGGTTTTGGCTTTAAAGATCCTGGTAAAATGGGAAGGGTGTTCAAAACCAAGTTCATAGGCAATCTCGCTGATCGAATTTTCCGTTCCCCATAAGAGCGATTTGGCCTTTTCCACCAATTCAAGGTGAATATGTTCAACGGTACTCTTACCGGTGAACTTCTGAAGCAGATCAGAAAGATAACTGGGTGACAGGTTCAACTTCGAAGCGAACCAGGTGACAGCCGGCAAACCGGTTTCTATCAAAGTCTGTTGGCTGAAATAATCCTTTAGCAGCGCCTCAAATCGCTGTACGATATCGGTATTCACCCTGGCGCGGGTATAAAACTGCCGGTCATAAAACCGGCTGCAATAATTCAGCAGCAGTTCGATATTGCTGACCATGACGTTTTGTGTATGCTTGTCAATGGAATGCATATATTCCCTTGCGATCTTGTCGACACAATCCTTGATGATCACACGCTCTTCTTCCGAAATATGCAGCGCCTCATTCACCTCATAATGAAAAAAAGAATACTGGTGCATTTTTTTGCCCAGGCTGGTGCCATGTAAAAGATCCGGATGGATAAACAAGGCCCAACCTTCTTCCACTTTGACGTCGGGTCCCGAACCGATGACCTGACCTGGCGCAGTAAAAAGCAGCGAGCCTTCCCTAAAATCATAATGACTTTTTCCATACTTCAGCAGACCTTCAAATTTTTTGCAGGAAATAGTGTAAAACCCAAACCGGTACAAGGAATCCTCTTTCGGACGCCGGGCATAAAAATCCGCATGGTCGATGACGCTGACCAATGGATGCCTCGGCGGGGCATACTGAACCAGGTCGTGCAGATCGCTGATCGATTCAAGGTCAGTATAAGATTGGGTTGTTTTTTTCATTGCTGCTGTAAAATTAACTAAAAAAAAGGGAGGGCTGCCCCGGAGGCAGCCGGGATAGCCTGGTAGCCTGGGACAGCCTTCACTCAAATACCTGTCTGGCCGATCATCATCTGTTTAAACGCCACATCCTCCATTTGAGGCCTGACTTCCAGCAATTGTACCGCGTCATGACCGACGGGGTAGCGTAATTTTTCCGTCCCGTCCGTGGCAGCCTCGTAGATTGCTTCCGCCACTTCCCCGATGTTCTCCGACATGGGCCATTGATCCAATTTCCCCACGAACCGGTCGTACGGCGTCTGGTAGGCCTCAAGGCCCCCCGCACCATAATAAGCCATGGAACGGCCTGCGAAGTCCGTCTTATAACCACCCGGTTCTACCAGCTTCAACCGGATACCCAGCGGGTTGAGCTCATATTGCAGGGATTCGGTCAACCCTTCCACGGCAAATTTGGTGGCATGGTAAAGTGTGCAAAACGGGAAGGTAAGCCTGCCTCCCACGGAAGAGATATTGATGATGGTTCCGGATTTACGCACCCGCATGCCTGGAAGGATGGTCTTGATAACATTTATCAATCCGAAGACATTGACCTCGAACTGCTGCCTGATCACCTCTTCAGGTGCAGCCTCCAGGGCGCCAAGCGTGCCGAAGCCGGCGTTATTTACCAGTACATCGATCTGACCAAACTCGCGGATCCCTGCCTGTACCGCCGCCCCTATGTCCGATTGGTTATTAAGATCCAGCCTGGTCACCAGTACCCCGGCCAGTGCGGAGAGTTCTGTTTCTTTTTCCGGCGAGCGCATGGTTGCGATGACATTCCATCCTTTTTGATGAAATAGTTTAACGGTTGCTCTTCCGAAGCCGGAAGAAGCGCCTGTAATAAATACTGTTTTTTTCATTTGAATTTGTATTATTTGTATTTCACAAAATTCGCATGAGTACTGTCGGCCCGTTTATATCTTTCCTGGGAAGGTTTATACATTTCTTAGATTGCAGCCGCCCCGGTCATCATTTTGCCGGAATTCTTCCCGAATATTTCCGTACATTTTCTCTTATATATAAAAAGGATCCTTTATGTATAAAAATTACCTGCTGGTGGCCTGGCGAAACCTGCGCCGTAACAAGCTATTCTCCTTCATCAGCATAGCCGGCCTTGCCCTGGGGATGACCTGTTGCTTTCTGATCCTGCTCTACGTCAGGAATGAACTAAGCTATGACCGTTTCCATAAAAATGCGGATCGCATCTACCGGACGACCTATCTTCCGAAATTTGCGGGTGTCACCAACCCCTTGCCGTTTCTTCCGCCGCCGGCTGCCCCTTTGTTCACCAACTATTTCCCGGAAATCGGGGAATCCGCCCGCCTCTTCGCGCAAACGGCCACCATCGCGTTGGGGAACCAGAAATTCTCCGAACAGCGGTTTTTTTTCGCCGACCCGGCTATCCTGAAAATTTTCACGTTTGATTTCCTGGAAGGCAGCCCTGAACAGGCGCTGGCCCAAACCTTTTCGGTCATCCTGTCTGCAAAAACTGCTCGCAAATATTTCGGGAATACACCTGCCCTGGGCAAGACCTTGCTGCTGGACGGCAAGGACCCCCTGCTGGTTTCCGGGGTCGTAGCCGATTTCCCGGATAATTCGACGATCCATACAGACCTGATAACGAATTATGAAACCATGTTCGCCACCCTGCCGGAGGAAGGCCGGAGGAACCTGCCAGCCAATTGGGTCATCAGCCATTCCATGACCTATGTCCTGCTGAAACCTGGCGCCAACCCGGCAACGGTGAATGCCCGGTTCCCGGCCTTTTTGTCGAAATATGCGCCGAAAGCATTTTCCGGTGGCATAGAATACAAGCTCCAGCCGATGACGGCCATTCACCTGCATTCAAACTCGCAGGCAGAACCGGAGCCGGTGGGAAATATCCTGTATGTCTACATCTTTACGGGCATCGCCGTGATCACCCTGCTGATCGCGGGAATCAATTTCGTGAATCTGTCCACCGCGCGGTCGTTGCGACGAGCCAGGGAAGTAGGCATGCGTAAGGTGCTGGGCGCGGAGAGGTCGCAACTGATCGGGCAGTTCCTGGGAGAAGCTTTGCTGCTGAGCTTATTGGCTTTCTGTTTGTCCCTGGCCCTGCTTGTCCTTTCCCTGCCTGCTTTCAATGACCTGGCGCAAAAGCACTTTACCCTGCGGGATATTTTTTCCGATGGCATTTACCTGTCCGCTTTCCTGGCGATGACCTTCCTCACCGGTGTCCTGGCTGGCTTGTATCCTGCTTTTTTCCTCTCCGGATACCGGCCTACGGAAACATTGAAAGCAGATTTTTCCAGCGGGAGGAGTAGGGGTGGGATCTTACGCCATGGGCTGCTCGTATTCCAATATACCGCTTCCGTAGCGCTGATCATCTCCACCCTGGTGGTTTTTCGTCAGCTGGAGTTTGTAAAGGATATGGACCTCGGTTTCAAAAAAGATTTTGTCCTGCTTGTTCCTTTCAAAGGAAGGGGCATCAATAACCTGTTCGATGCACGCAATGACACCCTCTCTCAGCGGCTTGAGGCCTACCGGCAGGAGGTTTTGAAGAACCCCCGGGTACAGGACGTGGCTTTATCGGATGTGAGTCCGGGACAAAGCGCTGTCCGGCGGGGCATCGTCCCGCAAGGGTTTACGGCCAGCGATAATATCTATGCCATGAACATTAAAGCCGACTATAGTTTTATCCCTGCTTACGGAATGAAGCTGGTGGCAGGGCGCAATTTTTCCCTATCCTATGGTTCCGATAAAGAGCAGGGTTTCATCATTAATGAGACGGGGGTGAAACGGTACCATTGGGGGAGTCCCGGGCAGGCCCTTGGGAAGCGCATTGCTCTTCTGGGGAAGGGAGGCATTGAAACCAAATCGGGCACGATTATCGGAGTAGTGAAAGACTTTCATGCCGAATCACTCTTCGAGCCGTTGGATGTGGTAATAATGGATATCGATTTCAGCCATATGAATGTTTTTTCCATCAGGATAAGACCCGACCAGGCCCAGCAGACCGTTGCCTTCCTGGAAAAGAGCTGGAACCTCTTCTTTCCGCAAAAGGATTTTGCCTATACCTACCTGGACCAGGACCTTGTGAGTCAATACGCAGATGACCAGCGTACTGGTAAGAACATCGGCTGTATTTCCGGTCTGGCGATTTTTATTTCCTGCCTGGGCTTATTCGGTCTCATCGCCCTGACGGGGCAGCAGCGGATCCGGGAGATCGGTATCCGCAAGATTTTGGGAGCGACTGTCCCGGATATCGTTGTCCTGGTTTCCAAAAAATACCTGATACTGATCACGGTGGGCGTCCTGACGGCCTCTCCCCTGGCGTGGTTGATGATGCATCAGTGGCTTATGCATTTCGCTTTCCGGATCGATATCAGCTGGTGGATATTTGTGCTGGCTGGAGTGGCAGCCCTCCTGATTGCCGCCCTTACGGTGAGCTTCCAGGTACTCCGGGTGGCAATGGCCAACCCCACGAAGAGCTTAAGGGAACAGTGATTTTAAAACCAGCCGGCAATAATATTTTTGCCCGGCATAGGACCCTCCCCGGTTTTTACTGTCTTTCATAAGAAAGGGCCCGAATCGACCATTTTGACGGCGTCAGCCGGAACATATATTCCCCTGAAATAGTGCAGCCCCCGTTTGCCTAAACCCCACCCCTTATGACCCAAAACATCCTATTCATCTATTGCCGCAGCATCAGGCACTACAGCCAAAAAGAAGTAGCCGCCCATTTAGGTATGACCACGCTCATGTACCGGGAAATAGAATCCGGTGAAGTCCTGCTTACCTACGATCAGGCGCGAAAAATGGCGCAGCTCTACGAGACGGAAGCAAAATACTTTTTTGAGGCGGCGCAACAGCTGGATTTATTATTGTCCAGCAGGATAATTATCAAAACATTAAAGGCTGATAACGACCGATTGCGGGCTGACCTGCATCAATTGAAGGAGGCGAACAAACCACGTGATTGAAAGAGCATACATCGTACAACAAATTCCCCGTTTTGAACAACATAATTATTAGATTGAATCATCAACTTTTTCGATTTTTGTGAAGCGATTGAAAGCATTGATTTTTCAATAATAATTATTAAAATCAAAAACCATGAGTACGATTAAAGTAAAAGACGGCACGGAAATTTATTACAAGGATTGGGGAACAGGCCAACCCATCGTATTTCACCATGGCTGGCCTTTATCAGGCGACGACTGGGATGGGCAAATGATGTTTTTCCTCCGTCAGGGGTTCCGGGTTATTGCCCATGATCGCAGAGGGCATGGAAGGTCTTCCCAGACTGCCAATGGGCATGATATGGATACGTATGCAGCAGATGTTGCTGAGCTTGCTCAGGCACTCGATCTGAAAAATGCCGTACACATCGGTCACTCGACCGGTGGCGGTGAAGTGATCCGGTATGTCGCCAAACATGGCCAGGGAAGGGTAGCCAAAGCGGTATTGATCAGTGCGGTCACTCCCATCATGGTACAAAGTAAAACTAATCCGGAAGGCGTTCCCTTATCTATATTCGATGAAATACGGGAAGGCACCGCCACTCAACGCCCTCAGTATTTTCAGGATTTTACCATACCCTTTTATGGATACAATCGTCCGGGGGCAAAAATATCACAAGGAGTAAGAGATAATTGGTGGCGCCAGGGGATGATGGGCGGAATAAAAGCACATTATGACTGTATAAAAGCCTTTTCTGAAACAGATTTTACGGAGGACCTGAGCAGCGTGGATCTGCCGGTACTGGTGCTGCATGGAGAAGATGACCAGATTGTACCATTCCCCATTTCCGGCGCAAAAGCCGTCAGGTTGTTAAAAAAGGGCAAACTCATTTCATACCCGGGTTTCCCTCATGGAATGCCTACGACAGAAGCTGCAACCATCAATGCAGACCTGCTGGCATTTATTAAATTGTAAAAAGGTTCGAAGGCTAATTTATTACAGTCCTCCCGACCGGAATTTCACCATAAACAACTTTTACCGATACTTTCCCTTGCTTCAGGGTTACATTGCCGAATCCTTTAGCTGTCGAAAGAAAACTTGTAAAATCACCTATTTTGGAATCCACGTAGAGTGTCTGGTCCACCGCGTCATACCGAACGCCGGTCAGCGCTTGCAGCAGACCGTAGCTTGACATCGCACGGGCATACCAATGCCCGCATTCATATTCATTAAATGGATTACGGACTTCGCCATCGTATCGGTTACGGCAGGTCCGTACGATGTCCAGCCCTTTTTCAACCTCGCCCATCAGGATCAGATGCGAGGCTACCTGGTACTCGATACCGGTCCATACCTCATTACTATATACGAATGGCAGGGACAGTTTGTCTCCTTTTGGCCATGAACAAAGCAACAGCCCCCCCTCATCGCCAATGGCATAGGTCGGTCGCTGCGGGTTGGCATGTTCATGCAGTTGCCGCTTAAAATTGTACCGGTACACCGCGTTTAAATGCTTCCGGGTTTTCTCCGGGTCGAGGGGATTCCCCAATCCGCACATCCGGGAAAGCCAGGCGCCCATTACGCCATCTGAAAGGCATCCGGCTCCATACTGATATTTGGGTCCCTGTTTCTGCAGGATGGCCAACGCCTCCGGGGAATACCCGGTGGCAAATGATTGTACCTTTAGCGGACTGGGAGCCTTTAATGTCTCCCATTCAATTTTTTGCATGAAGTATTCGCCGTTATACAGCTCCGACTCCATGACTTTCTTCCCATTGGCATATAAGGCTTCATAACGTTGTACATCCTTTTTCAGGAACCGGCCCATAGCTGTCATCGCGTACAACGCGCCTAAATAGAAGCTGGTAGCAAATCCTGTCGGGCCCCAGAATTCTATGTCGTACGTATTATGATGAGGTTCTTCCACCACTCCACGCTGCCGGGGATCCCAGGTTTTGATGCAATAATCCAAACTCGCCTGAACTTTAGGATATATTGCCGCCAGCCAGTCTGTATCTCCGCTGATCCTCCATTCCCGATAGACCTTCAGGATACCTCCCAATTGCCCGTCCGATGCCGCATGAAAATTATGCACTACCGGCGTAATGGGCAGGTTGGATCGGAACATCTGGTGTCCTTCCACATTCTGGCTTTCATTGAACTCCGTATCCCGCAGGCTTCTTTCCAACACCGGGAACAGATGCGATGTTGCCTGGGCATAATTCCATACATGGGTGCAGGAGCCATGGCAGCTACCCCAGCTATCCCCGCTGCCTTCCCAGCACCAAAACCTGCCATCATACTGCCGCAATACCGTAGTAGATTTTAATATCGTCAAATTTGCCGCTACGGCCTCCAACACCTCGGGCGGCAGGGAGCTATGGTAGAATGCCTCTGTAAAAAGACGGGACCTATGCTGCAGATCGTTGTATTGAGTCTTCCAATAACCGGCAATCTCCTCTATATCCTTAAATTTATTGCTATACCAGGGTTTGTGGTATTTCAGCAACGGATCCTTATCTACCCGTTGCTTATCCTCAGGAGCCACTTCACCCATATGTAATTTGGTGTTGGGTACATACCAGGCCATCATGATCTTTATTACTTTTTCCTCTCCGGGCATTAGTTTAAAGGGTATGTATAAAGAGGCGCCGGGTGCGTCTTTTTCCACGGGTGGATTGGATTTGACGGCTCCTGCTTCCACCGTATTCCAGGCCATGGTCAACCCATCAAACCAGCCGCCCCTGAACCAGCAATGGTCTACCACGGTATCCCCATCGTTGGTGTAAATAGCAAAGTCTCCCCGCTTTTGCGGATCGGTTTCCGTGCCTTCCGCTGCCAATACAAAGCCGTTGTCGATGGCTTTTATAGCATTGACGGTACCGGGCTGGCTCATAAAATTCCGGCTGTGATAGGAGAAAACCCCTTCTTCTGTTCTTGTACCCTCATTTTTAAAAATATATTCGATAGCGCCTACAGGCAGACTGGAATTATCGGCGTCGGTGGGTACAAACGGGCTCCACCCTTTTAGCCGGATGGTGAGGGGGATCTCTTTATCGGTCAAGGTTATTTCCGCAAACGGCAACCGGGCTAAAAATTCGGCGTTTTCAAACCTTGGCAATCCCCAGGTAGCTCCCCCTGTACCTCCTAAACCAGCATCGCGCTGACCGAATTTTTTCCACCTGGGCACCTGCCCTTCCAATATTTTTGCCGCGTTGGCATGCCCCTTCAGACTAATGGCCCCAAACATGGCCGGTTCATGGAAGATCTCCGGGTTATTACGTACAGACATATGTGATAGGGCTCCCGTACCTTCCAGGCAAAACATACCCGCCCCGATGCCTCCAATGGGAAAGGCAATCCGGTTTAATTTCGATGCCGTATAGGGACTGTTGTAAGCCCGGCTTCCGGGACTGGCCGGCATAGGATGTCCTGTTTCATCCTTGTTGGTATTGTTGTCCTGTTGATCCCCGGCCAATAAAATGGAGGGTATGCCGGCTGCCCCGACGCCCCCTAACGCTATCTTTCTTATAAAGGACCGGCGGTTTTTTCCTGTTTGCATAAATTTTTATTTTTCAGATTTTACTACGGGCCATCCCTTTTCATACTCTACCGGGCTGATCAGCAGCACCCGTCCGGCCGGCTTAATGGTCGTCCCTGTCGCCACCGCATGATAAGCAATATAAATATGCCCTTTTGCATCCCGGAAGATGGAATTGTGCCCCGGCGCCGTCCAATCGTTGCTCTTCTCCAGGATCACGCTGCTACCGCCCGCCCTGGTCTGCCCCAGCCGCTCAAAGGGCCCGAAAGGATCCTTGCTGCGCGCCACCATAACAGCATAGTTAGCCCGTGCTCCACAACAATTATCTCCCGAATAGTACAGATAGTAATAGCCATTGGCATAGTCGATCCATGAGCCTTCGATCAGATTGTCGTATTTCCCTTCCTGCTTCGGATAGAGTATCGCTTTAGCAGTACTGCCGCGTTGGAAGCTCTTCCAATCATCGCTGAGCTCCTGCACCTGGATGGGATGGAAACCAGACCCCCAGTACAGCAGTTTCTTTCCGCTGTGAGGGTCGATAATGGCGCAGGGATCGATGTCCTCAAAATCCTTTCCACTGATCAACGGGGCGCCGGCATCCACAAAGGGTCCTTCCGGCCTGTCGGCAAACGCGACTCCAATACACTTGCCGGTACTGTCCGCTTTACTTTCCGCTGAATAATACATAATGTATTTTTTTCGTGCAGGATCATAGATGACATGGGGCGCCCAAAAATCCCTGCTGGCCCAGGTGGCTCCAGCCGGCAAGGCATCCCCTTCATCCTTCCAGTGAGCGAGGTCCGTGGAGCTGGCCAGCTGGATATGGGCATATCTGCCATTGACAACCGTATTGGTAGCATATCCATAATATTTGTTTTCCACGCGTATGATGGTGGGATCGGGGAAATCATGGTTCAATACCGGGTTGATGATCGGGATGGTATCCACATATTCATTTTCCACCGGCCAGAGGTCGGTACGGAAAGGACCCAGAGGCAGCCCCTCCTTACTGAAGATATTTCCCATGGCTGCATTGCCGAAAGCGTACCGTACGGCCACGGGGTGTTGGACCTTTCCACTTCGGGCAATCATACTGTCGCCCCTCACCTGCGCCTCCGCGGGATAAAAGACCTTGTCTTCTCCCGCTATATACAATTCCGTCACCCGCTTATTCCGCACCAGCAGTCCGCTTCCGGCATGCGCTACATAAACGGTTACCTTGTCGTCTTTCACTGTAAAGTCTTTAAACAACGGGCTCTGATAAACCAGCCCATCCTGATGATAGGTCTCCGCCAGGGCCCAATCAGCCAGCCGCAGCCCCACATCATGTTTGTCTGAAGGATGGACATTGCCCACATCGGACACCAGATCGGTAGTCACCACCATACCCGTGTGACCTTCCTCCAGGCACCTGGTCTGCGCCTCCCGCATCAATGCTCCCACATTGGCCAGCTGATACCGGAAAGGCGCTATCTGTACATAATAGAACGGTAGCTCTCTGCCCCAGGCCCTGCGCCAACTGGTCATCATGGCGGCAAACAGTCTTGGATAGGCGGAGGCGGTGAGGGTATTGTTCTCTCCCTGGTACCAGATCACCCCCGCCGGGACATAGTTGGTAATAGGAGCTATCATCGCATTATAGGTATAACCCGGAAGGTGCGGTACCTGTCCGTTCGGTAATACCTTTGTAGCGGCAGCGCGTAATTCCCGGTCACCTTTGATAATACTGTCAGGTGTCCACACCTCCGCGGAGGAGCCGCCCCAGCATGATTCAATCAATCCAATAGGCACCTTCAGCTGATCATGGAGTTTCTTGCCAAAGAAATATGCCACCGCACTAAAGCCTGGCAAGCTGGCACTGTCACAAACTTCCCATTTGCCCTCGCAATCAGCCTGCGGCCATGCGGCGGAAGCCTTGGCAACATGAAAAAGCCGGAGACCGCTGAGGTGCGCCGTGGCATATTCCGCCCTGACATCGGCTAAACCCCAGTTGCCGCACATCTCCATATTGCTTTGCCCTCCGCAGATCCATACCTCACCGATCATCACGCCTGACAGCTCTATGGCATTGTTGCCTTTGATCCGGATCGTGTAGGGTCCTCCCGCGGCGGGTGTCTGAATGGTTAATGCCCAGTCCGCATTGCCCGTTACCGTCACGGCGGCGTAGGTTTTATTATCCCAGGAAGGGGTAACGATGACCTTTTCATTGGGCTCGCCCCAGCCCCACAATTTTACTTCGCTGCGTTGCTGCAGGACCATGTTGCTTCCCAGTATGGCGGGCAGCCGTAGGTTGCCGAAAGACAAAAAACATACAAAGCACAGCAGGGTCGTCAGTCTCATCTTATTGACCATCGATGGAAATATTTGGGTTGACATAACTATAGATATCGTATTTCAGCTCACTCCAGGCACTTTCTTTGGGGAAGGCATGGCCCGGATACAGCGGTTGGTGATCCGGTAAACATCGGATGCGTATTCTTATGGAGCTATGCCCCTTTGTCAAATAAGCAGGTAATAAAAATTCATCGTCCCTTAGTTGACGATTGGATGTCTGGACAACATACCGTCGTTTCCCCAATTCGTCATGGGGAGCAGAAGTAACGAATGTATTCGAGCCCGCCAGGTACCAAATACCGGCCTTCCGCCATTTCTCGCTGGCCTGGCCTTTTCCGTTATTACCCCGTCTCTGGCCCCTCCCGCCCATCCGGCCCTTTCCATGCGTTCCGCCCTTTCCATGCGTTCCGCCAGTCCCATGCGTTCCGCCAGTCCCGTCAACCTGGACATACACTTCCGCCGTTTGGTTAGGATAGCTATAATCCAGGGTGCGGCGCAGGAGTGCCCCTTCATTGGCCGGATCCAGCTTCACGGTAAACTCCGATACGCCGCCCGTATGCCGGCCATCCTCTTCCTGGGGAGGATAAAGGATGGTTCCCGCTACGTATCCCGGGATCTTTTTCACGTCAACCCCCCAGGCGCCTGCCGGTAATACGTCCGGTCCCCACTCATACCTCGACGTAATCTTCTCCACGGCAGAGGCATCCGGGGAATGGTAAACATGCCGCTCTTCATCCGCCGGTACACCTATATCCAGCGAGTCCGTTTTAACCAGGGAAGGCGCCGGCAATCCGTACCAATAGGTTACCGCTTCATAATGTTCGGAGGATACATTCTCGCTGTGCTCGAACCGTATCAGGGCCCGCTGGCCAAACGGCATAAGGTCCGCCAGGAGAAACCGGTAGGCCGATTGGATCAGGTCCCTGTCATTGACAGCGCTCTTTTTGTCCCTGGACCCGCAAGGGTGGCCGGCCAGGGGCAGTGTCATATTCTCTCCTCCCCAATAGTCTCCGCCGCCGGCCCATTCCTCCGTGCCCGTACCATAGGCCTGGGGCGTCTGGCTGTCGTCAAAGAAAAACCTCGGATCTCCCTCTAACGTGTATAGGTCTGCGTTGTGGCTAAAGATAAAGGAGGTGCCCAGGAAACTGCCTGACCAGTCGCGGCACCCCTCGATACCCCTTGTATCCAGCCAAACCATGTCCTGCCCCAGCACCGGCGTTGGGATATCCACGTAAGTCGCATGGAAGAGACTGCTGCTGCGGGCCGGCATCCGCAATGGTTCGTAGCGGATCTCGAAGTCAAGGGGGATGCTGTCGGTTGCACTGGCTGCCGTACCGCCCGATGGGTTGCCCGCTGCCTGCCTGCCCGGCTGGATGCTGTCGCCCCCGTCGTCCACCAGCTCGAATTTTGCATGCCGGAAGAAGGGCATGGGATAATAGCAGGCCAGCTCGATCTTATTATTGGGATAATCAAATCGCACGTTGATGGGCAATCCTTTTACCAGGAATTCTTTCTTCTCCCGGTTGAAGAATGTCCCAGCGCCGAAGAACAGGCATAGGGGCGCCTCCACCGATGGGAAGGCCGCATGATCCCAGATGATCCGTAACCGAAGACGCTCTGCTTCCATCGCCTTGTCCAGCGGCAGGGTCAATTTAAAAGCCCTCACCACGGAGGAAGCCTTTTCGATCGAAGCCAATACGACGGTCCCTGTTGAAAAGGTAGATTCCGCCGGGCTCCTGCCAGCCGCCGTCCTGGCGATGACTGCCCTGCCCCGGATGGTGGTTATGCCCTTCGGTGCGATATCCAACCCGGCGCTGTCCATCAATGGCTCCACCTCCCGGGCGGAAGTCCGTACAGGTTTAACTCCCCTATCATTGAATAGATGATAAATATAATATCCCGTCCCGTAAAACGTCCTTGAATAACCGATGCGCAATGAATCCTGAAAAGCCATGGGCGTCCAGATCAGGTCAGCGCCCTTTGTCGTCGTCCAGGTCCAGGATAGGGGTTCATGAAAAACCGGGGCCGGGATAAATTTTGCTTCCCGGATATTTTTTAGCGCGCCAGCCGGATCATCCGTTGCCGACTCCTTCACAATATGGTCCTGTCCATCGATGGTAAAATGCCAGGGGCTTCCGTGCCAGTGGTTGGCCCTGAAAAAATATAAGAACCCTTTTCCTTTTACATCCAACGTGACATTTTCATCCTCTTTATTCATAAAAAGAAAATGCCCCGCATCACTGCCTCTGCTCATACGGTCATAGGTGCTGCGCATATAAGCCCGGACACCGATCCGTTGTAAGGGCAGCAGATCCCATCGACGGTAGGCGTCCAGACCGGCGGGAACCTGCTGCGACAACAGTGTCGCAGGAAGCAGCGATGTTGCCAACAAGGGGAAAAGTGCGGTTACCAACAGTCTCAATATCATGGTTTACTTGTTTTTAGCCCGGGGGCATATCTCCTTACACGTAAGGCGGCTTGTTCCCGGTGCGCGGCAAATCCTTCCAGTTCACAAAGCCGCATGGCGTATTCTCCTATCATAGCGCTTGCCTCCGGGGTACACCGTTGATAGGTACAGTTCTTGAGGAATTTGCCCACCCAAAGGCCGCCTGTATACCTGGCCGCCCCCATGGTAGGCAAGGTATGATTAGTCCCGATCACCTTGTCCCCATAGGCCACATTCGTTTCGGGCCCCAGAAACAACGCTCCATAGTTGGTCAGTTTTTTCAGGAAGACCCCCGGATCCCGTGTAAGCACTTCCACATGTTCGTACGCCAGGTCATCCGCCACCCGGATGGCCTCCTCCTCATTTTCCACCAGGATGACTGCCCCGTAATTCTCCCAGGCAACACCCGCAATATCGGCCGTTGGCAGCGTCAGCAGCTGCCGTTTGATCTCTTCCAGCGTCTCTTTCGCCAACTTCCCCGATGTCGTCACCAGGGCAGCCGGTGAGGTCGGGCCATGCTCTGCCTGTCCCAAAAGATCACAAGCCACCATTTCCGCATCGGCGGTATCATCGGCAATGACGAGGATCTCTGTAGGTCCCGCCACCAGATCGATGCCTACCCTGCCAAAAAGTTGCCGTTTAGCCTCTGCCACATAGGCGTTGCCGGGTCCGACGATCATATCTACGGCCCCGATGGAATCCGTACCGATGGCCATCGCGCACAATGCCTGTACTCCTCCCAGGATATAGATTTCGTCGGCACCCGCAAAATGCATGGCGCAGACCGTCGCATTGGGAATCTGTCCGTTGATAGGCGGCGTGCAGGCAATAACCCGTTTGACTCCAGCCACCCTGGCCGTCAGAATGCTCATATGTGAAGAAGCTACCATAGGATATCGCCCTCCCGGAATATAACACCCGGCGCTGCCCACAGGAATATTCTTATGCCCCAGGAAAATACCCGGCAGGGTCTCTACTTCTATATCCGAAAGGGAAGCCAGCTGCTGTTCCGCGAAGAACCGGATCTGTCGTTGCGCAAATAAGATGTCATCGATCACCCCTTTTGGCGTCCGGGCGACGATGTCCTGAATCTGCTCATCCGTGAGACGAAAACTTTCCGGGCTCCATTTGTCAAAATCTTCCGAATATTTTCTCACCGCCCGGTCGCCATTTGCTTCCACCTCTCTGATCATATGCTCTACCGTATCTCTTACCTTTGAATCTGCCGCCTTACTCTCAGACGCACTTTTTCCTTTTTTTAAAAACCTTGCCATACCTGTATTTTTTTATGAACTAATTTCCCCAGAGTAACGGATCATTCCCTTTTTGCTTCCTCCAGGCGTCCCGCCATCGATGGATCTGCACCGGACCGATCATTGGTTTCACCTGTCTGGCTTCCACACCCGGTATATCGGGTATCCGGCTGGCCCTGTCCTGGTACCAGTAGGCCACGCTTGCCAGGTCAAGCGTCAGCTCGTTCATGCTGCCATGTTCGATGGTAAATTTTAACGATTTGTCGAAGTAGATGGGGTCTGCTATATTGAACCGGTAGATATGGGTCTTACCAAGAAAACCTATATCGCCATTTACTTTGGCATATCCGAAATAAGGTGTGGAATAAGGCGCCCTGGGCGCACCCCATGAAGTGTTGAAATAATCTTCCGTTCCTGTACCGTTCAGGGTAGGCAGTGAATCGCCATCGATAAAGATCATGTCATCCCCTTCTCCATACCAATAGGGGGTGGGGCTATGTACATAATAATTTACGCCCACAAAATGTCCCTTTCCCTGAATGTCAGCTATTACATAATTATATTTGCCGTCCTTGTTCGGCTTGCTGGGGCCAAACATCCAATGTTCATTCTCGATGCTGTCGACCGTCGTCGTCAGTTGTTTGTTATACCAGGCGTGGAACCTGCCCCTACCCGCGGGAAGTCGTTTCATTTCCAGGTAATCGACATAGAAATAGAAGGGCTGTATATCAACACTGGCCTGATTCTCGATCTCTATTCGCGCGCCCTGAGCAAATGGCATGGCAAAATAACTTACCAATCCCTGCCCGCCGGCGGGGGTGGCTGCCAGCGGCGCCGATGTAAAAAGATAGGACTCGTTCCAACCCTGGCCAAAAAAAGGCCCGATGGGTGAGACCACGGAGGGATAGGAAGCTCCGTCCCAATACATCCGGATGATGACGTCATTCCGGCTCAGCACATTGGGCTCCGGCCCCATCGTGATCCAGATGTGATTGATAATACCGGCTCCCTTCACGTCAAAGATCGTCCGTCGCTGCCCTCGTTTGATAAGGCCAATATTGTCGTGGTTGTCGCCCCCCCTGTCAAAACTGCTTACCCGCCTGGATTTGACACCCTGTTTCATCAGCGTCAGATCCATCATTTCCTGGGCTTGCCCCCGGGTAAATGCCATTTCCAGCAAAAAAAATAAAATAAATATTCTCATACTGCGCCTGAATTTAATTTCCCCACAATGCAGGGTCATTTCCCTTGCTTTTTCTCCATGCGTCCCGCCATCTGTGTATGTCACCGATATTGATAAAAGGTTTGAGCTTGCGGCCCTCCTTGTCAGGAATAGCCGGCACGGGGGTCGCCTCGCTAAGATACCAGTAAGCAACGCTGGCCAGGTCCAGCGTCAGCACGTTGTTGTGACCATGCTCGATGGTGAATTTGAAATCTTTATTGAAGAACAGGGGGTCGTTGATATGAAACCGGTAAAGGTGGGTCCTTCCCAGCCAGCCTATGTCATTGTTGACGCGGGGGTAGCCATAATACGGATTGGAGAAGGCCGTCTTTGGGCACCAGGCCGTATTGAAATAATCTTCTGTACCTGTCCCCCGCAGGGTCGGTTCCGTAGCCCCATCGATAAAGATCATATCATTCCCTTCCCCATACCAGACAGGGGTAGGTGAATGGATATAGTAGTTCACCCCGACAAATTGGCCCTTCCCTTTTATGTCTGCTATCACATAGTTATCCTTTCCGGACAGGTTGGCGCCGGGCTTCCCCAGGATGCCCCATTCATTCTCCCCCTGCACCCTGTCAGCACCCATGAGCTGCCTGTTATACCAGGCATGGAACCGACCCGTATTGGCCGGCAATTTCTCCAGGGCGGTATAATCGATATAGTAGTAAAAATGGTCGATATTCCTTCCTGCCTGATCTTCTATTTCTATCCTGGCCCCTTGCGCAAACGGCATATTGAAATAACATACCAAACCTCTCCCTTCGACGGGACTCGCCGACAAGGGTAAGGAATTATAATTATAGGCTTCATTCCAACCCTGGCCGAAAAAAGGGCCGATCGGCGATACCACAGAAGGATAGGATGCCCCATCCCAATACATCCGGATGATGACATCGTTCCGGCAGAGTACGGAGGGATCGGGGGCCATGGTGATCCAGATATGATCGATGACACCGGCTCCCTTTACATCGAATATTACTTTGTTCTCGCCATTGGCAATACGGATAAAATCATCTCCGCCGCCTGTCCTGTCCCAACTGCTGACCCGTCGGGAGGACACGCCCTGCCGGATCGCGGCAAGGGAGGAAAGATCATTATTCAAGACCTGACCTTGTGCGTACAGGCTAAAAGCTAATAAGAAGACCAACATGTTTTTCATAAAGTACTATTTCATCATTTGCGCTATCACCGTCTTCGCCGCCCCGCCTATTTTCGAATCCTTTGTCACTTCCCAGAAATCATTCTTTTCCTGGATCTGCACCTGGGTGGTGACGATCCAACTCTGGATCCAGCCCGTCAGCGTACACCAGGCACCCCACCCCGCATCGGAATTGGATGCCCAATAATCCCATTTACCATAATCGAAAGCCCTGAACCAGGCTCCATCCAAATCCTTGTGCCGGTCACTCTGCACCTGAATCCTGGTTAGAAAATCCGACAGTCTCAAGGCGGCCTTCCGATAGGTTTCGCTGGCGGTCGTATGAGTACTGCTGACGGTCGTGTGCGCCTTGCCAGCCGTAGCCCGTGCCGCCTCGTTCAGACTGAACAAAGCAAAATTGTTGGTATACAACATGCAGGATATTTCTTCTCCGTTCCTAAAGATCAGCGAGCCTTCGTCCGAACCATAGTCTGAATTCTTTTTCAGCTCTTTGAACATGCCCTTGCCCTTACCGATCTCCTCCCGGATAGCGCCACAGGTATCCTGATAGCCCAGCATATCGGTGACCATGCGGTCCAGCCACTGCCGGTGTTGTTCCGTGTCTTCAATACGGACCAGCCATGCCAGGGGCAGGATCATCCGGGCTCGTTGCGTTTGCATGCTGCTGCCCCAGAGCCATTTTTCCGGATAGGCCTCCATCGTAATTTTTATAGCTTCTTTTGTCCGGGCTAATAAAGGCTCATACCCTGTCTTGCTGTACAGCCAGAGATAACAGGCCCACATCCAGGATTCGAAATGCGGCGAAGGATGGGTGAGGTCCCGGTTGTAGTAGAAGGGCCAGCCATGCCGGATGATATCCGCTTCTTCCAGCCGTTCGCCCCGGAACCCCTGTTTGCCTGTCGTCCGGAAATTACCCATGATGGCCTCGGCCAGCTCTTTATCCCATCTGTCGGTATGCAGATATCCTGAAGCGGCGATGGCGCCAAGGATAGCCCGGGAGTTGTCATCGCCATAAAAAGTTCCCGCGTTGGTAGTTGCCCAGCCGATGAGTCCATAGGCCGGGCTGGCCGGATCATTTTTTGCACCCGCGCGCATATTGGAAGTTCGGAACAGGTAATCCAGCACGTTGGCGGACTTCCGTTGGTATGTTTCGTTTTTGAGCAAACTTCCGGCCGCCGCCAGCGCCATGCTGGCTTCCCCTTGTACATCGGCCCGCGACCAATAACGGTACTGCTGGCTCCCATCGTAATAGATGGTAGAAGTATGTCCTTCCAGGATCCCCAGGCTACCATCTCCGACGGCTTTGTTTTGGCTAACGGGAGGACCCACGGGTTTCAAACCATTGGCCCCATACTTTTCCCAATCCGCCTTCCAGGACGGGTCTATAAAAAATCGTCCGTTGTCGAACCATTGTACGCCCTTTCTGATGCTATTCACCCTGGCCGTAGCCGGCAGGGTGGCGCCCCTTCCATACATCGGTTTTACATCTTCCTGCCAATGGCTCAGCGTAATGTTGCCGGAACCGGTCGTCCATTTCAGGATATAGGTCCACAAGGTTTTGATGGACCCCTCCGGTCCGTACCGTCCCGTCTGAAAATTGCTAAGCCCCGTCATACTCACCATAACATGGTCCCTTTGAAACAGCAGCGGATAGGTCTTCGTGCCCGCCAACCCATATTCCGCCTTGTCCACCCCAACCACTTTGGCCAGGACGATCAGCGGGTCCTGAACCTCCACCGGTAACACATAGGCGTTGTGGATACCCAGGAGACCCATTGGAGCAAGCCTGGGACCAAATACGTCGCTGGTGATGACTCCCCGCTCCAGCTGCGTCTCCACCACCGAATCGGGAATCGGCAGGTCAGGGTATTTTGTGGGATATTCGATATAGAGCCTTAACCTTTTTTTCTTTGCGGCATCCAGCAGCTGTTGTGTAATATTATTGTTGGGATCCGGATGCGGATAGTCCTTTGCGATGATGAAAACACCCGATCCTGTGGCAGCCGCCTTTACGGCTTCTTCGGGGGAAGTGAATTTTCGCACATTCCATCCTTCCCGCACCATCAGCCGGTAAAGGTCATTGTGTTCGCTTCCATAAAAACAGACAGATTGGGACCGGACCGCCAAAACAGTAATTACCAGGATGGTCAATAGAATATATCTTTTCATTGTAACTCCTCCAAAATTTTTAATGCGGCGGAATAAATGATCTCATCCGCGCCCTTTTCCAAAAAAGACCATTTTCCGGGGCCGACCTCATAGCCCCCCTGATCGAATGCAGTCCTGGTGGGGATATAACCGATATTGTTCTCTCCGAAACCTACCACGATGGTGTAGTCGAAAGGAGAGGCCGCTTCTATTGCCTGGGCCGTCTCCACAAAAGGTTCGCCGGGCAGGAATAAAATAACCAGTGCGCCGATACGGAGGGCGCTAAACCGGGCCAGCGCGTCCCGTTGGTTGACAACACCCGCTGCCTCTCTGATGGAAAGCTGGATCTCCCGGTGGACAAATTTAAAAACTCCTGTACCAGCCTCCACCTCTCTGTTCCGCCTCACCGCGACGCCGGCAAGGGCCTGCCCATGCTGACGTGCATATAGGGGTCCTAACGCAACGCTGGGAGGATTGGTGTCACCCGCTGCGCCATTCAGGAAGATGGGAACGCCATGGGTGGCGGCTGCTTCCAGCGTCAGACACATTTCCCCGGGGAACTCGGAGGATATATGGGGCAGGCACATTTCGTGAACGGGGTGACAGATAGCATGCACCAGGGTGGCGACGACATCCCCTGTGAGCCCCACCAGCCGGACGGTACGTACCCGCCTGTCCACGGGACCGCGATGCATTAGTTCGTCCGAAACAGGCTGCAGGGAGTCAGACATAACGATACCCTCCGCTGTTGGTATCCTCCTTTGCAAAGAATAGCCATTCAGCAGGGCTGAGGAGAATGTCACCGTACAAGGTTTGGCGGCTTTCAATGCCTGTGATATCCCCTCTTTGATTCCCGCTTGTACCTCTGTCAGCCACGTCTTATACTCCTTTGTCAGGTAAAGGCCCGACAAGGCCACCGACTCGGGAGCGCTGTGGGTATGCGTGCACGTAAGAATGATCTTTTCGGGGGGGATCTCATCCGACATTCCATTCTTGAACTCCTGCCATCCGCCCACTGACGTATCGTTGAGTGCCAGCAGGTCCATCGACACTACCGCCACCGTTTCATCGGGGGATCGTAAGACGAGCACCCGGGCTTTCAACGGCAGCCTCACAGATTCAAACGCCTCATATTCCCCTTTGACAGATGAAGTAAGCAGCCCGACGGCAAGAGGTGGAGTAATATCCACCACCGAGGCCCCGGCTGACAGGGCAGCGCTGGCCGACCTTTGAGTTGACTGCATCGCTTATTTTTTCTTTTTTACCCAATTATAAGATTGCTGCCAGAAAGCGTCGTAGGCCTCCCATAATTCGAAATTGATACCCCAATGCGGCGCCGGATCGGACATGTAAGTCAACAACCTTCCCTTGCCATATTCTCCCGCCACCACCAGGGGATGCCCCGTCTCTTTCACGCGAACCAATACTTCTCCCGCTGGCTTGCCGTTGACTTCGTTGTATCCAAAGATGGGGGGGAATTTTTCCCAGGGTAACCCTTTCACCGCCGGATGGGCGGGCGACACTACTTCTGCTGTAAATCCGGCAGATGACTCCACGAGGTCTTCTACCAGCAGGCATTCTACCGGCAGCACCTCTTGCAGTTTGCTCCTACCCCAGCCGGACTTACCCTGCACACCGCTGAATGACAGCCATCCTCCCAACATCATCATCCCGCCGCCATCGCGGATCCAGTCCTTTATGATCTCCAGCCTGTCCGGGAAAGTGACGATGGTTTTTTCGCGTCGGGCCCTGTCAAAAAAGCTTGGATATAAATGAAAGCATTTTGCCTCCACATCACTGATGATCAGGCAAGCAGACTGTTGCAGATATTCTTCCAGTTTGCCCGGCGCAAGACGATACAGCTCCCAATTGGAAAGAGGGGTTACATCAGCATTTTGTTCCAGTGCCTCCGTCAGCCGTTCGCCATAAAAATGCAGGTCTGCATCCTTGGTCTCCGTCCCGAATGGGGTTTCAATAAACGTAGGTCCGACATGGAATACCCAGTCTCCCAGGTACAGCACATGCTCTTCTTTCGACCTTACCATGCTTTTTGCTCTCATACTATTTTATTTTTCGATTAGCGCGTTGTTCTAAAAAGTTCAGGTATGCTACAGACGTCCGTCTGAAAACAATAAATAAGATCACCGATGCCGATAGCTCTGTCACACCCGCCCGATATCTCCCGAACCACATTTCCGTCAGTGCCTGTATCAGCAGACAGGTTGCTGCAAATCCAATGATGGCTACCAGCAAACCACGGAAGATGGGTTTTGTGTCCACTCCTTTCGGCCTCTTCAGGTCTGTCCGTGCCTGTCCCTTCGACGCATATTTCCCCCACCAACCCAATGGTTGCACCCGGTCATAAAATTCAGTCAGTAGTTTATCCGGATCGGGTTTGGTCAACAAGGCAACCGTCACCCACAAGACCGTGGTGAGGGCCATTACCAACAGGGTCGACCAATACCAGGGCAAGATCAACCCCTTTGCCCACCCCGCGCCCAGGAATAACAATAGCTGCGGTCCCAGCACCACCAGGCAGAAGATGGCGGCTCCCCCGAAGGATGCCGCCACCCGGGCGGGACCGTTGAAACGCCACCACCACCATTGAGCCCAGTTGGCGGGTAGTTCAGCCGCACTGAGCTGCAGCATGAATATCGCCACGTCGGTAATGATGCTGACGTTGAATACAACGGCAACAGCCAGGCTCACGATAATGCCCATGGCAACCTTACTCATCACCATATAATGTCTCTCCCGGGCCTTGGGTACAAACCACCTGCGGTATATATCGCTCACCATCACCTGACTTCCGAAATTGAGGTTATCACCCACCACCGACATGGTGGCCGCCATCATCGCTGCGATGAGCAAACCCATGGCCCCATGCGGCAACATCTCCTTCATCAGTTTCCCATAAACCAGCTCCCTGTCAGCACCGGTATTCCGCAGTTCGGGCCAGAGGGCGGCAGCAGATATACTGGGAAGAGTTACCAGGAGCAGCAGCACAAACATGGTAATGGCCGCCACCACATACATCGTCAGGGCCTCCGCCGGCGTTCGGGTGGAAAGGATCCGCTGTCCTTCCATGGCGCCCCCCATCGGCGCCGCATCGCCGCCATAACCGAGGCTTTGGCCGAATAGCCAGGCCATCGCCGCCGCCAGGGGGAAGACGTCATGTCTGACGGGAGGTGTCATTTGCAGGACCTCCGGATGGGTGCCGCTGAACACGTGGCTCAGCGCGGCACTCATTGCCAGGGGGCCGCCGAAATGAGCCAGTGTCAGTCCCGCCAAAGTAATGGCGCCGACAAAGAATATGCTCATCTGGATGAGGTTGGAGATCACCACTCCTTTATAGCCCGAAAAGAATACAAAGAGAAAGGACACGGGAACCACCAGGTATAAGGTCTCTGCCTTAGTCAGGCCGAAGGCGGGCCCCATGATCTTAAAGGCGGCCAGCAGCGTTATGCCTGTCCATGCCGGCATGGCGATGAAGGATGTCCGCACCGCTATCCAGATCCGCATGGCAGCGGCCGAACGGGAAGGGAACCGCAGGTCATAGAACTCCAGCGAGGTAAACAGGTTCAGGCGCCGCCAGAATCCGGAAAAAAGGACCCCGCCGATAAACAGCGCCAGCCCGAACCGGCTCAGGTACCACCAGGAAATAAAGGCGCCTGTCACTACAGCCAGGCCCCCATAACCTGTCGCGGCATCCGGGCTTACCAGTGCGGCGGTATAGGAAATGCCGTTCAGCCATCCCGGGATCTTCCGGCCTCCCAGGAAAAAATTCTCCAGGTTGGTGGATGCAAATTTTTTATGCCACAGCGACATGCCGAACATCATGAGCAGATAGGCCCCTATGATCCAAACGTCTAATTGGTTCCCCTTCATAACTACAGTCCTTTTAGTCTTTTGTCCAACGGTACGAGGCCAGGCAGGTTGCTTTCCGGCCGGTCAAGATAGAAATAGGCCGTTGCCGAGTAGTCGTCCACCCGGTAAAAATTGACCCATTCATCCGCGGGGAATTTATCGTCAAAGAGATCCGGATAGTCCGGTGTCTCCAGCAACTTTATCAACCCCTTCGAGGTCATCACGCTGACAGGCTTCACCCGGCCGCCGGCCTTTGCAATACCCCTGATCAGGTCCCTGCCCGCACCCCCCATTTGTTGTATCGTCACCTTACAATTCTGTTGAAAATAAATAGGATCAGGTATATGATACCGGTAGAAAGTATATTGTCTTTTTCCCTTGTCGACGATGGGAGCGCCCTGGTATAGGTTGCTGAAAGCGCCCAGGTTCCAACCGGAGCCGATATAGTCTTCGGTGCCGGAGCCTGCCAGCGTAGGATAGGCGCCGTCATTATCCAGGTAGGTCTTCACCTCTCCTTCTCCAAACCAGGTATTGCCATAGATGCTGTCAGCCATGACGCTGAGATTGGTTCCCAGGAACCGGCCCCGCCCATTGACCTTGGGCAGGATCTCAAAATCTTCTCCCAGGCTTGCCCCGTCATTGTTGCTCCAGTAGGCATGAAAATAAGCAATGTCTCTGGGTGCCCTCTTCAGGACGGAGAGGTTGATATCGTAGAACAACAGTTCGTCATTTGGCGATTCGTTTACAAAAACTATTCTGCAGCTCTTTTTAAACGGCATGGGGATATAACAATTGAATGACTTTCCCTCCGGGTCCGAGAACAGGGCACTTTGAAACGCCGTCATTTTACCCAGGCCTATGCCAAAGAAATCGCCCAACGGGACAGAGACGGCGGGACGGGTAGCCCCATCCCAATACATCTGGAGAATGATGGAGCGCAGGGCCCGGGGATTCCGGTCGATAACGGTCATCCAGATGCGGTTGATGACACCCGCACCATGGAAATCCGCGATGGTTCTGCTGGCGCCTGCCTTCACCCATTGACTGGCATTTCCCTTGGCCCCTTTGTTTTCCATTCCTCCTTTTCCTTTTTCCCCGGTAGGGTTCTCAAAGCTGATCCACCGGCTGTCGACGTCCCCGGGCAGGTCGTAGAGTTGGGCCGGCGGGTACTGCGCTGCCGGGCGCCGGGTCGGTGCGCCCTGCGCCGGCGGCTGCGCCGGCTGCTGTGCGGACAAACCTGCTGGCAATAGAAAGAGTGAGAAAATGACTGCTCTTATTATCATATCGTACCGGTTTTTAGCTGCTACCATCCGAAGTTCTGTACCAAGTTAGGATTCTTGTCCCGCTCTTTTTGTTGCATAGGCCAGAGATAATGTTTCGTTTCGAAAATCCTTTTTTCCACCAGCACCCTTTTGAAGAAAGCCGGGTCGGTAGCAGTCTGTCCCGAGAAGATATCCAGGCCCAGGATATTACCTCCTTCCTCCTGATCGGCGATCTTCCAGCGATGGGCATCGAAGTAGCGGTGGGTCTCATAGAACAGCTCGATCCTCCGTTCGTGGTGGATCCGCTCCCGCATGTCATCCTTGGATAAACCCGTGGGCAATCCGGGAAGACCGCTGCGGTCCCTGATCAGGTTCACATATTTATAAACATCACCCACCGGACCTTGCGCCTCATTCAAAGCCTCTGCATAGTTGAGATATTGTTCGCCCAGGCGGAAGAGGATCCACGTCCGCAACACCGAATGCAGGGGAACCCAGGTAAAGCTGGGGTCGCTACATTTTTTGGGCAGGTAACCTGTCTTTGTATAATTGCCCGCACCGGCGGCTAACTTACCGTCTACGCCTTTATACCAGAATTGAAGACCGGTGCTGTTCTTCCAGGGTTGACCGGAGAAATGAATGCTGGCATAGAAGCGGGGTTCCCGGTTGACATACATATTACTGGTGCCGGCAATATAGTTCCCTTTGGGATCGTCCGCCGCCGCAAAGCCTGTCTCCGTATAAGAGGATGCGGGGTTGATGATGGGGGTGAAATCCGAATTGTATCCCAGGATGGGTCTCGTACCATCCGCCATCTCATAGTCGTCGACAATGTTCTGACTAATGCTGTTGAGCGTGAAGCCCTGTCCCGTACTCCGGGGATCGCTGTACACATCGTTGTCGTTGAAGAATCCCGCGTTGTTGGCGAAGAGGACTTCCTTGTTGTTGTTGACATAGAAAATTTCCTGGTAATTCTTGACCGGATCATTGGTGGCGGACCTGTAGAGCCCGTAACCGGCCGATTCGGCCTGGTCGATACAGGCCTTGGCGGCATCCGCGGCGGTCTGCCATCTGTTCGCATCTCCATCGGGGAAAAGCCTGGTCCCATCGTCGTTCTTCAGGTCCTTGTAGTCCGGGTTGCCGTTCCACAACGGGCTGGCCATATAAAGCAAGACCCTTGCCTTCAGTGCGAGACAAACCGCCTTGGAGGGCCGGCCGTAATCCGTCTCATTGGTGATGCTGGGCGGTAGTAGTGCGGCGGCCTTATCACATTCGGATGCTACAAAGGCCGCACACTTGTCCACGGGATCCCTGCGGATAGCTTTCAAGTCGTCGGTAAAGGCCACGCTGTGGTCCGAGATGGGGATGGCGCCGTATACCCGCATGAGCAGGAAATGAAAATAGGCCCGCAGAAAAGTAGCTTCCCCTTTTAGCCTCGTCCGCAGGTCGGACGTAAAAAAGTCATCCAGGGGCACCTTATCGATATTTTCCAAAAACAGATTGGCTTTGCGGATCCCGACGTAGTTAGCCGTCCAGGGGTCGATGGTATACGTGGTGGGACCCCATGAGCCTGCGTTCATGGAATTGCTGAAGCTGAGTGAATACATTTGTTCCATTTCATCCGAAGCCCCAACGAAGGGATTGCCGTTGGCATCGTTATCCACCATGCGTCGTTCTACCGGTTCGGACGTATAGATGTTGCTGAGAAAATTCATGGCATAATCTCTGTTGGCAAATACCTGGGAGAGGGTCAGGTCGTCATCCGGCGCCTTGTTGAGATAATCCTTCTTACAGGCTGCCGACAGGAGCAGCAGCGACAGGACGATGATAGGTTGTATGATAGATTTCATTTTGTGCTGTTTTTATGGGTTTAAAATGTCACCTGGGCGCCGAAATTGATGCTGCGTTGCAACGGATAGTTTTCGTTGGGGCCATCATCCTCGGGGTTGACAATTTTTATATGATCCCAGAGACCCAGGTTGGCGCCATTGATGAAGAGGCGGAAGCTGCTGATGTGCACCCGGTCCGTCAGGGTCTTTGGGAAGTTGTATCCAATCTCCGCGGACTTGACCCGGAGATAATTGCCATTCTTCAGCCATTGGGTGCTGGAGGTGAAGTTGTTGGTGGATTTCACGTTCAGGATGGCGGGATATTCCGCTTTGGAATTATCTGCGGCGCCCGGCACCCACCGGTGATCGTAATATTCCCTTGTCACGTTGTACACTCCTACTCCATCGGAAAAGGCCCAGGTGCTGCGGCCGCTCATGTACATGGTGGTTCGGGCCGCCCCGGCAAAAAAGATGCTGAGGTCGACGCCCTTATAGGCTATCGTGCCGCCAAAACCAAACATGATCTCCGGTGTGCGGGCAAAACCGATAAAGGTCTGGTCGTTGGCATCTATCTTTCCATCCCCATTAAGGTCTTTGTACTTGATATCGCCGGGCCGGATCACCGTCTGGAGATAGCTCTGGTCGGCACTCTTGCTGATATCGGCCTGGTCTTTGAACAGTCCTTCCGAAACAAAGCCATAGGGCCGGTTGATACTCTGACCTCTTGAATTCTGGTAGGGATAGGGTTTTAGCGGGCTGTTGTCCTCTACTACCTTATTTCTTGCAAAGGTAAAATTGCCCTGGAGGGAATAATAAAATCCACCGTGGGTCCGGTTGCGGATCTCGATATTACCCTCGACGCCATGGTTGTTCACCACACCCAGGTTGGCATAGGGTATGTTGTTGCTGGGATAACCGGCAGAACTGGGGATCTGCTGTAGTTGGAGAAGTATACCGGTCCTGTGTTCGCGGAAGACGTCCACGGTAAAAGTAACCCTGCCGTTGAACAACTCCATGTCCGTGCCGATATTGGTTTTCTGAGATACTTCCCAGGAGATATCATTATTCCCGATCCTGGCTTCCGCAAAGGCTCCTGTCGTCGTTGTCTGGCTTTGGCCGAAAAGATAGTTGGCAGCATTCTTATTGATAGTGGTCTGATACAGGAACCTAGCCGTGCCGATCTGGTCATTCCCCGACTTGCCATAGGATGCCCGTACTTTCAGATAATTTATCACGCTGGAGTTCCAGAAGTTCTCTTTGGAAGGTACCCAGCCTACCGACACGGACGGGAAGAAACCATACCTTTTTCCCGGGGGGAAATTCTCCGACCCGTTGTAGCCCGCATCGAACTGCAGCAGATAGCGGGTGGCATAGTCATACGTCACTCTGCCGGCAAGTCCTTGTCTTCTGAAAGGGATGTTGTCGATGGAGGTGGCCGCGGTAAGGTTGACATACTCCCGCCGGTTGCCCAGCAACAGACCGTTGACCGTGTGTTTACCGAAGGTCCGGTCATAGTTCACCGATGTCTCCAGGTAATAGGCCCTGTTGCTCACGTTATAGGTTGTATAACCAAGGGGTTTCTCCGTCAGGATCAGTTTGTACTGGTCCACGCCGTTGGCATCTTTTCCCAGGTATTGATAGGTCTGGGGCGTTTTGGGTCTTCCGTTGCCCTGCACATCGTAAAAGTCATAAGCGAAGAGCCCCCTCAGGTAAAGCCCTTTCGTCACGATGGAGGAGAGGTCCCACTTCGTGCCCAGTGAACTTTGGATGGTGCTCCTGAACTCCTTGGTATATCCCGACTGGGTGCTCTTGGAAAAAGGGCTCATCCCGAGGAAGGTACCGGACCCCGGGATGGAGCCATTTGGATTTCGGACAGGGTACGCATTGTTCGGTGTGAGATTGATGGACTCCATGATGAGGAAAGCGCTGTTGCCCGGATAATTTCCGTTGGAAGTGATGCCGCCCAGGTTCAGCGACATGGAGAGGCTCTTGCTCAGATTGACGTCCACGTTGCTCCTGAAATTATATCGCTTGTAGCTTGTATTGGTGGGGTATGGGATTGTCTTGTCTTCATTATACAGACCCTGCTGTACCGTATATCCCACATTGGTGTAGTATTTGAAAGTCTGGTTACCTCCGGTCAGGCTGAGGTTATTGATGGTCTGAAAGGTATGTTTGCGCAGCACTACATCCACCCAATCCACGTCAGGATAGAGGTAGGGATCGGTATGATCTTTATATCCCTGTACCTGTTCGGGTGTATAGAAAGGCTGGGGGGCTCCTCCCCGGGTCATCGCTTCATTAGACAGGGATGCATATTCATAACTGTTGATGAATTTTGGCAGTCGCAGGGGGGAGAGTTGGGCGTTCTCCGTCCGGAAGCTGACCTTGGGCGGACCATTTACCCCTCTCTTGGTATTGATGAGGATCACCCCGTTGGCGCCCCTGATCCCGTAGACCGCGGTAGCCGAGGCATCCTTCAGGATGGAAAAGCTTTCCACTTCCTGCACATTCAATTGATTCATGTCCCTTTCCACGCCATCTACCAGGATCATTGGACTGGTATTACCCGTGAAGGTCCCCAATCCCCGGATAAATACATTGGCCGCATCATAGCCCGGCTCACCGGAAGTTTGCCGGGTGATGATGCCCGGCAGTCTGCCCCCAATGGCGTTAGACAGGGAGGGGGTGGCTACTTGTTGCAGGTCACTGACTTTTATGGTCGCTATCGAGCCGGTGACGGAGTTCTTTTTCTGGGATCCAAATCCCACAACTACCGTTTCATTGAGTTTCTGTCCCTCTTTGTCCGGCTCCATTCGGATGACGACATTCTTTCTGCCGTTGAGGCTGCCCACACGAAGGGTGAGTGGCTTATAACCTACAAAGGTGACGGCGATAGAGTCATTCTCCGTTTCCACTTCCAGCAGAAATTTGCCATATACGTCTGCCGTGGCGGCTTTGGAAGATGATCCCACCACTTTGATATTGGCTCCGGGCATCGGCTCGCTTTTTTCGTTGACGATGGTGCCGGACAGCACGAATGAGACCGTGCCGGCCTTTGCCGGGGAAAAGCTCCCGCAGCATAGCAATAGTGAGAAGAGAAATAATGCAGCAATTCTCATAAAACTGATAGTTATTGGTTAAAAAAATAGTTTAAGAACTGAGGATAAAGTTGTTCAGTCATAAGTCTTTCTTACCAAATCCTGATCGAGTCGGCGGGCAATCGTCTTTTTATAATAGGATAAAACTTGTGTTTTATTTTTGAATACGTATTCAAAAAAAGAAAGGGCAAAAAAAATCACCTCCTCGACCGCACTGAATTTCTCAGTACCAGGTGCCCTTTCATCATGACCACCTGTGAAGGAGTGTCCTCTTCATCTATCTCCTTCAGCATCAGCTCTACAGCGCTGTCCACCATCTCTTCCAGGGGCTGTTCCCAGGTCGTCAGCGAATAGGACGGCCATTCCGACATACGGATATTGTCAAAGCCCACGACGGAGACATCCTCCGGGATCCGCAGTCCGCTGGTTCGGATGGCGTCCATTACGCCCAGGGCTATGATATCATTTCCGCAGAAGATACAGTCGATGTCCTTATTCCTTGTCATAAGTTCCCGGGCGGCCCTGGAGCCGCTCTCATAGGTATAATTGCCTGGTTCAATGGTCAGGTCGGTTATCTTTCGTTCATCCAGGACCTCTTTAAAACCTTTTAGCCGGTCGATGGTGGTCGAGGTATCGGATGGGCCGGAAATAAACGCAAACGACTTATGTCCCATTTCTACGAGATAGGTGGCGATCTGTTTGGCTGCCATGTAGTTGTCACAGAATACGGCGCTGCTTTCCAGCTCTTCCGTATAGCGGTTGAACAAGACCACGGCGATACCGTACCGTCTGAGGCTCTTGCTGGCAGAGGACGACAATAAGGCATCGGTAATGATGACGCCTTCCACGTTATATTCCAGCAGTTTCGTGATCTCGCTCTCCTGGATCTCCTCGTTCTCGGAGTTGATGAAAATAAGATGATAACCTTTGGCTGATAGCCTGTTATGGAAGATCTCCAGGACGGCTGAATAGAAGGGGTTGCGGATATTGCGCATGACGATGCCGATCATCATGGTCTTCCGGGTGATGAGACTCCTGGCATGGGCATTGGGCTTATAGTCGAGTTTGGCCGCCGCCGCCAGTATCTTCTTCCGTTTTTTTTCCGATACGTTGGTATTACCGGCAAAAACGCGGGAGACCGTCGACTGTGAAACGCCCGCGATGGCGGCCACATCTTCGGATGTGTAGTTCTTCCGTGCGTCAGGTTTGGTTTGATCTATTGCCATGAATACGTAATCATTTTTCAAATTTAAATTTTTCCGGGAAATAAAAAAATAAATTTTGGATATTTATCCTTTAACTATCTGCCATGCATAACGGAATAGTCAGCCTGACATTTGACGACGGATGGAAGTGTCAATATGATTATGCGCGTCCGATCCTGGACCGGTATAATATAAAGGCCACCTTCTATATCATCACGAGCAATATCAAGGCGACCATGAAGAATTATTTCGGACGCAGTGAAATACTTGCCTTGCAGGCCAGCGGCCACGAGATCGGCGCCCATACCGTCAATCACCCCGATCTGTGCTCTACCTTTCCCTGGAAGGTCCGGGAGATCCAACTGTCGAAACACGACCTGGCCTCCATCGGCGTTAAAGCCAGGAGTTTCGCCTATCCCTATGGGCGTCATAATTGGCTGATCCGATGGATGGTAAGAATGAGCGGCTTTAGAAATTCCCGGATCACCGATAACCGCTTCAACGGGAAGCAGAAAAACCGGTGGCAGATCGGCGGCAAGGTCATCAGGAATACCACGACGATAAGTGATGTGCATTCCTGGCTCGAACAGGCCCGGGAAAATAAATACCTCCTGGTGCTGATCTTTCACCAGATAGAAGAAAACCCCCGCTCATATGGGTGCACGCCATCATTCCTTGAAGAGATCTGCCAGCTATTGGTGTCCGCGGATCTTCCCACAGCTACCCTCTCTGACGGCTGGAAGCTGGCCACCAGCGCGCGTAGCTAAGATAGGGGGTTACTCATTGCGTAAAGTCCTGACAGAGGTCGTAACCGCCATTTTAAGCGTCTGAAAACCGACCAGCAGCATCGTTATCAAAGTTATTATAAACAAAGACTGTACAAAAGGCTGCAGCGTTATCCCCACCCTGTATGCATAATTATGAAGCCATTCATGCATTATATAATACCCTACCGGTAATGCAATGATGAATGAAATGAAAATGACGATAATAAACTCTTTTAAAAACAACAGGATGATATCGAATATAGATGCACCCAGCACTTTACGTATGCCCACCTCTTTCATTTTTTTGTAAATACTCAGCGACACTAATCCAAAGACGCCCAGCAATACGATCAGCAAGGTCAGCGTAGTGGCAGCCATCGCAGCCTTTTTAAGCTGTATTTCCGTCTGATACATCTTTTTCAAAGCATCATCCATAAAAGAATATTCAAAGGCAGAGCCCGGCAAGAGGGCCTGCCACTTTTTCTGAAGCGCGTCGATGGTACTATTTATATTGCCTGGCTTCAATTTAAAAGAAAAGTATCTGTACTCCTTCATATATTTTACATGCATAAAAAATAAAGGCGGGATGGCATCCTGCATAGAGCCAAAATGAAAATCCTTCGTAACGCCATAAACGGTAAATGCGTCATTAAAATTCCCTATTCTTACCTGCTTACCAAGGGCCTCCTGCGGGTCCTTCCAGCCCAATGCCTTTGCAGCAGTTTCATTCAGCACAATACGCGACGAATCGTACATTTCATTGGAATGCCGGAAGAAAACACCCTCCTTCAGGGGTATATGATAGGTTTCTGCGTATCTTTCATCGGTCCGAAGCGACTGAATCGATATGGCCTGGGATTTGTAACTTCCCGATTTAAACACCTGGAAACTGGGTCCGTTAGCGCCGTTGGGTATTTCATAGGACAAGGATGCATCCGTGATCTGAGGCATTCCCAGAAACTGGTCCCGGATCGTCTCCATGCGCTGTACCCCTTGCGCGGACCATTCTCTCGGCAACTGGGCTGAAACTATATATTCTTTATCGTACCCAAGGTCCTTGCTGAAAAAGTAGTTGATCTGATTGGAAACAACGATGGTGCTGATCAGCACCACGATGGCAGTAGCAAACTGAATACACATCAGTACTTTGCGTAACAGGATATTCTCCTGTATTCTTATGGACCCCTTCAGCAGGCCTACCATATTCAAAGAAGATAACACAAATGCCGGGTAGATGCCTGCGGCAAAGCCAAGTACCAAAATAAATAAAAGGACCACGGCTATAAAAACAGGGGGGAAATGCCAAAGCTGAGGTATATTTTTACCCAATACTTCGCTTAAAAACGGGCGCCCTGCCTCATATAATATCAACGCCAGCACCGTGGCTATGAAAACCAGGATCACCGATTCCACCACAAACTGAAAGATCAGCTGCGGCTTTAAACTGCCCAGCACTTTACGAACACCAATCTCCCTGATCCTGACAGCGGATTTACTGACAGATATATTAATGAAATTAATGACTGCCATTAACAGCATAAACAATGCGACGAAGGAGAGGGTATACAGCAGTTTTTTTATCAGCCCATTGGTGCTCTCAAGATAGTAGGTCGATAAGGGTGTGATATTGACCCGAAGGTTGGCCTTTATATTTTCGGGGGCATGTGTCTTTAAGATCTGCGCAACGGGGATTTCAAGGTCTTTAGGCTGTACGCCTTTCTGCAATTTAATATAACTTACGATGTATGGGTTTTCCCATGCCTCCATTTTCCTGTTAAAGAAATTCAGGCAGGTAGCCGGGATAAAAATCCCGTTATCCATGCCAATCGTCAGTTTCGTCACCGAATTATCAGGCATCTTTTCCAGGACGGCCGTAACCCTGAAACCATGCCTGCCACCCGAAAAATTATCTATCATCAGCACTTCCCCCACGGCATTCGTGCGGCCAAAATATTTGATGGCCCTTTCAGCAGTGATGACCACAGAAAAGGGATCGTCAAAAGCAGTACTGGCATTGCCATCTATAACAGGGAACCCGAACATGGAAAAGAAGGTGGTATCTCCTATCTGTATCCCTTCCCGAAATAATTTATCGCCCTTCGAAACCGTAGAAGTAATTCCATCAAACCGGTAATAGTTAGCTACCTGGCTGGGATATTGTTCCGCGAGTGTCTTTGCCAAAGGTCCCAGCGTGGTGATCTCAATGCCCATGTTAGGATCGGTCCATTTACTCTGTACCAGGCATTGCCTGTCCGCATCCTTTAGCGACTTATTGACCTGCAGTTCGCTCCATACATATCCCCCGATCAAAAACGCAAAACCAATGCCTACTGCAAGCCCGAAAATATTCAGTATTGAATAAAAACCATGTCTCACAAGATGCCTCCATGCGACCTTGAAATAGTTTTTGATCATGTGGTTACAGGATAAAAGTTAATCAATGAAAACCATTAGAAGCTAATACGTCTTCTATAAATTTATAGCATTTTGGACATATATTCAAAAGTCATCCATTCCTTTACTATTTCAGGATTGGTCTTTCTGCTGTAGTACAATTTCCCCTCGCACCAGACAAACAGCACGCCCCCCCATTGCGCTACACTGTTAAGGTCCGGGAAAAACCCCTTGCCATTGAAATTAGCACTTGTATTACAAAGCAACGGAATACCGGAGACCTTGTAATATTCTTTCAAAAGCTCGTATATCGGTAAGTTTTCACCGGCATTCACGGTTTGAAGCCGGGCTGTATTATCAAGATGACAGATGGCGGGCGTCTTGTCCTTCCATTCGTCGCGGACGGTATGCTCAAAAAGCATATAGGGATCCGGGTATCCCGGTGAAAAAACTTCCGTACCGTATTCCTCCATACAAATGGGCGCGACCGGCCTGTAGCCCTCCCGGTTCTTGATCTTGTTAAGCCGGTCCTTCATCCTGGGATTTGCCGCCGATGCCAGGATACTTCTGTTGCCAAGGGCCCTTGGTCCTAATTCTGCTTTACCCTGTAAGAACACAACGGGCTCCTGGCTGTTATGCAGTAATATAGCCAGTTGCCGCAGCGTACAATGGAGAGATTGCCATTCCCCTTCCATGTTATTTTTGTTGATAGCCGGTCCACTGTATACATTCCACTCAAGACAATATCTACCCTGATTCACCATTTCGCAACAGGCAGCTCCCAGCGCACTTCCTGCATCGTTTGGAAAAGGGGGGACCCATACCCTGTGGAACATCCCGCTATCCCGAATTGCGCTATTCCATTTGATATTCAAAGCGCAGCCGCCGGCAATGCAGAGGTTTTTGCTGCCCTGCGCTTCCAGCGACATCAATTTTTGCAGCCCCTGCATCATCGCCATTTGAAGAAAATAATGAAAACTGCAAAGTATGTCAGCCCCTGAATGGCTACCGGTTTTTGCGATTGCAACCGCTACCTCAACGAAATTACGCGACATTGAAAAAGTCAGTGCAACGTCAGGATCCTCCTCCCTGTGCCTCTCCATCAACAAGGTTAACTCATCCTGCCAGGCCGTCAAAAGATCCTCTTGGGGACTTCCAAGAGCTATATACGCCATGATCTTCCCGGCGATAGATATGTCTAATAAACCACAATTATCATAAGGCGGGAACTGCCTCGAGAAAAAAACAAGGCTTTGTCCAACCAGGGGGAATAGGATACCTTTCGTCGTTATTTCACCCTTATCAAAATAAAATAACTGGGGGACTATCGAACCATCCCAAACAAGTACATAGGAAGGCTCTCCCGGGATTGCAAAGGGACTGGTGCAATAACTGCTAAAAATATGGCCTGAAATATGAGGATAGCTGGAATACTCGATATCTTCATCCTCCAACTTCAGGATCTCCGGTCTCAATGCCTCTTTCCCCTTTAACAGGTAGCCATAGTGTGTTAGTCTAACAAGCCTGTCTGTTCCATGCACCGGCATTTTCCTGAAAAAAGGAAGATCGACATATGCGTTGGTGCCATCCAGCTGCCATCCATCAGCACTCCATCCATCAATAACTATTTTATCCAACTCCTCCATTTCATATCCATACTGTCTCAATACAGGCTCTATATCCCGCAGATCGATATTAAAATCGATATGCCGTACATTATTATTTAACTTTTCCAGCTCATAACTGAATATGAGTTTGCCATTGTCAACAAGCGCAAAAGCCGCGTCATGCGTAAGCTTGATCCCTAATATCTTCATAAAAAGTTAAGGTTTAATTTTTCTTGACTGTGCTACCATTACTTAGCCTCGAAAAGGTATCGGTAATAAATTGTTGATTCTCTTTGATAATGGAGTCATGATTGCCCGGGACCTGAAAGTTGTTGAAATTTCCGGCAGTATAGGATCTCCATAACTGCATGTCAGCCCGTTGTTTTATCATATTATATTCCAACGCCTCGAAAGCATAAATATCCGACCGGATAGTATCCTTTATCAAATAGTCAGCATGAATAGTGTTATTATTCATCCAGAACCTTTTAAGCCGGTCGAGCTCTTCCTGCGTTTTAATATCGGGCAAATACTGAAGGATGGTTTCCAATGTAAAGAAATCGTATCGGTCGAACCGGATCTCTGATCGGTCGATCTGAAATAAAGGGTCGCAGTCAAATAGAAAAAGACAGATGTTCCTGCCCTTGATCTCAAGCTGTTTTACCATTTCAAAAGCAAGAAAACAACCCCATGAATATCCAATAATAAAATCACACTCCCCGGCCGGGATACGTTGGATCTTTTTCACCAGCTTTTCTGCCAGCCTGGGAAGCGAGCTCTCCAGCTTGTCTTCGAACATCCCCTGGATCTGAAGTTTGAAGAAATTTGCCGACCCGTTCATATTGTATGCTATGCCATTCATGTCATTCTCTTCACCCCATGAAGACGGCACTACAAAAAAATTATTATTGCCTGGTTCAAATTGATTAAGAGAAATGCAATATTTTATATTGACTTTCGTATTTTTCTCCTTCAAATGATCCGCAAACATTTTTACGGTAGGGTACTTATAAAGTTGCTCAAGTCTTCCACCCACCGCCATGAGCCTTTCGATCTCACTGATGAGCTGTATTGCTTTAATACTGTTACCTCCCGATAGAAAGAAGTCGTCCTCTACTCCAAGCTGATCCTTATCCAGTATTTTTTTCCAGAGATCCAGCAGCCGGTTTTGCAAATTGCCATCTCCGGCAACATAACTGTCAGGGGAAATAATAAGATAGGAATCCTTATTTTCGACCATCGACCTTACATCGACCTTACCGTTTTCCGTAAGCGGGAATTCCTTTGCCCGGTAGAAAATACCGGGGATCATATATTCCGGAAGTTTGTTCTTAACCAACGCTATAAATTCCATGTAGCCAAAAGATGGAGAGGGGATAAGAAAAGCGACCAATGTCCTTTCTTCCTTCCCTTCCAGGACGGCTACTTTTATATCCTGTACTACCCCTGTCTCCATTAATGCCAGCTCTACCTCTTCCGGTTCAACCCGAAATCCTCTTATTTTTACCTGGTTATCGTTTCGGCAAATAAATTCAAGGTCTCCATCCCTATTGGACCGGACGATGTCGCCTGTCCGGTACAACCACCCTCCTTCATCATGAGGATCCGGCAGCAATTTAGATCTCCAGAGTTCACCATTCCCGATATATCCTAAAGCCAATCCTTCTCCCCCTACGAATAATTCGCCCTGCTGCCCTTCCTTCACTACTTGTCCTGATTCATCCAGGACCCTGCAAGTCGTGCCGGAAACAGCTTTGCCTATCGGGATGGTCCTGGCGTCCTGGGGAATGGAATTGACCTCGTAGAAACTGGAGAAGGTAGTATTCTCTGTAGGGCCATAGACGTGGATCAATCTGCCGGCGCCATAACTATCGAAGAATCGACGGACAGGACTCAGGGAAACCCGCTCCCCGCCAAACAGGACTTTTCGCAACCCGTTGAAGCAGGAAGGTTCCCGTTCGACAACAAGGTTAAAAAACGCAGTGGTGAGGTTAACAACGCTGATCTTCTGCTTTCGGATGTAGGATGATAATTTTTTCAGATCCATCATAAGGTCCTTCGTAACCAGATGCAACGTTGCTCCGTTCAACAGCGTGGAAAAAAAATTGAACAAGGTCCCATCAAATGCATAATTCAGGACATTCAGGACTCTATCATCCTCCAGGACATTGAAAAAGTTGTTGTCCGTTGCAAGGCGAATGATGCCTTTATGGCTGATCATTACCCCTTTCGGCCTGCCGGTCGACCCTGAGGTAAATAGTACACAGGCAAGATCGCCAACAGGGCCCTCCGGTCTCGAATTCCATTCCGTCGTCTCATTTTCCAAAAAATCAAAACGGCCCATGTCAATCACCTTGCATGCATTGACAGCCATCCCAATTCCGGATTGAGCCTGGGTAATCAGTGTTGAAACGCCGGCCTCCCGGAGCATATACAACAGCCTCTCAGCAGGGGCGCCGGTATCTATCGGAAGGTAGGCGCTGCGGGTCTTTAAGATCGCCAGTATCGCCACGACCATCTCAATAGAAGGTTCTAAAAGTACCCCTATAATAACCCCTTCTCCCGTCTCCGCCACCCTTGTAAGATGATGAGCCAATACACCCGCCCGCCTGTAAAGCTCAATATATGTTATCTCCCGGTCCTGAAAAATGACGGCCTTTTTTTCCGGTATCCTGGCTACCTGCTCGTAAAAAAGATCCATCAGAGCCAGGTTCTTCTCCATTGACAGGCGGTCTACACAATTATTTAAAGCTTCCATATCCTTTTAGATTTCATTTAAGTCCAGTATGCAATGGTATCATCAGACACAAACCCCATGAACCTCCCGGCGGTAATTCTTTCACTTCCCTTCACCTCTTTAACCGCATGGATCAGGTTTGCGTTTATAAAATATATATCTCCCGGATGGATGTCTATCGTTATACATTCCGGCTCAGACAGCAATTCCATTGGGTAAGGATAGCCGGAGAACTCGACTCCCAGAGATCGCTTCAGTTCTATCGTGGGCTCATAGTTCCATATCATCAGCTCCCCTCCAATATTATTGGAGATACATAAATTGGAAGCCACCACTCTCTTTACATTGGCAATCTCATATCCATCTTCCTGGGCTAATATCAGCTGCGAAAAGTCTTCATGGGGCAGCAAGGACAAATTGTTATCATTAGCATTTTTCCATTGCCTTATCGTAAACATGTTGACTTTTTGATCCAAATACGTTGAGGGCCTGAACGTGATATTTTTTTTTTCAAGTTCGCTTCTCAGGAAATCCTCCAGCAAAAAATCAACACAAGGCTGCTCTTTGACTGCCGTGAGGATCCTGTTGATATTGCCTCTTGTCTCCCGGCATTCATCAAAATAATCCCGGGTGGATTTAGTGTATTGAGTCGCACCTATTTGATAGACCGGTACATAATCCGTTCGGTTCCCTCCATTCGAATCTCCAATAACGTTTTGAAATTCATCTTTTATACTAAGACATACTTCCCGGCCTATCATATTCCTGATTATATAGATAGGGCTTTGGTTGCGGAAAACTTTCAGTAAATTTTCCACGTTAAATAAGCCATTGTCTTCAACTGTATTGAATTCCATATTTTTTATTTATAAGTGTTAGAATATTTCTAATAGTCCCAGCATCAAGGCCCCCCGGACATGTTCGATCCCTTTACTTTCAAGTACTTCAGGCAGAATACTCCTATCGTTGATACTTAATATATGCATGATACCTGCCTGCAATTCCTCATTCTGCCCCATTACCATTTGCACCTGGGCATCAATTAAGTCCTTAATATTATTTTTGTACGCGCATAGATCCACTAAAATCCTGAGTACGCCCATCCTATTTTCCACTACCTTGCTAAACCTGTCTATTCTGAAAAAATAGGAAGACGAACCATACGTTGTTAAAAGGTGGGCGGCCTGTTGCGGCGATAAAGGAAGTTGAAGGTCAATAGGATCTTCCTGGTACAAAAGGTGAAGATCAGTCGCCACCCTTACATTTAATTGCAAAAACTGCCCTATCGGCAATGAGAGTATTTCATCCAAAGCCATCCCAAACCTGCTGTCATCCATCGGTTTTTCCGTTTTATTTTCCCGCCTGATCTTTGCGATAAACTGATCTTTATCGAGACTTTCCCGCAGGAGCTGCTGTTTTTCCGTTGGAAGACCTTTCTCTCTTAGATCATGTACGAACCGGTCAAAATCCTGGTGCGATAAAAGGCCCTTTTCTTCCAGAAAAAGACGGGTTTCTTCCGGGAACCATGATCGGGCCAGGGCAATTGTTTGTTTAGCCTGCTTCTCCAATACAGCATTATTTAGCCCGGCCCAATCGATAATTTCCTCTTTGTCGCCGTATGTCCACCCTTCCGATACTGGAAAAAATAAGGGATCAGGCTCTTCTGGTCTTGCCAGCCGGAGCAGGAAGTAGCCAATCCCGGAGGTTCCGGAAAATAACCCAGACTTATTGCTGGTTTCCATTTCATGGGGCGCAGGGAAGTTATCCATAAGCCGGGCGCCGACAGCATGCGCCCTGTCAAGGTAAATTTCATTACCGGTTAAGGCATATGCATTGCAGAAGACCAACCCAAATCCTGCCAAACCATTGTACAGCGACCCCTTCGGAGTCCCCCCGTCATTCAGGTCGATATTTTTTAAAACAGCCGCATCAGTGAACCAGCTCTCGGTCCATTTGTCACTACCGGTCAATCGCCCCGCGTACAATCGCACCAGGTCAGCACCCATCTTCCCATCGATGGGTCTCTGCCCCACTACACAGCCCTGACATAAGGCATCGTCAACCTGCAGGATCCGGTTCGCCAGCAACAGGCAACTTTCATCCTGCAGCACCGTACCTAACTGCAGGAATACAAAGGCTATTCCGGCATCCCCATACGTCCACCCGATATCCTGGCAAGGTCTTTTTGACGACCCATTCCAGTAGATATTGTCATAGGAAACCATCGCCTTTTTTACCAATGACTGTGCAAACACTTTCACGGCGTCATATACCCATTCTTTTTTCGTCTCCTTTAGCAAAGACAGGCAACACAAAAGTATACCTGCGGTACCAGCGGCAACGTTGTGGTTATCGTTTAAAGATCGATGGCCCTTAAATGCCGTATAATATTCCTCTATAATATTCTCTGCCCGCAGCAGGAATAATGCATCTCCGGTAATAGAAAAAAGACGTACATATAAAAATGCAAGTCCGGACCTCCCGAGCAGGAATGAGTAGTTACGTGTACGATGCTGGTTACAATAACTCTCCAGCCCACTGACCGCTGCCTCTATTTCCTTCCATACCGATGGGTCGCCTGTATAGCGATATAATTCAACCGCGAAACAGATATCACCCAACATTCCATAGGCAAGGTTATCAGGGTTATGCCAAATAATGCCATTATGCCCCGTCTCCCCTTTTCCAGGCGCGTACAATCCTTTGCCGGTTAAATAACGATGGTATGCCAAACACCATTCGATGGTCTGGCCGGGCGCAATGCGTATGAGTGGGTACATATTTCAAAGTTCTATTGTCGATATCAAATCGGTTATTCTTTTATAATAAAATGGAAATGCGGCTCGTAACCTGTTCTCGAGACCAGCATAAACAATGCGCAATTTTTTATAACCACCAAGGCAATGAACGAACTGTTGGTTATTCCTCGCTTCATGAAAGACACCAATACCATCCGGAACATCTTTGTGATCAGGAAAAAGGCAGGTAATTTTTTTCTCCTTTGCTGTTGCGAATGCGGACAACATCACCTGTTCACAGATCACATTCACGTCTTCAAAATCAGTATAGCTCAATCGATCAATGATCTGACATTTATTATCCTCTATGAAAGTCAGCGCCTCGTTTACATACTTTTTTATAAATTCTATATCGTTGCCTCCAAGGATCCCCGCATTTATGCAGGGAACGAATTTCATTCCGTCATACTGCCTGAGATATTCCGGGATACAAGGGAAAGTCTTTAGTATATCCTGGAAGGTGTTGGAATAGGAAGAGGTCTCATATTGAACGTTTTGTGCTATCACATCACCTCTGCAAAGTTCGGCACCGAAATCCGCCCAAATGAATACGTCGTTATCTACGTGAATAAAGGGCTCTTTCTGCATTCCATAGGCATACAGTTTCCCTATAGACCACAACCCATGATGGACAGCATGCAGGGAATCGAGTTCAACATGGACCTTGCTATAGGGCAATTGCAATGCATCAATGAGAATTTCTTTTCCCAGCCTGTCCGTTACCAATTCTACCGAATCATAAAATGTACGTAGCTGTAAACAGCTCATTGCCCAGCTACAGTAGTTCAGCATCCGGTGAGGCCATCCCCCGTTCATCCTGGAACCGCCCGTATTCACGTTTTCCGCCAAAATCGGTTTTGTCCAAAAACTTTGGATTATTTTCATAAATATTTTCTAGCGAGTAAATTATACGTTGTATCAATCTTCCGGATCCTCTCTGTTGTCAATGGGGCAAGGTACCGGTCCCACGAAAGAGATTCCCATAAATGATATACGATAGCCTCAGGGAATTGATAGACCTTTTCAAACAGCAATTTCAGCCCTTTCCTGTCGTAGTAGGGCAGACAGAAACTACCTTGACCCAGTACCTTAATTAATTGAGGGTTTTCCTGTGCTAATTGATACGGCTTTCGAACAGAATGCTCGTTCCAATAGGCATCAAACAGCCCTTTGGAGCGGAAGGTCTTATATGAATCCAACCATAGTGTTATGAAACTGCTTCCGGGTGCTGAAAGGATTATTGAACTTCCCAGCCCTTTTATACCCGGAGCAGGCAGCTTTACAAAGGGGCTGAGGAGCTTCTTTTTGACATCATATACCCATTCATCTCTTTTTTCATAAAATACGGGTCTGCCATACTCTAAACCCATCACCGCCTGATGGTTCAATAGATGATGATAGGGCCTCACGCAAATAGTATCTATATCCAGGTAAATACCCCCGCATTCCGACAGGGCCCTTAAATTGACAACATCGCTTTTATGAGCTATATGAATCAGCTCGTTCCCAAATATTTCGGTGGGTATTTCAATCCGATTGAGCGTGAGTGAAGGTCTTATCTTCTCCCACCATTCGCCCTCAGGCTCGTATCGGTAGTGGAAAATAATTTGATCAGGCCTGTTGACGACCTGGGCTGATCTGATAGCCAGGTAATGAACAAGCGAAAAGGGTTTGCCGCCAAAATCCGGAGCCAGTCCGAATACAAAATGTACGATGTTCGGGATCATGGTATATTATTAAATGATAAGGGGTTACATTAAGGCAAATATTGCCTTGCCAAGAGATTATACGTTGAATTTTTTGTTTTAACATCCTCAGGTGTAAGGTTCTTGCAATATTTTTCCCATGACGCAGTCTCCCATAAATGATGAATAACAGCATTAGGGAACTCACACACTTTTTCAAACATCAATTTTAAGCCTTTGTCATCGTAGAACGGGTAGTAAAAAGTATCAGGGCTTAGCTTTGTAATCAGGGTTGGGTGCTTCTCGGCCAGTGAATAGGGCATTCTCACGGAATGCTCGTCCCAATACACCTCTTCCAGTCCTATGCCACGGAAGGTCCTGTACGAATCAAGCCAGATCCTGATAAAGGCGCTCTGGGGTTTTGCAAATATGATCGTATTGGCAATACCTTTAATACCCGGCGCGGGTAGTTTAACAAAAGGACGTAAAAGTGTCTTCTTTATATTATATAAAACCTTGTCCCCAACATCATAGAATACCGGCCGGCGATATTGCAATCCCATCACGACCTCATTCTCCAAAAGGTAATGATAGGGCTTTATGCAGACGGTATCCAGATCCATATAAATACCACCCATTTCCGTTAATACCTGCAGTCTGATCACATCTGCCTGGTGTGCCATATGCATGATAGGGTTCCCAAATATTTCATCCGGAAGCTTTACTTTATTAATGGTAACCAGGGGTCTTATTAATTCCCACCATTCCCCCGAAGGCTCGTATTCACAATGGAGGTATATTTTATCTGGTTTATTGACAGCGTAGGCGGATCTTATAGCAACATAATGGGTGAGCGAAAAAGGCTTACCTCCCATTTGGGGAGAATTGGTAAATACAAAGTGAATAATATTAGGGATCATTTTCAATTGATTTTATACATCGATCTCAGCCATAGCCAGCATATTCGTAATACCTTATCCCGGAAAAGCCGGTTATTATAACATGCCATCACCCATTTTAGGATCAGGAAAGTCCGCAACTGCCTCCTTTTAAAGAAACCGGTGCTGTTGTTATGTTCCAGGATGCTGACCAACAACCGTCCGATATCTTCCAACTCCGCTGCAGACAAGAGTTCCTTAGGCATTATTACCTGCAGGAATCGATCGCTGCAGGCATGCAGGCGAATGTATCTTTTCGTATCTTCCTCATTGAGGGAAAAATATTTTCTCGCGTGGTTTTCAAAAATATTCCGTCTCGCAATGGGATAATCCTGTCTGTACTCCTTTCCGGCAGTAATAGATGAGCTATTCGCCTTGTTATAAATGGAAGATACCTTTTGCAAATTATGCAGCTTGCCATATAACATTAATTCCGACCATAACCCATGATCTTCACCAGGATAAAAATCGTCCCGGTATTTAAGACCATAATGTAGCAGGGTGCTTCGCCGTATAAAGGTATGGCTGGAGAAAGGACAGCCATCGAGGGAATATACCCTCAATTTATCATTGTCCGAAGGGTATTTGAATACTTTGCAACGATCGGCATACCGGATACGTATATTAGCCCCGCATACGACATAATCCGGATGGGCCTCCATAAACCGAACGAAGTTTTCCATAATATAGGGAAATGCGTAATCGTCTGCATCGGCCCTTAGGATATATTTACCTCCACAATA
>DATJJD010000026.1:0-12559 GCA_035492545.1 Puia sp.
TATTCATCCTTTAGCGTCGCTGCGGGGCTGACCATGGCAGCCCTGAAGGTGAGCCAGCCGGTTGTCAGCAGTGCTATCCCGATCAAGGCTATCACCGGTAACACAAATTGCCACCAGGTCAAAGATGTCCTAAAGGCGTACCTGTTAAGCCATTGAACGATGAGCATATAGGCCGCCGGCAACGCGATGAGGCTGCACAACAGGATCAGCCGGACTACATCCCAGGTGAGTAAAGAAAGGATATTGCGAACAGAAGCCCCCAGGACCTTACGCACTCCGATCTCTTTGGACCGGCGGGCAGTCGAATAGGCCGTCAAGCCAAATAATCCCATACAGGCAATAAAGATGGCCAGGGAGGAAAAGATCATAAAATTGTGACCGAATTGAACTTCCTGCTGATATTGCCGGTTGTAAAAATCATCCAGGAAAAAGAAATCAAAAGAGGATTCAGGGAAAAGCTCTTTCCAGACCTCTCGTATCCGGGCTACCTTGTCCTGCATCCGGCCAGAGCTGATCTTTACAGAAATATAATCTGTGGGAATCCATCCCAAAGCAGGATCCATAAACAAAATGACCGGGGTATATTGCTGTTGCAAACCTCGCTGGTGGTAATCCTTTATCACGCCGATAATCTCATTCGGTCTCTTCTCCACCGTTTCCAGCCACACCTTCTGCCCTACCGCTGCTTCGGCGGAGGCAAAGCCAAATTGCCGTACGGCTGATTCATTCAAAATAACACCGATGGAGTCCGAAGGCCGGCTCCGGTCAAAGTCACGCCCCGCCACCACTTGCAAGTTATAAGCCCTGATAAAATCAAAATCGGCTTTCAGCATCTCATAGGTTCGTTCTTCTGTCTTGGGCGCCCCATACCGCCGGTTGGCCAGGAATTCCCCCACCTCTTTTCCCGGAACAGCGCCGGAAGCCGTAACCAGTCTGACACCCGGCACGGCCAGGACAGCGGTCTTCAGGCTTTGCATTTTCTGTAAATAACCGGTTGTCTTCACCGGGGTTTTGAGGACGATGGTCTGGTTGATATCCGTCCCGATAGGCTGGCTGCTCATATAACCCACCTGTCTGTATACGGCCACCGTACCGGCAATGAGCAACAGGGAAGTGATAAACTGAAAGGCTACCATACCCCTGCGTAGCAAGATCCCCTTCCTGGAAAAGGAGAATCGGCCTTTCAACGCGGTCGCAGGTTTGAGCCTTACCAGCACCATGGCCGGATAAATTCCTGACAATAAAGTACAGCTGGTAAATACAAGCCCGGTATCGATGTACAAGGACCGGTCGAATAAGAGGCCGCCGATCCCACTATTTGTCAGAAAGAGAGACAACCCTGAAAGAGAAGTAGCTACCAGCAGGATCGCCAGCCCGAGGGCGCTGCTGTTGATAATCAGGGATTCAACCAGAAATTGAAAGATGATCTGTGACGGATGTGCCCCGCTGACTTTTCTTATACCCACTTCCCGGGCCCGGTCGATGGATTTAGTCGTTGTGAGGTTGATATAGTTTACACAGGCAATGATGAGGATGACATAGGCCATCCAACTCAGCAGGTTTACCGCAAACCGATTGCCTTTTGCCTCCACCTCATTCGGCCTGGCCGCATTCAGGTGAATCTCCCTTAACGGCACCAGCCGTATACCCCATTTCAGGTCTTTAAGCGAAGGCCCTGTTTTATACCGTTCTGCGATAGCGGGGAACCGGGCTTCAATGTCCCCGATGCCTGCCCCGGGCGTCAGTTTTACAAAGGTGTAACTTTCATGCTGATACCAAAAGTCCCGGAGCCAACCTGGCGAAGTAGCCCAGGAAAGCAAAAAATGGAACTGCATGGTAGAATTGGGAGGGAGGTCCCTGAATACCCCGGTAACAGCGCAATGATAGCTGCTCGAAAGCGTAGTGACATCCAGGAATTTACCTATCGGGTCCGCATCACCAAAATATTTTTTAGCGGCAGACTCCGATAGCACAATGGAATTTACTTCGGTAAGAACCGTCCGGGCATCTCCTTTCACCAGGGGATAGGAGAAAAAGGAAAAGAAATTACTGTCGGCGAAACAAACATGCTCTTCTCTGTATTTGGTGTCTCCGTATTTTACCACCCGCTCGGAATTGGCCCAGTTGATGCGGGTAAAGGAAGTGATGCCCGGGAGGTTTTCTTTCATGGCCCGGGCATAACCGTTGGTACTGGTGGGCCAGTCATCCGTCAGGTGGTTGCCTTTATAGAACTGGCTCTCCACCCGGTAGATATGATCCGCGTCGGCGTGCTGCCGGTCATAGCTCTTTTCAAAATGGACATAGGCCCCAAGGAGGATGAAGGCCGCCAGGCCCAGGGCAAGGCCAATGATATTTATAAAAGTATACGTCTTATGCCGGATGAGATTGCGGGAGATGACCAGTAAGATGTTTCGGATCATTTATGAAAATTTTATTTTATCCCATAGTTTCGCGGAGACCACCTGCTGAATGACCTGCTCCCGGTAATTCCTGCTGATTGGAATGCTGTGTGACTGTATATAGATCTCATTACCCTCGATGCCATCTATCTTGTCGATGGAGACGATATACGACTTATGTACCCGGATAAAAGACTGGGGATCCAGGTTCTCTTCCAGGTTTTTCAGATAGAGCAATGTGAGGTATTTCCCTTTATGGGTGCAGATGGTTACATAGTTCTGCGTCCCCTGGATATACAGGATATCATCAAAAAATATCCTCTCGTATTTGCTGCCGCATTTTATGAAGAAATAATCGGATCCCTGACCAGCCCTGGACGGGCGAACATCGGCAGATTTGGTAAGGAGCTGATGATAATCCCTGGCTTTATTCGCGGACTTGAAGAAGCGGTCAAAAGTGATGGGCTTTAACAGATAGTCCAGCACGTTGAGCTGAAAGCCTTCCAGGGCATAACTGGGAAAAGCCGTCGTGATAATGACCATGGGCGGGTTCTTCACCATCTTTAGAAAATCGATCCCATTCATTTTGGGCGTCTGGATATCCAGAAAGACCAGGTCTACAGGGTTGTTGTCCAGCAATTTCATCAGCTCAACGGGATCCTCACAGGTATCAATAAGGTGGAGAAAATCGATCTGCCCTACATAATGGGCAAGGCCATCCCTGGCCAGCGGCTCATCATCAATAATTACACAGTTTATCATCTTATCTCTTATTAAGCTGTTTTCTGCAAGGGTGGCGACAATACCAGCTCAGCAAGATGCAATTGCAGTCTTACCTCAAAGGTGGTATTATTCCTCTTTATCTCCAGGTCGAATTGTCCCGGATAGATCAGGTCCAATCTTCTCCGAACGTTTTTCAGACCGATGCCCCCGTAGTTGACCACGTCACTGTATACGTCCTGGGATAGGCTGTTGGCAATCGAAAAGGTCAACTGTTGTTGCTCAAGTTCCAGTTTTATTCTTATCCAATTGGGGCTGTCGGCGTGTTTGGATACATGTTTGAAGGCATTCTCCACAAAAGGCATCAGGATAAAAGGGGCCACCCCCAAATGACCGGCATGCCGTTGATCTATTTCCAACACCACCTCGATATTATCGTTTAGCCTAAGCTTCTCCAGCTCGATGGAATTTTCCAGAAAAGTGATCTCTTTGCTCAAGGGGATCTGTTTGTCATTACATTCATAGAGCTGGTACCGCAGCAGGTCTGAAAATTTTGCCAGGGAGGAAGAGGCTTTATCGGGGTTCTTATGAATTAAAAAGAAAATGGAGTTGATCGTATTAAAGAGGAAATGAGGGTTAAACTGATTCTTGAGGAATTTCAATTCCGTCTCCAGTTTTTCATTTTCCAGGAGTTGATGTCTTCTCTCCGTCTGGATCCAGTTCTTGGTCAGTTTTATACTCATCGCAAAGGTGATAGTGGCCAGGGTCGATGGCAGAGAGTTCGCTATAAAATTAAAGATACAGGCCCCGGAGCCATAGACCTGCTGGACCGTCTGACCGGCCATCCTGGCGCTGAGGTAATATCCCGGAATAATAAGGGCAGACGCGCAGCAGGTTGTAAGGATTAAATAACCAACATACGGATAAAATCTCCCCTTTTGAAGGTATTTCGGAATAAGGTAATACAAGTTGAAGTAGACGGCTATCATCTGGAAGATGACATAAAAACTATATTTTATGGCAAATGGCGTGAACAGGATGCTGTTAGCAGCTTTTATCGGATTTCCGACAGCTACGGTCCACCAGAAATAATGATACAGGAACCAGAAGGGAATATGGTAAAGTTTGTATTTCAATACCCAGTGAGGAATGGTTCTGGCAGGTGTCACGGCTTTCTTGAAAAGATACATAAAATCCTCTTATATAGGAGGGTCTACTATATGAATTTAGGGCAATAATTGACAAGATGCAGCCTGGAATAGATGAGTGGTGAACCTACCGGATTTTCAGGCGTTGATGTAATTCGTCAAATAGTTCATACCAGTGGTCATTCGGATTTTTTCCACCCTTCCCGCCTGCCTTTCTTTGTTTCATGAAACGAATTCTCCTATACCTGCTATTCCTTTTCCTTTTACAAAATACCTTCGCCCAGGTATCCGGAAAATTGGCCACCCCATCCGGTCAACCCATACCCATTGCCAATGTGCTGCTGCTCGATAGTGCGGACAGCTCCCTGATTAAAGCCACGGTTACGGACGATAATGGAGCCTATCGCATAGATTATGGGATACCGGGAACCTACCTCTTACGGATCAGCCGGCTGGGTTACCAGGCCTGGTCATCCCCCCTGTTCCGGTTGACAGCCGCTCAAAGAATAAAGGACTTCGGCACCCTGGTCCTGGAGGAAAATAGCCGGCAACTGTCAGCCGTGGTTGTCCGGGGAGAGAAACCCGTCTTTCAGCAGCAGATAGACCGGACGGTCATCAATGTCGAGAGCAGCCTGCTCAGCAAAGGAAGTTCGGCCCTCGAAGTATTGGAGAGGTCACCCGGGGTGTCGATCGACTACCGGAATAACGGCTTTACTTTAGGGGGGAAAACGGGCGTCACCGTCATGATCAACGGTAACCTGCTACATATACCCATGGAACAGGTATTTACCTTGTTAAGCAGCCTCAGCGCGGACGATATTGAGAAAATAGAATTACTGACAACACCCCCTTCCCGATACGATGCAGACGGCAGCGCCGGTATGATCAATATCGTATTAAAGAAAAACAGGAAGCTGGGAACTAACGGCTCCCTCTCTGTAACCGCGGGATACGGCATGGGAGAAAAAGCCACCGCGGGTCTTCGTCTTGGTCATAATACGGGGAAGACCAACTGGTACGGATCTTATACTTTTTCGCGGGACAGGACCTATAGTGACATGTATATCACCAGCGCCCAGAATATGCCTTTTTTAGGCGGACAGTTGTATGTGCTGGTATCGGACACGACCCGGCGTTTGCAAAATAACCACGACGCCACCCTGGGGATTGACCATCAATTAAATCCTACAACCACCCTCGGCGGCAACCTCAGCTATAACAGCAGTCATGCCTCTTCTTCTTCGCCCTCTCATAACGAGTATAATATCCTGCCGGACTCGCTGTTGATCTTCAATGGCGCTATCAACGGCATTAGCCGGTGGAACAACCTGGTGAGTTCCGTTTATGCAGAGAAGGCGCTCCGAAAAGGCGAAAAGATCCGTTTCGACATGGACTATCTTTACTTTCATAATGATGGTCCATCCGAGGTGCAAAACTCTTTTCTGAATAAAGACGGGTCCCCGGCAGGGACCAATGATACCCTCTACGCTCCCCGTCAACGAACCTATGCCAATACTACCATCCAGGTGGGAGTAGGCAAAGTGGATTATACCAAACAACTCGGTAAAAGTACGTTGGAGGCAGGTCTTAAAGGAACTTATACCCGAAGCACCAGCCGGTCGGGAATAGAAAGCCTGGTAGATGACAATTGGGTGGAGACCCGGGCTGAAACCGCGAATAATATCCTGATGAAGGAAGGCATCGGAGCGGTGTATGTCTCTTTGAATGCCCCGATATCCTCCTCCACGAACCTGGTCATAGGGTCCCGTTATGAATATTCCCGCACCCGCATGGACAATCAGCAGACGGAAAAGAATACAGTGGATCGTACCCTTGGAGCCCTTTTCCCAAGCTTGTTCCTTTCCCGACAACTCAACGATCATTCCAACCTGCAGTTGTCCTATACGAAAAGGATCAGCCGGCCCTCTTATAACGATCTCGCCTCGTATGTGGGGTACAGTGACCCCTCCGCCGTTTATACGGGCAACCCCTTTCTGCAGCCCACTATCACGCACAACGTAAAACTGGGTTATAATTACCGGAGTTATTCTTTTTCCCTGCTGCTCAGCAGGGATCTGAACCCCATCGCCCGGTACCAGATCACGGAGAGCCCTTTAAAGGATGTGTTGTATGTCTCCCCGCAAAACCTGTCCTGGCAGAATAACCTGACCCTGCAGACCAATCTGCCCTGGAAGGTCAATAACTGGTGGACGATGAATTATAATCTGACCGGAGGATGGAGACAGTTCAAAGAGGATTATACCCTGCAGCCGGCGGAAGCTACTTATTTTGCCTGGTCGGCGACCTTCAGCCAGAATTTTTCATTGCCCCGGAATTATTCCGCTGAGCTCTCCGGCTGGTATAACTCCTGGTCTTATAACGGGACCGTAAAGGTAGCCGGGTTCGGCGCCCTGAATGCCGGTATCAAAAAAGAGTTGAACAACAATAGGGGAAGCTTGCAGTTATCTGTAACCGATCTGTTGAGGACCATCCGCATTAATACTTATTACGGCACGCTGACGGAAGAGGCCTTTTCCATCAGGAATCATGTTTATATCAATACGGAATCCGCCAAAATCCCTCTTTTCAAACTCACTTATACCCGGTCTTTTGGATCAGGTATGTGGAAAGGGCAGCAAAAACAGCCCGCTGGTACAGAAGACGAGCGGGCCCGGATCAGAAAAGACTGAGATAATTCCAGCGCAATGTTATTTTTGGCCTGTGTTACAGGCATAGGTGAGTTTCAGCTGGGTATAAAAAATATGATCAAAAAGATTGATGCCCCCTCCACCCCCCGTTACGCCCTGCATCAACACTGGAAGGCCAATAAAATTATATTCCAATACGTCGGATGGAAATCCGCTAACACCCAATGATGGATTGTCGACGCTATAGTCTTTAAAAATCAACTTCCAGACAGCATTGGTCTGGTAGGGGTTGATCTTATTGTCATAGGTTACCCCACTGCGGATCAAATTGCCTCTTGCATCATACTGATAGATGGTATAATCCGGCGAACCGGCTACCTGTGCCTTGATGATCCTCCCCTCTTTGTCCAACGTATAAATCCACGTGAGGGAATAGCTGCCGGCTTCGGGCCTGGGATCGGTGATCCCGGAATTGCCATAATTGAATACGGAATCCCATATGATGTTTTTTGCCGGATAAGAGTACCGGTCCCAATTCATCGCTGTATTGTACCCAGTGATGTTAAGGATCTTATCGGTAAGGCGATGGGACTGGTCATACCGAAAATGATAGTCAAACTCAGGATAGTATACACCGGCAAAGTGCAGGATATCCAGTGGGTTACCGGTTTCATTATAGTCGATGATATAATGGGCCGTCGTGATACCCGGGTTTGCCGGATCTATGGATTCCAGGCTAACGATGGGGCAGAAATTTTGTTCCTGTTGGGAAGGATCGCAGAAATCGTGATTTTTTGAACAAGCGGACAGAATAGTGCAGGAAATGGCTGTCAATGCAGCCGCAAGCAGAGATGGACGTTGCATATTATACAGTTTAGGAAAGTGAGGAAATAAATGGCCAGGTCCGGAACGGGTGAGATTATTGGGTGGAGATTATATTCTCAAAAGTAAGGTTATTTCCGTTATTGGGAGGGTAATGTTACCTGCCGGCTATTTTCCGGATAATTCAACTTTTGATAGCCCCGGCTATCGTTTGCAACGAGCTGACAATCCCACTCCCATTCTCCGTGACAATGGCCGCAGCCAGGGTAATAAGACCGGCAGCGATGTTGATGGCCTTGTTGACATCCTTTATCTCTTTGACAGCTTTGTCGATGTCGTCGGTGGCATCGGATATTCCTTTGAAGTAGGTCTCTGATTCCTCGAAGGCAATCCTGTCCGAGAGGGTAAAGAACATATTGGCGTAGTTGATAAGCTGGTTCTGCTGATCGGTAAGGCTGGTGACCTTGTCCTTTGGCAGTGTGCCGATCTGTGTATGTATGAATTGCCCCATCCCGTCGGCCATGTTCTGATAAAAATGGCCCAACTTGTTAGCGAAAGCTGCATCGTTTACCGTACCCATATCTTAATGATTATTAATATAAATAATATCATACGCGAAGCCAAGGATCTTCTTTTTCAATCCTTCGGAATGCAGATCGTTCACATTTTCAAACAGCGCCTGATGTCCTTGTTTGATCTTTTCCAGGGATTGGTATCTTTTATCATAGGTCGCCATGACCCTCCCCAGCTCTTTATACTTTTGTTTATACGTATATACGATTCCCCATTTTTCGCCATCGGCAGAAGTCCCCGCCATGAGAAGGTCCCCTCTTTGCTGGAGTTTGGTCCTCATCAGCCCGATCCTGCTCTTCAGGTTGTCAATATGCAGTTGCATGATCTCCATGGCGATGGCGACCGTGTCGTGATATTTTTCCAGGATCTCCTTTATTTTTTTGGACTTATACCTGGTGGTGAACAGGTCGGTTGCCACGGTTGCGAGGGCATTGACCACCTTTGCTTCATTCGCGGTTACCGTCAGGTTGCCGTAGGTACCTTCCTGAATGGCGTCGCCGATGGGGGCAAAATTAAAGTAGGACCCCGCGCCTGCTAATTTCCCCAGGGCAGTAAAATAATCGCTCAATACATCATATTCCTTCCGGACGATGGAGTCATATTTCTCATCCTGCCCGCAATTGCAGTCAAAGTCGGCTAACTGCCGGCCGGAGGTATTGAACAGATAACAGGAATCCCAGCAATAGTCTGCATACTTGTAATCGATCTGGTGATCATTTTCCAGCGTTTGCACGGAGCTCTCCGTAAAGGCATGTACTTCCTTCAAAGGGACACAGGCAACTTGCAACAAAGAAAAAAAGAAGAGTCCGCAAAGGACAGTTGGTGTATTTTTCATATTATAGGTATTCCACAATTTACTACTTTTGCAGACTCAACAATACCCTCGAGTTGAATCATCCTCCATTCCTGCAAGATGAAAAGAATCTGTTAAGGCAAATTGCTCAAGGGGATGAAACGGCTTTTGCCACCTTATTTTATGCCTATCTGGCTAACCTGCAGCCTTATATCATGAAACTCACCCACTCGGCGGAAGACACGGAAGAGGTGATCCAGGAAACTTTTATACGCTTGTGGATGAACCGGGACAAGCTGGATGAGATCCAGACTCCCCATGCCTGGATCTTTACCGTCGCGGCCAATGAATGTTATAAATACTTAAAGAAGAAAAGCAGCCGCCGCAGCGGGCTCTCCGATCTTGGAAAAGCGGATACCCACCCGGGGACGGACCAATCGACCCTGCATACTATCCAGGTCAATGAAGTTAACCGGCTGGTGATGCAAGCTGTCAGCCAGCTTCCCCTCCGCAGAAGACGGATCTACCAGATGAGCCGGGACGAGGGCATGAAGATCCCCGAGATCGCTACCGCCCTCCGGCTCTCCCCCAATACCGTCAAAAATACCCTGGTGAATGCCCTGGGGTTTATCCGTAAATACCTGGCGGCCCAGGGACATGAGTGGTGACCGGCACATTCCCGATAACCTGCCGCCCCGAAAGTCGGGCCTGGAAAAAATATATTTTCAATCCCGATAGTCCTGATTCCTCTTTCAATGTTCTTCCTTCGGAGGACTACCTATGCTGCCCGAAAAAATTCGCTATCTACTGAGCCGCCACCAGGCCGGCCTGCTCTCTGAACAGGAGGAACTGGAATGGGCCGACTTATTGCAAAACTCTGACTATGAAGAAATTATACAGGAACAATTAATGCAATCCCTCCAAGAGGAGGCTCCTGTTCCCGCCAATCCCACCGACTGGTCGTCTGTCCTGCAACGGGTATTGTCGGTCGATAAAACCCTTGATAGTAAACCAGACAACAGACAAAGGAGTATTCGTATGTGGCGATGGAGCGCAGCAGCCATCCTACTCCTGACCCTCGCCGGCAGCATCTTCTTCCTTACCCGAAAAGGGCCTAACCCCCTGGCGACCCACCCCACCCCTCCCAGGGGATATATTGTTCCCGGTTCCAACCGCGCCATCCTGACCCTCGCCAACGGACAACGGGTCGTGTTGAACAATGCGGCGAACGGAGTTCTCAGCCAGCAGGGAAATGTACAGGTGATCAAACTGGATAGTGGACAACTGGCCTATAAAACAGGGACAAGTACGGAGGCGCCGGCTTCCAGCGAAGCCACTTATAACACCATTACCACCCCCCGGGGCGGGCAATACCAGATTGTATTACCTGATGCGACAAAAGTCTGGCTGAATGCAGAATCTTCCCTCCGCTTCCCCACCAGTTTCAGGGGGAAGGAACGGAACGTGGAGCTCAACGGAGAAGCTTACTTCGAAGTGGCGTCCGATAAAGACAAACCATTTCGGGTAATGGCGGGCCAAACCGAGACCCTTGTGCTCGGCACTCATTTTAATATTATGGCCTACGGAGACGAAAATGCCGTCAGAACTACCCTGCTGGAAGGTTCTGTAAAAATGGGGCAAGGGAGTCAGCACTCCCTGCTCCGGCCAGGTGAACAGGCTGAATTCGATGTCCTTCATGCCACGCTGACCACGAAAAAGGTCAATACCCGGGCCGCCATCGCCTGGAAAGAAGGCTACTATTATTTTGACCGCACCCCCGTACAGACCGTCATGCGGCAGATAGCCCGGTGGTATAATGTAGAGATTGTCTATCAGGGCGCCATCCCCCGTGACGAGATCGTCGGGAAGATACCCCGTACGGCTTATGTGTCGGAAGTCCTGCACATCATGGAACTGATCGGCATTCATTTTAAAATAGAGGACCGGAAGATCATCGTCCTCTCCTGAATAAAACAGAACCCTAACCATTGCTTCATTTAAAACTACAACATATGGAAAAAACATAACCTTCTTTGGGAACCTGACTAAAAAAATATAAATAAAAAGCCGGAAGCGCTTGCAACACTTCCGGCGGTCATCCTGGCTTGCAACCAGGAATCATAAAAGGGTTCCCCGTAAAAACCAGCCATCTTCTTACAACGACTATTTTAACGTTAAAAACCCAATCTGGACAAAAGTATGAAATCCACGATTTACAACGTGCCTGTTGCTGCCAGCAGCGCCCGCCTTTCCCCCTTTAAGGGAGGATTGTTTGCAAAAATGTTATGGATCATGAGGTTGACAACCGTCTTTTTATTGGCTACCGCCTTACAAATCAGCGCAAAAGGGCTTTCCCAGAAAATATCCGTTTCCGGGAAGAAATTGCCCCTGGAAAAGGTTTTTTCCAGCATCGAAGAGCAGAGCGGTTATTCTTTCGTATATAAATACAATGACCTCCTGGGCACCCGGCCCGTGGACCTGCACATGAAGAATGCAGATATCCGGGAAGTCCTGGATGCCTGTATGAAAGGACAGCACCTGTCCTATACCATCGAAAAAAATATCATCGCCATCAGGGCTGCAGCGGAAGAGCCCACCAGCCGGAAACCAGATTCGGTAACCGCAAAGCCGGCCGCTCTCATAACAGGCCTGATAAAAAATGAGCAGGGGGAACCCCTGGCCGGTGTGACCGTGCTGGTGAAAGGCACTAAAAAAGAGACCCTCACCAATGACAAGGGTGAATTCTCTATCCTGGCGGAAGAGAACGACGTGCTTGTATTCACCTATGTAGGTTATACTGCCAAAGAAGTGACGGTCGGAAAAGAACACGCGGTACAGGTAACCATGAGTGTGGCTCAAACGGACCTCAACGCCGTCGTCATTACCGCCCTGGGGATCAAAAGATCGGAGAAATCCCTGACCTATGCCACGCAGCAGGTCAGTGGCGAACAACTGACCAATGTAAAGACCGACAACCTGATGAATAGCCTCAATGGCAAGGTGGCTGGCCTGACCATCTCCCCCAGCGCCTCGGGAGTGGGCGGTTCCGCCAAGGTGATCCTCCGGGGCAGCCGCTCCGCCAATGGCAACAACCAACCCTTGTATGTCATCGACGGGATCCCTATCAGTAATGGCTCCAATGCCAACGGGCAACCCGGCAACACCTACGGCGGAACACCGGATGGCGGAGACGGCATCTCCAACCTGAACCCGGAAGACATCGCCAGCATTTCCGTCCTGGAAGGCGCCTCCGCCGCGGCCTTATACGGCAGCCAGGCCCAGAATGGCGTTATCCTTATCACCACCAAAAAAGGGAAGGCGGGACAGACCCAGATCAACTTCTCCTCCTCTATTTTTGCAGACCAGTTGGCCTATAAACCGAAATTCCAGGATTCATACGGCCAGACCAAGAGTGGTGCGACCGATAGCTGGGGCCCGGCGATCAACAACGGCAAA
>DATJJD010000027.1:0-5789 GCA_035492545.1 Puia sp.
ACGGGGATGGCCTGACCGGTGCGGACAAGGTCAAACCAGCGCTTGTTCTCGAAGGCCAGCTCTACCCTTCTCTCATGGGCGATGGTGTCGCGCAGCATGCCCTGGTCCGTCACGGCGGATGGGGGCAGTCCGGCCCTTTGGCGGACCATATTGAGGTAAGGCAGCGCACCCGCCGACTGGCCCTGCTCATTCAGCGATTCCGCCAGCATCAGCAGCACATCGGCATACCGGTACCCCGGCCAGTTGTCATCCGTGTTGTCCTGCAGGGTGTAGGGCGGGTGATACTGTTTCTTTATGAACCGTTTGGCTATTTCACCGGTGGCTTCCCCGCTGGTATCTGTGCTGAGGATGCTGACGACGCTGTCCGGAATAAAGTCCACGCTGGCATCCAGCTTACCTTTTACCACAGCGATGCTGGCGTCCAGCCGTTTGTCGCCTTTCTCATAAGTATGGATCAGATCGTCCGTGGGGACATTCCATCCGCCCGCCGTATTGCTGAAGTCCACCCCCAGGATATTCTGGGTAGAAGGGGTGTTGGGAATGAAATCATAGATAAAAGAGCTGGCCTGTCCGTCCGTCCCCGATTTATACTGTACTTCGAAGATAGATTCCTGGTTGTTCTTGTTACCGGGGTTAAATACATCCGCATAATTGGGTAAGAGCGCATATCCCATTTGGGTCACCGACTGGAATAGCGGGGTAGCCTGATCGTACTGTTTGCGGGTCAGGTAGACCAGCCCCAGTTCTGTCGCTACCATGCCCTTGGTGATATTGCCTGATTGGGGGAACTTGGAAGGGGGAGATAATTTCCCCAGGGCGTCCGTGAAGTCCGAGATGATCTGGGCATAAACACTATCCACGGGAGAGCGGTCCAGCAGGGCGTTCTGCGCGTTTGTCGTCTCATGCAGATACAGGGGCAGTTTCCCAAAAAGCCGCACCAGCTCGAAATAATAGTGGGCCCGGAGCGCCTTGGTTTCGCCGACGATCTGGTTCATCACCGTGTCCGTCATATCGGCCGGTTTGCTGGCGGTAATTTTGTCCAGGATAACGTTGGTCCGCTGGATACCCTGGAAATCAGCTGTCCAGACGGTAACGATGGTGCCGTTGCTGGCGTCATCCAGGAATTCCGACAATTTCTCGGCATCGGCGCCGCCCCTGTCTTTTGAATTATAGTCGAAGAAGGTATTGTCGGCACGCATCTCCTCCATATAGAAGGCAACATTGGCGGCATCCCGGAGAGGGGCATACGCTCCCACCAGGGCCTCCTGGAAGTCGGAGGTCGTTTTAAAAAAATTCCCTTCATTCACCTGCCCCTCCGGATACAGGGTAACAAAACTTTTTTTACAGGAACTGATGATCAGTATAAGGCCTGCAAAGATGGTAAGACGGTTAATATATTTCATAGCCATTACTTATTAGAAGTTAACATTTGCTCCGAACATAACTACCCTTGGCACCGGGTAGCTGCCATTATCCAGGCCCGCCTGGGTCTGGTTGTCCTTTGTATCGTTGACCTCCGGGTTCTGTCCGGGGTATTTGGTGAACATAAAGGCATTCTGAACGCTGCCGTATACCCGAATACCCTTAATGTAATGCAGCATATGTTTGCCAAAAGTGTAGCCCAGGGAAATATTCTTGACGGCCAGGTAGTCGCCGCTGAAGACCCAGGTGGTGTTGACCGTCCGATAGAGTTCCGTCGTATTCGACAGGGTCCTGGGGACCTTCCCGTTGCCGGGATCGGCCTCACTGCGCCACCGGTATTGCATATCCTTGGTGACATTCATGATGCCATCCAGGTTATGAATGTTCTGCATATTCGTGTTGAGGATCTTATTGCCCACCTGTCCCGCGATGATGATGCCGAGGTCAAAATCCTTAAAGGTGAAATTATTACTCAATCCATAGATGAATTTGGGATTGGTTCGCCCGATAAAGGTGCGGTCCTTGATATCGATGGTGTCATCCCCGTTGACGTCCCGCATACGGGCGGTTCCAACGGCGGAAGTGGCTTCCTTGGGATATTTATCATAATCGGCCTGAGTCATATAGACCCCATCGTCGATATAACCATACAGTTCGCCGATGCGGTGACCGACGGCTGTCCGGTTGTAGTCACTGTATTTGTTGACGCCACCGATGGGTGTATTATTTACCAGGGAAAGGACCTTGTTGTCGCTGAAGGCGATGTTGAAATCCGTGGTCCAGGTAAAATTCCTGCTCTTGATATTATCGGAGCTGACCTGGATCTCATGTCCCCAGATGCCCAGCACGCCGGAATTATATTGAATGGATTCATAGCCAGACGCATAAGGGATGGGGAGGGGCGACAGCATTCCCTCCGTACGTTTGTGATAATAATCATAGCTGATGCTGATCCTGCCATGCAGCAGCGAGATGTCTGCACCTACGTCGAGCTGTTTGGAAGTCTCCCAGGTGAGGTCCGGGTTACCCAGGACCGTGATGGCTTCACCCAGCTGGGTGGCGCCGCTGAGTACATAATTGGTGGGGCTCAGCAGGGAGGTCTGGGTGTAGTTACCGATATTGTTGTTCCCTGTCAGCCCATAGCTGCCTCTGAATTTCAGGAAGGAGAGGAATTTGGATTTGGGAAAGAATTTTTCTTCACTGACCACCCATGCCGCTGAAACGGAGGGGAAGGTGCCGTATTTTTTATTTACGCCGAAACGGGAGCTTCCGTCACTGCGGATGGTACCGGAGAGGTAATACTTCTTTTTAAAATCATAGTTGATCCTTGCCAGGGCTGAGGCCAGGGTCCAGGAGGTGCTGTTGGAAGTGCCGACGGTGGAGCTGGCGGCGGAAACCCAGGGAGTCTCGTCGGTTGCAAAACCCGTACCCGTAATACCCCGCAGGCTCTGGTAATATTTCTGGGTGGAATAGCCGGCCAGTACTTCCAGCGAATGGTTGCCTAGTTTGGTATTATACGTAAGGGTGTTCTCATTCAGCCAGGAATAGGAATTATTCGAGTTGTTCAGCGCCTGGGAGGAGGCGGGTGAACGGGGAGGAACTGCTCCGAAGACCCCAAACCAGGTCCCATAATAAGCGTTATAGTCCTGGTTGAGGATGTCGCCGTTGATGGTGCTCTTTGCGTGTAAACCTCTCAGGATCTCAATGTCGATGTAAGCATTCCCCAGGAAGGAGAAGTTGGTCTGATCGTCGTCCATCATCTTTTCCTGCTGCAGATAATTGGGCAGGGCATACATGCCGTAGGAGGCGGTCGAGAGATTGTAGGTCCCGTCCGCTTTGTAGGGTGATATTAGCGGAGAGCTGAGGCCGGCGCCGCTGACCACCTGCCGGTTGCCGTTCAATGCCAGGTTACCTTGCCGGGTATTATGGTCTATCTGGTAGGAAGGAGCCAGGTTAAGGCCAATCTTGATCCGGCTGATAGGCCGGTATTCATTGTTGGACCGGAAGGCAAAACGTTTCATACCCGTATTGTACAAGGTTCCCTGCTGGTTGAAATAGGTCATCGTCGTGCTGGAGGAAACTTTTTCGGTACCGAACGACATGTTGACGGAATAATTTTCGACAGGGGCTGTACGGATCAGCTCGCTATACCAGTCCGTGCCCTTCCCGTATTGATCGGGGTTGGCATAGTCGGCGGGTACGGTAGGCGTATTCGTTACCGGGTTGATCCAGTTCTCGTATTTGATCCTGTCTTCATAGTAACCCTTCATATAGGTGGCGAATTCCCGTGCGTCCATCAGGTCGGGCCGTCCCCGTTTCGGTATGCTCTGCAGCCCATAGTACACATTGGCGGTGATGCTGGTGCGGTCTATCTTCGCTGTCTTTGTCGTGATGAGGATGACTCCATTGGCGGCGCGGCTGCCGTACAGGGAAGTCGCGGCGGCGTCTTTCAGCACGCTGTAGGACTCGATCTGGTTGGGGTCGATGAGGTTGATGTCCCCTGTTCCACCTGCCGCATCGCTATTGACGGGCTGTCCGTCCACCACGATCAGGGGCTGGTTGCCGGAACTCAGGGAGGCCGCACCCCGGATCTGGAAGACGATGTTCTGTCCCGGGATGCCGCTGGACTGCTGGATCTGTACGCCAGCCACCTTACCCTGCAGTTTCTGTCCGAACTCCGTGGCTGTAACATCCTGTACGGCGGAGGCATCTACCTTGCTTACCGAGCCGGTGATGTCCCGTTTGAGCTGTTTACCATAACTAACGGTCACCTCCTGGAGGGTATTCTCTTCCCGTGTGAGGGTGACGCTGAGGGTCCGCTGGCTGCTGACAGGTATCTCGACAGGTTTATAGCCGACGTGACTAAAGACGATGATGGCGCCCGGAGGGGCCGAAATAGCGAAATGGCCCGACGTATCGGTAGGCACCACCCGTTGCTCGCCTTTGATCTGGACGCTGGTCCCGGAAAGGTCGGTGGCGCCCCCGCTCAAAAGGACATTTCCCGTGATGAGCTTGTTACCGGAAGTCCCTGCGGCTGTCGTGTCCGTGGAAGACTTGACGGGGGTCGTGTCTTTGGAGGCGGAAGGATTTCCGGTAGTGTCATTAGCCGGCTTTACAGGCGTCGTATCCCGGGGTATTGGTTTTGCCGGGACGGTGTCCCTGGGAGGGGGCTTGCCCGTAGTGTCCTGGGAGAAAGAGGAGAAATGGAAGAAGACGGTAAAGCATAAAAATAATAAGGCGCTACATAACCATCTTGGCTTGGTGCGGGCTGGTGTGCTCATTTTCATAAACAGCCTTGTTGAATTAGTGAATGATACGATCTAAATTTTCACCCATGCCCATAGATATGCCCGCTCGCGTTACCGTGAGTGTACACAAGGTCTAACCTTCTGTACATTTTAACATTTTCTTAATTTAAACGGGTAATATCAGGAATGGGGGATAACGGAGTGTTTACAAATACCTTGCCACTCAAAATTTAAACGTTGCTTCTTTCTCAGATAGTGCCCTGAGGATATTTTTCCACATACCTCTTTCTCAGCAAATCTTTCATAAAACAATTAATCGTAAACTGATCCGCTACAGGCTGATTGGTGAAAGGTATTGTAGGCAGATATGGCGGGGGGCCGAACTCTGTCGTGAACGTTAGTAAGGGGGCTTTCGCCTTCCACCGGGCCTCCGCCATCCGGTCCCACCAGCCCAGGAAATGATCGAGGGCGTATTTCCATTCAGGCGCCCGGGGGTCTGGTACTTGTGGACCTTCTTCGAAGCCGACGCGGGCGTGTATGTGTCGTGTACGGGAGATAGCCTCTTCCAGGGGGGTCGTGAAATTTTCCAGCAAACTCTCGGTAACGCATACCCAATGAGAGAGGTCGGCCGTGATAAGAAAATCCGGTCGGGCCCGGAAGAAGTCCATCGACGTGGAGGGGCCGTAGCCTATTCGTCCCCGGTGGGTCTCATGGGCAATCACGATGCCTTTTTTGGCGCTGAATTGAGCGGCAAGGTCGATCAGTTCCAGGTTATGTTCGAAGGAGAAATAATCTTTGCCCGTGTGAGAGTTGATGAGGAGGGGATGACCTTCGGCGCTGAGTTCGAGGTAGTGAAGGAAGGATTGCTTAAATGTTGTGAAATCGCCGCCTCTTGCCTGGTGCTGATGGGAGATCAGCACCAGCTCGTATTTTTCCAGGGCGTCGAACAGCCGGCGTTTTATGGCCGGGTCTTCCGGTATCCAGGTATCGATGCCATCATAACCTGCTTCCCGGATCTTTTGGCAAAAATCAGTCAGATCGAGGTGCTCATGTCCCCATAAGGGGCAAAGTATTTTTATTTCCATAATGGGAAACAAAGATACTGCTGACCGGTCTGTA
>DATJJD010000028.1:0-5302 GCA_035492545.1 Puia sp.
GAACAGGCGAATAATATTTCCGCTGGCGGCGCCGGTGCCGCCGATACTGGTTTGATAAGGGTAAATAGGGGTGGTGACAACGACGGACGAGTTGGTGGCTAATCCCGTCAGGGCGCTGCTGCCGGAGGCGATACACTCGAAGATCGGCGTGGAAGTACAGCCCCCGTTCGATGCCATCAGCATATAAGTGCCATTCCCTACAGTAGGGCTACTGCCGGAGCATCCGTTTGCATAGTAGGCAAACGTGGTGGAAGTAGGATAGGTAATATTCGTCGTCAATGGGTTAGATGTAGGGGAGGCACTGGTAGTCGGTAGCAGGTAAATTAATAGGGTACTGCCGGCGGGCAGGGACCCGGAGATCCCTTTGGAAGAGGCGCAGGTTAATACCAGGGCTGCGGGAGGGGAACTGCAGCCGGCCGTTACGTTAACAGACTGCAGGCTCATCGACTCGCCGGCCGCCTGTGCCCTGGCATAAAAGACATCCCCGCTGGCGACAGAAGGGACGGTGATAGTCCAGGTCCCTCCCGTGGATACGGTAGTGGTCCCAATAGCCACGCCGTTTTGATAAAGCGTGGTGGTCGCCGTGGATGGCTTGGATACATCCATCCGCGTCCAGGTCCCGGTAACGGCAATAGCCGAACCTGTATTGATTGGCGAATTGAGGGTAGGGGCGGCTGTATTGATAGAGGCTACTCCGGAGCCGCCGGACCCGATATTGGCCAGACTGATGGCAGGCTGGGAATTGATCACCGTTTGCCAGGCTGAAGCGACATTCGGGTTGGAACTGTCATCGATGCCGTAAATATCCGACCGGCTGCCCTGGAGGGCGGAAGAAGGAGAAGTCACGGTAGTAGCAGCCATCCGGAAAGAAGAAGGAGATCCAAGGACGCTGATGGGAACCGCAAAATCATAAAAATAATCCGGATTCCCCCCATCGGTGGATAAGGCGACGGATATCTGGGAATTAGTGCTTAAGGGATAGGTCGTCACCAAGACGGGATTGCTGCTCCCATCTACATTATAAACCGACACGTTGAAATTGGTTTGCAGCACCACTTCGTATTCAAAGCCGGGGTTGCCGTTGCTGGTATTGGTTGGGGCAATATAGTTCGGGTCAGCGTATGGACCGCTGTTGCCCATCTTCCCATCGGTGTCCAATAAAACGCTATATCCTTTGGAGCCGCTGATAATGCCGCCGATCCGCAAGCGGAATAATAAATTCGTTCCATCATTATATACGTAGAAGCCGCTTCCATCCACTGTTTTCACAATATCGGTAAATCCGCCGGAAGGCCCCGTCGCCAGATCGCCGGTAGGCTCCGTAATGGCAGGAGGTACTACTTTGTAGGGGATCTCACTGTAACCGGCGCCGATATCGCTTACACTATACCCGCCTGTGGTCGCGGAGGTAAAGCCGTTCTGATTGGGATTTAAGATCGTGCTGTACGGACCTCCGGCCGGCCGTACCACAATGCCGGGAGATTGCGACAGTCCCCGTATAGCAAACCCACATAATACCGTTAGAAATAAGCTGTGTAAAAAATTTTTCATAGATAATATTGCTCTTAAGCTAACGTATTAGCCTTTTTACAGGCGTGATGGCATGTGTCTTATTTGGAGTTCTAAGCTATTGAGAACATTCTGTTAAGTGTATATACTTAAAAACCTTGTAGTTCGACGGTTAAGCTCCCTTACTGAACTTCAAAAATGGGATCGGCATTCCTCTAGCCTACCCCCTCTCTATCCGGCAGAGATAACAACAGGCCGTCGTGCTGCGGGCATGGAGATAGGCCACCTTCGGATTCTCGTCCAATACCCGGGCTATCACTTCATCGATATTCTCCTGTTCCCCCACCACCCGGGTAAAGACCATCCACTGGTCCGTATTGTAGCCGATCAGCGTGATGCGTTTGATCTCCGGTGGAAACCGGTGGACATCCTGGTATTCTTCCACATCATCGGGCGATATATAAATGGGCCCCGGTTGGTTATAGGCATTATCTATTTCAAATGGACTATGACTGATCACCAGCCGTTTGTCAACGCCCGGTTTGAATTGACGCAGCGTGATGCGACAGGGACCGCCGCTGGTAACCGCTTCTTCTACGACGGGATGTCCGAACTCATCCTGGCCGGCTGCCCGGATCTTCTTTGCCCACTCATTGGAGAGGGGCACGATTTTGAAAGGTTTCATGTTCTTTAATTTTATAAGACAAAATTGCACCGCAGCATCCACGCCGGCAACCCGGAAATTGCGGGATTAATGCTCGCTACCGGCAGTCCGCGCTACCCGCCTGCGATCAATAATTGCCCGTTTGCCGTTTAATAATTAAATTCATGGCCCTATTTAAAGATCTCTTATGCCAAACGCGACTTTTCGTTCTCTATCCCTGGCTGTTTTATTGTTCTTCGCAGCAACCTTTGTCCGGGCAGCCGGCGATCTCCCTATCGGACTGAATTCCCTGGGCCGTTCCACAAAGAATCTGGCTCCCCGTCCGGCGGATAACCCGCACATTCACCTGATCCCCCAGCCGGTCTCGGTGACGGAGAAGCCCGGCCGGTTCACGTTCGATGCCCGCGTGTCCGTGGTCCCGGGCGATGCAGCTTTAAATGAAACAGCTAAATGGTTTAGCTCCCGGGTGGCTGCGATGACGGGCTTCACCCCGTTGCAGGGTGGGGGAGGCAAAAAGAAGATCTTTTTACAGTTGGGCATGAAGGATAGGAACCTGCTGGGAAAAGAAGGTTACGCTCTTTCCATCACCCCTTCTGCCATCCATATCAGCGCCAACGATCCGGCTGGTATCTTTTACGGCATGCAGACGGTATTGCAGTTGTTGCCGCCCTCAGGGCCTCTGCCTGCTGGTCCGGCAACTTCATCGGCGGCTTCTTCCGGCTCTCTGCCAGCTGGCTCATCCGTTTCTTCTGACCCCGCAGCATCCGTTGCTTCGTCACGCCCGGCTGCCGGGCAGCCCTCCATTCCCTGTGCCGAGATCACGGACTATCCCCGTTTTGGCTGGCGGGGACTGATGCTGGATGTCAGCCGGCATTTCTTTTCAAAAGAGGAAGTGGAAAAATATATCGATGAAATGGTCCGCTATAAATACAATGTCCTTCATCTCCACCTGAGTGATGACCAGGGCTGGCGTATCGAGATCAAAAGCCTTCCGCAGCTCACGCAGAAAGGCGCCTGGCGGGTACGCCGTATTGGCCGCTGGGGAGAAGTTATGCCGGCCCTGGCGAATGAGCCCACCCCGGATGGCGGTTTTTATACCCAGGAAGAGATGAAGGAGATCATTGAGTATGCCAAACAGCGGATGGTGACCATCCTGCCCGAGATCGACGTGCCGGCCCATAGCCTGGCCCTGATAGCTTCTTACCCGGGACTATCCTGCACACAGTTACAATACAGCGTCAATGCCGGCTTCCGCAGCCCGGTCCGGGATGACAATGCCCTCTGCATCGGCAATGACTCCATCTTTACCGTATTGGATAAAGTGTTTACGGAACTGGCAGCCCTCTTCCCCTGCGAATACATTCACATCGGCGGAGATGAGGCCTACAAAGGTTTCTGGGCTACCTGCCCGAAATGCCAGCGACGTATGGCCGACGAACACCTGGCGAATACGGAAGAGCTGCAGAGCTATTTTGTCAAAAGGGTAGAGAAGATGTTGAAGAGCAAAGGAAAAAAACTGATCGGCTGGGATGAGATCCTCGAAGGCGGGCTGGCGCCGGAGGCGACGGTGATGAGCTGGAGGGGCATGAAGGGAGGTATTACGGCTGCCCGGATGAATCACCAGGTAGTAATGACTCCCTGGGACTATTGTTACCTGGACCTCTATCAGGGGGAGATCACGGCAGAACCGCCTACCTATGGCATGTGCCGGCTAAAAGATTCCTATACCTATGATCCTGTTCCCGACAGTATAGACGAAAAATTGATCCTGGGTGGACAGGGCAATCTATGGACGGAATCCGTGCCCAATTTCCGGCAGGTGGAATACATGACCTGGCCCCGGGCCCTCGCCCTGGCGGAAGTCTACTGGAGCCCTAAAGCCAGCCGTAACTGGGATGACTTCGTCAGCAGGATGGAGTCGGAGTTCCCCCGGCTCGATGCAGCCGGCATCAAATATGCCCGCAGTGCCTATAATGTCATCTTCACCCCGAAAAGAGGGGGCGACCGCGGCGAGTTCACCATCGGGCTCTCCACGGAAGTAAAAGGCCTCGACATCTATTATACCTTTGATCTCACCAATCCCGATGCTTATTATCCAAAATACAACGGTACCCCCATCAAATTTCCTGTAGGCGCCACGCAGCTGAATGTCATCAGCTACCGCGACGGCCGACCGGTTGGGCAGCAGATCAATATTAAAAAAGAAGAATTAGCCAGGAGGCTGGACCAGGGAAGGCATGAGTATTAGAGAACTGCCCGTCAATGACAATCATACTCGATGTCCGCCTGGGAAAATTCCAAACTCGTCTCGGCTACCGACATGAAATTCATTACGGTACCTGTAAAGGGAACTATTTTTGTCGGTAGGCCAACGGCATTATAAGTATAGGTGGCAGTAGCCGGATTGTTGACACTATAATCCCGGTCGATAAACATCCATATCTTATTCGTGCGGTGGATATTTATCTTATCGTCATAGACCCTGCCTATCAGGTTGCCCTGTTCATTATACGAAAAGGTAGTGTTTCGATGATCCCCGATCACCTTGATGATCCGGTCTTCTGAATCGTATTCATAAGTGGTGTTTATAAAACCGCTGTGCACCCCCAAGGTAGGCCTCCCATTGACTATCTCGGGAAAGGTGTAGAAGGAATCCCGTACTATCCGGCCCCTGCCATCGTAAAAGTATTTGGTCCAGCTCTCCACCCCATCCAGGGCTGTATGCCCATAAGCCCCTATTAAATCGGTGAACTTGTTAAAATGGTCGTACCGGAAGAAGAAATTGGGATAACCCGTTGAAGGGAAAGCGCGTATCCCGCTGACGGGGTTTCCGCTGGAGCTATACGTAAACCACATCGTGTCATTTACCTGCCGCCCTACTCCCAGCGGGGAGCCTGCATAGGCAAATCTTGTAATATTACAGCATGCCACACCGGGATGGGTGATTTTTTTACAACCCGGTAAAACAAAGAAAGCGCCCATCATGAATGCCATCATGACAAAGCATAGATTTTTTTTCATAAAAAAAGTTTAAGTGTTGAGGGGCGGTGTTATTCTTTGTGTAGTGTGGGAGATGCTGTAAAATACGAAGGCAGGACGGAACAGGAAAGAGTGAAAACACCTTTTTTG
>DATJJD010000029.1:0-18023 GCA_035492545.1 Puia sp.
TCCCCATATACCGGAGATGTATACGGGCTTTATCAGCGCGGGCGCCGGCATCAGGAAGGGAGGAAAAATCCAGGAACTCTCAGTCACGGATATATCGCCCCTCATCGCCCGTTTGCTGGGAATTGAATTTCACACGCCGGATGGGAAACTGGTGCCGGGTATCCTGAGCGAATAGGATAAGGGAGTCCTGCGATGATGCGGAAGGGGCCAACGCGATGATCCCGTGTTGGCAATCCGGATGATCCCGCCGGCGGCAAATGGGGTCATCGCTATTCTGGCAAAGAAATTGCCAGAGAATCCTTAATATGAAGCCGGCGATCGTCAATACGGAAACCTTAACCATCGCGTATGAAGACGAGGGCCCCAGGGAAGGGCCGGCCGTCATGCTGCTGCATGGCTGGCCCGATGATGCAAGGGCCTGGCGGAAAGTAGTTCCGGAGCTGCAGGCCGCCGGCTTCCGCACTATTACCCCTTATTTACGGGGGTTCGGCCCCACCCATTTTCTTTCCCCATCGACTATTCGCGACGGTCGCGGTGTTGCGCTGGCCCAGGATGCCATCGACCTCGCCGACGCGCTTGGGCTGACCCGTTTTTCCGTTTTAGGGCATGACTGGGGCGCCAGGGCTGCCTATACATTAGCAGCTCTCTTCCCCGACCGGATCACGCGGATCGCAGCTATAGCGGTGGCCTTCCAGCCAAGGGGAGTTTTTAAGATCCCTTCCTTTTCCCAGTCCCGGCTTTTTTGGTACCAGTGGTTTATGAGTGTGGACGCGGGGGCAACCGCCGTCAGAACAGACCCCGTAGGTTTTGCCCGCATCCAATGGGATACCTGGAGCCCGGCGGGCTGGTACAAAGAGGGCGAGTTTATCACGACGGCTGTCAGCTTTACGAACCCCGACTGGGTGGACCTCACGCTGAATGCCTATCGGGGACGCTTCCGGGAAGAAGCCGTGGATCCCCGTTATGAAGAGCTCCAGCGTCATCTCACCACCATAGACAAATTAAGCACCCCTACCCTGATGATACAGGGAGGGGCGGATACCTGCGATGAGCCTTCCTCGTCAGAAGGTTTGGAGTATTGTTATACCGGCGGCTATAAACGCCTGCTGCTGGAAGGGATCGGCCATTTTGTCCCCCGCGAAGCTCCAAAAGCGGTGGCGGATGCCTTTGTCACCTGGCATGGATTTCCATAAACCCGAAAGAACTCACGGTCAATTCGTTAATTCGCTAATTTGCGACCATATCCCAATTGTCGTCCAATGAGATCGTTCTATTTGCTGTTGCTGCTGATCCCTAACCTTTGTTCTGCCACCCCTTTACGGGACACCCTTCCCCCTTCCGATTATTTTACGGTGAGAAACGGATTGCCCCATGCCTTGCACGCTATCACGGTTACGAAATCGGTCACGGTGGCTTTCCTGGGAGGATCTATCACCTACAATCCCGGTTGGAGAGATAAGACCTGCACCTTTCTGCAGGAAAAATTCCCCACCACACATTTTCATTTTATCGCAGCAGGCATTCCTTCCCTGGGCAGCCTACCCCATGCCTTCCGCCTCCAAAGGGATGTGCTCGACTCTGGTAAGGTCGACCTGCTCTTTGTAGAAACGGCTGTGAACGACCGGGTTAACGGCACGGACAGCCTTACACAGATCCGCGCGCTGGAAGGCATCGTCCGGCACGCCAAAAAATCGAACCCCTCCATGGACATCCTTTTTATGTCCTTCGCGGATCCCTCCAAGACAGAGGATTATGAGCAGGGCAAGATCCCCCCGGAGGTAGCCAATCACGAGCGGATAGCCGGCTACTATGGCTTTCCCTCCATCAACCTGGCGAAAGAGGTCCATGATAAGATAGCCCATCAGGAGTTCAGCTGGAAGAAGGATTTTAAGGATATTCATCCTTCCCCTTTCGGGCAGGAGCTATACTTTGCCGCGATCAGAGACCTGCTGAACATATGCCTCGACAGCTCCCGGCCGGGCGCTCCGTCGGTTTCGGGAAGGTCGCTCCCCCCGCCCCTGGATAAAGCTTCCCTGGTGAAGGGAGCCTATTATAACATTAGCAATGCGTTGGTTGACAAAGACTGGGAATATAATACCGCCTGGCGGCCCAGAGACAGTCTGGCGACCCGCCCAGGTTTTGTGGGTGTGCCCATGCTGGTCTCTACCACCCCCGGAGCGACCTTGACGCTGCCGTTCAAGGGAACTGCCATCGGCATGGCCGTCATTTCCGGAGCCGATGCCGGCATCCTCTCCTGGTCGGTAGATGAAGGCCCTTATCAGAAAACAGATCTGTATACAGCCTGGAGTTCCTTCCTGCATCTGCCCTGGTATATACTTTTTCGAGCGGATCTCAAAGAGGGCCCGCATCAGCTAAAGCTAACAATCGATGAGACAAAAAACCCCAGGAGCAGGGGGACGGCCTGCCGGATCGTCTATTTCCTGGTGAACCGTTAGTACTATTTTACCCAGGTTTCCCGGGTAGATCGTTGCAAATTATGAAGCTGGCATGATTTTCACATAGGCCCTATTATGAGCACAGACGAATTTCAAATAGAATTTAATTACCAGGAGATCCCCTATATCGGCATCGTTACCCCTGTGGCGCAGGACGGAGCAACCTGGTACAGGGTAAACCTGGAGAGTGAGAACCAGGAGGAGTTTGTGGAAATTTTAGTGAAACCTTCCACTTCAACGACCGAAGACTGGGATTTTGAATGCGAGCCTTCCGGCAATGCCCTGGATTATTATGATAAAGGGTTGCTGGAGGAGGTCGGCGAGGCCATAGAAAAATATAATACCGCTGAACTGGATAAACAATAGGACATGAATACCGATAACACCTTTCCTCTTTCCCTTGACTTTGAAGGTAAACATTACCATGGGAAGATCACTCCCTCGGACGAGCAGAACAAGAATGGGACGCCCGTTTATTTCCGGGTGACGCTGGATGGGGAATTCTTTGCCTACTTATGCTGTTCCGATAATGGATGGATGGAGAAAGAGGGCAACACCAGGCCCAAGGCCCTGGTTAATGCCATAGGAGAATATATTAAGGATTTCTATGAATAGAAATAAGGAAACTTTTCATTTCCCAAGCTAGAAAATAATGCGGATATTAGCTGGTAAATTGCTCCTCATGCGCCTATCCTGTCAATGTCTCCTTACTTTCTTTTTCCTCAGTTTGATTCCTGCCACCTACGCACAGAATTTTGAAAAAGTCTGGTTCGACAAAACGGATAGTGTATTTGGATATTATACCGTCATAAAACCGACCGGCCCGAGGATACAGGGAGCCGTCGTCCTCTTCGACGGATATGGCGGAGACGCCTCTACTTTTTTTGCGGAAACGAAGATCCCCAATGTGGCTTCCGCCAACGAGCTGCTCACGGTCTGTATCCCCACCGGTCTGCGTATGTTCCTGGATGATGCCCATATGGTGATGATCCGGAAAATCCTGGATGAAGTATCCAAAACCTATGGGATCCATAAAGACAAGTTTGCCATGGGAGGCTTCTCTGCCGGGGGGACGATAGCCCTGCGTTATGTCGAATTATGTTATCAGCATCCGAAGGAATTTGACATTCACCCAAAAGCCCTCTTTACGGCGGATGCGCCGGTGGATCTGTTGGGATTATATCAGTCTTCGAAAAAACTTTTGTCCAGGCATACCCAGGGCTGGTGGCTGGGCGAAGCAAAAATGATAATCGACAGTCTCGACGCCCAGATAGGTCCTCCCACCCCGGACCTGGCCAAATACCGGCAGGTGTCCCCTTTCCTGGCAAGTGACACGACGCCGGGGAATGAACAAGCCCTTGTCCATGTCGCCTACCGGACCTATCATGATGTGGATGTCGAATGGGCTTTGAAGTACCGGCAGCAAAGTATTTATGACAGAAATATGCTCAACGCATCCGAGCTGGTGAACAGGCTCCTGTTGCTGGGGAATACCCAGGCTGAATTCGTCAGCTCTCCTATACATGGAAGAAGAAGCAACGGGCAGATGCATCCCCATAGCTGGAACATCATCGACGAGATCGATCTTATATCCTGGATCAGGGAGAAACTGGATTTTTACCCGGGCGATGCTGCTAAAAGATATACCTATAATGTAGAAGGCTGGCCGAGGGAGGTCATCGTCTTTCCCATGGATTTTGCACCCGCCCTTCCTTATAAAGGGTATGAGGACCTGCGCTTCGCTCCCGGTTTTTCGGATGCCGCCAGTGAGGAAAAATGGGCTTACACTTTTGTCTGGTGGCTGGATGGCGTCTATTCCTTTGATGAAAAGATCCTGCAGCAAAATCTGGAAGCCTATTATTCCGGTCTTACCCGCAGCAGAGCGGTCGCCGATAAAGATGACCTGAAAGCTTATTTTCCCGCCAGGGTTGCCGTCCGGAAAACAGCCACCGTTTCGGGGGACTTATCCACCTATGGAGCAACCCTGCATATCTTCGATGCACTGGTAACAAAAAAATCCGGCGATCTCTACATGAAGATACATGTGAAAGCCTGTAGCGATAGCCATAGAACCATCCTGGTTTTTGAAGCATCCGCTTTCCCCACCACACAACCTCTCTGGAATAAGCTTGACAAGATCAATGCTGACTTCGGCTGCGCCAAATAATTCTTTTTAACGGTATAGCCCGGCTACACAAACGATTGCATAACCATTTTTAAAAATGGTGCAAGCGTTTGCATAGATTTTTTTCCGCAATTCCTTCTACATTCAATTCCCAGCCCCGAAGCCGGAAACGATTACCAAACTAATAAACAACCATGCTATGAGTAAAAGATTTTTACTTGTCCTGTGCACTCTTCTCTATTCCTGTCTACTGATGGCGCAGCAAACGACGGTGACGGGCGTTGTAAAAACCTCCGACACCAAAACGAGCGTCGAAAATGTCTCGGTGACCATCCAGGGCTCCCGTAAAGGGGTCGTTACAGATCCTGCCGGTAAGTTCAAGCTGGTAGCTGCGCCGGGACAAACGCTGATCTTCAGCTCCGTGGGTTATCAAACAGCCCGGTATACGGTGAAGGTAGCCGGCGAGTCCATCACCATTGCCATCACCCCTTCCAGCAATAGTCTCACAGATGCGGTGGTAGTGGGCGTGCAAACCCAGTCCAGGCGAAAGACCACGGCCGCCATTTCCTCCGTCTCCGGGAAAGACATCGAGAATTTACCGGCCCCCAGTGTGGACCAGTTACTGCAGGGCAGGGTCGCCGGCCTCAACGTGCAGGTGGGTTCCGGAGAACCCGGCGTGGCGCCCACCGTCGTCGTGCGGGGCAATACCCGTGTCAATACCAATATCGGAGATGCGAATGTGGCGCAGGCCCATGCGCTCAGCGGTCCCTTGTATGTCATCGACGGGGTGCCCGTGAACCCGGAAGATATCAGCAATGCCATCGACGCCACCGGTACGAACTACCTGGCCGGCATCAATGTCAATGATATCGAGAGCGTCGACGTACAGAAAGATGCCGCCGCCGCCGCCGCCTGGGGCTCGCGGGGCGCCAATGGCGTCATCTATATCAAAACGAAGAGAGGCCGCTCCGCCACTCCGGAGTTCCGGGTCAATGCCTATGGCGGTGTTACCCTGAAACCAAAATTGCTGTATACGACCACCGGTGCGCAGGAAAGAGCACAGAAGATGGAGATCATCAATCAATATGCCTCACCCGCGCAGTTGACTAACCTACCCCAGCTGCTGACGGACAGCCTGAATCCTTATTATAATAACGCCACCGACTGGCAGGACCTCTTCTACCGGACGGGGTCCATCGAAAATGTGGATGCCACCATCTCCGCCGCCAATGAGAATGTAAACTACCGCATCGGCATGAACTATTACAATGAGAAGGGGATCATAGAGGCCTTCGGTTTCACCCGTTATGGCATCCGGGGGAACTTCGACTTTAAGATCAGCCCCAAGGTAAACAGTCAGCTCATCTTCAATATTTCGAAGAGCGACCGGCAGCGGGGAAGGAAGTATGCCAATAACAGCGATGACAACACCCCCGTCAGCGGTGCGGCCCAGCCTACGTCTTTCCTGCACCTGACGGCTTTTGATTCGGCCAATTTTACGGGATTGTACAGCAAGCTGCGCAACAAAAATGTCAATGACATTTATAGTCTTTCCATCGCCCTGAACTATTCGGTGCTGCCCACGCTGAAGTATGCCTTCCTCGGCTCCGCCAATGTATCCACTTCCAACCGGGATTATTTCCAGCCTTCCAATATCGATGCGGTGCTGGCTACATCCGGGAGTACTCCCCAGCCTTCGAAAGCAGAATCCGACAAAGGCACCTATTCCACGTATTTTATCAGCAACTCCCTCAACTGGGCAAAGAAGCTGAATTCAGGTGAACATGTCCACACGCTGGCCATCACCGGATCGCAACAGTTCAATGCGGATGTCTCCAACAGCAATTATGTAGGCGGCACCAATATCCCTTCCAACGATATCCAGGTGGTCAGCGGCGTACCCCAGGCCGATCTTTTCGGCAAGTCCAGTTATGCCGCCGATGCCCTGCTGTCTTTCACGGGGCAGGCGCAGTATGACTTCGATGGCAAATACCTGCTGTATGCCTCTTACCGGGGAGATGCCTCCTCCCGATTCGGCAGCTCCACCAAATGGGGTTATTTTCCTGCCGTGGGAGCGGGCTGGGTGTTGTCTGACGAAAAATTCATGAAGGACGTCTCGTTCATCAGTTTCTTAAAGATCCGGGGGAGCTATGGTATTTCCGGTTCGCAGTCGTCCGACTTCTATGCCCCTTATAATTCCTATATCATTCCCGGCACCTATAACGGCAGCCCGGTGATACAACCGAGTTATACCAATGGGTTGACAAAGGACAATCTTACCTGGGCGAAGACGACCCAGAAGAATATCGGGATCGAGACGCAGCTCTTTAATAACCGGGTGTCCCTTATCGTGGATGCGTACGACAAGATCTCCAAGGACGACTATTATAACTTCCAGCTGCCTTTTTATACCGGTTATGAAAGCATTCAATTCAACGCCCATGATCTTTGGGTCAGCAACCGCGGGGCGGACATCACCCTGGGTGCGAAGATCTTTTCCCCCCGGAAAGCGCTGCAGTGGAATACGCAGCTGACCCTTTCCTACAATAAGAATGCCATCGCCAAGCTGCCCAACAACAACCGGACCTTCGAGGTCGACGATGCCTATGGGGTGGGCCGCATCTATGCTGTCGGACAGCCTATCTATGAGATGTTCCAGTTGAAGTACAAGGGTGTTTATAACAAACAAAGCGATGTGCCCTATGACCCCCTCACCGGGAACCCCATCACTTATTTCAAGGGGAACCATAAAGTCAAGGCGGGCGATCCCATCTGGGAGGATGTCAATAAGATCGGGGACGTATGGACGGACGAGGACAATGGAGCTGCCTATGGCGACCGGGTGCCTACCGGCAACCCCAATCCGAAGTTCACGGGGGGATGGGTGAATGACTTCACCTACAAGAATTTCTCCCTGAGCATCGTCAGTGTCTTCACCTGGAAAAGAGATGTGATCAACACTTTCTACCAGCAGCAGATCGCCAATGTCGCCGGTGGTTATTCCAGCAGCATCACCACATTCGCCAACAGCCGGCTGCCGGACCTGCGGGGTGTGAACTATTGGACGCCGCAGAAGGCGGCCGCGAAATCGAATTACAAGGCCAATTTCCCCTCCATCAATCCCTTTGAGGCCAGCTATTACCAGTATATCCCTATCTCCAGCATGTTCAATGAGGATGGCAGTTATTTCAAGATCAAGAATGTGGTCCTGGGCTATCAGTTGCCTCAATCTTTTGTAAAGAAGGCGAAGCTGAGCCGGGCCAGGATCTATTGCATCTTCGACAATGTGCTCACCCTGAAGAAGGGGACGATGCCCGATCCGGAGGCGGTGGATCAGCTGGGGCAGTATACAGGCGGGCTCTACCCTCTTCCCATCAAATGCACCTTCGGGCTTGACGTTCAATTCTAACCATTAAAAATATTTGTATGTACGCATCTTTAAAAAATATACTCCCACTGCTGATCGGAATCGGCCTGTTGTCAGGGGCCTGTAAAAAATATATCGACCAGGCGCCGATATCCTCTACGTATAGTAAGGAGTTCTGGACATCCCAAACCTCCGTAGAACAGGCTTCCATCGCTATGTATGGACAGTTGCGCAATTCCTTGCGCAGCAGCTCCTCATTTTTTGTAAACGGCGATCTGGCTGCCGGCACTTTCCTGCCCAATTCGGGACAATGGAATTATGCGTCGCTGACAGCTACTTACTCGCCGCCTTTCAATTTTTCCTATGTCCCTTATCTTACCCAGGATCTGCAGAACTGGAGCCGTTTCTACCAGCTGATCGCACAGGCCAACCTCATCCTGGAGAATGTGCCCCAGATGCCGGCGGGAGATTTTACCAGCGAGGCAGTCCGCAACAGCTACCTCGCCGAGGCCTTGTTCATGCGTGCCTATACCTACTTTTATATGATCCGGATCTGGGGAGACCCCGTCCTGGTGACGCAGTCGTATCATGACATAGACTATGGCAATATCCCCCCGCTTGCCCGCACGCCCGAGGCGGTGGTGCTGGATAGCTGTATCCGGGACCTGAAAAAGGCTGCCGGCTGGATGAGCTTCAGCGGCGGTGACCCTGCCAAAACCATCCGGGCCAACAAAGGCAGCGCCTATGCCCTGCTGGGCCATATCTATGCCTGGGAGCACAACTATGACAGCGCCCATGTCTATTGCCGGCAGGTGATGGACCAGGGTGGTTATGCCCTGGAGTCGATGGGGTCCTATTCGAATATATGGAATGGGCAATCCTCGTCGGAAAGCATCTTCGAGCTGCCGATGTTGTATAATTCCAACGATCCCAATTTCGTGGCAGAGCAGGATCAAAATCATCCCTGGGCCGAAGCTACTTTCGGTTTCTTCGGAACATTTTTGAAAGGACCCATCGTGGCTAACTATACCAGTACCTGCTGGATCTCCCCTTCGGGCGGGATTGTCGATCAGATCTTCGATGCGGCGGATGCCCGTTATAACAGTGTGCTCACCGCTGTCCCGGCCTCCGGGGGTGACAAGGCCGGGTATATGCTGTTGAAATATACCAACTTCAAATTCCAGCAGCCTGGTACGGCCGCCAATACGGGCACCCTGCCCTATGTCAACAATGACCTCGTATTGTTGCGCCTGGCGGATATCATCTTACTGGATGCGGAGGCGCTGGCTTCCAAGGGAGACCTGGCTGGTGCGGCGGCTGATCTGAAGCTAACGGAAGACCGGGCCGGCATCAGCTCTTACCTCAATCCCACCACGCAATACGATATGCTGGACGAAGTGGTGATGGAAAGAGGGCGTGAACTGATCGGGGAAGGACAATGGTACTATGACCTGATACGGACGGAGCCTACGCAACAATGGCTGGAATACGTGGGTTATCCTGCTGACGGAAGGGTGAACGCCACTAACAAGGGCTACTATTGGCCCCTGGACATGGGGACCCTCTTCCCCCAAGATAATTTACTGGTACAGAATCCTTATTGGGCCACTCACAAATAAACTACTCCAAGATGAAAAATATACGAACCATGATCGGATGCCTGCTGCTGGCGCTGTGCTCCTGCAAGAAGAGTTATATTGCCGGCGGCAGCATCGAGGATGTGAACAAATACAAGAACATGAGCACCTATGATGTGCTAAAGGGAAATCCCCAGTATGATACCCTGGTGCGGCTGATCGATACCGCCGGGCTGAAAGACAAGATCAATGCCAATGGCACCACTTTCTTCGCGCCTTCCGATGTTGCCGTGCTGGGCTATCTGAACCTGCGGACCATTTACGTGCAGGCCACGATCGACCAATATGGCAAATTCGCCCTGGACTCGCTGTTCTACTACCTGCGGAACAATATCAACGGTACCCGGGACTCCCTGCTGATGTACCTGATCCCCCAGTCCCTGTCCTATAGCTCGCTGACCAATAGCGGCACCGCCTATGCTACCGAATTGGCAGGAGACACCGCCATCGTCTCCTATGAATATATATCGGATGAATATCTCGGCTATAGCTCCCTGGTATCCGGTCAGCCGCAGTTGGTGTTTTATACGCATCTATGGTATCCTTTTACCCCCAGCGCCACCAATCCCGTAGGATCTATCGATCCCCAGACCGGTGTTCATGACCTGGTGAAGACCTCCGGTATCCTTACGCAGAATGGCGTCCTCCACGCGCTGGACAATTCCGATCCTCTATTCTTTTATGGCACCAAACAATAAAACTATTACGATGAAAAGATATAAAAAACTATCTGTGTGGCTGATCATCACAGGCCTAACCATTTTTGGGCTCTTCACGGCCTGCACCAAGTACGGGAATGGATTCCTGAGCCCTTATGTACAATATGCCGTCAACCAATTCACGGTGATCAGGGGCCGGACCACGTCTTCCTATTCTTTGATCACGGACGGGTCCAGCATCCCCATGAATGTAAAATGGACGCATATCTATGATTCAACCGGCCAGGTCGTAGACAGTCTTTTCCTGAAAAAATATCCCGTAGGGATCTGGACAGCGGCGTATAATCCTCTCACCGACACCACGTATGCGTCTATCAACGCCAAACAGTCGGTAGCCGATCTGGTTCCCATCACGGTGAATCAAAGCAATGGCACGCTGCAGGCAAATGCCGGCACCCTCTATATCCCTGTGGGCACTTATACGATGGACCTCGATGTGAGCAATGTAGCCGGGGCGGAGTCGCTAAAGAAGATCATGCAGATCTTTGTAAAGGACGGCAAACCGTTGGAGACCTCTCCGGAACAGGGCAACTTCAGCAATGGGCTGCTGATTGCCAATACGCCCACCGGGGCTGCCCGGGGAGCCTTGTTCAATGGCCCCAATAACCCCTATGACTCGGTGTGGGTCACTCGTTTTGCCGATACTCCCAATATCCTCATCCTCCGGGTGATGGACCGGAATGGGGTACCTTTCAATCCCAAGGCCGGGGAATTCACCAAACGGCCCAATTCGGGATTGAACCCCAACCCTCCTTTTTTGCAGAACCTGCAGGACTACGCCCCGGATACGTTTACAGCTACGGATAGCACGATCTCTCTGAAATATCCTCTGCTGCCTTTCCCTATCACTTCCTTAGGGAACGGGTATAATATGTACTACCGGATCCCTACCCAGTTCGTACATATCGACAGCACTTCCAACTGGACCAGCAACAACAACCCGAACCTCTATTATAAGGGGACATCCGACTCTCATTACCTGGGCGTATATAAAGATGGGATCTACGATTACTCCATCCGGATCCCCATGCGGATACAGGTGCCCGGCGCCTACCGGATCGATATGAAAATTCTCAGTACCACTCATAAATAAACTATGGAAAAACTACTGCCTTTTGTATTGCTGTTATGTCATTCGGTCTATATGTCCGCGGCCCCGGCAGGAGACACTGCCAATAAAGCCGTGATCACATTGTTTAGCAGTGGGTATATTTATCCGGGCGGGCCGGAGGAGACGCTGGGGGAGAGTGGGTGGAACTCCTGGAAAGACCCGAAAGAAAGCGCCCGTGTTTATTTCCTGCCGCAGCAGGCAGGCTCATTGTCCGTGGCCCTACGGGTGAAAGCCCCTTCCGGCGGAGGAGTGGTGACCGTCAGCCTTGATGAAGGGAAGGCAGGAAAGGAGGTAGTGGTCCCTGTTACTTCGGAATATGTGGAGCTGCCTGCCGGTACATTCAGGGTGGGCACGGGAGCCTATCATTATCTTGTTATTAAAGGGGTCCGGAAGACGGGAGCGTATTTTCCGCAGGTAGAAGCCGTAGTCGTCTCGGGCGATGCCGCCAAAGACATCCGATTCAACCGGAGCCCCTACCGGGGCGCTCCTTCCACACATCTCCGCTATTTTGTACCCGGAGACAGTACCGTGAAATGGATGTACAGTGAAGTGACGGTGCCAAAGGAGGTGGATGGCTCGGTGAACGCCTATTATGAGACCAATGGGTTTGGCGGGGGGTATACGGGTATTCAGCTTAACAATGAAACCGAAAGACGTTTCATATTTTCTATCTGGAGCCGGTACAATACCAATGACCCCAGGGAGATCCCGGCGGATTATGCCGTCAACCTGAAGAAAAAAGGTCCCGGGGTTTTTACCGGTGAATTTGGCAATGAGGGATCGGGCGGGCATAGCCACCTGGTCTATCCCTGGAAGACGGAGCAGACCTACCGGATCCTTACGGGCATAAAAGCCATGGCCGGAGACAGCACCACCTATATGTCCTGGTATGCGGCCCCGGAAGACAACTATGCCTGGCATCTGTTATCGGAATGGACGCAGAACAAGAGCGGCGTAAAGCCTGGCATGACGGGTCTCTATGCCTTTGTGGAGAATTTCGGTCCTAACGGCAATGATTATTTTAAAGCATATTACGGCAATCAATGGATCTGCACTCCTTCCGGCAACTGGGTGGAGCTGACAAAATGCGCTTTCAGCACCACCGCCAACCCTACCAAACATCAGCGCTATGATTATGGCGCCGGTGTGGAAGGTGGTACATTCTATATGTTCTCCGGGGGATTCAAACGGCTGAACAATATAAAACCGGGAGAGGTATTGGAAAGAAAAGCAGGAGGAAAACCTCCTGCTATTGATTTCAGTTTGTTGCCTGGATGGTAAGTCCCTGTCAGGGCACCACCAATTTCTTTGTTTCGTTGGTTCGTTTGGATTGAATGGTGATGAAATATATACCGGCGGGCAAAGTGCGTCCGATAGGTCCTGAGCCGGTCATGGTCTTTGTCAGCAGCAGTTTGCCGTTGCTGTCGCGGATGGTAATGGCCGCCTGTTCGCCGGAGGCTAATCCGGGTAGCGTCAGGTAAGACTGTCCGCCGGGCGCCGGGTTGGGGAATAACCGGATGGCCCCATCGGAGGTTGTGTTGGTTAGATCAGCAGCCGTTCCGGATAACTGAGAGGGCGTGGTGGCCGTACCGATGACGGGGTTGACCAAATTCCATTCGGCGCTGTACCAGCCGGTCTGCGCTCCACTGTATTGGGCATACCCCAGGAGGTTTTCGATATGGATCCATTGGGAAGGCTGCCACCGGTTCTCGATATAATTCCAGCCGTCTCCCGTGGCGGCGATGGTCCACATGGCGCTGTACCAGCTTGCCTGGATGGCGCCGCACTGTACGGAGCCATTCTGATTCTCCACGTGCATATAATTCCCGGTACTCCTGTTCTTCAACTGTACATATCCACCGCCGGCACTGATCTGTGTCCATTGGTAATGGGTGTCTGTGCCGGGATTGGTCCCGTATTTCACCTGCCCGTTACCGGCGTCGTAGAGATAGGTATTTGGCTGCCAGCGGTTGATGATCTGGTACCAGGTGGTGCCGGTCGGTGTGCCGGGATTGGTATCGTACCAGGCGCCATTCTGATACCATCCGGTCTTATTGCGGCTGAGGTTGGCCGTTTGGTTGGAGCCATCGTTGAAGATGAGGTTGGTGGAGGTGACATTGGTAAACGTATAGCTGTACCAGCCACTGCCTGCCGCCGTCATGTTGACCCCGGGCCAGGTTCCATCCGCCAGTACCCCAGCCGGCAGGGCCGACCACCAGTAGATCTTAATTCCCGTGCCCCAACCGGCTGGCGGATAAAAGTATACGGTAAAATTCGTGGAGGGATTCACGGTGATGGTGGCTGTCGCTGTCTTTGCCTGATCCGTTGTTTTGACGGTGATGGTGGTAGTGCCTGCTGCCACGGCGGTCACCAGGCCGGAGGCGCTGACGGTAGCAATGGCTGTATTAGCGGAGGTCCAGGTGACAGCCTGATTGGTCGCATTGGCTGGTGCGATGGTAGCCGTGAGCTGGGTGGTGGCGCCCGCATTGAGGGTAGCGCTGGTGGGGCTGAGGGTGACACCGGTGACAGGGACTGTCGGTACGTTGGCATTGGTCAGCACCCGGTATTGATAAGCCGTTAAAGAGAGGGAAGTGCCCAGGGAGACCGTTGCCCCGCTATAGGCATCCTTCCAGGTGGTATTGGCCAGCGCGGCAGGAAGGGAGTAGTTGATCGTACCATTTCTCAGATTCGAGAAGACCACCACCTCTTCTGTACCGGAGGTCTTGGTGAAGGCACAGACGTCGTTGTTGGTATAGGATACCAGGGTACCCCGGCGGATGGCGTTGCTGCTGTTGCGGAAGCCGATCACCTTTGTATATTCGGCCGTTACGTCGGGGTTGATAGTCCAGTCGATGGTGGTGGAAGTAAAAGGAAAGGTGATGGCGGTGGGGAACGCCACTTCCTGTCCATTATAGACAAAGGGTACGCCTTTCATGTAAGCTGCTACGACAAAGGCCGCCATAGAGCCTGTCTTGCCGCCGAAAAGGGTCACCGGGGCCCCGTCGGAGCCGTCTACATCGTGGTTGGTCAGGTAACGGACGATCTGCTGATTGCCTGTGGCGCTGGCATATTCGACAGTATTCGAATTGTCGATAGCCGTTGCCGCGCCTCCGGTGAAGATTGGCTTCAGGCTGTTGTAATAGAACTGCATCCCGAAGTTGTAGTCGAAGCCTGCGGTGTAGTTGGCAGCCCGGGTACCTTCCGCCAGGAGCAGCAGCTTGTGCGTGGTGATGCCTCGCAGGGAAGTGATGGTCTGTTGCCAGAAGTCGATGGGGGGATTGTCGGCGAAGTCGCAGCGGAAGCCGTCCACGTTGGCTGCGAAGACCCAGTACCGCATCTGGGTGAGCATGGCCGTTCGCATAGCCGTACTGGTGAAGTCCAGGGCGGCTACGTCCGTATAACCGTTGAGCCCGGTGATGTTGCCGTTGCCGTCTTTGAGATACCAATCCGGGTGCTGGGTGATCCAGGGATGGTCGTAAGAGGTCTGGTTGACCACCCAGTCCATCATGACGGCCATCCCCCGGCTATGGGCCCCGTCTACCAGGGTCCGCAGGTCGGTCAGGGTACCGAACTCCGTGCCCACCGAATCGAAGTTGCGGATGCAATACGGTGAGTTGACGGATTTGAGGACACCTACCGGGTATACGGGCATCAGGTAGACTACGTTGGTGCCCAGGGCTTTGATCTGGTCGAGACGGTTGATCACCCCTTGCAGGTTATGCGTGGAGCTGAAGGCGCGCATGTTGACCTGGTAGATGGTCACGTCACGGGGGTCCGGCACCCCGGCGAAGGGAGTTCCGTATTGGGGCGGGTCCTGGGCGAATGTAACAATGGTTGCTACAAGAAAATAGCATAGGAAGGCAATTCCCCTGAGGAGATTTTTTTTCATAAAAGGAAAGTTTAATCGTTATGGTTAAAAAATGCCGGTGGTTCTAATAGGAATAATATTTTATTTTATGGTGTTGTTAAGACCCTGTATTCATACGGTTGAAGGGCGACGGTGGCTGACATGGTAAAGGAGCCGCCGTCAAAAGCATCTTTCCAACTGCCGCCCGTCAAGGCGGCGGGCGGGTTGTAATTCATGGCCGTATTCCGGAGGTTGGCCATTACCAGGACAGTTGACCCGTTATAGGATTTTGTAAAGACGGCCACTCCGGTGCTGTTATAGGATACGAGCGTCCCCTGACGAACTGCGTCGCTGGTGTTGCGGAAGGCCAGCAGCTTTTTATAGACGGCGGTGACATCCGGGTTGATGGCCCAGTCGATGGTGGTGCTGTTGTTAAAGAAATTCAGTTTGACGGGACAGGCTACCTCCTGACCGTTGTAGATCATGGGTACCCCTTTCATATAGGCGGTTACGACAAAGGCCGCAAGGGAGCCATTCTTGCCCCCCAGCAGGTCCAGGGGTGTGCCGTCACTGTTGTCCACGTCATGATTGGAGATGTACCGCACTACCCGGTCGTCGGCTGTGGCATTGGTATATTCCACGGTGTTGACCGAGTCGATGGACAAGACGGAGCCCTGTCGGCCATAGATGTTATTCACCATGTTGTAATAGAAGCCCATTCCATATTCCAGCTGGAAGCCCGCGGTAAAATGATCTGTCCGCGTCCCTTCGGCGAAGAGCAGCAGTTTGTGGGCCGTCATCATCCGGAGGCTGTCAATCGCCTGCTGCCAGAAGTCAAAGGGTACGAAGTCGGCTGCATCACAGCGGTAGCCGTCAATATTAGCCTGGTAGATCCAATACTTCATCGCTTTGATCATAGCCTTGCGCATGTCCGTGTTGCCGAAATTCAGCGCCGCGACATCATTCCATCCGGTGTTGGGGGGACTGATGATATTACCTGCGCCATCCTGCCGGTACCAGGATTTATTCGAGATCCAGGCATTGTCCCAGGAGGTATGATCGGCTACCCAGTCGAAGAGGACGGCCATGTTGCGTTTGTGCGCCTCCGATACCAGGGTACGTAAACCGTCCAGGGTGCCGAATTCCCCGTTGACGGAGGTATAGTCCTTTACACAGTAGGGGCTGTTGACGGATTTCAGCACTCCTACCGGGTAGACGGGCATCAGGTAGAGGGTGTTGATGCCCAGCGCCCGAATCGAGTCCAGCCGGGCCTGGACACCGGCGAAGTTGCCCTGGGCGCTGAAGGCCCGCAGGTTCACCTGGTACATCGTTACGTCTTTGGGGTCAGGGACCTGCGCATAGGGGGTACCGTATTGAATGGTGGTGCTGTCAACAGTGACAGGGGGCGGTGTTATGGGCGGCGTTGGCCCTGAGCCACTCTTGCTACAGGAGAGCAGGAGCCAGTATATAACGGGTAGTATGGTCATTTTATGATTCATGTCGTTTACTGTTTCACCAGGCTGTAGGTATACTTTCCGGATAGGTGAAGGTCCAGCGTGATCTTATACGTCCCGTCGGCGGGTACGGAGAGATTGTTCAGGTTCGGGTTGTACGGGAAAAAAGGGTTGTCCGCGTATTGAAGGTTGCCGCTGCCATCGATGCCGAAGTCGATACTCCAGGCATTGTTAGCGCGGAATTTGAAGGAGCCGGCCTGCTTCATCACTACTATCGCCGTCCACACCTGGCTGGTCGCATCATAAGTCAGTTGGGTATCTGTATTCCATCCGCCCGGGGTAGCATCCCCGAGAATGCCCCAGGTAGTCCTGGTAGCCGTCCAGGTATTATTGTTAAGGTTGGCTGTCAGCTCATAATATCCGCCATCGGGGACGGAGAGGCCGCCGGCGTTGCCATCGGTGCTAAAGGTGCCATTGCCGCCATCGCCATAGTTGATATGGTTCCAGTCCGGTGCATTGGTATATTTGAAATATTGTATTCCGCTGCCGGTGATATTATAATATCCTTCAAACAGTCCGGCCTTGCCGGGTACAGGATTTAACGGGGGCGCTGTTCCGGGGCTCCATCCCTGATAGGCTCCGGGGACGAAAAGATTGGTAACATAGGGGGTGATCTTTAGGCTGATGGCAGGGGAGTATACCGTTGGCACGGTGGATGCGGAGCCATTGTACTGGGTAGCATCCGACAGCACCCGGGTGACGACCGGTGTGGTGCTGAACAGGCCCATCGCACCCAGCAACGCATTCAGGTCTTTCCCTGCAAATGCATAGCGCAGCCCATTATTTTTAATGATGATCTTCTGCGCCTTGGCCCATCCGGCCGTACCTGCCGTGTCGTTTGGCGCATCCAATTCCAGGGTATAGGTGACGGCGAGGCTGTTGCCGTAGTCGACTGCTGGCCAGGTGAAGGTCAGCACCGTGTCGGCGTCATTTGACGGCGACAGTCCGACGCTATCGGCCGAAGCCTTCAGGGATGCGGAGAAAGAGGCCTTGTCATTAACCAGTAGTTTGGCGCCGTCCTTTTTACAGGAGAGGGCCGCCAGGAGTGGCAGCAGCGCCCAAAAGATATATTTGAATGATGATTGCATAAAAATAATTTTAATGGATCAGTATCCGGGATTTTGTTTGAGGTTCGGATTCGAATTGACTTCCGAAGCCGGCAGGGGCAACAGGTTCAGGTGAGCATCCACTCCCGTGCCGGCCTGTACGCCGCCCTTCCAGGGCCAGAGATAGGCCGGGCCCGTAAA
>DATJJD010000030.1:0-22113 GCA_035492545.1 Puia sp.
GGGCCGTTGCCCCGCCCCCCACCCGGCAAGGGTGGGTTTTAAACGGGGAAGAGCCCGGATCTGGTGGGAATCGGCGAGAATCGGCGGGGATTTTGCCCCCGGGGGAGTTCGTGTAGGAAACTGGACCGATGGCCTGCTTAATTTGGCCATTAGTACAAAATAAGCGATGGGGGCAGGGGGAAAAGGCTAGTTTTGAATAATTCAACGGTGAGTATGCCTAAACATGTAAGCAAATATTATTGGTGGTGTCAGATAAGCGGCTGGGGCTTTTTGGGCTTGGTCATCGTGCTGAACTCTTCCACATTTGAACAAAAGATCACCGACAAGCTGATCGGCCTGATGGCTGTCTCCGTATTGTCGGGTATCCTGATCACGCATATATTCCGCGAAGTGATCCGGCGATCGGGCTGGCTCCTTTTGCCGGTGGAAAAGGCCCTCCCAAAATTCCTTATCGGGATCCTGCTCACCTGCGTTACGGCGGGCCTGTTACGCATCCTGGTGGTGGATGCGCTGAACCTGGTGTCCCTCTCCCGTAATAAGATGGATTTCATGCCCAGGCTGCTGGCGACGACGCTGGATAGCGGCTTGCTCATCATTCCATGGACGCTGATTTACTACTTCTATCACTATATCGAGAACAGCCGCAAACAGCAACTGGATACCCTCAAGCTGGAGGCCCTGGTAAAAGAGCTGGAATTAAAGACCATCAAGGCCCATATTAACCCTCATTTTATTTTCAATGCCCTGAATAGTATCCGGGCCCTGGTAGACGAAAACCCCGCCCGGGCGAGGACGGCTATCACCGAATTGAGCAATATCCTCCGCAGCAGCATGCAGGCGGAGAAACTGGAGACGGTGACCTTTGAAAAGGAATTGAACATCGTTAAGGATTACCTGGCCCTGGAACATATTCGCTTCGAGGACCGCCTGCAGATAGAATATGATATCGATGAAGACACCCTGGATCAGCCTATCCCCCCCATGATGCTGCAGACGCTGGTGGAGAATGCCATCAAACACGGGATCAGCAGGCAGGTGGATGGCGGAATGGTGAAGATCGTCTCCGACTTCAAGGACGACTATCATGAGTTGGTCATCACCAATACGGGCAGGCTGAACGGCTCGCGGAACGGGGATGGCTTTGGACTGGCCAGCACAAAGAACAGACTGCAGATCCTCTTCGGCCAGCGGGCAAATTTCGACATCCGGGAAGTGAACGGCAATACCGTGCAGGCAAGGGTATTGATACCAGTCGACCTGAGTAAATAATAATATAGTCATGATCAGAGCCATTATTATCGACGACGAACGTCTCGCCAGAAATGAATTGAAAAAATTACTCCTGGATTTCCCGGAGATCGAAGTGATTGCGGAAGCGGCCAATGCCAGCGAAGGCGTGGAAAAAATTGACAGCCTGAGTCCGGACCTGATCTTTCTGGATATACAGATGCCGGGTAAAACAGGCTTTGACATGCTGTCGGAACTGGAGAGAACCCCCAACGTGATCTTCACCACGGCCTATGATGAATATGCGCTAAAAGCCTTCGAGGTGAATGCCCTCGACTACCTGTTAAAACCAGTTGAACCCAAAAGACTGGCGGATGCCCTTCAGAAATTGCAGCTGGAAGAAGACAAAGAGCCCATCTCGGATCATACGATCTCCGTTAACAGGAGTATCCTGAACGAGCATGACCAGGTATTCGTCAAGGATGGCGAACGCTGCTGGTTTGTGAAGCTGTCGGATATCCGGTTGTTTGAAAGCGTCGGCAACTATGCCAAGGTTTACTTCGGGCCCAACAAACCCCTGATCCTGAAATCCCTCAACGCCCTGGAAGAAAGGCTGGATGAAAAAGTGTTCTTCCGGGCTAACCGCAAACATATTGTCAACCTGCGCCTGATCGAAAAGATAGAGCCTTATTTTAACGGAGGTTTGTTGCTGGAAATGAAGGGCGGAGAAAAGATCGAAGTCAGCCGTAGACAAACGGTGAAATTTAAAGAGATGATGTCATTGTGATCGCCCGCGCCCGGGTCATTCAAGAGAAAACTTATCCTGTTATGAGGCAAATTATAGTTGTTAGCTTATTCCTTTTGACGGCCCCCCACCTGCGCGCGCAGGATATCGACAAGATCGTCAACCCCGCCGCGGTAGAACGCATCGAAAAAGTATTGTCAGCCGATGATATGCGGGGACGGGCCAGCTTCACCCCTGACATTGAAAGAGCCGCCGATTTTATCGAAACCCAGTTCAAAGACGCCGGTCTGCAAACCTGGAATGGCAGCGCCAGCTATCGCCAACCTTTTTCCCTGATCCGGGCAAAGGTCTTATCCGCCTCCGGCAATTTTGACGGCGCCTCCCTGCCGCCGGGGACCATCGCCGTCTTCTCCTCCCAACAGCACCTGGCTGTCACCGATGCCGACGGGTATGAAAAAGTATCTATCAAAGCAGGCGCCACCTTCATGCAGGACGCTTTTAAGCTGATCACGCAGGACCGCAAAAGCTATCTCGTCCTGGTGGATACCAGTTGCGGGAAGCTGTTTGCCCGACTGCTGAATTTCGGAAGCCAGCAATTCAAATCCGGACGCAACGTGGTTTTTGTGCTTACCACCTCCGACCCTCAGCATTATGCTATCCAGGCAGACCAGGATATCAAGGAATCAAAACTGGCTAACGTGGTAGGCATCCTGCCGGGGAAAACGAGGAAGAACGAATATGTGATTTTTTCAGGGCACTATGATCACCTGGGAGTAGGCCGGCCGGATAACAAGGGTGATAGCATCTTTAACGGAGCCAACGACGATGCCAGCGGGACCACAGCCGTACTGATGCTGGCAAAATATTTCGGCAAGCTGCATAATAACGAGCGTACCCTTGTCTTTGCCGCCTTCACAGCGGAGGAGATCGGCGAGTATGGGTCCCAGTATTTTTCCAGCCAGTTCGATCCCGCTGCGGTGATGGCTATGTTCAATATTGAAATGATCGGTACAGAGAGTAAATGGGGTATAAATTCAGCTTTTATCACCGGGTACGAAAGAACCAACATGGGGAAGATCCTGGAGAGCAACCTGGCCGGAAGCCAATTCACTTTTTATCCTGACCCCTATCCCGAACAGCAATTATTCTATCGCTCTGACAATGCCAGCCTGGCCAGACATGGAGTCCCCGCACATACCATTTCTACCTCCAAGATGGATTCGGAAAAATATTACCACACCCAGGGGGATGAGATCGGTACTCTGGACATGAACAACATGGCCCGGATCATTAAGTCCATCGCCCTCAGCTCGAGGACCATCATCGCGGGAACGGATACCCCTTCCAGGGTGGATGCATCACAAATGAGGTAAGCTATCGATATGATCGTTATCAGCGCCAATAAAAAAAATCTCTATTACAGAGTGGTGATCATGGTCGCCCTTTGGTTGTTCTTCTTCTATTTTTATACTCACCTGGTCCGGGGAGAGGATAGTGTCCTGGAGATCATCAATCTCATTGGCATCGGGTTGGCGACACTCTATTATACGCCCGTTACGATTATAACGACCTTGTTCCGCCCGGTGAAGGTCACCATCACCCCGGACGGGCTTGTGGCCTTTAATATTTTAACGAGGAGACAGACCCTTGCCTTCCCGGAGATCGACAGTTTCGGCACCCGGTCTTTTCACTCAGCGAATGGCAGACATGAAAGAGTAGAGATCACTTACAAGGGTAACCGGCGGTTGAACATCGCCGATGTAAATGTGGAGACTATAGTACCGATATTGGAAGCCCTGCGTGATAATAATATCCGGTATACCGGTCATACGGAGAAAGAGATTCGGTCCTTTAAGCTGCGGCAATAGCCTTTCTGCATTCTACATAGAGGGTTTCCCCCGCTCTTTCGGATAAGTCCAGATTACTTACCAGAGAGGTTTCCATCGTAGTCTCTCCGGCTCTCAGGAGGCGGATGTCCCGGAAGTCATGCTGCTTCAGGATCCTCGTCATCGTCTCCCCATTGAGGGGAAGGCCGTTTTGTATGTTGGGGCTGAAGAGGAACTTTAACTTACTACGAAAATTAAACTCCCGGGTCCCCAGGGGCATTTGCTGGAAGAAGAGGGCGGTATTCTTATGCTCCCGGTATTCACTGACCTTTTGGTCGAAATCAAAAAAGGAAAGACGCAACGCACCGCCCGGCCGCAGCACCCGATGCAGCTCCCGGAAAAAAACGGTAAGCTGATCCTCGCTGAGGCACCATCCCAGCATGTGAGAAGTATAGCAAAAGTCGACAGTTCCATCTTTAAAGGGCAGTTTCAGGCAGTTTGAGCGGACAAACTCCTTTTTTCTTCTTTTGATCGTTTGGGCAAACGCAAACTGATCCTCATTGATAAGGGAGAACTTTTTGAATGCCTGCAGCAGACCGGTATTGCATTTTGAAAGGAGGGCGATGGGGCTGTTATCAATATTGATAAAACCTTCTATCAGATTCCTTCCGCATCCGATGTGTAATTTCATGGTCAATAAACGCAGGACCCTCTATGTCTAGTATCCCGGATATTTATGGATCTCTATCCCCTGGGCATCCCTGGTCTCCTGCCATACAAAGCCCAGCTTCTCCAATAGCCTGCGGGAAGCCTGGTTCTCCTTTTCAAAAAGGCCATAGACCGTCGCCAATCCGGCCTCGTTGATCCCGAAATCCAGGATGCGGTTGGTCAGCTCGTAGGCAAACCCCTGGCGCCAGTAATCCCTTTTCAACTGGCAGCCGATCTGCATCATGGAAGTCCCGGCAACAGGATTGAGATTGACAGCGCCGATAAAAACAGGGGGCTGCCCGGAGATGCGGCCCCCCGATTGTCCCGCAGCGGCTGTCTGTCCGGTCTTGCTGCCGGCTGTCGACTGCCCGGTGGCACTGTCCACCCCGTGAGGTCCGGGTTTATCTTTGAGCCATACGGCCCAATGGAAGCCCTTATGGTCGCGTATCTGTCGCAGCTTATCCTGCAGGAACAGCGTATACTCCTGCTCGGTCATGACACGGAGTTTCTTAAGGTACTTAAAAGTATCCGGCTCCCTGGCCATGTCCATCATGGCGGGCAGGTCTTCTTCTGTCAGGAGGGTCAGAAAGGTCCTTTCGGTCTCCAGTTTCTTGTTGGTCGATGTGGTATTTTTAGCTGGCATCTGGGCCGCTAATTTACGGCATATCTTCCAGTTTTGCCTGCACTCCCCAGCCGCCCATATCTTCCGAGAGGGCCATCCATAGCTCACTGCGGCCCTTTGCAAGATCCAGGTACAGGGCGTCGTAATAACCTATCGTCCCCAGGAAGCGGTAGTCCCTGGAGAGAAAATTATCCTCCCCGGTATACAATAATTTGCCATTGAGATAGACGTGGACCCTGTCCGAAAATCCAAAGGAAAGCCGCTTGATCTGCGGCCGGTCGGATTCGATGACCTGCCGGACAAATACCGTATTCTTTCCCGGCACGGCGCCTGCCAGGATAGAAAGATCTGCCACCCCCCGTTCGTCCACCCCCAGCGTTTGCCAGGAAAGGGAAGTTGTATCCCGTGAAGAGAGGGCCCCGGCCGGCAAACGCGCCTCGTCAAAAGGTGCGGATACCTGCCAGCTTCTGAACACACTGGCCGGGAGGGCGGGCTCCGGGTCGGGTTTGTTTAGCAGGGCCACGGAATCCATCGGCGTATAGGAGACATCGGCATAACGTACCGGCACCGGCCAGGAATTATCCAGGGCGATCATCCCTTCCGCGATGGGCCGCTTCAATTGCCGGATATAAAGAACGGGTTCTTTCTCCTCGTCAAAATATACTTCCGCCCGGCTGCCGCTGACCAGGATTTTTATTCGAAGCCACCGGTCGAAGGGCAATTTATGGGCATTGCCAAACCCTTTCCCATAGTATAACTGCCACCCCCCCGAACCATGATATTCCGGGTAATATTGCATGGCATCGGGGTTGCCCGACTGATGCGGCCGCAGGTAATAAATTTCACCATTGTCCGTATCCGGCATTCGGAACCGGATGCCGGGAAAATAGCGGGCGGGTTGTAAAAACATCTTATATTCTATGATCCCGTTGGTAAAATGAGCATCTTTTAATACAGCGGTGCCATTGGTCAGCTTCAGACAAGGGCGCCCCTGGTATGTTTCCCGGACTGCCGAGTCGGCCTTTATCGTCCACCGGGGGGAGTCGAAGGGGATGGTCGTTTGTGCATGACTGGCCGGTATATAGAGAGCCGGTAAACAAAAGAGCGAAAGAAAAAGCTGGAGCTTCATGGTAAAGAAATTAAATTTGAGTGAGTGTACGGGGCCGTCGTCAGATTCTAAATTCGGTTTTTTCAGGGAACCAGCCGGTTCAACAGCTGTTCAAATACATTCAAAATTTAACCTATTCATTTCCAGTGGTAAAAAAAGACCCTTTCATAGAGAAATGCAGGCAGCTGATCGAAGCCTCTCTCCATTGGGGGGATGCATCGACCTGGACAAATGAGGACTTTGACAATCTCAGCGAAAGGATCTTTGACAAGACCGCAGTGAGGCTGAGTGTCTCCACCTTAAAAAGGATCTGGGGCAAAGTACGTTATGACAGCTCTCCGACGAGCGCCACCCTGAATGCGCTGGCCCGCTTTGCCGGTTATGCCGGATGGAGGGAATTCCAACAGCAGCACCCGGAGTCGCCCGCTGGCACCGACGGGCGGACGTCGCCATCCACTTCTGACCCGCAGGCTTCGCCGCCTGTCCTTTCCGACACGGCCTTCGCCACGGGACGGCCCTCTTTTGCACACCCGCTTTCTTCCGGCCAGCAGGCTTCCTCCGGGCAATCCGCCGTTCCGCCCTCCCGGTCTCGCTGGCTGATGACCTCTATCATCATTTCCACGGTCGTCATTCTCATCGCGCTGATCTCCCTGTTCGCCGCCAGGTTGCGCTCAGGGGCTATTGTTCAACCGCCGGAAGAGTCCGCCCGGGTGACCTTTGGCAGTAAGATAACCTCCGACGACCTGCCCAACTCCGTCGTGTTCTATTATGACGCATCCTCCCTGGATCCGCACAGGGTCATCCTGCAGCAGTCCTGGGACACGGCAAGACGGGAGTTGATTCCGGCTAACGGTAAAGAGATTACCTCGATCTATTATTATCCCGGTTATTTTATGGCCAAGCTCATTGTAGATGGAACGATCCGCAAGGAGAGCCCGGTGTTCATCAAGACGAAAGGCTGGAAAGGCATTATCGAGGGGACGCCCTTACCGATCTACCTGGCGTCTGCGGAAACGGGAAAGGAGGCTGACCCGGGCCTGGGCATCTCTTCCGAAGTACTGCAGAAAAAAACCGGCAGCCCGATCTTTAATAATACCTGGATCGATTTTACCAATGTCCGGGAATTTGACGGCATCCCGGCCGGTCATTTTACCCTGTCAACCACGCTTCGTAATACAAGCACGGTAGAGCAATGCCTGTGCCGTAAAATAAAAGTGACCCTGTTAGGCACGGAGAGCGCCATTATCATACCGCTGGCGGATAAGGGCTGCATATCCGACCTCAGCATGCTGACGGGGGACAGGATGATCAACGGGAAAGACAATGATCTCAGCGCCTTCGGATGTGACTTCAGGAATTTTCAACACCTGGTCTGTACGGTGGAAGACCATCGTCTGAAAATAATGCTGAACAATACCCTGATCTTTAATACGGAACAACGCCAGGACCTCGGCGCCATCGTAGGCATCCGTATCGCCTTTGAAGGGGCCGGTCAGATAAAAGACCTCATGCTGCAGGGACCCGGGCAGGCCCTTACCCTGATACCGGCTCAATCCCGGTAGTTCAGGGCCGGCTTGCGGTCTCCCAACAGCGCCTTATATTGATAGTCCCCTTTTTCTGTGACAAACTCTTCTTTTGCTTTTTTGATCAGGGTTGGATTGGTATAGAGGTCGATGGCGGTAAGGACCATGGTCTTGGCGGCAACCATCATGCCCTTGGTGCCGATCTCCGTTCCTCCGCAGGCGGTGGCCTGCCAGCTATGGGCTGGGGTGCCCGGCACCCAGGTAGCCGCCTGGAGGCCTACTGTCGGGACCGTATAACTGACGTCGCCCACATCGGTGGAGGCCGCTCCGTCCTTTTCTTCTTTCAGGGGCTGGACCATGGCGGCGGATTCGATGCCCGACACTTTATACGTAAAGGAAGCTTGTATTTTCCGGGCGAATGCGGTTTCTGCTGCTGTATAGCTGACACCTCCCACCCGCTCCAGGTTCTTTTGCATGTCTTCCGCGAGGGTGCGGTTCAGGAGAAGGTCATGCGTGCCCCCGATGACCTCGTAATCGACCTTAGTCTGTGTTCCCATCGCTGCGCCTTCGGCAGCTTTGGCGACCCAGTCGAATATCCTCACCACCTCGTCCTTTTTGGGATGGCGTACATAGTAATAGACTTCCGCAAAGTCCGGTACTACATTGGGAGCCTTTCCGCCGTTGGTGATGACATAATGGATCCGCGTCTCCTGGGGGATATGCTCCCGCATCATGTTGACCATATTATCCATCGCTTCCACGCCATCAAGAGCCGACCGCCCTCTGTCCGGAGATGCGGCTGCATGAGCGGCCAGGCCATGGAAGCGGAATTTGGCCGACTTGTTGGCCAGGGCGCTGGTAAGTGTTACGGCATTGTCGGATCCGGGGTGCCAGTGAATGACCACATCCACGTCATTGAACAGACCTGCTCTTACCATATACACTTTTCCGGAACCGCCCTCTTCTGCCGGACAGCCATAAACGCGGATGGTGCCGCTGAGTTTTTTGGATTCGATTAGTTTTTTGATTTCGAGACCGGCTGCTACGGAGGCAGTACCGAACAGATGATGACCACAGCCATGCCCGGCATTTTTTCCATCGATAGCCGCCTTCTCGGGAACAGCCTGCTGTGCCAGACCCGGCAGGGCATCGAATTCCGCCAGGATGCCGATCACCGGTTTGCCGGATCCATATTCCGCTACAAAAGCCGTGGGGATCTCCGCCACGCCGGCCTTCACCGTAAACCCGCCGGCACTCAGCGTTGCTTGCAACAGCGCCGAGCTTTTTACTTCTTTATAACCGACTTCTGCATAGTCCCAGATCTGAAGGGCTATCTTTTTATACTCATCGTAATGGGATTGAATGTCGCTGAGGGCTTGGGCTTTGGAAGCGGTGTCCGCCCCGGATTGGGCTTGTGATACAGGGCACCAAAAGAAGAGCAGGCCCACAAAAAGAGCCCATGTTGTCAGATTAATTATTTTCATAATGTAGTAGCTTGGTCTGACAATTTAAGAAAATTTCCCTAGCACCTTCTTCATTTCTTCCGCGATCTTATCATTAGACAGGTTGCCAATGCTGCCTTCATGCGTGTGATGCAATTGCCGTTTGTAATCAAAATGGAAATCCCCTTTGTCGATCTGGTTGCCGATCTGTTTGTACGCTTCGCGGAAGGGAATACCCTTATTCACCAGCTCATTGACGGCCTCCACGCTAAAAAGATATTTATATTTTTCATCTTCCAGGATGGAAGGCTTCACCTGGATGTGCGAGAGCATCAGCCGGGTCATCTGCAAACAGGCTTTTATTTCTCCGATGGCAGGGAAGAGGATCTCTTTGGTCAGCTGCAGGTCCCGGTGATAGCCGGAGGGCAAATTGTTGATGAGCAGGGTCAGTTCATTGGGAGTTGCCTGGATGCGGTTGCATTTGGCCCGGATCAGCTCGAATACGTCGGGATTTTTCTTATGGGGCATGATGCTGCTGCCGGTGGTCAGCTCCGGGGGAAAGGATATAAACCCGAAATTCTGGTTGATATAGAGACAGCAGTCCATGGCGAGTTTGCTGAGGGTCGCTCCTATGGTAGCCAGACCGAAGGCTACGATCTTTTCCGTCTTACCCCGGCTCATCTGGGCATAGACGGAATTATGGTTCAGGGTAGCAAAATGCAGGGCCCGGGTAGTCTGCTCCCTGTTGAGGGGAAAGGAAGATCCGTAACCGGCGCCGCTGCCCAGGGGATTTTTATTCGCAACATGATAGGCGGCAGCCAACACTTCAAGGTCATCGACCAGGCTCTCCGCATAGGCGCCGAACCAGAGACCGAAGGAAGAGGGCATGGCGATCTGCAGGTGCGTATAACCGGGTAATAGCTGGTCTTTATATTGTTCGCTGAGGGTAAGCAGCAGATCGAATAATTGCCGGGCCTCTTCTTTTACGGCTAATACCTCCGCCCGCAGAAAGAGTTTGATATCTACCGCCACCTGGTCATTCCGGCTGCGGCCGCTATGGATCTTTTTACCGGCTTCCCCTATACGATTGGTGAGCTGCCATTCCACCTGGGAATGTACATCCTCGATATCTTTCTCAATGACGAACTGTCCTTTGCGGATCTCATCCAGGATGTTATTGAGTTCCTTGTGGATGAGCAGCCGTTCTTCGGTAGTGAGCAGGCCGGCCCCTTCCAGCATTTCCGTATGGGCCAGGGAGCCCAGCACATCGTATTCCGCCAGCAGGATGTCGAATTCTTTATCGCGTCCAACAGTAAAGGATTCGATCAGTTGAGAGGTGCTGGTATTTTCCTTACTCCAGAGTTTGTTATTACTTGCGGCCATAATTATTTTATTGTAAGGATCGGATCGATGAGTTGAATATACGATTCAATTCCTTCTTTTATTTCGTCCAAAAAGATATATTCATCCGCTGTATGGCTCCTGGCCGAATCGCCGGGGCCTGTTTTCAATGTGGGAAAAGGCATGAGGGCCTTGTCGGAAGTGGTAGGGCTGCCATAGCAGGTCCTTCCCGCCCGGATGCCGGATTGTACGACCGGGTGGTCAATGGGGATGGAGGAGGACCGCATGCGCAGACTCCTGGGATTCACTTCGCAGGAGACGGCCCCCCGGATAATAGCCAGGATCTCCTCAAAAGTATACAGCTCGTTCACCCGTACATCTACTACAAAATGACATTGAGAGGGCACCACGTTATGGGCTTTGTTATCGGTGTCGATCACGGTGACGCTGGTCTTCACAGGGCCCAGCAGCTCCGATACTTTGGGGAACCGGTAACTGCGAAACCATTCCATGTCCGGGATTGCCTTGTAGATGGCATTTTCTCCCTCTTCCCGGGCTGCATGTCCGGCCTTACCCAACGTGATACAGTCCAGTACGAGTAATCCCTTTTCCGCGACGGCCAATTGCAGTTTGGTGGGTTCACCGACAATACCCCAGTCGATCCTGCCTAATGCCGGCAACAGCAGTTCGATGCCATTATGACCAGAGATCTCTTCTTCCGCCGTGACGGCCAGTACAAGGTTATAAGCCAGTCCCGGCCGGTCATAAAAATAAATAAAGGTGGCGATCAGCGATACCAGGGGACCTCCCGCATCATTGCTGCCCAGCCCGAATAATTTCCCGTCTTTTTCGATGGGAGAGAAAGGGTCGAGGGTATAAGCCTTGTTAGGCTTGACGGTATCGTGATGGGAATTGAGCAACAGTGTGGGTTTGCCCGCTTGAAAGTATTTGTTTTTTGCCCAGATATTGTTCTGCAGCCTTTCTGCGGGGATCTGCTTCGAATGGAGATAGTTGAGGATCACCTCCGCCGTCTTCTCTTCTTCTTTGCTGAAAGAGGGGATAGCGATCAGTCGCTTTAACAGGCTGACGGCTTCCGCCTGTAGTGTATGGATAGTTGGATTACTCATTGACGATGGTTGTTCCGGATTGCCCGGCTAATAATTGCGACAACTCTTCTGCCCGCCCGATAATGACTTTTGCTACACCGCTCTGTAAGGCGGCGAAGGCATTGTCCAGCTTGGGGATCATACCGGCAAAGATCACCTGCCGTTGTTTTAATTCCTGGTAATCGGCGGGATTGATCCTGCCGATTACAGAGCTCTCGTCTTCCGCATTGAGGAGAACACCGCTTTTTTCAAAGGAGTAGACCAGGCTGGTGGCAAAGGAGCTGCTCAGCCCCCGGGCTATTTCCTGGGCGATGGTATCGGCATTGGTATTGAGCAACTGGCCTTTGCCATCGTGGGTAATGGGAGCGAATACCAGGGTGTTTTCCCCTTCGAGAAGCCGGGTGAGGAAGGCCGTGTTGACGGCATCCACGTCGCCTACATAGCCATAGTCGATGGAAGGGTGGATTCTCTTATGGGCGAGGAGGGCATTGCCGTCCGCACCGGTGAGGCCCATGGCATTACAGCCGCGGGCCTGCAACTGCGCTACGATGTTTTTATTGATAAAACCTGCATAGACCATCGTAACGATCTTCAGGGTCTCCGCGTCCGTGATGCGGCGGCCGTCGACCAGCTGTTGCCGGATACCTAATCCATCGGCCATTTTGGTAGCTAATTTGCCCCCGCCATGCACCAGGATTTTTTTGCCCCTGACGGTGGCGAATACATCGAGAAAGGCGGCGAGTTTCGCCTCGTCGTCGATAATATTACCGCCTATTTTAATGACTGCTAATGTTTCCATGTTCGAGCTTTAACGTCCTTTTCCCGCGGAAGACCGGAAAATATCTGCCAGCACCGCCTGGGCGGCCCAGACCCTGTTGGAGGCTTCCTGTGTCACGATGCTGGCCGGGCTGTCCAGCACCTCATCGCTGAGCTCTACATTCCTTCGTACGGGAAGGCAATGCATGACCTTTGCCTGGTTGGTAAGCTGAAGTTTCTCGCTGGTCAGCATCCATTCGGGGTCGTTGCAATAGATCTTGCCATAATCGGCGTAGGTACTCCAGTTCTTAACATATACAAAGTCTGCGTCTTTCAGGGCCTCATCCTGGTTATGGGTAATGGTGGCTCCTTTCGTGAAGGCCGGATCCAGTTCATAGTCTTCCGGGTGGGTAATGACGAAATCGGCCTGGCCCCAGGCATTGATCCATTGGGAGAAGCTGTTGGCTACGCATTGGGGAAGGGCTTTTACATGGGGTGCCCAGGTCAGCACAATTTTTGGCCGCCGGCCGGATGCCGTCACGGCGCCGGATGCGGATGTTTGCCCTGTCGCCGGGCCCGATGTACGGATGCCATGGCCCACGGATGGAAGGCTCTCGGTAATGGTGATGACATCGGTGAGGCTTTGCAGGGGATGCAGGGTGGCGCTCTCCAGGCTGACTACGGGAATACCGGAATATTTGATGAACTGCTTGATGTATAATTCACTGTAGTCGTCTTCCTTATTCTTCAGGGATGGGAAGGTGCGGATACAAAGAATGTCGAAATAATTGCCCATGACAGGGGCTGCGTCCTTTACATGCTCCACGGTATTGCCGCTCATAATCGCTTCTTCTTCAAATTCCAGGGCCCAGCCTTCTTTGTCTACGTTGAAGACGATGGCTTCCGCGCCCAGGTTCTGTGCTGCGATCTGGGTGCTGAGCCGGGTACGCATGCTGGGGTTGAGGAATAGCAGGCCCACCCTTTTGTTGGCGCCCAGGTTCCGGTCCTTTAAGGGATCGGCTTTATAGGCCAGGGCGGATTGTACCAGGCTGTTGATGTCGGTCACGTCATGGGCGGAGATGAAATTTTTCATGATTCGATCAGTTGGCTGTTAATACTTGTTATTTCACGGATTTGGCGGCCCGGGAGAATGCATGGATCTCTTCTTCCAGTGCAATGATGAATTCGTCGGCGTCTTTTTTCCGTAAGGCCAGGGAAGGCAGCAGCCGGATGACATTGGGCTTGGCCTCCCCGGTGAAGACCTGTTGCTGGAATAAGAGATTTTTCCGCAGGTCCTTCCATTTTTCGGGGATATCGAATCCGATCATCAATCCTTTTCCCCGGACATTTTGTAACCCCGATATTTTCTTCAGCTCCTCCATCAGGTAGCTGCCTGTCTCTGCGGCATTTTTTAGCAGGTTCTCCTGTTCGATGACTTCCAGGACGGCCAGCGCAGCGGCGCAGGCGAGGTGATTGCCGCCGAAGGTAGTGCCCAGCATGCCATATTTGGGCTGCAGGTGAGGGGCGATGATAATACCGGCTACCGGGAATCCATTCCCCATTCCCTTGGCCATGGTATAAATATCCGCGTCTACGCCGGCATAGTCGTGGGAAAAGAATTTCCCGCTGCGTCCATAACCACATTGTACGCTGTCGGCAATAAATACGGCGCCATATTCTTTACAGAGTTGACTGATCTTTTGGAGGAAGGTGGCCGAAGCCTCATTAATGCCTCCTACGCCTTGTATCCCTTCCACGATGACGGAGGAGATATCCTTTCCCTGCGCCTTGAAGCAGGCTTCCAGGGCTGTCTCATCGTTGAAGGGCAGAAAGATGACATTGTCCGTTTTGTTCACGGGGGCCTGGATGGCAGGGTTGTCCGTAACGGCTACGGCCAGGGAAGTCCGGCCATGAAAAGATTTGGAAAAAGCAATGATCTTTTTGCGGCCGTTATGGAAAGAGGCCAGCTTCAGGGCGTTTTCATTGGCTTCCGCACCGGAGTTGCAGAGGAACAGCTGGTAGTCCGGCCGGCCGGATACCTTGCCCAGTTTGTCGGCCAGTTCTTCCTGTAAGGGCATCCGGACGGAATTGGAATAAAACCCCACTTTATTCAGCTGTTCGGTGATACGTTTTACATAATGCGGATGGGTATGCCCGATAGATATTACCGCGTGACCACCGTAGAGGTCCAGGTATTGCTGTCCTTCCTGATCCCAGACATAGGATCCTTTTGCTTTTACAATGGTAATGTCATTGATAGGATAGACGTCAAATAATTTCATATTCTTACTTTTTTAAAATGCGTTTGCTTTCAGATGTAATCCGGCTGCTTCATCCAATCCGAATTGCAGGTTCATATTTTGAACGGCCTGGCCCGAAGCTCCTTTCAACAGGTTGTCGAGGACGGAATGGATGACGAGCTGCCCGCCCTGCTGTTCCAGTTGGATCAGACATTTATTGGTATTGACTACCTGCTTCAGCGAAATGGCCGACCGGCTGACGGTCGTGAAGGGATGGCCCTGATAAAAATCATGATAGAGAGTTGTCAGGTCTTCCAACGGCCGGTCACAGCGTAGCTGGGAGCTGACGAAGATGCCCCGGGTAAAATCTCCCCGCCAGGGAATGAAATGCAGCGCCCCGCCGGATGCCGGCTTTGCCCCCGTGGCCCCCGCTGTCGGTTTCGCGCCCGACGCGCCTACCTGTCCGGCAGCTTCCAGCTGTTGCAGGGACTGGCCGATCTCTTTCAGGTGCTGGTGATTCAGGGTCTTATAAGCCTGGATATTGTTGGCCCTCCAGGAAAAATGAGAGGTGGGCGAGAGGCTTTGGCCGGCGCCGGTAGACCCGGTGATACCGGTCGTATAGACATTCGTATCCCGAAGAAGACCGGCCTTTGCCAGGGGTAGCAGTCCCAGCTGGATGGCCGTGGCAAAACAACCGGGATTGGCGACATAGCGGGCTGTGCGGATAACCTCCCTGTTAATTTCCGGAAGACCATAGACAAAAGGTTGGTCGGGGAAGGTGGGCAACGAGGGGCGCAGTCCGTCCTTATGCAGGCGGAAATCCTGGGACAGGTCGATGATCCGGACGTTTCCAAGACCGGAGGCATTTTCTTCCAGGAATTTTTTTGCTTCCCCATGTCCTACGCAAAGGAATAGTACGTCTACTTCATTATTCCAGTCAGCAGAAAATCGTTGATCGGTATCGCCTGCCAGGTCTTCGTGTACCTCATAGAGGAATTTGCCGGCATTGCTCTTGCTGTGCACATAACGGATTGCTACCTGCGGATGATTCATCAGGATCCTGATCATTTCTCCACCGGTATACCCGGCGCCTCCGATAATGCCTGCTGTGACGGTTGCCATATTTCACTATTTATTGAATCCTGTCTGCTGCCGTGGAGGGCTGCGAACTGAGGATAAATTCAAGATCTTCTTCGCCTTCATTCGATATCCGGTGCCGGAGTCCGGGCCTGATCTCCAGGCCCTCCTGTGCGTTCACCGTTATGGGGTCCTCACCCTCAAAATAAAAGGTGGCGATGCCTTTCAGGATGAAAAAGAATTGACGGGCCTGTTGATGAAAATGCATTTGCTCGGCCGTATGAGGCGGCATTCTTTCCATTTTCACCGACAGCTCCGGGGTATCTACCAGGTTCCATCCATCACACTGCTCTCCCCACAGATAGTGTTTCAGGGGATGCAGCCTGGAGACGGGTTTCATGAGGCAGTCTCGTTAACTTTATGATAGATAGCCGATTGATTGCCGAATATTTTGGCGAAGCCTTTTACGTCATCTCCGCTCCAACCTTTATTCATTTCCCCGTAGCTGCCAAATTTACTGCTCATAAGATCATGGGCGCTGTCGATGCCCGTGACGGTGAAACGATAGGGTTGCAGGGTAACATAGACCTTTCCGCTGACGGTGGCCTGGGTGTCTTCCAGGAATTTCTCAATATTGCGCATGGTAGGGTCGAGCATCTGGCCTTCATGCAGCCAGTTGCCGTACCAGGTGCTCAGCTGATCTTTCCAGTATAACTGCCATTTGGTGAGGGTATGTTTTTCCAGCAGGTGATGCGCTTTGATGATGATCAACGGCGCGGCAGCTTCAAACCCTACCCGGCCTTTGATGCCGATAATAGTGTCTCCAACATGAATGTCCCGGCCTACGCCATAAGGCTGGGCGATGGCTTGCAGATGCTGGATGGCTTCTACGGGGTTGAGGAATTTTTTCCCATCGACGGCCCTCAGCTCTCCTTTTTCAAATTCCAGCTCAAGGGACCGGGTCCCGGTTTCCGTGACGGGTGTCGGCCAGGCTTCTTCGGGAAGATAGTCTTTGGAAGTAAGGGTCTCTTTTCCGCCGACGGAAGTACCCCAAAGCCCTTTATTGATGCTGTATTTGGCTTTTTCAACGTTCATTTCCACGCCATGTTCCTTCAAAAAAGCGATCTCTTCCTCCCGGCTTAACCTCAGGTCGCGGATAGGTGTGATGATCTCCACACCGGGCAGCATGCTCTGGAATACCATGTCAAAACGGACCTGATCGTTGCCGGCGCCGGTGCTGCCATGGGCGACAAAGGCGGCTTCTGTCTTTTTTACGTGCTCTGCCACGGCAATAGCCTGTACCATTCTTTCAGCGCTGACGCTGAGGGGATAGGTGGCATTCTTTAGTACGTTGCCGAAGATCAGGTATTTGATACAGCTTTCGTAGTATTCCCTGGTCACATCCACGCATTGGAAGGAGGCTACTCCCAGGCTTTTTGCTCTTTCGGCGATCTGTTCGATCTCTTTTTCGCTGAATCCGCCGGTATTGACGGTAAGCGCATGTATCTCCAGGTTCTTTACTTTTTTAAGCCAGATGGCACAATAGGTAGTATCCAGGCCTCCGCTGTATGCTAATACGACTTTATTGTTCATGATGGATCCGATGTGTTTTTGTTGGGGGAATGCGGTTAAAAATTAAAGAATGAATGGAAGAGCGATCGTTGCCGTCTGGCTCCTTCGGGTGCACCGCCACTTTTATTGCCATTGCTCCCGCCGGCAGGTTCATGATGTTTCATGAAAGGCGCCAGCAATTTCCATTGTTTGATACGCATGAATCGTTCGTAGAGTTTGGAGTGCTTCTTAAAGTCCTGGGTCGTCTCTTCCGGCTCGTAATGATCTTTGGGATCATACAGCATAGCCGTACACATACAATTCTTCCGCTCCTTGCTCACAAGGATCTCATAGTTGACACAGCTCTTGCAGCCGGCCCAGAAAGCGTCGTCCTGGGTGAGCTCGGAATAGGTGACGGGTTCATAACCCAGCTCGGAGTTGATCTTCATGACCGCCAGGCCGGTGGTCAGACCGAATATCTTGGATTCCGGATAGGTCTTGCGGCTTAACTCGAATATCTTTTTCTTGATCTGTTTGGCCAGTCCGCTCTTCCGGAAAGGTGGCGCTACGATGAGCCCGGAATTGGCTACATATTCTCCATGGCTCCAGGTCTCGATATAGCAGAAGCCGGCCCAGACGCCATCGCCCGTGAAGGCGATGACAGCCTTGCCTTCCCGCATTTTTTGCTGAATATAGTCAGGACTTCTTTTGGCAATGCCGGTACCACGGGCTTTGGCTGAAGATTCCATTTCATCGCAAATAATGCGGGCGAAATCCTGGTGAGACTGATCGGCTATTATTATTTTGAAAGACTGTTCCATTGTTGACTTGTACTCTTGAATGATAAATGATCGTCCATTGCTGGAATGGGATTAATTGCGGATAAACCACCGCTGCGGGGACAAGGAAATAGTGCCACTATAGAAGGGGACGCTATGGTAAATTGGTATCAACGTCGTACCCAAAAGGGAACCGGGCGAACGGAAAAAACTGAGCACAGGGGCGCAGCAAAAAACCCACGCTTATTGAAGGCGTGCAATATCACTAAGTAGTGTGATATGGGTGAGTTTTTTTTCATTTCAATGTCGGATGAAATTTATATAAAATTTTTCCAAAGTGGACCAGGGTCCAAAAGCGAATGCAAAGAAAAACAATTTTTTAGTTGTAAAGGCTTTTTGGGGGATTATTTTTGGATAAATTAACGTGAAATCAACACCTTTTTATATTATAAATAAAATTAATATCTTAATTAAACCCCAAATTCCCGGCAACAGCTATTAGGTCGTTATTCGAGACGTATTTTTATTGGAATAACCTTACTTTATATGAATTGGAAAACTAGCTGCCGTTACCTGACCCGTCACTTCTCTTTCTCCCTCATCAATATTCTTGGTCTTTCCGTCGGCATCGCCTCCTGTATACTAATTTATCTGTATGTCCATTTCGAGCTGAACTACGACCGGTATAATGCCCATGTGGACCGCATCGCCCGGGTGACCAGCATTATCCACTCCCCGGAATCGGATATGCACCTGGCGTTTAGTTCCATGCCGTTGGCAGATGCGCTGCTGAAGGATAACCCTGAGATCGAGGCGGCAGTTCGCATCGAAGGGGCGGCTATAAATGTCCGGAAAGGGGCCGGGGTCTTCAAGGAAGAGAATTTCTATTATTCGGAGCAAAGTATTTTCAAAGTCTTTACTTTTTCTTTCCGGGAAGGATCGGCAGCAGGAGCGCTGACGGCGCCTAATTCCATTGTTCTGACGAGCAGCCTTGCTAAAAAATATTTTGGGGGGGCTCCGGCGCTGGGGCAGGTATTGGTCTGTAACGGGCAGCAGTTCCGGGTGACGGGGGTCATCGACGACCGGCCTGCCAATTCCGACATGGAGATCAAGGCCCTTGTTGCAAAGGATTTTACCAAAGCTACCAATTGGGTCGTGGACGATCTCACCGCCTACACGTTCGTATTATTCCGGGGGAAACCTGACCTGCGGCGCCTGAACCATCAGCTTGGTCTGCTCGCTGCTAAATATGTCCAGCCCGAGCTCGACCAGGCGGGTGCCAATGGATATCATTTCTCCTTTGAAACGGAGACCCTGGCGGACCTGCATTTCAGCAATGGCAAGCTGGGGGATACGCCAAAGGGTAATCGTCAATTCAACACTATCTTCTCAGCGCTGGCCGCTTTCATACTGGTGATCGCCTTACTGAATTATATCAACCTGTCCACGGCAAAGGCCACGGAAAGGGCAAAGGAGGTGGCCGTCCGCAAGACCATCGGCGCAAGGCCCTTTCAGTTGATCCGTCAATTCCTGGGAGAGTCTTTCTTTCTCATGGCCCTTGCCTGGCTGGTCGCTATCGGGCTGGTGCTGATGGGCATCCCTTTCTTCAACAGGATGCTATCTACCCATCTTTCCGTGGATGATTGGAATGGGTTCTTCTTCCTGCTCCTGGCCTTCCCCCTAACGGCTGTATTGGCAGGTATGTATCCGGCGTTGGTCTTATCCCGGTTCAATCCCTTAAAGGCTTTAAAAGGACGTCCGGCTGGGGATACGAAAGGGGTGGGGCTGCGGAAGATCCTAACTGTGGTACAGTTTGTCATAGCCCTGGCCATGCTGGTAGGGACAGGTGTCATCTATCGCCAGATGCAATTCATCGAGCATAAGGACCTGGGTGTCGACCGGTCACAAATGGCCTGTGTGGTTATGCCTAACGACTCCGCTTCCCAGGTCGGAGCCAAGGCTTTCTGCGAGGCCCTGCGGCACGAGGCGGGGATCCGGGGTGTCACGGTTGGCAGCGGCCTGCCTTTGGGGGGCGCGGCGCTGTCCAGTACAACGACCTGGTCGGAGGGCAAAAAAAGGGAATTCATGTGCAATTATTTTTTTATCGACCCGCAGTTCCTGCCTCTTATGCATATCTCGCTGGTAGAAGGGAGGAATTTATCGGACAGCTTCTCTACCGATAAGAAAGAAGGATTCCTCGTCAACGAGGCCTTCGTGAAGAATATGGGGTGGAAATCGGCTATCGGCCAATCCATTGAAGGGGGCGGCTGCAAGGGGAAAGTGGTAGGGGTGATGAAAAATTTCTTCTATAAATCCCTCCACAATGCGATTGAGCCGGTAGTGATGATCTATAACACCAATAATCCTTTGATAGCTGCCCTGGTGAAGGCCCCGCCACAGCAGATACCCCGGATAAAGCAAATGTGGAAGACCTATTTTCCCTCCCTGCCTTTCGACTATTTTTTCATGGATGAAAGCTTTAACGAGCAATATAAGCAGGACAGGATAACCCTGGTACTATTCAACGCCTTTGCCGGACTGGCCATTTTTATATCCTGCCTGGGGCTATATGGACTGGTTGCCCTCATCACCGTACAGCGCACCAAAGAGATCGGTATCCGCAAAGTCCTGGGAGCCTCGATTTCGCAGATCGTCTCCCTCTTCACCACCGACCTGATGAAGCTGGTGGCCTGGGCTGCGGCCATCGCCTTGCCACTGGCGGGTATTGCAATGGCTCGCTGGTTATCCTCTTATGCCTATCATGCTACGCTGAACGCCTGGCTGTTCGTAGCTCCTGTTGGTATTTTACTACTGCTGGCGCTGGCGGTTACCGCCCTTCGTATCATCCGCACCGCGTTGGCTAATCCGGTAGAAAGTTTGAGAGCCGAATAACCGCTCTCATTGGCGTGCCCTTAAGTATCTTTGCACCGCCCGCCCGGATTTTCGGACGGTCCACTCCAACCCTGTCTATGACCTCCCTTCCGAACAAACCGAACTGGACCCTTGCCATAGGACTCCCCATGCTGGTAATGACGGCCTGCACCCTCCTTGTTTTTAGCCCGGTCTTTCTTTTAAAAGGCGACCAGCTTTCGACAGCGGTCACCCTGGATCTCACCGTCACGGCCCCGCTGCTGTACTTCCTGGTTATCCGGAGGACCCGGGTGCCAAAAATGACGGTTGTCCGCGTCTTTGTCCTGGGGCTCCTGCTGGCAGGCCTTTTACTGTATAACAAACCTCATTTTCTCCTCAGCCTGCTCAAGACCTGGGTGGCTCCCCTGGCGGAAGGGACCCTGCTGTTCCTCATTGCGAAAAAATTTTACCAGGCCAGCCGTTCCGCAAAAAAAGGGGGAAAAGAGGAAAGGGGAGACGTTCTGTCCAGATGCAGGCTTATACTGACGGAGGTGACGGGAAATGAAAAGGCGGGCGGTATCCTCGCCTCGGAAATGGCCGTGCTCTATTATGCATTCGTTCCCCGGAAGAAGGCGAAGGCCCGGGCCGGCGACGGGTCTGACGTGCCGCCGGATACATTCACCTCCTATAAGACCAATGGTATCCTGCTGGTGTTGGGAGTTTTCTGTTGCTGCTTCCTGGTGGAGACGGTGGGGCTTCATTTTCTACTGGCGCTCTGGAATAAGCAGGTGGCCTGGATCCTTACAACGCTGGGTGCTTATACGGCCCTTCAGTTATACGCGCATATGCGGGCAGTCCGGATAAGGCCTATTCGGATCGGCGAGGAATCCTTACAGCTCCGCAATGGATTGGTGGCTGATGCTGCCGTCCTCTTCGACAATATCGACGCTATAGAATTCGATCGCCCCAAAAGAGGTTCCGCCAACAAGACGGCTCAGCCTCCGTTGCCGTCGACGAGGACCGTAAAACTGGCCCTGATTAAGGGTCTGGAAAACCATAATATCCTGCTTAGGCTAAAGCAACCCATCCTGGTTCATCGCCCTTTCGGCATCCGGCAGGAAGCAGATACCCTTTTGTTCTTCGTCGACCGGCCGGAGGAATTTCTGGCGGCAGTGCGGGGGAAATTGTAGCGTCCAATCCTGTCCGAAAAAA
>DATJJD010000031.1:0-74672 GCA_035492545.1 Puia sp.
CAACGGGACATCTTGCAGTCCATGCGGCTGGCCAATGCCTACTTCATGAATAAATGGCCCGATCCGGGCAAGGACATCGTCACCAACATCGCAAGGCCCAGCCATATCTGGACCCGGGCCGTCTACTACGAAGGCCTGATGGCCCTATACTCCATCGACCCCAAAAAAGAGTACTACGACTATGCCGTGGATTGGGGCGCCCGACATCAATGGACTCCCCGCAAGGGTATCCAGGGAAGAAATGCCGATGATCAGTGCTGCGGACAGACCTATATCGATCTGTATGAGATCGATGCCCGGCCGGAGAGGATGGCGGCTATCAAAGGCTGTATCGACAATATGTTGCCCGGAGATAAAAACGACGACTGGAACTGGATCGACGCCCTTCAGATGGCCATGCCTGTCTTTACCAGATTGGGAGTCGTGTATAAAGACACCGCTTATTTCCGGAAGATGTATGACCTGTATCATTCTACAAAAACTATTCAAGGGGGGCATGGCCTGTATAATCCGGACGAACACCTCTGGTGGAGGGACAAGGATTTTGTGCCGCCCTATAAAGAGCCCAACGGAGAGAATTGTTATTGGAGCCGGGGCAACGGATGGGTACTGGCCGCCCTGGTCCGGGTTCTCTCCCTGCTACCGCAAAAAGACCCGCATAGACCCGAATATCTGCAGAATTATCTCGACATGGTGAAGGCGCTGATCCCGCTGCAGCGGCCTGATGGTTTCTGGAATGTCAGCTTACACGACTCCACCCATTTCGGAGGGAAAGAAGTGTCGGGGACGGCGCTGTTCACGTATGGGATAGCCTGGGGTATCCATCAGGGTTATTTCGATAAAAAACAGTATTTGCCCATCGTGGCAAGAGCCTGGAATGCCCTGGTGCAGGATGCCCTGCATGCCAACGGTTTCCTGGGATACGTACAGGGGACGGGCAAGGAGCCGAAGGATGGACAGCCGGTGACTTATGACAAGGTTCCGGATTTTGAAGATTATGGATTGGGCTGTCTCCTGTTAGCAGGTAGTGAGGTCTACCAGCTCGCACCTCCGCCGGCCGCCAACCTGGATGAATCGAAAGTGGCTCCTTATGAAGAGGCCGATCCGCTCGTGCTTGCCGGCCAGGCTGGCGGTGGGACAGCTGCCCCTGTTGCCGGTAAGCCTGCTCATGGCGCTGCTGCCGGCGGCCAGGTCCCCCACCGGGTGACCACCATACGACAATGGGAAAAAGAACAACGCCCTTATCTCTATCAGCTGTTCGAGAAGAATGTCTACGGCAGGATGCCCACGCGCCCCGTTCCCCTCAAAGTTTCGGTCACGGCCGTCGATTCCTCGGCCCTGGGCGGGCTGGCCACCCGGAAAGAGCTGACCCTTTGGTTTTCACCCACGGATACCGCTGCCCGATTGCGGGTAGCCCTCTATCTGCCCAACAGGTCCCGGGGACCGGCGCCCGTGTTCGTCGGATATAGCTTTGGCGGCAATGCTACCCTGGAAGCATCTTCACAATGGCCGTTGAAAGAAATAATAACCCGTGGTTATGGGGTGGCCAGCGCCTGGTATTGGGACATCGAGCCGGACCGGGCAGACGGCTGGCAAACAGGGATCCGGACAAGGCTATCGGAAGAATTACAGATAGAGCCGTATGAATGGGGGGCCATCGGAGCCTGGGCCTGGGGACTGAACCGCATCGCGGACTACCTGGAGACAGAGGGGCGGGTGGACCGCCACCGGCTCATCGTCATCGGTCATTCCCGCCTGGGAAAAACGGCGGTATGGGCAGGAGCCGGTGATCCCCGGTGGGCCGCTGTCATCTCCAATGAGTCGGGGGAAGGCGGGGCCGCCTTATCCAAAAGGGATTATGGAGAAACGGTGGCTATCATCAACGCCAAATTCCCCTGGTGGTTTGCCCCGGCCTACAAACAATATGGCAACGACCTGGCTTCCCTGCCTTTTGATCAGCACCAGCTGCTGTCGCTGATCGCCCCCCGTCCGCTCTATGTGGCCAGCGCGGAAGGCGACAGGAACTCCGATCCCCGGGGAGAATTCCTCAGCGCCACCCGGGTAGGGCCTGTCTATCATCTTTATAAGAAAAAGGGATTAAAGACGGACAGCATGCCAGCCCTGGAGCATCCTGTAGGGCAATCGGTCCGGTATCATATCCGGAGCGGCAAACATGATATTACGGGGTACGACTGGCAGCAGTACATGGATTTTACCGATCGGTGGTTACGATTTATTCATTAATAGCTCCCTATTTTACCCATTTTGTGTTAAAATAACTTAATAATCAGATAACTTACTGTGCGATTTCTCCCCGGGAATGCATTTTCTTTGGTATTCCGGAGCTCTTATATTACCTAACGATGCTTTAACCATTCGCACATGTCAAAGAACAAATTCTTATTCCCTTTCATCCTGGTCACCTCCCTCTTCTTCCTTTGGGGCTTTGCTTACGGACTATTGGATGTGCTCAACAAACACTTTCAGGAGACGCTCAACATCACCCGGTCCAGGTCCACGCTGCTGCAGGCTGCTTATTTCGGGGCCTATTTTCTCATCGCCCTGCCGGCCGGATTGTTTATGAATAAATATGGCTATAAAAAGGGAATTATCCTGGGCCTGTTGTGTTATGCCGTGGGCGCCTTTTTGTTCTATCCGGCCGCAGAAAAATCCAGCTTCAATTTTTTCCTGCTGGCATTATTTATCCTTGCATCCGGGCTGACCTGTCTGGAAACGGCTGCCAATCCCTATGTAACCGTCTTAGGCACACCGGAAACCTCCGAATCAAGGCTTAATTTGTCCCAGTGTTTTAACGGGGTAGGGGCCTTTCTGGGACCCATCATTGCCGCCTCTTTATTTTTCGGGAAGGGAAACAATAACCTGGACTCGGTAAAGCTTGTTTATATTATTATCGGGGTGGTCGTCCTTTTCGTCGCGGGTTTATTTATGCGGACCACGCTGCCGGAGATCAAGGAAGCAGACATCGTCTCTTCAAAGGACCAGGACATCAAACCCTTATTCAGCCATCAGCATTTTGTCGGTGGTGTGATAGCGCAATTCTTTTATGTGGCGGCGCAGGTGGGTATTGCCGCCTTGTTCATCAACTATTGTACAGAGGCTAAGATAGGCATCGACAATGCCAAAGCATCGCTGCTGCTGTCTATCAGCCTCGCCCTGTTCACGGCCGGCCGGTTCATCGGCACCGCCCTGATGAGGAAGATTGCCCCTAATAAGCTCCTGATGGTGTATTCACTCATCAATATCGTGCTCTGCGCCCTGGTAATGCTCAACAGGGAATGGCTTTCCATATACGCGCTGATGACGGTTTTTTTATTTGAATCCATCATGTTCCCCACCATCTTTGCGCTGGGCATCAAAGATACCGGCCATAATACGAAAAAGGCCTCTTCTTTTCTCATCATGTCCATCGTGGGAGGGGCATTGATGCCTTTTGTGATGGGCAAACTGGCGGAAAGCTACTCCACGGCCTTCTCCTATATCGTTCCTTTGGGATGTTTCGTAGTGGTAGCCTGGTATGGTTGGAAGGGTTACCGGGTAAAGGGAGGGGAAACCTCCTCTCCGGTAAAGGTGGCATTCAGACATTGATAAAAATAGTACATCGTGAAAAGATATAGTTTAACGGTAGACTTAAAAGATGATGTAGCCCTCATCGCCGAGTATGAGGCCTGCCACAAGGCAATCTGGCCGGAGATCCGCAGCAGCATCCTGGCCGCCGGTATTACCGACATGCAGATCTTTCGGCTCGGCACCCGGCTGTTCATGATCATGGAGACGAAGGATGATTTCAGCTTCGAAAAGAAAGCAGCCATGGATCTGGCTAATCCCAAAGTACAGGAATGGGAGCAGCTGATGTGGAAATTCCAGCAGCCCATGCCGGGCAGTAAGCCGGGCGAAAAATGGCTGCTGATGAAAGAAATATTCTCTTTAAACCAGTCAATATAAAATCAGCATGTTCAGTTTGTTACAAAAAAATGCCGTGGTTACCGGTGCGGGCAGCGGGATCGGCAAGGCAGTAGCGCTGCTCCTGGCCAAACAGGGGGCGCGGGTATACGCAGTGGACCTCAATGAAGGGCAGGCTTTGGACACCGTGAAGGAAATCGAAGCGGAGGGCGGAACGGCCTTCGCTCATGTGGTGGACGTGTCCAAACAGGACGCCGTCCAGAAGGTATTCGGAGCCATCCCGAAACCGGACATCCTGGTGAACAGCGCCGGCGTGTCGCACGTAGGTACGGTAGAGACGACCCCGGAAGCGGATTTCGACCGGCTTTACCAGGTCAACGTGAAAGGAGTTTACAATTGCCTGTATGCAGCCATCCCCCTGATGAAACAGCACGGAGGGGGCGTCATCGTCAACATGTCTTCCATCGCGGCGCTGGTAGGCATCCCGGACAGGTTTGCCTACTCCATGACCAAGGGGGCGGTGACAGCCATGACGCTGTCGGTGGCGAAGGATTATCTCCACGACGGCATCCGCTGTAACTGTATCTCTCCGGCAAGGGTACATACGCCTTTCGTAGACGGGTTCCTTAAAAAGAATTATCCGGGCAAAGAGGCGGAGATGTTTGAAAAATTATCGAAGACACAGCCGATAGGCCGGATGGCCAGGCCGGAAGAGATAGCGGGACTGATCCTCTACCTCTGCAGCGATGAAGCTTCTTTTATTACCGGGTGCGACTACCCCATCGATGGAGGTTTTACGAAATTGAATAACTAGCATTGACGGCCGGGCACCGAAAGGGGCGGCCGGAAACAAAAAAATAGAAATATGAAACTGATACGTCACGGCAGCCTGGATAATGAGAAGACAGGCATTGTTCTGAATGATAAATACTATGACACGTCTGCTTTCGGGCAGGATTATAATGAAGCCTTTTTTGCCGGCGACGGATTGGAAAGGTTACAACAGTTTGTCGAACAGCATAAGGCCCCCGGGGGCGGTACCCGCCTTCCCCAGGTGCCTGCCGGAGCCCGTTTGGGATCTCCGATAGCCCGTCCTTCCAAGATCATCTGCATCGGCCTGAACTATGCAGACCATGCAAAGGAAACGGGCGCCACTCCTCCCCCGGAGCCTGTTATTTTTATGAAAGCGACCACCGCCCTTAGCGGTCCCGCGGATAATATCGTCATTCCCCGCAACTCCAAAAAAACGGATTGGGAAGTGGAACTGGCCGTCGTCATCGGGAAAAAAGCCAGTTATGTCTCAGAAGAAGAAGCCCTGGACCACGTAGCGGGGTATGTCCTCCACAACGACGTCAGCGAGCGGGAATTCCAGATCGAGCGCAGTGGTACCTGGGATAAAGGGAAGGGTTGTGATACCTTTGCGCCCCTGGGCCCCTGGATGGCCACCCCGGATGAAATGGGCAATATCGACAGCCTTCGTTTATGGCTTACCGTAAATGGCAAGACTATGCAGGACGGCACGACGGCCAATTTTATCTTCCGGATCCCCTTCCTCATCTCCTACACCAGCCAGTTCATGACCTTATTGCCGGGAGATGTGATCTCTACCGGAACACCTGCCGGAGTAGGCCTGGGCATGAACCCCCAGGTATATCTGCAACCGGGTGACCTGGTAGAGCTTGGCATAGACGGGCTGGGGAAAACTCAACAGAAAGTAGTAGCCTATGCCTAAGATAGATGCCCATCAGCATTTCTGGAAGTTCGACCCGGAACAGCATGCCTGGATAGGACCTGATATGGCCGTGATCCAAAAAGATTTCATGCCGGGTGACCTGGAGCCTGTTCTGCGGGCTGCAGGCATCGACGGATGCGTGCTGGTACAGGTAGACCAATCGGAAGAGGAGAATAAATTCCAACTGGCCAATGCGGCTTCACACGACTTTATCAAAGGGGTGGTAGGCTGGGTAGACCTGCAGTCTCCCTCTGTGGAGGAGCAGTTGACTTATTACCGGGCTTTTCCCAAGATGAAGGGCTTTCGTCATATCCTGCAGGGGGAGAAAGACCGGGCCCTGATGCTGAAGCCCGCTTTCCGGAATGGCATCGGCCTGCTGGCTTCCTACGGGTTCACTTATGACATCCTCATTTTTCCCGACCAGCTGGGCTATACCCGGGAGCTGACGGCAGCCTTTCCGGACCAGCCTTTTGTCATCGATCATATCGCCAAGCCCTATATCAAAGACAAAAAGATAACGGCAGAATGGAAGGCCGCTATCAGGGCGGTAGCCGTCCATGAGAATGTCTACTGCAAGATATCGGGCATGGTGACAGAGGCGGACTGGAAACATTGGAAACCGGAAGATCTGCATCCCTATATCGACACGGTAGTGCAGGCATTCGGTCCTAAGCGGATCATGTTTGGATCGGACTGGCCCGTGTGCCTGGTGGCTGCTTCCTATGAGCAGGTCTTTGGACTGGTGAAAGATTATTTCGCCAGCTATTCGACGGCGGAACAGGAAGCCTTTTTTGGAGGCAACGCGATAAAATTTTACAACCTATAAGGCAAAACCATGGACCTACTATTAGACAATAAAGTCATCATCGTATCAGGCGGGGCTAAAGGCATTGGAGAAGGTATTTCCAAAGTACTGGCTAAAGAGGGCGCCATTCCTTTTATCATCGGCCGGAATGAACAGGATAACCGGACGACGGTTGCTGCCATCGAGGCAGCCGGTGGCAAAGCATTTCAATTCGAAGCTGAGCTGACAGAGCCTTCCGCCTGTGAAGCGGCCGTGAAGGCGGTGCTGGCCGCGACGGGCCGGATCGACGGGCTGGTGAATAATGCGGGTGTCAACGACGGTGTAGGGCTGGCTTCCGGTAACTATGAGGCTTTTCTTGCCTCCCTGCATAAAAATGTCGTGCATTATTATCTGCTGGCCCATCATGCGCTGCCTGCCCTGAAAAAGTCGAAGGGGGCCATCGTCAATATCAGTAGTAAAACGGCTGAGACCGGACAGGGCAACACCTCGGGTTATGCGGCCTCCAATGGCGGACGGAATGCCCTTACCCGGGAATGGGCCGTGGAGCTGTTGAATGACGGCATACGGGTGAACGCCATTATTGTGGCGGAATGCTGGACACCCCTCTATGAGCGATGGATCAAAACACTGCCAAACCCTGAAGAGAAGTTAAAAGAGATTGTCGGGACCATACCCCTGGAGAACAGGATGACCACCTCCGAGGAGATCGCCAATATGACGGCGTTTCTGCTGTCGGCCCGATCCAGCCATACGACCGGGCAGTTGATCCATGTCGATGGGGGCTATGTGCACCTGGACCGGGCGCTGAAGAATGCATAAATAATATCAGCATGAAAGCATTAGTTTGTATAAGACCCGGAGCCTTTGAATACAAAGACATCGATGCTCCCCTGGCGGGACCGGGTCAGGCTATTATCAGGATCCGGCGGATCGGTATCTGCGGAACGGACCTGCATGCCTTTGAAGGCACCCAGCCTTATTTTGAATATCCCCGCATTCTGGGCCATGAGCTGGCGGGGGACCTGGTGGATTTTGACAAGGCCCCGGGATTTGTGCCCGGAGAAGCCGTGACCTTTATCCCTTATTTCAACTGCGGCGTCTGTATTGCCTGCCGGAGAGGCAAGCCGAATGCCTGCACGACGCTAAAAGTATGTGGCGTACACATCGACGGAGGTATGGTGGAATATTTGTCCGTTCCTTCCTCCTCCCTGGTGCATGGCGATGGATTGAGCTATGATGAACTGGCCCTGGTAGAGCCGTTGTCCATCGGCGCACATGCTGTCCGAAGGGCGGCGGTAGCGGAGGGAGAATTTGTCCTGGTTATCGGGGCAGGTCCCATCGGGCTGGGCACCATGGAGTCCGCACGCATCGCCGGGGGACAGGTCATCGCCATGGATATCAATGAAGACCGGCTGGTTTTCTGCCGGGACCGGCTTCACTTATTGCATACGGTGAATGCCGGTGGTGACGATGTCCTGGACCGGCTCCGGCATATCACGGGCGGAGATATGCCCACGGTAGTGATCGATGCGACCGGCAGCCGGGCGGCTATCAACAACGCTTTTCAATACCTGGCGCATGGGGCCCGTTATGTGCTGGTCGGATTGCAGAAAGGAGAGATCGGGTTCAGCCATCCGGAGTTTCACAAACGGGAAGCCACGTTGATGAGCAGCCGTAATGCTACCCGTGAGGATTTTACCCGGGTAATGGATTCGATGAAGAAAGGCCTCATCGACCCTACAACCTATATTACCCATCGCGTACCTTTCGGGCAGGTGAAAAATGAATTTGAACGTTGGCTCAATCCGGCAAATGGCGTCATAAAAGCAATGGTGGAAATTTAAGAAAGATACTATGGTTAAAAAGCTATTATTCTTGCTATTGTTGACCGGGCCCGGCGCCGTGGTAATGCTCACGGCGCAGGACCTGAAGCTCTGGTATCAACATCCGGCCCGGGTTTGGACAGAGGCCCTGCCATTGGGTAACGGCCGTCTGGGCGCCATGGTATTCGGAAGGGTGAATGAGGAACTGATCCAGTTAAACGAAAGTTCATTATGGTCGGGTGGCCCTGTCAAAAAAAACGTAAACCCCGATGCCCCCACCTGGCTAGGGCAAATCAGGGATGCCTTACTAAAGGAAGCTGACTATGATAAAGCCGACAAGCTTTGCCAAAAGATGCAGGGCCTTTATTCAGAGTCCTACCTGCCGATGGGCGATCTGGTGATCACACAAGACCTTAAAGGTGCTTCCCCGGCTGCCTATTACCGGGAATTGGATATCCATAATGCCATCACCACGACCCAGTTCACGGTAGACGGAACGGAATTTACCCGCCAGGTCTTTGTCTCGGCCCCCGACCAGGTCATCGTCCTCCGGCTGCTGTCCAACAAAACCGGCGGATTGAATTTCACGGCAGGTTTGAAAAGCCAGCTGCACTACCAGGTCCTGCCAGCCGGTGCGGATGAATGGGTGTTGAAAGGGAAAGCGCCTGCCCATGTGGATCCAAGCTACTATAATGAGAATAAAGAGCCGGTCATATATGCCGATAGCAATTCCTGTGGCGGCATGCGCTTCGAAATGAGGATAAAGGCCCGGATAAAAGATGGGGTTGTTACGGCCGATAGCAGCGGGCTGCATGTCAGCAGCGCCACGGAAGTCGTGCTGCTGCTCTCGGCGGCCACCAGCTTTAACGGGTTTGACAAATGCCCTGACAAGGACGGAAAAGATGAGGACCTGCTGGCCCGGGGTGACCTGGATAAAGCCTTTGTACAATCCTGGCAGCAGCTACTCGACCGTCATCTGACGGATTTTCATCAATATTTCGACCGGGTGTCCCTTATTTTAAAGGACTCGGCGTCGACCGGGCAAAACACAACTGCTGTTGCGAAGGATGGGACCTCTGGTGCGACAGCTGCCCCCCTTGCCGGCATGGCGCTGCCTTCTGATCAGCGGTTGAAAGCCTACTCCGCGGGGGCTTCAGACCCGGGACTGGAGACGTTGTATTTCCAGTTCGGCCGTTACCTGCTGATCTCCTCTTCCCGGCCGGGCGGACAGGCTATTAACCTGCAGGGCCTCTGGAACAAGGAGCTGAGGGCGCCCTGGAGCTCCAACTATACCATTAATATCAACACCCAGATGAATTACTGGCCTGCCGAAGTAACCAACCTTTCGGAGATGCATGCTCCCCTGTTCGACCTGATCGGGGACATTGCTGTTACGGGTAAAACAACGGCCAGGGAATTTTATAACCTGGACGGCTGGGTAGCTCATCATAACTCCGATATATGGGCGCTGTCCAATCCTGTGGGCGACAAGGGAAAAGGAGACCCGAAATGGGCTAACTGGGCCATGGGTGGGAACTGGCTTTGTCAGCATTTATGGGAACATTACCAGTTCACCGGCGACAAGCAATTTTTAAAAGAGAAGGCTTATCCGCTTATGAAAGGAGCTGCAACTTTCTGTCTGGGCTGGCTGGTGGAAGACAAAGATGGATGGCTGGTGACGGCTCCCTCGATGTCACCGGAGAATGATTTTTTCTATGCCCCGGGCAAACAGGGCAGTGTATCCATAGCCACCACCATGGATATGTCCATCATCTGGGATCTGTTCACCAACCTGATCGAGGCCTCGGATGTATTGGGCATCGACCCCGCCTTCCGGGACCTCCTCATCGCCAAAAGAAAGAAATTGTACCCGCTTCATATTGGCCATAAAGGCAATTTGCAGGAATGGTATAAGGATTTTGAGGATGTGGAAGTGCATCACCGGCATACTTCCCATTTATTTGGTCTGTATCCGGGCCGTCAGATCTCGCCGGTAGCCACTCCGGCCTTTGCCGCAGCAGCAAAGAAGACCCTGGAGATAAGAGGCGATGAAGGTACGGGCTGGAGCAAAGCATGGAAGATCAATTTCTGGGGAAGGCTGCTGGATGGAAACCACGCTTATATATTGCTTCGGCAATTGCTGCACTATACCAGTGAGACGGAAACCAACTATCGGGAAGGGGGCGGCACTTACCCGGATTTCTTTGACGCGCACCCGCCTTTCCAGATCGACGGAAATTTCGGCGGGACGGCCGGGATGGCGGAGATGCTGCTGCAAAGTCACCTGGGAGAAATTCATCTCCTCGCTGCCCTTCCTGATGCCTGGAAGGCGGGACAGGTAAAGGGACTGCGGGCGAGGGGAGGATATGAGGTAGACATCAGCTGGGAAAATCATCAATTGGCAAGCGCCCGGATAAAAGCTATCACAGCAGGGGTCTGTATAATAAGAACAGCCCGTCCTGTCATGCTGACCGGGACAAAGATAAAATCCGTCCGTGCAACAAGGGAAGGGTATATAATGTCGTTTCCCGCGGAAAAAGGAAAGGTATATGATCTGATCGCGTTGTAATTTTGTAAATAATGAAAAAAGTATTGTCTTTTGGTGAACTATTGTTACGAATATGCCCTGATACGGAGGGTGGATGGCTGCAAAACAACACGCTGCCCTTCTATGTTGGTGGAGCAGAAGCAAACGTAGCCACGGCCCTTGCCATCTGGGGAGTCCCTTCCGCTTATTTCACCGCCGTACCGGAGAACCTGCTCTCCCGCCAGGTGACGGGTTACCTGGAGGGGAAAAATATTGACATTTCCCGGGTCCTGTACCGGGGTCAGCGACTGGGGCTCTATTTCCTGCCCCAGGGAAAAGACTTGAAGAATGCCGGGGTTATCTATGACAGGGCCCACTCTTCCTTTTCGGACCTGCAGCCGGGTATCATCGATTGGGATGCTGTGCTGGAAGGGGTGAGCTGGCTGCATTTCAGCGCTATTTCCCCCGCCCTCAACGTCCGGGTGGCGACGGTCTGTGAAGAGGCCCTGGCGGCGGCGTCGGCCAGAAATATTACCATTTCCCTTGACCTGAATTACCGGGCCAAGCTCTGGCAATACGGGGCGGCTCCCGATACCGTGATGCCCGGGCTGGCAAAGTATTGCGATGTCATCATGGGCAATCTCTGGGCGGCGGAAAAAATGCTGGGCATACCGGTGGATGTTTCGATCTCGGAGAACAGCACTAAAGAAGATTATCTGAGACACGCCGGGGCAACCAGTGAAAAAATCAAACAGTTATTCCCGAAGGCGCGGGTCGTCGCCAACACCTTCCGTTTTGATAAAGGGCCTTCCGGTATTCAATATTATACGACCGCGTGGGCGGATAAAAAATTATATCATTCCACGGAATATTTTGCCGATAAGATCGTGGATAAAGTAGGCAGCGGGGATTGTTACATGGCCGGGCTCATCTATGGCATGTACCATGACCTGCCTTTACAGCAGACCCTTGAATTCGCCACGGCGGCGGCTTTTCAGAAATTATTCATCACCAGTGACGCCACCGATCAGAAGGTGGAAGCCATCCAGAAATTTATGCAGACCTATGAGCGATAAACAGACCATTTTACAGAGCATCCTGAACCAGGGTATGCTGCCGTTGTTTTATTGGGACAGCCCCACGGTAAGCCTGGAAGTAATACGGACTTTATATAAGGCGGGCATCCGCGCACTGGAATATACCAACCGGGGAGGGGCGGCCCTGGAGAATTTCAAATTCCTGAAGAAGGAGTTGTCCGACATAACCGCACCCGGGCTTTACCTGGGCATCGGGACCATCAAGACGAAGGAGGAAGCCGATGCATTTATAAAGGCAGGCGCCGATTTTATCGTTTCTCCTATCGTCAACGGGGAAGTGGCGATGGCCGCGGAAAAAGCCGGACTGCTGTGGGTTCCTGGCTGTATGACGCCAACTGAAATTCACCAGGCCCAGGTGCATCAGGCTGCCCTGATCAAAATATTTCCCGCCAATATCCTCGGCCCCGAATTTGTCAGCTCGATCCGGGAATTATTTCCGGGCCAGCTATTCATCCCTACGGGAGGGGTAGAGTTGAACAAGGAGAATATCCGTTCGTGGTTCAAGGCCGGGGTCTGCGCGGTGGGAATGGGCAGCAAGCTGATCAGCAAGGATATTCTGAAACAGGAACAATACGATCTTTTATATTCACATACCGTGACCGCCCTGGAACTGGTAAGCTCCGTGGTGAACGAAATTTGATAATCATGAACCTTTCTATCAACCATCTTGCTGAGATTAAAGCGACCGGTGTCATCAAACCCGGTAAGGACATTTTCACCCTGCCGGAAAAAGTATTACAATTCGGGACCGGAGTGCTGTTAAGAGGACTGCCGGATTATTTTATCGATAAGGCCAACCGCCAGGGCATCTTTTCCGGGAGGATCGTCGTAGTAAAATCTACGGACTCCGGGGACTCCGGAGTCTTCGACCGGCAGGATGGTCTGTATACCCTCTGTGTCCGGGGTATCGAACAGGGGAAGAAGACAGAGGAAAATATTATCTGCTCCGGGATCAGCCGGGTGTTGTCCGCCAGAGACCAGTGGCAGGAGATCCTGCAGTGTGCGCACAATCCGGATATGCAGATCATTGTCAGCAATACGACGGAGGTCGGCATCCAACTGGTAGCCGAAGATATCCGTCACCAGCCGCCCGTCTCTTTTCCGGGCAAGCTGCTGGCTTTCCTTTACCAACGCTACCAGGCCTTTAAAGGAACTCCCGAAAGCGGGATGGTCATCATACCCACGGAGCTGATCGTCGACAACGGGAAAAAACTGGCCGCTATTGTAAAAGAGCTGGCGCAGAATAATGGACTGGATGCGGACTTTATAACGTGGATGGAATCGCATTGCCGGTGGTGCAGTTCCCTGGTAGACCGCATCGTCCCGGGTAAACCCGATACAGCGACCCTTGCCCAATTGCAGCAGGGCCTGGGTTATCAGGACGACCTTTTGTCCATCTCCGAGGTCTATCGCCTCTGGGCTATCGAGGGAGATGAAAAGGTGCAGTCCATCCTCTCTTTTGCAAAGGCTGATTCCGGGGTCATCATCCAAAAAGATATAGAGATTTTCCGCGAACTAAAGCTGCGCCTCCTGAATGGCACGCATACCTTGAGCTGCGGGCTGGCCTATCTGACGGGATTTACCACCGTGAAGAATGCCATGGATGATGCCGCCTTTTCGTCTTTTGTGGCCGACCTGATGTTGAAAGAGATAGCTCCCGCTATTCCTTATGAGCTCCCTTTACAGGATGCGCAGGACTTCGGACTGCAGGTGCTGGACAGGTTCCGCAATCCGCATATTCAACATCAATGGATCAGCATCACCATGCAATATTCTTCCAAGATGAAGATGCGGAATATCCCTGTATTGCTGCAGCATTATAAGCAACACGATACGGCCCCGGCCCATTTCTCCCTGGGCTTTGCCGCTTACCTGCTGTTCATGCGGGCGGTAAAGAAAGAGGCCGATGGTTATAAAGGTGAATACCGGGGACAGGTCTACCCCATCAATGATGATAAGGCCGGCTATTATTTCGAGTTGTGGAAGCAGCTTGGTCCGGATGACGTAGTAGACAGTGCCCTGAAAGATACCACGCTGTGGGGCGCGGACCTGACGGAATTAAAAGGATTTGCAGCATCCGTGAAGGAAGATCTGCAGACCTTGATAAATAAAGGGGCCACGGCTGCGCTGGCTCAATTAGTAACGAAAAAAAAATCTTTATGAATACGCAACAAACTGTTCTGAAAGTTCATCCGGCCGATAATGTGCTGGTTGCATTGACCCCCTTGCCAAAAGGTGAAAAGATTGTTTATGGGGGCGAGGAATATACCACACAGGAAATTATCAAAGCCAAACATAAATTTGCTACGACAGACCTGGCTCCGGGAGATCCCGTCACCATGTATGGGGTCCTGGTGGGCAAGGCCCAGGAGACTATTAAAAAAGGCGGGTTGATCAGCACTTCCAATGTCAAACATGCCGCCAGCGATTTTACGGTGGGTGAGCGGAAGACGGACTGGCACAAACCGGATGTCGCCGCCTTTGCCGGCAGGACCTTTTCCGGTTATCACCGGGCGGATGGCAGCGTCGGTACTGCCAATTACTGGGTAGTGGTTCCAATGGTGTTCTGCGAGAACCGCAACCTGGACGTATTGCAGCAAGCCCTGGTAACTGACCTGGGGTATGGCCGGAATAAATCCTACCAGTTACAGTCCAAACAGCTCATCGAACTATACAGAGCCGGAAAGAGTGTGGAGCAGATCCTGCAGACGGACTTGCAGGCCGATTATGCTCAACATGCTTCCCAGCGGCTGTTCCCCAACGTGGATGGCATCAAGTTCCTCAACCATGATGGAGGGTGCGGGGGCACCCGGCAGGATGCGCAAGCGCTGTGCGGTCTGCTGGCCGGTTATATCACCCACCCGAACGTAGCCGGGGCAACGGTGCTGAGCCTGGGTTGTCAGAATGCGCAGGTCAGCATGCTGGAAGAGGAGATCAGGAAACGCAGCCCCCAATTTTCCAAACCCCTGTATATCCTGGACCAGCAAAAGACGGGAAAGGAATCGGTGCTGTTATCGGAAGCTATCAAACAGACCTTTGCAGGGCTGATACTAGCCAATCAGCAGGTGCGTCAGCCGGCTCCTCTGAGCAAATTATGCATCGGCCTGGAATGTGGCGGATCAGATGGTTTCTCCGGCATCTCGGCCAACCCGGCGATCGGGTATACTTCCGATCTGCTGGTGGCGCTGGGCGGCTCCGTGATCCTTTCCGAATTTCCCGAATTATGCGGGGTAGAGCAGAATCTGAGCGACCGGTGTATGGATAAAGATACGGCCGAACGGTTCTCTTTCCTGATGCGAACCTATAATGAAAGAGCCAAGGCAGTAGGATCAGGTTTTGATATGAACCCTTCTCCCGGAAATATCCGCGACGGACTGATCACGGATGCTATCAAATCGGCGGGGGCGGCCAAAAAAGGAGGGACTTCTCCCGTTACGGCTGTCCTGGATTATCCCGAAAAAGTAAGCAAGCCCGGCCTGAACCTCTTGTGTACTCCCGGCAATGACGTGGAATCCACTACGGCGGAAGTGGCCTCCGGCGCCAATATCGTCCTGTTTACCACGGGCCTGGGAACACCTACGGGCAACCCCGTGGCGCCGGTGGTAAAGATCGCCACCAATACGGGCTTGTTCGAACGGATGCGCGATATCATCGACATCAATACCGGTACGATCATCGAAGGTACGGAGACGATAGAGCAGGCGGGGACCCGGATATTGGATTATGTGATCGGAGTAGCCAGCGGCGAGATTGAAGTGGCGTCTGTTCGACACGTACAGGACGATTTTATTCCCTGGAAACGGGGCGTGTCATTGTAAAAGGGATGGTAAGTTAAGAGTTATCCATTAGAGCAGTCTTCCGGAAAAAGGGGTATTTTGCGATTGATTTAGATACCATCCCTTAATCCCAAGACTACTGCATGAAACTCCTGTCCTTTGCAGCAATAGCTGCCTTCGTTTCCCTGTCTGTCCAGGCCCAGATACCTCAAAAATTTAACTACCAGGCCATTGTCCGCGGTAATGCCGGTACGGTCATCGCCAACAAACCCCTGGGACTGCGGTTTAGCATCCGCGATGGGTCGGCAACGGGTACCGTACAATATAGCGAGACCCAGCTGACTACCTCCAACACGTATGGACTGGTAAACTGCCAGGTAGGGGCCGGCACGGCAGCCACCGGCACGTTCTCCGCCATTACCTGGAATACCGGTAATAAATTCCTGCAGGTAGAAGTGGATACGACGGGCAGCGCCAATTATGTGGCGCTGGCAACGGTGGAGCTGATCACGGTGCCGTATGCACTGCAGGCGGTGCAAGCCGGCAAGGCCACTCTATCCGATAGTTCGCGGGCAGCCGGCAAGGCTGCTCTGGCCGACAGTTCCCGGATAGCCGACAGTACCCGGGCGGCCGGGAAAGCCAGCCTTTCCGACAGCGCCCGCAGCGCCAGGACCGCCGACAGTTCCGGAAAGGCCGGCAGCGCCCTCAATTTCACCGGCTCGCTGGCCGGGGATGTGGCGGGCGGGCAAACTGCCACGGTCATCCAACCCGGAGCCGTCACCACTGCGAAGCTGGCTACCGGAGCCGTACAGACGCTGCAACTGGCGGACAATTCCGTTACGGCCGCCAAGATCCCAACCGGCCAGGTCATCAAAAGCATCAACGGATTAAAGGATAATATCACACTGGTTGGCGGCGGCGGCACCAGCCTCAGCGTGGCAGGCAATGCTATCACGGTCAACGGGTCCTCCGGCACCATCACGGGGGTGACAGCAGGCTCGGGGCTCACCGGCGGAGGTACTTCCGGTGCAGTCACACTGGGCGCCAATTTTGCCGGGGATGGTTTTTCCACCAGTGTAAATCACGCCGACCATACGCATACCGGTGGGTTCTGGAGCTCCGCTTCCGGTAATACGCTAACGCTGCAAACTTCGTCCGCCAGCTTCAATTCCTCGGCGCTGGAGGCGGATGTGACCAATACCTCCAGTCAGGCGGCCGCCATCTTCGCCCAGACCCTTTCGACCAACTCCAATTCCGCGGGGGTGGTGGGACAGGCCTCCGGTAATGGCGGCGCTGCCGGCCTTCTGGGCATCGGGCTTGGCAACGGCACCTACGCGATACTGGGTAGCGCCCAGGGAACGGGCAGTTATGCAGGCGTCTTCTCTGGCAATGTCTTCGTAGCCGGAACACTGTCAAAAAGCGCCGGCACCTTCAAGATCGACCACCCCCTTGACCCGGCCAATAAATATCTTTCCCATTCCTTTGTGGAGTCCCCCGACATGATGAACATCTATAATGGCAATGTCGTGTTGGACGGCAGCGGTGCCGCTACCATCACGATGCCGGACTGGTTCGAGGCGCTGAACAGGGATTTTCGTTACCAACTGACCGCCATCGGCCGGCCCTCTCCCAACCTGTATATCGCCGCGGAGATCAGCAGTAATAAATTTCGCATCGCCGGGGGCACGCCCGGAGCAAAAGTATCCTGGACGGTGACCGGTATCCGTCATGATGCCTATGCCAACGCACATCGTACTCCGGTGGAAGAAATGAAGCAGGGAGCCGAAAGAGGAAAATACCTGAACCCGGAAGTTTTTGGAAGATCCAAACAGCAAGGGATCATCGCTATTCCCAATATCCAGTCACGAAAGGGAACGACCAATAAGCAAATAACATCAACGGGTAAAGCTCAATCTAAATAATTCCATGACCCGAATCTATCTATATTGTCTCCTGTTCCTCGCCGGACTGGCTTTGTCTGGTAACAGCGAAGCCCAGTCGCCTCCCGTTCAGCAGGTCATCTCCGCAGCAGGCGGCACCAGCAAGGCGCTCAACGGTTATACCGTCGACTTTACCATAGGAGAGACGGTCATCGCCACCGTCGGCGCCGATCCGTCCTGTACAGAAGGGTTTCACCAACCCTCCACACCCAGGGATTTCCCCGACAGCAACCTGATCAACGCCTCCTGGTATATCAAGGTCTATCCCAATCCGGTCCACGATCAACTGAAGATCCATGCGTATATGGACAAGGCAGGCAATCTCGACCTTCGACTCATCGATATCCTGGGAAGAGTAATGCTGATCAGCCGGCTATCCTTCGCGTTAGGGTATAATGACGCCACCCTTAACCTGGGGTCACTTTCCCGGGGAATATATGTTTTGTATATTGGGGACCCGGTCCACGGAGGACATCGGGAAGTGAAATTGTTAAAGGAATAAAGGATATGATCCGTCCATACCAACGATGGCTTGCCATTATCGGCAGTATTGTATTTATTGTTGTTTTTTTTGCTACTTGTATGCACCCCTCTTCGGGCGCTGACCAGCCGGATCCACGGGGAGAAGCCTATGCGGGGGCCGCTGCCTGCCTAAAATGCCATAAGCCTGTCTGTGATGCCTATGCGTTCGCGGCGCATGAGAGGACTTCCGCCCTGGCGACCCGGGATGCGATCCCAGGCAGTTTTACCCCTCCCGGCAACCGGTTCTCCTATGGACCGGGACTGGACGTTAACATGGTTCAGCGGGATAGCGGTCTGTTCCAGGTAACAACGGTCGATGGAAAAGAGGAGGCACACCCCTTCGACATCGTGGTCGGCTCCGGCAGAAAAGCGCAGACCTATTTGTACTGGAATGGAGACCAGCCTTTTGAATTGCCTGTTTCTTATTTCATGATCACCCACAGCTGGGCAAACAGCCCGGGTTTCCCTACCGATCGCGTCTGGTTTAACCGGACCATCCCCATCCGGTGTTTCGAATGCCATAGCTCTTATATTCAGAAAAAACCTTCCATCCGGGTGGATGCTTTTAACCAGATCGATCAGTTCGATAAATCAAAAGTAGTGTATGGGATAGATTGTGAACGATGCCATGGCCCGGCGGCCTTGCATGTATCCTGGCAGCAGCAACATCCGCAGGACCGGGAGGCGAAATATATTACCCGTTATGCCGCCCTCTCCCGGCAGCAGAAGCTGGATGTATGCGGCAGTTGCCATTCGGGCACCCATACGATGGCCCGATCGGCCTTTGCCTTCAAACCCGGGGACCGGCTTTCCGATTATTATTATCCCGAATCGAGGATATCAATGACTCCCACTACCATGGACGTGCATGGCAACCAAACTCAGCTGCTGATGGCCAGCAAGTGTTATCTGAAGAGCGAGACGCTGGTGTGCACCAGTTGCCATGATACCCATAAGAAGGAAAGGGACGACCTGGCTGTTTTCTCCACACGTTGTATGAGCTGTCATCAGGTTGCCACGCACAAACGCATAGACTCGCTGAGTACGACGGTCCTTGCCGCTAATTGTATCGATTGCCATCTGCCTGCCCGGGCATCGAAAGTGATTACCCTGCAAACGGAGGGACAGAAAGATCCGGTGGCCGACAAGGTCCGGAGCCATTTCATAACCATCTATCCGGAAGAGACAAAGAAATTTCTGGCTGCCATCAAACACTAGCCAATCGGACGACTGGCATCCGTCGGTTAAGGTACGCGGATGATCTTACTTTGCAAGGTCTGCGCGCTGAAATAGCCCTGGACGGATGTACCCGTGATATTGCTGACAGGATTCGAAGGAGAGGCGCTCTGGTTAGCGCCGGTGGCCCCATCATTCAGGCTGTACCAATATTTGTAGACGTCGGGATCGATACAGAACATGTCGATCCGAACGCTGTCGCCGGTGTGAATATCCCTGGAGTTATCATTGTTGTCGTTATTGAAACTCAGCCGGGATTTGACAGTTTGCCCATCCGTGAATTCGTCATTATCTGCAAAGATCGTCTTTTCTTTTTTTCCGTTGACATATTGCACGTAGTGGTAATAGTTAGCTATGCCTGCCGGATCATGATAGACCACGGTCATGTATTTATTGTTGGAAAAACTTTCCGTGGAGACATAGATGCTATCCAGGGCAACAGGCTGCGGCATAGTGGAAGAGGCGGTGTAGACATGACCATCGATGGTAACCGACAGATGATAAGTGTTGCCGGGTGTTCCGGTAAGGGCGCTGCTCTGGTATATTCCCGCGCTGGTTTCCGGCAAAGGCGTTACGACCCCGTTGTTCTCCAGGGTCACCGTGGCTCCGCTGACGCCGGGGAATTGATTGTTATCATTAAAGTTCTTTGTTTGGGTGATGGATACCTGGCAGACACCGGGCTGATCGGTAAGGGTGCCGACAATGACGTATTGCTTCGAAGTGCTGTCCAGGTCGATGCTGATCACTTTCTGGCAGGAGCTGAACAGAAGTATTAATCCAATATATATTGCAAATTTCACCGTACTAGAATTTAAAATTGTAGGAAATAGATGGGATGAACCGGAACAGGCTGGTCTGGAGGGCCTCGGTTCGGTCGGGATCGTCTTTACTCTGCCGGAATGTGATCTGGTAAGCATTCTCGCGGCCGTAGGCATTGTACAGGCTAAAGTTGATCTCCGAAGAGAATTTCTTTCTTTTCTTCAATTGGCAGGTGGCTCCCAGGTCCAGGCGATGATAGCTGGGCATGCGCCAGGCATTTCTCTTGGTGTATAAGAAGTAAACATCCCCGTCCACCATATATTTCCCGCTGGGGAAGGTGATGGCGTCTCCTGTATAAAAGACCCAGTCCGCTGATAAGGTCCATTTTTTGTTCAGTTGGTAAATACCGACGACAGCGATGTCGTGGGTCCTGTCCTGGCGGGCATTATACCATTGATCATTATTGATACCGTCGATCTTACGTTCTGTCTTGGAAAGGGTATAACTGATCCACCCGGTGAGCCGTCCTGTCTTCTTTCTAAGGAGCCATTCGATGCCATAGGCACGGCCCTTGCCAAACAGCAATTGCGTTTCGATCGGCTGGTTGGTATAGACATTGGCCCCATCCCGGTAGTCGATCTGGTGCTGCATGGTCTTATAATAAGATTCCACCGTCAGTTCATACCGGCCTTCCTGCAGGTTTTTATAATAGCCGATGGATACCTGGTCGGATATTTCAGGCCGGATGATATTGGTATTTGCTACCCATCGGTCGGTGGGCGAGGAAGAGGTGGAGTTGGAGACCAGGTGCAGGTTCTGCGTATTGCGGACATAGGATGCCTTGACGGCGGTAGTGGTATTGAGCTGATAGCCGGCAGCCAGCCGGGGCTCGATATTGAAATAGGTTTTCACCACCTGCCCGGAACCATAATGCAGGGTGTCGATGATCTTACCGGAGGCATCGATATTATAATAATCGCCTTGGCCCAGGATGCTGAAGGCGGAAGCCCGGACCCCGTAGGTGAGGGTAAGCCGGTCGGTGGCTTTCCAGGTATCGGTGGCATACAGGGCATTCTCTAAGGAGTATCTTCTGGGCAGGATCATCGAATTGACACCCGCATCTTTGGAGGCGGATATTTCTCCGGGACGGATGGTGTGATGGATGGCATTGAATCCAATGTTCAGCGTATTCTTTGACCCGGCATACCACTGTAGCTCTTCTTTCAGGTTCCAGTCTTTTATCTGGGAGATGATGTTGAATTCATTGCCTGCCTCTTTATTGGTGATCTTAAAGTCGTAATTGCTGTAGATGAGGGAGGTATTGGAGAACAGCCGGCTGTTAAAGAGATGGTTCCATCGGGCCGTGGCCGTTGTATTCCCCCAGTTGATGCCGGCGATATTGCTCTGACCCAGGACATCCCGGCCAAAATAACCCGATAGGTAAAGACGGTCTTTATTACCCAGGATATAATTCGCTTTGGCATTCAGATCATAGAAATACAGCCGGCTCCTGTTGACATTGGAGTCTTTGGACAGCTTGAGGAAGAGGTCGGCATAGGTCCGGCGGCCGGAGAGGAGGAAGGACGACCGGTCTTTCTGGATGGGACCTTCTATATTCAGCCGGCTGGAGATGAGGCCAATCCCCCCGCTGGCGCCATAGTCCTGGTTGTTGCCTTCATTCATCCTGACATCTACCACAGAGGACAGCCTGCCGCCATACTGTGCGGGCATGCCCGCTTTGTATACCACGATATTTTTAATGGCATCCGAATTAAAGGTAGAGAAGAAGCCCAAAAGGTGAGAGGGATTGTACACGGTGGCTTCATCCAGCAGGATGAGGTTCTGGTCGGCCCCGCCACCCCGCACATAAAAGCCGCTATTGCCATCCCCCGCCGATTTGATACCAGGCAGCAATTGTATCGTTTTCAAAATATCTTTTTCTCCTAACAGCACGGGGATATCTTTTATCTCCGGCATGCTCAGGCGTTCCATACCCATCTGGGGTGTCCGGAGACTACGACCTGCCGTCGTTGCCCGGATGGTGACCTCCTGGAGATCTTTTGAATCTTCTTCTAATGAAATGTTCAGGACGGTATTGCCGGTGAGGGATACGTCTATACTTTTATACTTCATGCCCACAGAACTGACTTCCAGGTGATAATTGCCCGGCGCCAGGACGATGGAGTAAAAGCCATATTCATTGCTGGTGGTGCCGGTGTTGGCAATCCTCAGGGTGGCCCCGATGATGGTCTCTCCCGTCTTCTGCGACTTTACCGTACCGCTGATGGTATATTTTTCGGCTGTTCTGGCGACGACGGGCAGGATGAGGGACGAAGTAGTTTTTAGGGCGGGGTCTTTTTTTAGGATGATGGTTTGTTTAATCTGTTGGTACTGCAGTCCCCGTCCTTTTAACAGGATGGGCAACACCTTGCTCAGGGGCTGGTTTTTTATGTCCAGGGTTATGCCGGACCCATCTTCGATATCTTCCGCACTAGCGGCAAATTTGAAGGGTGTCAGCGCTTCGATGATCTGGATGGCTTCCTTGAGGGAAGCTTGTTTCAGTTGCATGGATATCCTGGTGTTCTCCAACTCCTGGGAACGTGCTATGCCGGCCAGGAGACTCCCGGTAAGGATTAAAAAAAAGCGTAAAAACATATTGAAATTATAAGTTCGGTTAAATGAATTATTAACATCTCTTACCGGACAGGGTAACGAGACGACGGGTAGTATCGATAGTAAACTTCATGTTATTTAAGGCGCTGATAGTGGAGAGGGTCTCTTCCAACGGAGTAGTATTTTTAATCTTGATATAATAACGACACCGGCGCAGTACGGAATCTGAAAATTCAAATTGGACATTGTACCAGTGGCCAAGGCTGGCGGCGATCTCCTCCAGCGGCTGCCCCCGGAATAACAGCCAGCCCTGCTGCCATCCCATCACCTGGCTGGTATCGACGGAGACGGTCTGCGACCGGCTGTTACGGTTGTCCCACTGTAGTTGCCTGGCGGCCGTTAACTGGTCTAATATTTTTCCGTCGTGTGCGACGGCTACTTTCCCCCGGATGACGGTGACGGAGTGGGACGACTCGTCCGCAAAGGATTTAATGTCAAAACTGGTTCCCAGCACCGTGGTGGTCAGTTCGCCCGCATGTACGGTGAAGGGATGGGCCTTATCTTCCGTTACGTCAAAATAGGCTTCTCCTTCCAGATATATTTCCCGCTGTTGATGAAAATTTTGCGCATAACGAAGAGAACTTGCCGCATTGAGCCAGACCTGGCTGCTGTCGGGCAGACGAATGGCCTGTATCTTTCCGGAGGGGTTATGAAGGCTGAGCCAGGCCGTTTCGTGGGGACGCAGGGAATTCCATAGTATCCAGGCGCTGACGATCAGGATCAGGCTGGCTGCCACCCGGAACCAGGGCCGGTGATAGATACGGGGCAATGGCAACGGCCGCGGATAAGGCGTGTCTATCGGGCGGGGAGCAGCAGCAGGGGGAACGGCAGTCATCGGCCAGGGAGCAGGGGCAGAGGGAACGGTGGATGGCGGCTGCGAAGCAGGGGCATTCAATTGCCGGTCCAGGCGCTGCAGCAGGCGCTGCTCCAGATCTTCTTTTTCAGTGGGATAGGTTGCCGGCCATTCTATTATTTCGAAGGAATGGATAGAGCGGTACCACTCGAGCAGTTCCTGTATTTCCTCCGGCGTCGCTGTGTCATCGGCGTATTTCCGGATCAGTTCATCTAAGTAATTTGGGTCCATATTACTATTAGTACCCACGAGAAAGACCTCCCCCTAAACGAGAGGAAAGATTTTTTTTAGGGGACCGGAAGCCGGTGCTGTTTACAAGCTTCCCAGTAAGGTGTTGAATTTCCGGACGGCGTCCCGTAATGCCTTGAGGGCCTTGGTCATATGATACTCCACGGATTTGGAGGACAGCTCCATTTTGCCCGCTATCTCGGAGACCGAAAGCTGCTCGTCCCGGCTGTATTTGAAGACCAGCCTGGCTTTCTCCGGCAATTTTTCCACGGCGCCTTCCAGGAAATCTTTTAAGAACCGGGCATTCAGCTGTTCTTCGGTGTCGTGATCTTTCTCCCCTCTCAGCCGTCCCTGCAGGAGCTCCTCACGCCTTTTTTGGCGGACGATAGCCTTAAATACCGCATACTTGACGGCGGTGCCCAGGTAGGCAGGCAGGGACCGGATGGCCGCCGGATCTTCCCGTTTGTTCCAAAGGCTCATCAGGACGTCGCTGACGATCTCCTCCGTCGTCTCTTTATTTTTTGTGTAATAGTAACCGGTGGCCACCAGTTTTTCCCAATACCGGTGGAAGACCTCTTTGAAAGCCGGTTCTTCCCCCTTTTGGATAAGGAGCAGCAGGTCGTGATCTTCTAAGGAAGCGTAATTGGTCATGGTGTCAGCCAAAGGCCGACAAAACTACTACATTTTCTGGACGGCGGGGGAGGAGGTCAGCTGGTCTTTCTATAATTTAACACCGCCCAGGTATTCAGAAAAAGCCCGATGAGGGCCATTGCAGCCAGGTGATAGCCGATGTCTCCAAATCCGCTGCCTTTCAATACCACCATCCGCATGATTTTGATAAAATGACTGGGTGGAAAGGTCTCTACAATGGCCTGGGCCCAGCCGGGCATGCTGTCCACGGAGCTGAACACGCCGCTCATCATGTTAAAGATGTTGATAAAAAAGAAAGAGAGGGACATAGCCTGCTGCTGGGTCCCGGAATAAGTGGAGATCAGCAGCCCCAGCCCCAGCATGGCAAACAGATAAACGATCAGCGAAGCATATAACACGGCCAGGTTGCCGACAGGGGTTACGCCATAAAAGAGCTTACCTACTCCCAACCCGATGGTAAAGATCACGATACCCAGGACCAGGAAAGGAATTAGTTTGCCAATGATGAAGATATGTTTCTTTATCGGGGTCACGTTGATCTGTTCGATGGTGCCGCTCTCTTTTTCCTGGACTATATTAAACGCCGACTGCATGGCCGCCATAGCGGTGACAAGGGTTACCAGGATGGCGGGGACCATGTATAGTTTAAAGTTCATGAAGGGGTTGTACCAGTTGGAGGAAGCCACGCTGATCTGCGGCGCGTCGTCTCCGGAAACGGTGCTTGTCTGAAATGTGGCACCTTTTCCGGAGACCATTGATGATGGGCCTTCGTTGGAGCTTCGCTCATTAAGGTTCTGGGGGCCTGTGGCGCCTCCAGCCATCGCAGGCGCCGATTGCCAGTTGACCCTTATATCCTCATTAAAATCTTTCACGATGCTGCTGAGATAAGCTCCCCCCAGGTTGGCCTTGGTGCCCTCGATGGCGTCGATGGCTACATAGAGCTTCTGGGAATTTTCCCGGACCAACCCTTTTTCAAAGTCGACGGGGATCTGGAGGGCCAGATCCGCCTTGTCCTGCTCTACCAGGGATAAGGCCTCATTGTAGGAAGCGGTATACCCCGTCAGTTTAAAATGACCGGAGGCCGTGATCTTGGCAATAAGTTTCCGCGAGAAAGTGGAGTGATCATTATCTACAACGGCAATGGAGATATTTTTTACGGAATAGTCGGCGGCCAGGGGCAGCAGGATCAGTTGGATCACCGGCGCTATAAGCAGGGTCCTCAGCAATTGTTTGTTGCGCAATAATTGCCGGAACTCTTTTTCCAGGAGGAATGATAAGGTACTCATTGTAATCTGATTTTAAATCTTCTGAGACTGATGGCGAACAGGAGCAGGCACATACCCGAAAGGATGAGGGTCTCTTTCCATACGGAGGAAAATCCCAGTCCTTTCAGCATCACCTTTTTTATGATGATGAAATACCACCTGGACGGAACGATGTTGGATAGCCATTGCATAGCCAGCGGCATGTTCTCGATGGGGAATAGAAACCCGGTGAGCAGCATGGTCGGCAGCATCATGCCCATAAGGGAGCCCATCATGGCCGCCTGCTGTGTTTTGGCGCTGATGGACAATAGCAGCCCGATGGATAGGGAAGTAAGGATAAAGAGGATGCTGTCGAAGACCAGCAATAAGACACTTCCTTTCACCGGGAGATCGAGGAATACGGAGCTTAAGATCAGGATGATGAAGAGGTTGATTACGGAAATAATAAGGTTGGGAGCGAGCTTGGCGATGATGATATAGATGGTTTTGAAAGGGGAGACCAGCAATATTTCCATGGTGCCCAGCTCTTTCTCTTTTACAATGGCCACGGAGGTCATCATCGTACAGACCAGCATCAGCACCAGGGCCATCACACCCGGCACGAAGTTGGGCGCCCCTCTCAGCTCGGGATTGTACAACATCTGGACCTCCGGAACAATCTGTAAGGGTTGCCCGGAGTTATTGCCCAGTTGAGCATTATAATCGGTAATGATCTGGGTGATATAGTTGGTGATGGTGGTAGCGAGGTTGGGGTCCGAGGCGTCGGCGATCACCTGTATCGTGGCTTTGCCGGTATGGATCAGGTCATTGCCAAAGTTTTCCGGGAAGATGACGGCCATTTTAATAGTGCCTTTCTTAAAGGCGGTTTCCAGCTGGGTGGCGCTCTGCAGGCTTTGTTCCAGGTCAAAGTATTTGCTGGACGCTATTTTATTGATGATCTGGCGGGTGACGGCATCTTTGGAATAATCCGCGACGACGATCTTCGAGTCTTTGATCTCGTTGGACAAGGCAAAGCCGAAGAGCACGATCTGTGCGATGGGGAGGCCGAACAGCATCAGCAGGGTCTTCCGGTCGCGAAAGACGTGTAGAAACTCTTTCCGGATAAAAATTAAAAGTTGCTTCATGTTAATCGGCTTTACGTTTAGCGTTCCTGGCCAGCTCATAGAAAACATCTTCCATGCTGTCGCTGCCAAATTGCTGTTTGAGGTTGGCGGGGCTGTCAAGAGCGGCAATAACCCCATCCACCATAATGGATACCCGGTTGCAGTACTCTGCCTCGTCCATGTAATGGGTGGTTACAAAGACGGTTACTCCTTTGTCGGCGGCATGATAGATCAGGTCCCAGAACTGCCTGCGGGTCACCGGGTCCACGCCACCGGTGGGCTCATCGAGAAAAACGATGTCCGGACCATGTACAATGGAGACGGAGAAAGACAGCTTTTGTTTCCAGCCCAGGGGCAATTCCCTTACCAGGGTCTTGGCTTCATTCTGCAATTGCAGCTCCTGTAACAGCTCGGTTGTCTTGTCTTTGATCTGCCGGGTCGCCATCCCATAGATGCCTCCGTAGAAGCGGATGTTCTCCGCCACGGTGAGGTCATCATAGAGGGAGAATTTCTGGCTCATATAACCGATCCGTCTTTTTATCTTCTCCGTTTGCGTATAAACGTCAAAGCCGGCAATGGAGGCTTTTCCCGAGGTGGGGGTCAGGAGTCCGCACAGCATGCGCATAGCCGTTGTTTTCCCCGCTCCGTTGGCGCCCAGGAAGCCAAATATTTCCCCTTTACCCACTTCGAAGGTCAATTCATTGGCGGCTATAAAGTGACCAAAACGTTTGGTGAGCTTTTCCGTGGTGATAACAGGTTGCATGGTTACTCTTTTAAGAGATGGATGAAACAATCTTCGATACCCGGAACAATAGGCTGCATGCTGGCATCGGCATGTCCCTTGGACTGCAGATAGGGTAGAAGCCCCCCTTCCTGGTTATCTTTAAAGGTGGCGTGTAAGGAATCTCCAAAGGCAAAACAGGTGACGGTGCCGGGGAAACTCCGTACGTCGATGAGCAGTTGATGGGTTTTGGCAGACTTTACGGCATACAATCGGTCGGGGAAGGACTTGATAATACCGGCCGGGGTGTCGATGGAAAGGATCTTTCCTTTTTGTATGAGGGCAATACGGTCGCAGAGATTGGCCTCGTCCATATAAGGAGTGGAGACGAGGATGGTGATGCCCTGTGCTTTCAACCGTTTCAGCATTTCCCAGAATTCCTTTCTCGACACGACGTCCACGCCGGTAGTAGGCTCATCTAAAAAAAGGACCGCGGGCTTATGGATCAATGCGCAACACAAAGCCAGTTTTTGTTTCATGCCTCCCGATAGTTTGCCTGCCCGGCGGTCCTTAAAAGGTTCAATCTGCTGGTAAATATCTTTTATCAGGTCATAATTTTCTTTGATAGTAGTACCGAATACGGTGGCAAAGAAGTTGAGGTTCTCTTCGATCGTAAGATCCTGGTACAGGCTGAATTTGCCCGGCATATATCCTACTCCCTTCCTTATTTCCCGGTAGTCTTTTACCACATCGAAGCCATTGACGGAGGCGGCGCCTGTATCGGCCAGCAGCAGCGTGGTGAGGATCCGGAACAGCGTGGACTTCCCCGCGCCGTCGGGGCCGATGAGGCCGAAGAGTTCACCGGGGTTGACGGAGAAGGAAATATCCTTCACGGCTGTCACCGTCCCCTTGTTATATGTTTTCGTGATGTTGTCTAACGTTATCATTCCTTAGAGTTTAACTTCTCCGTACATGCCCAGTTTGATGTACCCGTCATTCTTCACCCGGATCTTTACAGCATACACCAGGTTGGCCCTTTCATCCTTGGTCTGTATCGTCTTAGGGGTAAACTCCGATTTATCCGAGATCCAGGACACCTGCCCGGTATATTCCTTATAATTTTTTTCTCCCAGGTCTGTATATACTTTTACCACCTGACCCAGTTTTACGCCGGTTAGTTGTGCGCCGGTTATATAGGCCCTCAGGGTAAGGGTATCCAGGTTGGCAATTTTATACAGGGCCTTCCCTGTTACGGTCATCTCGCCTTCCAGGGCATACCGGGTAAGCACGGTGCCGGTGAGCGGGTTTACGATCTGCCCTTTATTGATCTGGTCCTGTATTTGCGCAACGGATTTTTCCAGGGGATCTTTTTCACTGAAGACGGTTCGGTTCTGGGTGGCGATGTTGGAATTATCCAGGGCAATCTGTTGTTCGGAAACAGCGATCTGCTTTTGCAGCTGATCGATCATGGCGTTGATATCATCCAGCTGTTTTTGCGTGGCTGCATCTGCTTTGAGGAGGTTTTCCGTCCTTGTCTTTTCCCGTAATTGCTGGGCCAGCTGGGATTGCTGCACGGCCAGTTGTTTCTTCACCAGGGCGATCTGCGGCTGGGGATTGGTGGTTTTATCACGGAGTGCCTGTATGGTAGCCTGTACCTGTTGTTTCTGCAGCATGACATTGGACATGTCTATATTGCCGACAACGGCTCCCTTATGCAGGGTATCTCCTTCTTTTACGGGGAAAGAAAGGATCTTCCCGTTCTGCTCGGCCGAGACGATGACTTCATCGGATTCGAAGACGCCGGAGGCATCCGTCTTGAGTTTGTTCTGGTTACAGGATGACGCGATGAGGGCGGCCCAAAATATAAGTTGTGTTGTCTTTCTCATTTTATTAGTGTATTTAAATAACTTAATTACCGGATGTTGTTTTATGATCGTATTCAGAGATCAGCAGTTGTATCTCGTGCAGTACCCTATCCTGGCGCGCCTGGGCTTCTGCATTGATGTCGTTCAGATAATCATTGGTGGTGATGACACCATTCTCCAGCTGTACGGCGGAAGTGGACTTCACCGATGCCCGCAGTTTGACGATCTCATTATCCGATTGGATCAGTTGCTGGTAGCGGACAATGTCTGCATTTTGCTGCCGGAGGGTAAGATGGGTATTGAATAAAAAAGTGCTTCGCTGGGTCTCCACCATATCCTGGTTGTTCTTATTGATCAGCTGGTCTTTCCTGTAAGTATAAAGACCGCCGATGTTCCAGCTAAGGCGGAGCCCCGTTAAATAGTAGCCGGTAAGATCAGTGGAGAGGAAATTGACGGGTGAGGGTTTGCCAAGGCCCCCCTGGAAGAAAGCGCTGAGCTGGGGAAAGTTATTAATTTTAGTAAGATGCCGTTGCTGAAGATAGGATTTGGTCTGCAGGTCGTAAGCTCTCAGTTCCGGCCGGTTGATAGAGTCGTTCAGAGCGGGGGGTTGGGGTTTTACCAGTACGGTGGTTTCGGTGATGGGTTGGTTGAGGAAGAGGCTTAGCATATCCGTATAGGCTTTCCGGGAGGCCTTCAGTTCAATAGTGTGCTGGTCTGTTTTCAGCAGTTCGGCCTTTAGTTTGTTGAGACTGCTGTTAAAGTCCGTGCCGTTGTTGATGGCTGCCTGCACTTTTGCCATACCGGTCTGGATATCTTTTTTCGACAGGTCGTTCTGCTCCAGCTGACCGTCGATCAGCAGGGCCCCGAAGAACAGTTGATTGATGCGGTCTTTTAATTTGAACAGTTCTGTGTTCAGGTTTTCCTCCTGGATGGCGGCATCGGTACGGCTGAGCTCTTTCTTTTGGTGGTTGATGCCGAAGTCGCTCAGCGTCTGGGAGACCTCTCCGTATAACTTGTACTGATCTTTGGATACGGTGGGGATGGTATAGCCGGGGACGGATATTTTGGTCACGTCTGACTGGTAGGTGGCTGTTCCGCTGACATTGAATTGTGGGTATACCCCTTTGGAGAGGTTCTCGATGGTATATTCTTTTGTCTTTTCGATCAGTCCTCTTTGTCTGGAGAGAGGGTAGGTTGCTTCGGCGAGCTGGTAACACTGTTCCAGGGTAAAGCTTTGTGCCTGGGTGGAAGGTCCTGGTGTGAGAGCTGTCGACGGCTGTGTCTGGGCAGGCAGCGGTTGGGTGGAGAAGCTGCTAAGGAACATCAGAAGAGTAAAGCATCCCCAAAATTTTGAGGCTTCCTGTCTTGTCGCCTTTTCTTCGTTAATCATCTTATTTAGTATTTAGTTTTAATCATTTGATTAATAATACGGCAAAAAAAAATGGGCTTACTGGTTTAGACGGATGAGCAGGGGGAATATTTTAAGCCTGCGAATATTTTTTAGTCTTCGGGTCCAGGAATGGGGGGCAGGGGGGTGGTGAGGATTGCCTTGAGCCAGATCGGCACCAGTCGTTTCCTCTCCTGCATGTAGGCGGAAAACTGCTCGTCGTTGACATTCGTCACTCTTTGCAGGATCGGCTTGCCGACAAAGGGGAAGATGGTCATGCCCACCAGGTTCGCCATAAAATGGAACGGATCTACCGGTGTGATCTTGCCCGCCTTACCGGCTTCCTCCAATTGTTTGAGCAGATGCGAGCGCATGGGGCTTACATCTTCATTGACCTGTGCGGCTATCCGGGACGGGTTACCCTTTATTTCATTTAAAATGAAGAGCGGCAGGTGCGGGTTAAGGGTGAGGAAATCGATATAGGCGATGACTATTTTCTCGATCTTTTCCTGGATGGAAGTCTTTTCGTCATAAACATTTACCGATATCCCCTGGATGAATTGCCGGAAGTTCTCCATCATAATGATATCATACAGCTTTTGCTTGCTCCGGAAATAATAGTTCAACAGGGCGAGGTTGATCCCGGCTTCTTCCGCAATATCCCGGGTCCTGGTTGCGGCAAATCCTTTTTGTGTAAACAGCTTTTTGGCTGCCGCTTTTATCTTTTCTTCCGTAGATTCTTCTTTCTCTTCTATTTTTTTTGCCTTGCTCATGGCACAAAGATATATCGTTTATTTAAAGATTAAAACAAAAATTTTAATCAAATGATTAAATCAATTCTAAATAAATGGAAATCAGTTAGAAATAACGGAAAATTTAATTTGGATTTACCGGGTATCCCTTGCTGATCCAATCGGTTTTTACATTGTGTTCAATGTTCAGCAGCCTGGGATGGGTGAATTTCATTTCGTTCAGCAGCGTAAAGGCGGGACGAATATTGGGGCAATGTTCGAAAGGGCAACATCCGCAATAGATGACGATGGACGCATCTTTCGGCAGATGGTTGAGCTGTTGTCTGAATTTGTTTAAATTGGCCTCATCTTTTGCGGGGCCCATATCCTGGGAACCTTTGATCACGGCGCCGGGTCCCACGCAAAAAATGATGGGTTGTTTGGCTTTCGGATCATTAAGGGTACCTGCCAGGTCACCGGGAGATAATAATTGTTCCGGCTTCCAGGGTTCCTGACCGGTCCCGGTTAACGGGCGGCTGCGGAATGATAATCCTGCCATAACCAGGCAGACAAGGAGAAAGATTTTCGAATTCATACCTTTGATTTTTACCGCTTTAAAGGTAAGCATCAATAGTAAGTGAATGGGGATTATCTTTGTCACGTTAACCGTATAATGAAAATCGGCAATATGGAATCAGAAATCACATCTACCGGCAAGTTTAAATTTATAGAGGGCGGTGAAGGCGAACCATTGATCTTGTTACACGGTTTGTTGGGGGCGCTGAGTAATTTTAGGGATGTCTTTGAACATTTTAAGTCCCGTTACAACGTCATTGTCCTGAAGCTGCCGTTGTATGATCTTAGCCAGGAGCCCAGCGTCAGCGGGCTGGCGAAATATGTTCATAAATTCATCGAGTCGCGGCAGTTCGATAAGGTACACCTGTTGGGTAATTCATCCGGCGGTCATGTGTCCCTGGTCTATACCCTGAATCATCCGGAGAAAATAAGGACGCTGACCCTGACGGGCAGTTCAGGACTTTTTGAGAACGGCATGGGAGAGACCTATCCCAAGAGAGGGGATTATGAGTTTATCCGCCGGAAAACAGAGCTTACTTTTTATGATCCCGCCATCGCCACCAAGGAATTGGTGGATGATATTTATGATACGGTCAACAACCGGCTGAAGGCGATCAAGATCATTGCGCTGGCCAAATCGGCTATCCGTAATAACCTCAGCAAAGAGCTGGGGGAGATTAAGGTGCCCACCTGCCTGATCTGGGGCAGGAATGATACCGTAACGCCGCCGCTGGTGGCGGAGGAGTTTAAAAAACTGTTGCCGAATTCGGAACTGCATTGGATCGATAAATGCGGGCACGCTCCGATGATGGAAGTCCCGGAGGAATTCAACCGGATCCTTGCCGGATTTTTGGACCATCATAAAATATAGATCCCCTGTTAATGGAATATTAGTGTATTTATTAAGGCCCGGCGCTGAACTTGCAGCTTAAAAAGTATGTCTGACAGCTGCCATTTGAAAACCCGGGTGAGGGGACTCCTGATTGGTTTGGTCATAGGCGCGGGCTTCGCCCGCGCGGGCAATTTCCCCCGGACCCTTACCGGGCCGGCCCCGGAAGGAAAATTACTGGCGGGGACGGCCAAGGTGAATCTTACACCGGCCACGGATGAGCCGGTCCACGATTCGATCTATGCCCGCAGCCTGGTGCTGGAGTCCCATGGCCGGCGTCTTGCCTTTGTCGCCGTCGACCTGGCGGTCTTCACCAGCGACCGAGTCGAACGGATCTGTAAAGAAAAATATGGCATCTCCCAATTGTTCTTATGCTCCTCGCATACCCATTCCGAACCGCAGCCTGCAGGCAAACGGTCCTTTCAGGGAAATCCTTATACCTCTTTTTATGAAGATCGCATTATCCTGGCGGTGGGAGAGGCGGTCCGGAACCTGTTTCCGGCCCGGATAACGGCCGGACGCCATAATTTTCCCCAATTGGGCTTTAACCGGCTCATTGTCCGGGAGGATGGCCATGCCCGTGAATCCTGGTTTTCTGACGCCCAATACACTTCGGAAAACCCCGAGCGGATCCCATTCGGACCCGTAGATCCGGAAGTTGGCGTCGTTAAAGTCGAAGATATGCAGGGCCAGCCCCGGGCTATCCTGATGAATTATGCCTGTCATGCGGATATCGTCTGTTTCAATTATGCCGTATCCGCCGATTATCCGGGAGTGGCCTGCCGCAAAGTGGAAGAGGCCTTCGGGAACAAACTCAATTGCCTTTTTATACAAGGGGCGGGAGGAAATATAGAATCCCTTCAGATAAGCTCCCGCAGATCAGGGCCTGACGACCCTTTCCAAACAGACTATGCTCCCATGGAAAGAACCGGAGAGTTGCTGGCCTTCCAGGCGGTGAAGCTGGCGAAATCCCTCCACTCCGGGCCGGATGATGCCGGCGAACTCCAATTTATGGACGATACATTGCGATTTACCGGGCGGTTTGACCGAACCGTTACCTATAATGTACACCTGTCCACCATCCTTATCAATAAGGATATTGCCCTGGCCGTTTGCCCGGGTGAACTCTTCGTACAGCTTCAGCTGGATTGGAAAAAGAAGATGGAGCTGGCGGGCGTCACCCCTTTACTCTTCGGGTATGCCTGGAGTGGCGGCAACTGGCCTGGCTATATTGCCGACGTCCGGTCTGCCGCGCTCGGAGGATATGGGGCCGATCAGGGCGATAAACTGATAGAGGTGGGGGCGGGGGAAGCCATCATCACCCGGCAACTGGAGAATTATTACCGGCTGAACGGCCTGATGCGGGACAAGCCGGGCCCCATTGGATTCAAAGGAGGAGATCAGTGGGTGATCAAACCTTTTCGTAAGGAATAGATAGCAATACGATGTGTCCGCACCAGGTCGTGGACAGTCTGGCTGGCGCCGGAAAGGGTCAGAATGATCTTTTGAGAAGGCCGGGCAGGCATGTGACAGTCGATGCAGTTGTCGCTGAGTACCAGACCAGGAGTAGATTTCACCGTACAGGTATCATGTGTGGTGGTATTGTGACAAGTCATACATTTTTGGGAAAATACCTTGAGACTGCCCGCCTCATTTACATGTACATTGTGACAGGAAGAGCAATCCATCTGCGATAGTTTGAAACATTTGCTGGCCGTCAGAAGCCCATACTGATTGCCGTGCACATCCAGATTGGCCGCACTGTCGGGGGCATACCCGGGCATGGAAAAATCATTCAGCCGGTCTCCCACGGTAAAGCTGAAGGCGGGTCTTAACGGACTCCTGGGGCCTGAATGACAGAGGGCGCAGCCATCCAGCCGTTGCTGCCGGGACAGCCGTTGGGCATTGATGATAAACCGGCCTGTCGCGGCTCCGGGGTGGGCAGTATGAAAAGCCACATGTTCCGCAGCGGCGCCATGGCATTTTTCACAATCGATGCCATAGATGATCTGATCTTTATCATAGAAATAGCCGGTTTCTGCATTGCTGTTCCCCACCGTCCTTGCATAGGTGCTATGACATTCCATACAATAGGACTGGACTTGCCGGTTGAAGCGGGGCTCATTATTGGGGAAACCCGGACTATTACACCAACTATTTAAAGCTGTGTAATAGGAAATAGGAAGCTGACATAACCTTGCACTGTCCCAGTAAAGATAGGTTTGACCCTTTCTGCCCGAGCCAATGACGATGTCAAAGGACTCCCGGCGGTATTCCTGCCCATTGAGGAGTGCCGTCTGAAAAAAATGAGACCCCTGCTGTTGAAGGATCACCTCCCTCTCGTTAGTATAGACAAAATGATTATGACCGCTGTCAAAGCTGCCCCTGATAAATTCCTTTGCCGCAGGTTTGGAATCCCGGTAATGGGCCGTCTTAATATGGGTGTCATAGATATCCTTATGACAGGAAGCACAGGAGGCGGAGCCGGCGAATGCCTCTCCTTTACCATCCCGAATGGGGGTTGCAGAGCCGCGATGACCCGGTGTGCACATCCGGGTACATAGGTAGATGGCGACCAGCAGGATCAGGACCACATAGTGGCTGGCTCTTATTTTGCGGAAGTAGTGTAGCATTATTCTATTGAGAAAAGATAAAATAATATCAGTCAAATGGTAAGAAGGGTCCTCTCTTTGTAATGCTGTAAGACAAAGGGTTTGGCGGATTCGCTGCATCGGCTGGTAAGGGAATATCTCTATAATCGACTAAGATTTGATAAAAAAGTATTAAGAAAAAATAGATAGGTTGGCTAAGTTTGTTTACGTTAAATCAATTAGCTGCGATATGAAAAATCTTCCTCTCCCGAGATTGGACCGGTACGATCCTCTTTTCTCTTCTTTCTATTTCAGACGACTGATACCCCGGGTGGCGTTGATGCTGCTCCTGATGGTCGCGTGTCAGTCGATCACTTTCGCCCAGGGCAGAAAAGTGTCCGGCAAAGTGACTTCTGAAGAAGGCCTTCCTTTGGCCGGGGTAACGGTGAGTGTAAAAGGGGGAACCGGTGGAACGGCGACTGCCGCTGACGGAACGTATACCCTGACGGTGCCTTCCCGGGCCGTGTTGGTATTCACGACCATCGGGTATGCGCCCCAGGAATTTTCCGTCGGAGATCGTTCGACGGTAGACATACGATTATCACACGTCAGTAAAGCCATGGACGAGGTCGTCGTGGTAGCTTATGGTACCTCGAAACGTAAAGACCTCACCGGCGCTGTCAGCAGCGTCACCGCGGCACAGATCGAGAAAGTTCCGGTGACGACCCTGGACCAGGCCCTGCAGGGGCGGAGCGCCGGTGTAAATGTCGTCAGTAATGACGGGTCGCCCGGTGCCGGCATCCAGGTGCAGATAAGAGGGGTGGGCAGTTTGGGAAATAACGATCCCTTGTATGTGGTGGATGGTTATCCTATTACCGGCGGACTGAATACCATCAATCCGAATGATATCGCCAGCATGGAAATCCTGAAGGATGCCTCGGCTACGGCTATTTATGGCAACCGGGCTTCCAATGGTGTGGTCATCATCACTACAAAAAGGGGAGGCAAGAATGGCGTACAGGTTTCACTGGACGGGTATACTTCCGTTCAATCCAAACCCAAAAAATACGATGTATTAAATGCGGCGGACTTTGCCACCCTGGCTACCCAACTGGCGCCTGTAGATGGTTATACACCGCTGCCTGCCTGGAGTAACCCTTCCGCCCTGCACAATGCCGACTGGCAGGACGCTGTATACAGGACGGGCCTTAAACAAAATTATAACATCGCTATACGCGGTGGCAGCGATAAAGTTCAGTCAGCCTTCTCAGGCGGCTATTATGACCAGAAAGGCATCGTGCTGGGCTCTTTTTTCAAAAGGATCAATGCCAGCCTCAACCTGGATTATACGCCGTTCTCCTGGCTCCGGTCCTCCTCCAGCTTTAAATATGCAAGAGGGGATAACCAGGTGGCGTTTGGAACAGGCGGGCAGGGCGCCAGCGCGGGCGTCGGGTATTTAACAAAATTGCCCCCCACCGTCACCGGCAATAGCGCCACGGACCAGATCAAGGACGGCAAAGGGAATTATGGTTTTTATACGCCTACCAATCAGCAGGTGAGGAACTGGGGCAGTGGGCCTGTGTATACGATAGAAACTCAGGATCAGAAGAATCTGACAAATTATTTCCTGGGCAATTCCTCCCTGGAAGCTACCCTTATTCCCGGGCTTAAAGTAAAAACAAATTTAGGCATCAATACAAACGACTTTTCCGGTTATTATTTCACCCCCACGGACGATCGTGCGCTGAAACAATACGGCATACAGACGGTGAATGCGCAGAACTTTTATTCTCAAAGCGCTAATAATACCTACGAATGGCTCTGGGAGAATACCATCGCCTATTCAAAGACTTTTGGGGATCACAGCATCGACTTTGTGGGCGGATATTCCGCGCAGAAGAACACGTTCCGCCAGATCAGCGGCAGCGGCAATAACCTGCCCAGCGATGCCTTACGTGACCTGGGCAGTCTGCCGACCCTTACGACTTACGTCGGTAACCAGACCACTTATACCCTTACCTCCCAATTCGGACGGTTGAACTATAAGTTCCTGGACCGGTACCTGGTCACGGCAACGGTGCGCAGGGATGGTTCTTCCAAGTTCGCCCCGGGACATCAGTACGGCGTATTCCCTTCGGGATCTGTTGCCTGGAGGGCCAAGGAAGAATCTTTCCTGAAAAATGTCAATTGGCTTTCCGATCTGAAGATCAGGGGTGGTTATGGCCAGGTGGGCAACCAGGCAGGCATCGGCCTCTTCCAATACCTGGGCCAGTATGGCTCGGGGGGAGCCGCTATCACCAGCACCAACGTAGGATATCCTTTCGACAAGATCTATCAGTCAGGCCTGGTGCTGACTTCTTTGCCGAATCCTAACCTGAAATGGGAGACCTCCGATCAGACCGATATAGGAATGGACGCCTCCTTCCTGAATGGCGACCTCTCCCTTACAGTGGATTATTATAATAAGAAGTCGAGGGACTTTTTGTTGTCGATCCCCGTACCTGCTCAGACGGGTTTTGTCACCGCCACCCGGAATGTCGGCAGCATCGATAATAAAGGAATAGAAATTGCTCTCAACTATCGTCATACCGTCCATGACTTCAGCTATAACATCGGTGTCAACCTGACTACGGTCAGCAATAAACTGCTGAGCCTGGCTACCAACCAGACCTATATCAACAACCTGTATAGCCTTGGCTTCTCCAGCACCGGCGTAAATAACTGGGTGACCTATACCCGGTCCAATGTGGGAGGTCCCATTGGTGCGTTTTACGGATATAAATCCGACGGGGTCTTCCAGACGCAGAAGGAGATCGATGACCTGAATGCGTCGGCAGCGGCACAGAACGGCGCCGGCATTCAATATCAGCCCAGCGCCAAACCCGGAGATCATAAATATGTCGACGTGAATAAAGACGGCAAGGTGACCAATGATGACCAGGTTAACCTGGGCAGCCCCATCCCGAAATTTTACGGCGGGCTAAACCTGGAAGCATCCTGGAAAGCATTCGATATTAACGCCTTCTTTTACGGCACTTACGGGAATAAAATTTTCAACTACCAGGAAGCTACGCTGGAAAGTTTTCAAAGTACTACCGGGTCTGTGGGTATCCAGAACATCAGCGAGAACTATTATCACAATGCCTGGACGACCTCCAATCATTCCCAACGGTATTCAAGGCTGACCTCGAATGATGTTAACCAGAATACCCGTCCCTCCGATCTCTATGTGGAGAATGGGAGCTATCTGCGGTTAAGGAACCTCCAGGTGGGCTATACCTTACCTGCCGGGCTGACCAAACGGGCGTCCATAACAAGACTCCGGGTGTATATCAGCGCGCAGAACTTATTTACCATTACCAAGTACAGCGGGCTTGACCCCGAGATTGGCCAGCCGGCTGCCCTGGATCCCATCACCAACCAGCCAACCATTCATAATGTGACGGCAGCGGGCATCGACGTAGGAACTTATCCTTCTTCCCGATTCTATACACTGGGATTAAACGTAACGTTTTAAAAATTCTTCGCCATAAAAGTCAGCAATATGAAGCTTACACAGACAAGCATTAAAAGTTTAGCCATAGCGGCCTTTGTCGGGCTGGTGGTCATGATACCTTTAAGCTGTTCCAAAAATTTCCTGAATCAGACGGATACGTCGAAGATCGGGGAGGAATCCCTCTTCCATACGCCCCAGGATGGCATCAGCCTGGTCAATGCCATCTACGACGTCCTTCAGCACGACAACCAGAATTACGTGCTGAAATCCCTTTTTTACAACGCCAACTTCCTCGCCCAGGACTTTTTTAACTGGGGAGCGGACATATCGTATAATAACTATCAGTTCACCCCGACCTTCGGCGCCATCGCCACTTTCTGGGAGGATAGCTACCAGGGCATCGCCAGGGCCAACTCCGCTTTTCCCATCATCGCCAAGATGCGAACGGACGGCGTTTTGACGGATTCTTTGGCCAACCGGCTCACCGGGGAGGCCTATTTCCTGCGGGGTCTTTTCTATTACTACCTGGCGGTTACATTCGGCGGAGTACCCCTGGAATTGAAGACGGTAACAGATAATGGTCTGCATCCCCGCAGCACGCAGGACTCCGTCTTCATGACAGTGATCTCCGATATGACGACGGCTGCCGGCTTGTTGCCCTGGGCGCAGGACCTGGCCGCCTCCGACCTGGGAAGGGCCACCAAAGGGGCGGCCCTGGGCTACCTGGGCAGCGCGCAGATGTGGTTGAAAAAATATTCGGATGCGGTAGCCACGTACAAACAGCTGGATGGTAGATACACCCTGATGCCCAATTATCTGGACATTCACGAGTATAACCATCAGAACAACCAGGAGTCCCTTTTCGAAATTCAGTTTAATAACCCTCCTGGAGGCAAGGAGGATTGGAATGGAGGCAACGAGGTTACCTGGATGTCGTCCTTCGGCATGCCGGAAGAGATCTCTACCTTCGGGTACGATTATGCCAACCCCGCCCTGTATAACTCCTTTGAAGCCGGTGATACCCGTAAGCTGGCGACCGTGATAGGTCCGGGAGACGTACATCCCAGCCCCGCCATCCAGATCAAGAATTACTCGAAGGTAATAGCCGGATTTGCAGCTGGAGATCCCCGTTATATCGGCACCGACGGAAAGATCATCAACACTTGCGGCACCGTGGCTAAACCCTGGCTGGGAGCAGAGCTGCCTTTGCGTTCGGGTTATTATGGAACAAAATTCTGGCGTGACCCGAATGTGACCGGAGCTACGGCTTCTACCGATCCCAACGATGCGGTGCAACATATTTTCGGAGACCAGAATGTTATCCTGCTGCGTTATGCGGAAGTACTGCTGAGCCTTGCGGACGCACAGCTGAATTCCGGCGATCAGGCAGGCGCCCTGCTCACCCTTCAGAAAGTGAGGGACCGGGCCTGGGGCAAACTCACCAACCCCGCCGTGGTGGTACCTGCATCGCCGTTTGGCCCCGATGTGCAAAATATCATCATCAACGAATACCGGCACGAGCTGGGCGATGAGATGTCGTTGTGGTATGACCTGAGAAGGACGGGCAAACACCTGGATTATATCAAAAATACCTTCGGGATCTCTATTCCCCAGGGACATGATCTGTTACCCATTCCCGCGCAGGAGATTGCCAGCAACCCGACGCTGAAGCAAAACCCGGGGTACTAGGCTACTCATTGTTAGAATCCATTATATTCTATTATTTTTAGGGAGGCTTTGTAATAGCTACAGAGCCTCCTTCATTTAGCATACTACGACATGAAAGGGATCCGACTACTGTTTATGGGTTTGCTGGTTTGGGCGGTGTCGGCTTGTCATCATCCTCATCCCTTATTCGAAAAAGTCGCGGCTGACCATTCCGGGATTCATTTTAATAACCAGATCATAGAGAACGATAGCATTAACCCACTGGACATCGTCAACGTTTATAATGGCGGGGGAGTAGGTGTTGGAGATTTTAATAATGACGGGCTGCCCGATCTTTACTTTACCGGTAACCTGGTGCCCAACCGGCTATACCTGAATAAAGGAGATTTCCGGTTTGAAGATATCACCGACCGGGCGGGGGTAGGGGGTATGGGTAGATGGGGACGTGGTGTCGCCGTCATCGATATCAACAATGACGGGCTGGCCGATATTTATGTATGTAATACCATCTATAAGGACTCTCTGCGAAGGCGCAACTTGTTATACATTAATAAAGGGCCGGACAAAGACGGCATCCCTCATTTTGTAGAGGCGGCCAGTGAATATGGCCTGGACATCCATGTTCAATCCACCATGGCCAGTTTTTTTGATTATGACAATGACGGTGATCTGGATATGTACCTTACGGTCAACGAAGCTTCTGCCGACAATAACCCCAACCGGTTTGGCATGGCTGTCCGGCCGGGAGGTCCGCGTAGTACGGGCAGACTCTATCGCAATGACTGGGACTCCATATTAAAGCATCCCGTGTACCGGGATGTCTCGGCGTTGGCTGGCATCCGGCTGGATGGCTTTGGACACGCTGCTACTATTGCGGATATCAACCAGGATGGCTGGAAGGATATTTATGTGAGTAATGATTTCCTGTCGAATAATATCCTCTATATCAACAACCATGATGGCACTTTTACCGATCGTGCCGCCGAATATTTCAAACACACCTCCTATAATGCCATGGGCCAGGATATTGTGGATATCAATAACGATGGCCTGGCGGATGTCGTCGAGCTGGATATGAACCCCGAAGATAATTACCGGAAGAAGATGATGCTAAGCGCCAACAATTATCTCACCTTTCAGAACTTCGATGTTTATGGCACTCAATACCAGTATGTACGTAATACCTTGCAACTGAATCAGGGGCCCAGACTGGGTGAAAATGACTCGGTCGGAAGCCCCATCTTCAGTGAGATCGGTTTTATGAGCGGTATTTCCCAGACGGACTGGAGCTGGACCCCTGTAGTGGCGGATTTCAATAATGACGGTTTCCGGGATATCGTAGTGACCAACGGATTTCCCAGGGATGTATCGGACCATGACTTTATCAGCTATCAGCAGCAAAGCAAGGGGCTGGTCTCCAAAAAACAAATTTTAGAGAAGATACCCGCGGTGAAACTGCACAATTATGCCTTTGCCAATAATGGCTCCCTTCGCTTCGGGGATGTTACGACGGCATGGGGCTTGACAGAGCCCACGTTCTCCAACGGAGCAGTCTATGCGGATCTTAATAACGACGGAGCCCTGGACATGATCATCAATAATATTAATGACGAGGCGCTGATCTATCGTAACACGGTCCGGGACGGAGATTCGGCGAATAGCCATTACCTGCAGGTCCGGTGTGTGGGAGAAACGATGAACAGGAATGGGCTCGGCGCCTGGGTGTCGATTTATTATGCCGGCGGTCAGCACCAGGTCTGGGAGAATAATCCCTACCGGGGATATTTATCGACGCATCAGTCCATCGCTCATTTTGGCCTGGGAAAGGTAGGAAGGTTGGATTCTGTTGTCATCCGGTGGCCCGAAGGGGAGAAGCAGGTATTGACCTCGGTAAAGACCGATCAGCTGTTGACGGTAAATATTCGTGATGCCAGGGAACCCTATACCTGGCAGCAGCCTGTTGTGGATCCGGCTTCCTTATTCAGGGAAGTGACCCGTTCGAAGGGGATCCATTACCGGCATAGTGACGTCGACTTTATTGATTTCGATATACAGAAATTATTACCACACAAGTTGTCGGAGTATTCGCCGGCGCTGGCAGCGGGGGATATCGATGGCAACGGATATGACGACCTCATCGTGGGGGGCGCCTCCTATCATCATGCGCAATTATTGTTACAACAGAAGAACGGGCAGTTTTTGCAGCGGGACCTGTTGCCGGAAGGCACGGGGGCTGATGGTAAGACCGGGGCTGTTAGTAAATCCGGGACCGGGGCCAATGACAGGACCCGTTACAATGATGAGGGGCTTCTGCTCTTCGATGCCGATGGGGATGGCGACCTGGACCTTTATATAGCCAGTGGCGGCTATAGGAATCCCCCCGGCAGCCCGGCCTACCAGGACCGGTTGTATATCAATGATGGAAAGGGAAACTTTACCCTGGCCCCGGATGCGCTGCCCCTCAATACCACCAGTAAATTATGTGTCAGGGCTGCGGATTTCAATCATGACGGGAAGCTGGATCTGTTCGTCTCCGGTCGCGTGGATCCCTGGAGTTATCCCAAGCCGGTAAGCTGTTATCTTTTCAGGAATGATTCGGAAAAAGGACATGTCCGGTTTACGGACGTCACGGAGGAACTGGCGCCCGGATTGAAGGATATCGGCATGGTATGCGATGCCCTGTTCACGGATATGGATAATGATGGCCAGCCGGACCTGGTGCTGGCGGGGGAATGGATGCCGGTAACCTTTCTCAGGAATGTCAATGGGAAGTTCAGGAATGTCACCGCTGAGACGGGCATAGGAGATAAGACCGGCTGGTGGAATTCCATCGTAGCGGGTGATTTCAGGCATACGGGCCGGATGGACTATATTGTTGGGAATGTAGGGTTGAATACCATCTATCAGGCGAATGATCAGTATCCCGTCTATGTGACCGCGAAAGACTTCGATCACAACAGCAGCTACAATCCGATACTGTCTTATTTTATTCCGGATGAGAAAGGGAATAAAAAAGAATTCCCCCAGGCGGGGAGAGATGATGTGATCAAACAGATCGTCAGTATAAAGAAGCGATATCCCACCTATGCCCCTTTTGCCCGGGCGACCCTGGAGGAGATCCTCACTCCCGGGCAAAGAGCCGGGGCCTTGCGGCTTAAAGCCAATATGCTGCAATCCTGTTTCCTTCGCAATGATGGGCAGGGGAAGTTCACGATGATACCGCTGCCGGTGCAGGCGCAAGTGTCTGTGTTGAATGGAATGGTGGTGGATGATTTTGACGGAGATGGCAACCTGGATGTGTTGATTAACGGGAATGATTATGGGACAGAGGTCTCTACGGGGCGTTATGATGCATTGAATGGCTTGTTATTAAAAGGCGATGGAGCCGGTGGTTTTGTTCCGCTGACCATCCTTCAAAGCGGGATCTATATTCCGGGTGACGGCAAGGCGATGGTGGGGTTACGCAGCAGTACTGGCGACTACCTGGTGGCGGCTAGTCAGTATCAAAACGCTTTGAAATTATTCGGGTTGAAAAGAGCTGTTCATAGTGTGGAAATAGCGCCGGATGAAGTCAGTGCAACGATAGGTTTTAAAAATGGAAAAATACAAAAAGAAGAATTTTACTACGGATCTTCCTTCCTCTCCCAGTCGGTTAGATTTTTCTGCGTGGATACGAATATGGTAAGTATTATAATAAAGAATAATAGGGGTGGGAGCCGCTCCGTATCTCCCATAAAATAGTGTAAATCAAAGTTTAAGGAGGGCTGGCGCAAGGCCCTTTCCGGGGAAAACTTGTGCATTGTGTTTGCTAATTTATTTAGTATTTAACTAATTAAATTGGTATATTTGTGCTGTCAATTTCCTCGGATACACACTATCATTAAGGGATGCAGGGCGTTTAGAAAAGGGACAAAAGAGACAGAGAAAAAAGAAGAACGGGCAGGTAAAAAAGGAATAGTTGGGATAAAACGAAGGAGAAATTGGGATGATCGTTAGTTGGAATATATATAAATCATTTCTTTGGGTATGGGAAATCGTGATCCTCGCTATGACCTTATTAAGCCTATGTTCATTGGAGGGAAAATAAAATCTTTCAATGATATATTCAAATTCATTCCAAAAACTGTTGTTGCAACAGATCTGGGAAAGAAGGTTGATCGTTTTACAGAGTTGATGAACCGGATAGAAGGCTTCACGCTGGAAGAGCTGTTCATGATGGCAAAGTTTTGTGATCTGGATGAATCTCAGATGCTCAAACTGGCGGAGAATGAATATAAGATTAGTAAAAGCAAGATCATAAAGACGAATACGTCCTTCTGAACAATGGTCGGTAAGACCGGCTATTCCTTCTGTTTAGTTGTCCGCAAAAAAGTCAGTTTTCTGAAAGACATCCCGATCAGCTTCATGAAATTCTTTTCTTCCACCAGGCCGCTGGCCTGCAATACAAAGGCGCCTACGACGGTAAACATCAAAATAGCGGCGATAAAGACCAGGGAGCTCATCGCCAGGGACAGCTTCTGAGACACCAGCAGATAGATGGCGCCGATGATAAGGGCAAAGGACAAGAGAAAGAAAATGCCGTTTCCCCAGACGGAAGGACGCCGTACCGGTGCGGCATTCATCTGATTGTGAATGTCCCCTTTTTCGGTGGTGTTGATGGCGCCGACCTTCCCTTTATCGCCAACGTGGATGTTCGTACCCATATAGTTTATTTTTTAGTGGTAATAATATCTCCTTTTTCCGTCGTGCTAAGTTGATCGACATGACCGCCATCTTTTACATTTACATTCGTATCAACTTTTACAGACGCCCCGGTCTTTGTTTCAATTTGGGTAGAGATATTTACCTGTCCGAAGTTGCCTATCAGGTTATAGGTGTTGCCCAGCTTTTCCAGGTTTTTCTGAATAAATTTATTTTTCAGCGGGGCCAGCTGAGCAAGCAGGGTTTCCAGTTCGCCGGGTGTCGCTGCATCCTCATTATACAAGGCGTGCTCAAGGATGTTGGCCTGATCGATGCCATGCCGGACTTTGCGTAACAGTTTAGAAGTAGCCTCCTCCAGGTAATCTGCCAGGGATTGACGGGTTTCTTCCTCTTCAATGGGATGGTTGCCGGAACTTATTTCATTCAGTACATGCCGCAAGGCTTCTTTTTCCGCATTGATACGAAATAAATTGATCCGAAGCTGGCGGATGAATTCCCGGGATGAACTTGAATCATGTCTCAGATCAACACCGATCAGCCAGCATTTGATCCATTTATTCTTTTGCACGGGATAGAGGAGGGAGTACAGGGTAACTCCATGTTGGGCAAACTCCTGCTGTTTTTTTGCATGAGGCGGCAATTCCAGGTTGCCGGTATTTTCGAAGACGATGACCAGCAGCGGCTTGCCCGCTTTGATCCACCAGGGCTGCGTCTGTGAGAGATGTCTCTTCTTGGTGCTGCCGGTCAGGTATAATTTGGCCAATGAAGGGCCTGCTTCATAAAGACGGGCCTGATCTTTGACTGTTTTGGAAATTTGAAAAAAGACCTTTAATTCGAGAAAAGACCGGATAGCGGCTTCAAAGAGCCCCGCCAAAGGTTTGACCGGACCCTCCCCTTCCGCATATTCGTTGGCGAAAACATCCGCGGGATTGGTCAGGGCAAGCTCGAATTTTCCCATGAAACGGCCATTGGAAAAGAAACGCCGGAAGGCGCCTTTAAATTCAAGCCAGTTACCCTCGAACGAGAGTTTTTGCTGTGTCAGCTGCTCGATGCGTATCGCTCTTCGGGACAGACAAAAGATCTGCTCCCCGGGCCAGTCATCTACACCTCCGGCCAGTCGCGGGGTTACCACTCCAAAATGACGCAAGCTGGTATTGTCATCCGGAGTTGGCCATTGCGGTTTTCTCAATCGCCGGTTATTCGGGATGATGCTCCTCAGATCGGTCAGGGGGTATTGCAGGATCAGGAACATAGTTGAAAAATTAGGGGGGTCGGGTACCCCGGTTGCCCGGAATGATAAACGAGCCCCCTAGTGAGTAGTCGTCCTCAACATCCTCATTGTTTAATAAGCGATACCGTAGGACATGCGCCAACTGCCATCTGGCAGTTTACAGTTTAACAGATAAATTAAATATACGATTTTTTAGATATATTCTAATACCTTAATTGTCGGTATTTTTGGGCCTATGATGAAAGGTTCCATCACTTTTCTGCTGGTATGGTTGATGGCGTCCTGCCACCAGCCAGAGCAGGATAACCAACGTTTGCAGGCCCAGGTAGATAGCCTGCAGCTTCAATTGGCCAACAGCTATAAGCCTGGGCTGGGTGAGTTTATGTCGGGTATCCAGGTACATCATGCAAAATTATGGTTTGCGGGACAGGCGGGAAATTGGGGCCTGGCCGATTTTGAGACCAAGGAGATCCGGGAGGCGATCGATGATATAAAGGCCTACTGCAAGGACCGGCCGGAAGTGGTCTCCATTCCCATGATCGTACCGCCGCTGGATAGTCTTGATAAGGCAATAGGGAACCGAAGCCTTCCTCAGTTCAGGAGTGGATTCATCTTGCTGACGAATACCTGTAATAACTGCCACCACGCGACAAAACATGAATTTAATGTGATCCGGATTCCTGCCACACCACCTTTTACCAACCAGGTTTATGAGCCAGGGAAAAACTAGCCTGAAAGAATTAGCGGGATTGTTTATTAAACTGGGACTGACTGCCTTTGGCGGCCCGGCTGCGCACATTGCCATGATGCAACGGGAGGTGGTGGATCAACGGAAATGGATGGATCACCAGCATTTCCTGGATCTGATCGGGGCGACCAATCTCATCCCGGGTCCCAACAGTACGGAAATGGCAATCCATATCGGCCATGAACGGGGAGGCTGGAAAGGGCTGCTGGTAGCGGGCTGTTGTTTTATCCTGCCGGCCGTGCTGATCACGGGATGTATTGCCTGGCTCTACCGCGAGTATGGACAGTTACCACAGGTCAGACCTTTTATTTATGGGATCAAGCCGGCCATTATTGCCATCATCCTGGCGGCAGTCTTTCCCCTGGCGAAGAAGGCGCTGAAAACGGTGGAGCTGGGAATTATCGGGGTATTGGCGCTGGTGGCTTCTCTGGCGGGACTAAATGAGATCCTCGTACTATTCGGGTCCGGCCTGGTGGTGCTGTTGTTGTATATGCTGCGCAGACCGGGCACTGCTTTAAAGAGCTATATACCGCTGCTATTTCTGAATGCATCTTTCTTTTCAGCAGCCAACGCCCGTATTTTTTGGGTCTTCCTGAAGATTGGCGCCATCCTGTATGGCAGCGGCTATGTGCTGTTTGCTTTTTTGGACAGTGAACTGGTGACCAAGGGCCTGCTGTCCCGTTCGCAGTTGGTGGACGCTATCGCCGTGGGACAGTTTACGCCGGGACCGGTCTTCTCATCGGTGACCTTCATCGGCTGGCAGATGAACGGGCTGCCGGGCGCGGTAATGGCGACCATAGGGGTTTTCCTGCCTTCTTTTTTGTTTGTCGCACTACTGAATCCCCTGGTGCCCCGGATGCGGAGGTCCCAACTCTTCTCGGCTTTCCTGGATGGAGTAAATATAGCCTCGGTAGCTATTATTGTTACGGTATGTATCCATTTTGCCCGGGAGACGGTGACGGATTGGCGGACGATGGTGGTCGCAGGACTTAGCGGGGTGGTGGTTTTCGGTTTCCGGAAAATCAACACGGTTTTTGTAGTTTTGGGCAGCGCGCTGGCGGGATATGTACTGTTACTTGTATAAAATGAAACAGAAAATACCACAAAAAGTCCTCGTATTGTTAATGGACCTGTTGATTTTCACCTGGCAGGTTGCCCGGAAGATAATATTACCTGCCCGGAATCGAAAGGGGAATGTGCTGTCCAGCCTGTTGACGTTTATCGTAGGGTTATTGGAAAGGATAGTCTCTTTTGAGAAAAGCATTTTGCAACGCCCCGTAATTTTTACACACAAGTATGTGAAGCAGGGACTGACCATTGCGATAGGTTTCCTTTTTCTACTATCCTCCATTGAATGGACGGTGGCTCCGTCTGCCGATGCGGTCGGGAAGCAGTCCCCTGCAACGGTGGCCTGTTCGCCGGCCGCCAGCCCAGTCAAAACAACTACGTCACAGCGTATACACCTGGTCGCTTCTCTTCCGGCCGGGAGATGGATGACTGTCTCTTCTCTTGTTGATGATCTTTCTCTCGCCTCGACCGGAGAGGACATAACGGCCAAAAGATGGCTCCGGTTCCGCGTTTTCCGCATTTGATAGCTGATGGATGAGTAACCATACCTATTCCCGACACCGGGATAGGAGTCGTGTATTTATTGGTAAATCAAAAATCAGCTATTTCCATGAAAGGCTTTCTGGGTTTTTTATTATTGTTTAGCGAGGCGGTGTCGGGACAGGTTCGTGTGACACTGCAAATAACCAATGAGGATTCGCACCAGCCGATTGCGGGGGCATCGGTGGTGATCAAAGAATTGAATAAAGGCGGAATCAGTGACAGCGCGGGTTTTGTATATGTGAATGACATGGGCGAGGGTAGTTATACCTTCCAGGTAACTTTCCTGGGCTATATGGGTAAAGAAATAAAGGTAATGGTTCCTAAACGGGGACAGATCCGGGTACCGGTAACCCTGGAGCCGGATAAAGAAATGCTGGGAGATGTGGTGGTGAGTTCTTCCCGTATTAACGGCCGGATCAGGGACCTGCCTACCCGGGTGGAGGTATTGGGCACGGAAGACATGGAGGAAGAAACATCCATGCACCCCAGCAATGTAGCGATGCTGCTGAGCGAGGCCTCGGGCATCCAGACCCAACAGACCTCGGCCTCCTCCGGTAATGTGCAGATCCGGATCCTGGGGCTGGATGGGAAATATACCCAACTATTGAAGGATGGCTTTCCCATGTACAGCGGCTTTAGCAACGGGCTTAGCGTAATGCAGATCCCGCCGCTGGACCTTTCGCAGGTGGAGTTGATCAAGGGCAGCTCGTCTTCGCTATACGGCGGCGATGCGATCGCAGGGATCATCAATTTTGTTTCCAAAAAGCCTTCGGCCCGGCCGGAGTGGAATGTACTGGCGAACCAGACAATGCGGGGCGGGACGGATATGGGGAGTTTTTATGCAGCCCGGAATCGCCGTTGGGGACTTACGCTGCTAAATACTTTCACACACCAGGTCCCGGTGGATGTCCACAATGATGGATTTACGGTGCTGCCGAAGGCGACGGGCTTTACGGTGAACCCCAAACTGTTTTGGTACCCCACGGACAGCGTCACGGTGAGTCTGGCAGTAAATTCGACAGTCGATCACCGGGTGGGCGGTGACGTGGAGGCGGTGAAGGATGGGCCTACGGCGGCACACCCCTACACGGAAGACAATAAGAGCGAAAGGGATTATTACCAGTTGGAGGTTGTGCAACATTTGGGCGGCGGGAGGTTGTTGACGGTGCGCAATAGTACGTCCTTGTTTAACCGGGATATTGGGATCATGGATTACCGGTTCTCGGGCCGGCAGGTTTCTACCTTCAGCGAGGCGAGTTATCTGCTGCCTTGGGGGCACCATAAGACGGTGGCAGGGGTGAATTTTCTGACGGATAGGTTCAGCGAGGACAGGCGGACGGATAACCTACTCCGGGACTATCGCTTCGTAACGACGGGGTTTTTCCTGCAGGATGACTGGGCCCTGGGCCGGCATTGGGTGCTGGAAACGGGAATCCGGAATGATAACCAGAACCGGTATGGGAATTTCCTGCTGCCGAGGGCTTCGGTCTTGTATAAGCTGTCGCGGGAGTGGAATATCCGCGCGGGCGGAGGATGGGGGTATAAGTCACCGACCATCTTCGACGGGCAGACAGAAGAAACGGCTTATAAGAACGTACTGCCGATCGGCAGCATGGTGCAGGCGGAAAGGTCGGCGGGCGGGAATGCGGATATTAGTTATACGGGTAAACTGGGGGAGGATATGCGGGTCATGGTGGACCAGGCTTTTTTCTATACACAGGTGGATCATCCGCTGGTGCTGGATTCGCTGCCGGCTGGTACAGGCGGGACGGCTTACGCTTATTTTGCGAATGCGGGGCATCCCTATACGACCAGGGGTTTTGAGACGAGCATCAGGCTGCGGCAGGATGAATGGTCTTTGTTCGCCGGATACACGTATGTGGATGCCCGAACGGGGGTAGCTACCCTGCCGCATATCGCCCTGGCGCCCCGGAGTAAGGTAGTGTTTGACCTGGCCAACGAAAAGGAGGGAGACTACCGGGTTGCCCTGGAAGCCTTTTATACGGGACGGCAATACTTGTATGACGGATCAAAGACGCGGGACTATTGGGTAACGGGCTTGCTGGTGGAGAAGGTGATTCGCCAGGTCAGCCTTGTACTGAATTTTGAGGACCTGACGGATACCCGCCAGACGAGGTTTGGATCGGTGGTGGTGCCGCCGGTGACCAATCCTGGGTTCAGGGAGCTATACGCACCACTTGAGGGGTTTGTAATAAATCTGGCGGTAAAGGTGAGGGTTTTATAATGATAGGCCAGGAATGAATTCCTTAAAACTGAATTTTTCTATAGAGTAACCAAATTATTCTTAATAGCATACATTGCCAGGCCAACGCGGGTTTTTAGATTTAATTTCTCACAGAGCGTATCCCTGTATCCTTCCACCGTCCTTACGCTGACAAATAATTTATCTGCTATTTCTTTATAGGCCAGCTCCGTGCAAACAAGTTTCAGGAATTCTATCTCCCTTTCAGAAAGGTTGGCGAACAAACCTACTTTATTTCTGGGTTCGGTTAATTCATGGACTGACTTTAATACCTTTTGAGAGATCAGTTCATTATAAAAATAACCTCTTGACAGCACCTCTTCGAAAGCCAGTTTTAGCTCTTCAGGTTCGGCATCCTTTAAGACATATCCTTTAGCCCCGCTTTTAATCATTTTTATGATTGCAGTTTCTGACTCCATGGTGCTTAACGCAAGGACTTTCACCTGAGGATAGTTGTCCCGTAGCCAGGCTGTTGTGCTATAGCCGTCCATCACCGGCATATTAATGTCCATCAGCACGATGTCAGGCAAGGAATTTTCCTTTAGCTGCGCAATGAGGTCTTTGCCATTCGAGGCGTCATAGATCACCTTATACTTTGGGAAAAGATCGATCAGCACCGTCAGGCTCTTCCTGAAAAGTATGTGATCATCAACAATGGCGATAGAATATTTATCAGGCATATCGTGTGATTATGGTTATTGTCGTTCCTTGATTGATAGCACTCTCTATTTTTGCTTCCCCGTTAATGACGGCGGCCCTTTTAATAATGTTTTGCAACCCCAGCCCTTTCCCGTCAATGGGTAGTAATGCGTCCATATTAAAGCCCTTCCCATCATCTTTGATATGGATCTTCAAATGATCTTCCATAAAGATAAAATTAACAAATACATTCGTTGCATGGGAATGTTTGATGATGTTCTGCAGGCATTCCTGGATGATCCTGAAAAGGATCAGCTTTCTTTCACCCTGAATCGTCTGCTCTTCGCCGTCAATATCGAAAAGGGCCCGCATAATACCTGTCTGGTTTATCCGCTTCAATTCATGGGCCGTCATTTCCGAAAGACTGGAAAGCTGTATTCGCTCGGTACTCAGGCTTTTGGCAATATCCCGCAAATCCACCATGGCCTTTTTGACATTTTCCTTCGCATCGGCCAGCAGGGCCCTGTCCAGCGTCGCCTTTTGGTCGATAATGTTCAGCTGCACGTTTAAGAGACTTAATGTTTGCCCTACATTATCATGGATTTCCATACTTATAATATTAAAACTTTGTTCCTGGATCTCTAACCGGGATTTTAAAAGCTGTTCGCTGAATTCACCCTTTAACACCTCCCGCTCTCTGATAAACCGGTTGCTTTTTCTTCGCTGTAACAGAAGGATAAATAATAGAAATCCCAACAACAGAATTAGTAATAAACTGGCGAAACAAATAAAAAAGATTACCTGATTTTTTTCCATATTTTATTACATAAAAAACCAATGGCGAAAAAGCCGAACTCCGTTAAACTTAGTGAATTGGTAATGATAATATAAACGGTTCCGTCCGGATCGAGGTTGTTTCTAAGGATGTAGTCGAAAAAGGCAAAGTAAAGAAAAGTCCCCAGATTAGCGATCATGATTCCCGTAACGATCCAAAACATGGGGATTCGAAAGAAATTTATTACTTCATCGGATAACAGCATTTCAACGAGGAATATAACACAGCAAAAGAAGGATAACAACGCACCGGCATTCCTGGAAAACGAACTGTAATGATGGAGATCCCTTCCTATCAATAGCAGGCACATCAGCGTGAACGCCAGGCCAATGAGGGCGATCAATTTTTTTAAGGACGCCTTCTTTACGGCCAGATAACAGATCAGGATGTAAAATCCGTATTCGGGGAAAATGAAAATGTTGTAAAATATGTGATTACTTTTTCCCGTATAGACCCAATAATAATAGGAGACAATTTGAAGGGCCAGCGTGACAGTCAGGAACCAGGGGAAAAGCCGGAACCAACGAGGTTCCAGCTTTTTGTAAAATACCAACGATACTAACAGTGCTATTAGTAGGGTAATATAACCGTTGATGATATCCTGCATGACACTTTTTTATAAGTCTATAACGCCGGTGTCGGGGGAGGAGGAGGTACGCAGCGGGGCGGACACATAGGACCCATATCCATTCCTACGCCCCGGAATGATCCGTCGCCCGGGTTAGTATCCTTATCCGGGTCTAATAAGTCAGGGCTGGTTTCACAACAAGGATTTCCGGGTGTAACGGTATCCCGGGTTGCCACCAGGATCACATTATGCCTGCCGGGGAAGGAAGGATGATCTTTATCATGGCGCCCGTAATGGATCCGGATCCCGGTAGCCTGGTTATCGTTGATCAGAGCCATTAGCGAAGAGACGGTGAACCAGACAGATTGGGTATCATCATCCGTCATGGTATCCTTGTAATTTTGTACCATGCGGTTTATCTCCGATGGAGGCATGGGTTTAAAATGAGAGCCATTTCCTTTTACGTCTGACATGTTTTTGAGTTTAGTGGTGGAAATTAGTAAACTAAATATAACGGAATGCAAACTCCTGAGCAAGTTACATTTAGGGGAAATACAGGGCAATGATTTTCCCCCTGATCAGGTACCGTATTTATACGGGCTGCATGGCACACCTGACAGCAACAGGATGTAAAAGGAGAAAAAGTAGAACAGCCGTTTCATGGCTGTAAAGACAGGCATTTCGGTTTGCGCGATTAAGCCTTCTTTTTCGCGGGAGTTGATTTTTTTACGACTTTTTTGGCGGCTTTTTTGGAGCCTGCGGTTACTTTAGCGGCTACCTTTTTCACGGCTTTCTTAGGTGCTGCAACGGCTTTCTTTGCCCGAGTGGCCTTTTTGGGGATAGCTTTCCTGGCCGCTTTTTTGGCGGCGCTGCGGACAGGCGTCTTCTTTTTGCGGGTTATCTTTTTGATCGCCTTTTTTACGGCAGTGAATTTTTCGGCGGCGACTTCAACGACTTTATCCTTTCCTTCAATGATCTCCTCACCCAGGACGGCGAAGGCTTCGCCTGCGAGGGCTAAAAATCCTTTTTCTTTGCGGGCGGGTTTGGTTTTCTTTTTCATATGTTTATTTTTGGGGTGGTATATACGCAGATTACCATTTTATGTTTTGGGTTGGTAAGGCCCCCCTGGTTCTCCCCAACCCCAGCGGGGCATGGGTTCGGTGTCGTTCACGGGGTTTACAGTGGCCTGGGAGTTGAGAACGGCTATCCGGCTACCCCATTCGAGATACCCGACCAGGGCGGACCGGAATTCGGGGTCAGCGGGCAGCCCGATCTCATCGGCAGTGTCGAGTAGCAGTTTGATCCAACGTTGACGCTTGGGTTCGTCAAGTTTTTTTCCGATATGGTGGGCGATCATGATGGCATGGCTGCCGGCATCTTTTTCCGTATAATGCCTGGGACCCCCGAATACCTCTCCCACGAAATCGGCGACATGCCGGGGATGATCCGCAGACATTTGGCGGAAGACAGGACCGATAAGGTCATCTTTCAGGACTTTGTCATAAAAGATTCGGAAGAGGTTTTGCAGGGCCTCTTCGCCTCCCGCCCATTCGTATAAGGTAGGTATGGTTGGTTCCATCACTACAAGTTAGGCAATTGCGGGAAAGTGGACAAATGCGGATAATTCGCAGCGACTTGTGCGTAAGTACGGACTTAAAATGTGGGACCGTAATGATGCCAATGGAAAACAGAGACTGCGGATCCATATAGACCAGGAGGGCCGCCCGGTCATGGAAACGCTGGATGGGGAAGGAAAGGTCGCCAGATAACCGGCAATCGCCGGGGGAGTGGGTATCGGGATATAGTCATAAAAAACTATATTTGTAATAACCCTCCTATCTAAAATATTTATAATGATGGCTCTGCCTATAAAATGCCTGAACAAGATTTGGACATTCTTAAGCTGTATGTTGTTCATCAGTGGACTCCGGGCATCCGATGGACCACCTGTTACTTACCTGGGCATCGAACAGGGGCTTTCCAATAATTCAGTGACTTGCGTTTTCCAGGATCATAAAGGTTTTATGTGGTTTGGCACGTATGATGGATTAAATCGTTACGACGGATACAATTTCTATATTTTCCGCAACCGGCTGACAGATGCGAATTCATTACCCAACAACAGGATAGCATCGATTGTCGAAGATTCCTCAAAAAGGATATGGATCGGGACACGAAGCGGTGTGGCCAGGTACGATGAGGTGACTTCCACTTTTGACCCTGTCTGGTATATTCCATCCGGAGAAAAGAAACCGAAGAAAATCACCGCTACCGTTAACCAGATAAAAACAGATTATTGGGGAAATGTACTGATCGGTACAGACGACGGTCTTTTTCTCTATCAGGAAAAAACAAATGTCGCGCTGCCGGTTTTTATTGACGGCGATCAGGCGAAACATGGAGCTTACCAGGTATTGTCAGTAGAATGCGACAGTAAGAAAAATATTTGGGTATATGTACGGGAAAAAGGGTTGTACCTGTACAACTCCGGCTTACATACGCTGAAATTGGTGACTGCTGAAATTAAAAATGGGATTTACCTGAAAGCTGACGCCGGTGGAAACCTATGGATGGGTGCAGATGACGGGCTCTTTTGCTACTCCATAGCGCAAAACAAATTTTCAAAATTATTTTCCTGTGGTAACCGTATCGTGCATTTGTCCACTTACGGTAGCTGCATGTATATCGCATCAGATGGAAACGGAGTTTTTACTTTGGACATTCCTACCAAAAAAACAACTCGTCTTTTCGTCGCCTCTTCCAGGCAGAAGCTCACCAGTGTAAGCACGTATGACGTCTTAAAAGACCGTGATGAAAGGCTGTGGATTGGCACAATAAGAGGAGGTATAAATGTTATAGATCCTGAAAGGAACAAATTCCGGACAATTGCGCATGATCCGCTTCGGGCAAACAGCCTGATCGGTAATTTTGTTACGGGCTGTTGTGAAGACGCTGAAGGGGATTTGTGGATGGGAACCGATGGGAACGGCCTCAGCTGTTGGAACAGGAAGCAGAATAAATTTACCGGCTATCGCCACCAGGAGCAAAATCTGCTATCAAGAAGCAGTAATTTCATAACGGATGTCCTCATAGATTACAAAAATGAAATTTGGGTCTCTTCCTGGGGAGGGGGCATCAACCGTCTCGACAGACAATCCCGTACCTTCAGGCATTACAACTGTCTCAATACCGAATTAGGCAGGGAAGATAAAAATCATTTTCTACTGTTCCAGGATAGCCGGAATCACCTCTGGGCAGGCAGTTGCCTCGAAGGAGGGCTATACTGTTTTAACCGGCAGCAGGAAAAATTTGAATTGTACGATTGCAGGCTGAAGAATATCCTGGCCATGTATGAAGATAGGAGGGGTAAATTATGGGCTGGCGATTTTTCTTCGCTGATCCTGATAGATCAAATCAAAAAAATACACCAGCGGTACCAGGTAGGGTATGCCGTCCGGTCCATCCTGGAAGACAAGAATGGCAATTTCTGGATTGGAACAGAGGGCGCCGGGTTATTATTATTCGATCCTGTCACAGGCCGGTTTACAAGGTTCTCCGAATCTGACGGATTGTCCAATAATTCGGTTCTAAAGATCCTTGAAGATAAAAGGAATAATCTGTGGATCAGCACGTTTAACGGTATTTCCATGTTCAATACCATCACGAGGAAATTCATCAACTTTTCACCCTCCGACGGTCTTCAGAGCAGCCAGTTCAGTTACAATGCAGGGGTGAAATTGCGGTCTGGTGAGTTTGTCTTCGGTGGCATAAAAGGGCTGAATATTTTCTATCCCGATAGCATAATTAATAATTCCCGGCCTCTTACGGTTTTACTGACCGGTCTAACGGTCGATAACCAGGCTATCAAAGAAAATGATAGTTATATTGCCAGGCGTACCCAGGACAGGATTGAAAGGATAAAGCTCCCTTTTGACAAAGCTGTTCTTTCTGTTGATTTCGTTGCGCTGAACTATTCTGCGTCCGACAAGATCAAATATGCTTATTATCTCGAAGGTTGGGATAAGGGATGGAATTATGTCGGAAAGACCAGGACCGCAAACTATACCAGGATCAATGAAGGATCTTATGTCTTTCATGTTAAAGCGAAGGATGCGTCAGGTAACTGGAGTACAAGTGAAGAGAAGCTGATCATAGAAATATTGCCGCCCTGGTACCGGACCTGGTGGGCCTATCTGTTGTATATAGCCATTTCCCTTGCCCCTTTCTATCTGTATGTCAGGTACAAATCTCAGCGTGACCGGCAGGCTTATGAAATTGCGCTTGCCAGGATAGAAACCGAGAAGCAAAAAGAATTGAATGAAAAGAAATTATCGTTTTTCACAAATATTTCGCATGAATTCAGGGCGCCGCTTACGCTGATCATTGATCCTGTCAAAGATCTGCTTCATCATCCTGAAAAAAGACATAGCGCCGTCGGTTTAAATATAGTTTATCGCAATGCCAGGCGTTTGTTGAGTCTTGTAGACCAATTGTTGCTCTTTAGAAAAGCGGATGCAGAAGGCGGTAATTTAAAACCAGTCCGGGTAAATTTTTATGAGCTGTGCCAGGATGTATTCATTTGTTTTTCCCAGCAGGCAAAGACCAGAAATGTCAGCTACGAATTTTCGTGCAGCAATCCTTTCCTTGAATTAATGGCGGACAGGGAGAAAATGGAGATCATTTTATTTAATCTTTTGTCCAACGCGATAAAATTTACGCCACCTGGCGGAAGGGTGACCTTTAAAATAATTGAAGATCCGAAAAAGCCAGGTATTGTGGAGGTGGAGATCTCGGATACAGGCTGCGGTATTGAACCGGGTATCGGCAATACGCTGTTTGAAAAATTTTACCAGGTTAAAAACGGTCAGAATACGGTGTATAAGGGATTTGGGATCGGGTTATACCTGGTTCATCAGCTTGTACAGGCCCATAAAGGGACTATCGTCTATGAAAGTGCCATCGGAAAAGGTACGCGCTTTACATTGAGCCTTCCTGCCAACCTACCTGCCGACGATCCTGAAGGACCGGCAGAGGAGATCCCGGAACAGGTCCCCGAAAGGAAGCCTGTACTGCTGGAAGAGCTGATCGCGGACCTCGAAGCAGATACGGCCGAAAGCGTCCGGAACGAAAGCTGTGAAAATTTGAATCCTGCACAAAAGACTTTACCGGCGTTGCCTGATTTCGTTTCTGTCAAAAAATCAATCCTGCTGGTCGATGATAATGCGGACATCCGGGAATACCTGAGCGGAATCTTTAACAGCCGGTTCCTGGTATATGAAGCGGAAAGTGGGGAAACGGGCCTGAAAATGGCTGAATCCTATTTACCGGACATCATTATCAGCGATATAGTAATGAATGGAATGACAGGGGTGGATTTTTGCCATAAAATAAAGGCGGATCCGGAGCTCAATCATATTCCCGTCATCCTGTTAACGGCTACCACTTCGTCTGAGATCAAACTAAAGGGGATCGAATGCGGTGCGGAAGACTATATTACCAAACCATTTGAAAAAGAGCTGTTAATTGCCCGGGTCGACAACATTCTCAGAAACAGGAGCACCATCCAGCAGTATTTCCTCGAAACAGTCACTTTGCGGAAGACCAAAACCAGGGTTTCTGCTTCTTACCGTAATTTTCTTGACCGCTGCATACAGGTTGTCGAAAGGGAGATCAACAATGAAAATTTTACGATTAAGGCCTTTTCCCGGGCCATGGGTATGAGTCATTCCAGTTTATATCAAAAAATTAAATCTGTATCTGGTTTGTCTCTCAATGCTTTTATACGTTATCTGCGCCTTCGGAAAGCAGCCCTGTTATTATTGAGTACCGATATCAATATAAATGAAGCGGCCTTCCAGGTGGGCATCAACGATGCCAGATACTTCCGGTCACAGTTTCACAAACTTTTTGGGATGAATCCATCGGAATACGTAAAAAAATACAAAGAGACCTTTAACCAGGATTTTAATGTGGTAGGCTGACCGGAAGGCTTGTTTTTACTGATTTACCCCCCTTTTTAAGTGATTTACCCCCTCTTTCCTTGTAACAGATTATACTAATCTTGTAATGGAGATTGCTTTGCCAGTCCGGTATCTCCAGGATACCTGTTTTCTTGCATCGCAATGGTTTCCAATCTATAACGTAAAGCTTTTCAAACCAAAATCGATTGCCATGCGAAATTTACTAGCTCTGCTTATCTTTTTCAGCGTTATCAATGGCCGGCTTTTAGCCCAGCAAACGGTCACGGGAAAGGTGACCGCCGGAGATTCTGCGCTCTCAGGTGTTTCGGTGCAGGTAAAAGGGGGGAGCCAGGCTACCCAAACCAATGCCGAAGGAAACTTTCAAATTAATGTCCCGCCCAACGCAGTCCTGTTATTCAGTAACGTAGGGTTTTCCTTAAAAGAAGTGCCGGTAGGAAATCAGACTTATCTGCGGGTTCAGCTGTCATCCCTTTCTCAGAACTTACAGGATGTGGTGGTGGTGGGTTATGGAACTCAGAAAAAAACCACCCTGACAGGGGCCTCCGCCACTGTTTCGGCTGCGGCTTATAAAGACCAACCGGTAGTCAGCGTCAGCGGGGCATTGCAGGGCAGGGCATCGGGGGTGGCTGTGAGCAGCGCCTCGGGGGCACCCGGCGGAGTGGTTAAGGTGCGGATCAGGGGCAGCAACTCGATCAACTCCAGCAACGATCCGCTGTTTGTCGTCGATGGGGTCGCATTGGGAAGTACCAGTTTCCAGGATATCAATGTAAACGATATAGAATCCATGGAAGTCCTGAAAGACGCTTCAGCCACCGCCATCTATGGTTCAAGGGGCGCAAATGGAGTTATATTGGTCACCACCAAAAGCGGTAAGGCTGGAAAAATGGTGATCGACGTCAATACTTTTCTGAGTACCAATAAGATAAAAAAGTACGATCTACTGGGGCCCGCGGCTTATGCTGACGAGGCCAATCATATTGCCGGAACTACGGTAATTTCCAATCCGGGAGCAGGAACGGATTGGCAGAGCAAGGTGTTCCGCAACGGTATCACGCAGAACTATCAGCTTTCCGTGGCCGGCGGTACTGATAAATCAAGGTACTATGTTTCAGGATATTATGTTAATCAAACGGGTATTATAACCAATACCAGTCAGAAAAAAATAGCGCTCCGTTCAAACATCGACAGTAAAATAAGCAATAGGGTCAGTTTTGGGGTCAACCTGTTCCTTACTAATATCCAATCCCTTAACAATGGCGACCTGGGCAGTAAAGCCAATCCGGTGGTTTCCTCGCTTGCATGGGCGCCCACCGAACCGGTGTATGATGATCCGGCTACGGGCGCCTATAACAGGTATGCTATCTCACCAATTGGCCCTAATCCGTATATGATCGCCAAAGAATCAGATAATGAAGGCAAGTCAACTACCGGGGTCCTGAATGCAAGGGTGAAATATGATATTACCGATTGGTTGAGTTTCAGCACTAATTTCGGATTAGACGCGAATTTTTACAGAAGCGCTTATCTGAATAATGTGTGGATCAACCAGACAAATATTTCTTCCGGCCAGGGCTATAACGATAATTACACCCTGCAGAACAGCAACATCCTTAATTTTCACAAGGTCTTTAATAAGGACCATAACTTGTCTGTAACCGGTGTTTATGAACAGACCTCCAATAAATACAGCGGATTTAATGCCGATGGAGGGGGCCTTAGTTCTACAGCCTATGGTTATTATGCACTGCAGCTTAATGCAACACAGGGGATCCGTTCAGATTATTCCAACTGGGGGCTGCAGTCATTCCTGGGAAGGGTGACCTATTCCTATAAGGAAAAATATTTATTAACGGCCACTTACCGTGCTGACGGTTCGTCCAAATTTCAAACCACAAAAAACAAATGGGGGTATTTCCCATCTGTTTCAGCTGGCTGGAGGTTGTCTGAAGAAAAATTTATCCAGGATATGAACGCGTTTTCCAATCTTAAACTTCGGGGAAGCTGGGGTATTACCGGTAACCAGGCTATCGCGCCGTACAGTACGCTTGGCCTGCTTGGTGGTCAGCAGTATTCTTATGGAACAGGGACTTCCTACCAGGGATATACATTGGGCAACCCACCCAACCCCAATCTTAAGTGGGAAACGACCAAGCAATGGGATATTGGCCTGGATGCAGGTCTCATAGCCGGAAGACTAAATGTCACCATGGATTATTTTTCCAAGAACACAGACGGCCTGTTGTTGCAAAAAACCATCCCGGATTATGATGGAGGCGGATCCCAATGGGTCAACCTGGGATCGGTAACCAATAAGGGATTTGAATTTTCGGTTAATTTCATGCCCGTCAGTACAAAAACCTTCAGCTGGAGCTCAACGCTGAATTTTACAACGTATAAGAGCAAAGTGGTAAGCCTGGGCGGACAGGACATCATCTACGTAGGTTATCCCGGAGCCGGCCTGGTCAATACTTCCATCCAGGTCGTCAAACCCGGTTATGCGCTTGGTTCGTTCTACCTGATCCCATGGGAGGGTGTTTACAGCCAGGATGACCCAGTACTGGGCTTTAAGGCCGGTGATAATAAATATCGCGATGTCGATGGAAATAAGTCAATTGGTTATGAAGACCGCGTCATTTCCGGCAACGCGATGCCTAAGTTTACCTTTGGCTTCAGCAATGATGTAAGTTACAGGAATTTTTCAGTGAACATATTTATCCAGGGATCACAAGGCAACAAGATCTTTAATGGAACCTATGCCGCCATTGCAGCGCCATCCAGTGATATAAGGTACCCTACTCTCGCGGAATCAGCTAACTACTGGACTGCTAAAAACCCTAATTCACAATGGGCAGATCCTGCCAGCAAGACCGGTAGAAGTTATATTGAATCTACCCATTACCTCCAGAGCGGCAGTTATGTACGTTTCAAAAATATCAGCCTGGCCTATACCCTCACCAGGAAGTGGATTGGCTTTGGGGATATACGGCTATCAGTAAGTGCGCAAAATGCCATCACGATCACCAAGTACAAGGGATTTGATCCTGAAGCCGACACCATGGGTAATAGTGATATCGCGGCGGGTATAGACCTGGGAGCCTATCCCAACCCCCGCACCTTCACCGTTGGATTGAATGCAAAGTTTTAACTTAAAAAATATTTTTATGAAAAAATATCTTGCCATTGCTGTGATCTGCCTGCTGGCTGCTGCTTGCAGCAAAAGCCTGTTAAAGGAAGAACCTAAAGTTCCCACCGGAACCGATTTCTATGCCAACGCCAATGACCTTTCCCTGGCGGCAACCGGCCTTTATGCATTAAATAATGTGGCATTCAACCAGGTCGCCGGTTTTGCCACCTGTTATGGCAGTGATGACGTAGGGGTAGCCAGGATTGGTAACAAACTTTCTTTTTCCGATTTCGACACCTTCCAGCCGAATTCTTCGAATGACAGAATGACTAACTGGTGGACCAGCTTCTACGCAACGATAAAGTCCTGCAATTCGATGATCCTGAACTATGCCAAAGCAACTGCTTCGGACGATGAAAAAAACAGGGCCGCGGGTCAGGCTTACTTTCTCAGGGCGCTGAGCTACTTCTTTCTTACCCGCACGTGGGGCGCTATTCCTTTAACGACGGATAATAAGGTGGATTATACGCGCCCAAAGGCCCAACCCGCGGAAATATACACATTGATCGTCGCCGATCTGCAACAGGCCGAAACTATGTTGCCGGATAGCTGGAGCGGATTGGGCGTGCAATTTCAAAATGGCGTAAATGTGGCCCCCACGAAAGGGTCGGCAAAAGCGCTGCTGGCGAATGTCTATCTCACAATGGCTGGCTGGCCCCTAAAACAGGCTGATAAGTATGCGCTGGCCGCTGCAAAAGCCAAAGAGGTCATCGACAACAAAGCCCTGTATAGTGTCGATCTGCATGCCAATTTCAACGATCTCTGGCAAAGGGAATTCCAGTATAATAACGAAGCGGTTTTTGCCTGCTATTATAATAACAATGTTCCTAACACGCCATGGAACCAGTGGGACATGATGGGGCCCAATTCTTCACAGCCGGGTGATGAAAATGGATGGGACGATTGGTTTGGGGAAATCACCTTCTATAACAGGTTCCCGGCCGGGGCACGCAAAGATGCGACTTACCAGTCGGTATACATGGTCGGCGGCGCGCCTAAAGACTGGACTGCTACGGCGCTTAAACACCCCTATTTTCAAAAATACCGCGATGATGCAAGCTATGATCGCGTAACACATGTCGGCAACTGGGCGGGTGACCATACCGTATATATTATCCGCTATGCAGAAGTGCTGCTTACCTATGCCGAGGCAGCTGCCATGGCTGCCGCACCGGATGTGTCCACTTATAATGCCATTAACCTGGTGCGTCATCGGGCGGGTCTGGGCGATCTCGTGTCGGGGCTGTCTCAATCAGCCTTCCGTGATTCGGTAGTTGCAGAAAGGGGTTGGGAGTTTGCCGGCCTCGAGCCAGCCGCACGCTGGTTCGATCTTTTGCGCACCGAAACGGTTGCAAAGGCAAACTCGATCCGCAGCGCGGGGGATGAGCCTTTGAAAAATATTCCTGATGACGCGCAACATACTTATTACTGGGCTCCGATCCCTATTAATGATGTACAATTGGATCCTAATTTAAAATAGGGTCGGTTGGTTTTATGGTTTGGCAGTTACCCGACTAACTCAGGGTGATCAATATAGTGAAAGGATGAGCTATGCAAGAAAAAAAATAGTCTACTATTTCTATAGACCTATTATCTTTGCATTTCGAAAAACATCGAGTCACTAAAATCACTGTCAATGAACAAGTTGCTAACTGCAATCCCTCCGGGGAAGGTTGGGCTATTGATGACCCTTCTCCTCTGCGCCACGCTTACCCGGGCGCAATCCTTCCAACTCACGGGTCAGATCACGGATAAGACAGACGGGAAACCCCTGGCGGGCGTCACCGTCACATTGAAAGGAAGTCGTACCACGGCCGTGACGGATACCGCTGGTAAGTTTGCGATAACGGTCTCTCCCGACGGGGTCATCCGGTTTAGCTTCGTGGGGTATGAGCCCGCTGAAGTGCCGGTAACGGCTGGTTTGGCCGACCTGCAATTAGCGTTGGAACCCGCGCGGGGTACGCTGAACGAGGTGGTGGTCACCGCCCTGGGCATCACCCGGCAGAAAAAGTCGCTGGGCTACGCGGTACAGGAATTAAAGTCGAAGGATATTTCCGAAGCCACGGAGACCAACCTGGTCAATGCCATCGAAGGGAAAGTAGCTGGCGTACGGGTCACCAACAGCCAGGGTGACATGGGTTCTTCCCGTATCGTCATTCGCGGGGAGACTTCCATCTCGGGGAACAACCAGCCTTTGTTTATCGTCAACGGTTTCCCGGTGGACAATTCGCAACTGGGCGCCGGCGGCTCGCGGGACTATGCCAATGCGATCGCTGACATCAACCCCGACGACATCGAATCCATCAGCTTTTTGAAAGGCCCCAATGCGGCCGCGTTGTATGGGTCGAGGGCGGCGCAGGGAGTGGTGCTGATCAAGACGAAGAGCGGCCGGAAGAAAAAGGGCTTGGGTATCACCGTCAATTCCAATACTACTTTTGAGAACCTGCTGACCCTGCCGAAATACCAGAATGTGTTTGGCCAGGGTTCGAACGGGGAATTTGCTTATAAAGACGGCGCCGGCGGCGGAACCAATGACGCCGTGGATGAGAGCTGGGGACCCAAAATGGACGGAAGCCTTATCCCGCAATTGTTCGATGGCAAACCGGCTCCTTTTGTAGCGCACCCGGATAATGTGAAGAGCTATTTCAAGACCGGTGTCGGATACAACAACGGGGTCTCTATCGGGGATGCAGGCGACAAATACGATTATCGGTTTTCTGCGAACACGCAGAAGAAGTTTGGTGTTATTCCCAACAGCAGCCTGGGCAAGAACTCTTTTTCATTGAATACCTCTTTCAAGCTGGACCCGAAGCTCACCCTGACGGCCAACATCAACTATGTCCAGACGAATGCCGGTAACCTGCCCGGCGCAGGTGGCAAACGGTCTACCAGCACCATGCTGCAGTTCACCTGGTTTGGGCGCCAGGTGGATATGAACCAGCTCCGGGATCATTATTTTTCCACCGGCAGCCCGCTGAACTGGAACAACGCCTATTACAGCAATCCCTTCTTTGTTGCCTACCAGAATACGGTAGGTCAGCGCCGGGACCGGCTCATCGGCAACATCGGACTAAGCTACAAGATCTCCAGGGAGCTGACGGCCAATATAAAGTCCGGAACCGACTACTACACTGACCGGCGGAAGCTGAAGATCGCCTACGGTACCAGCGGCACCCCCTTCGGTTCTTATGAAGAAGACGCGTTCACCGTGAACGAAAGCAATACCGAGGTCACGCTGAATTTTACCAGGAAGCTGAACTCCGACTTCAGCCTGGAAGTCCTGGGGGGCGCCAATTTGCGCACCAAGTCCTATGAAGAGAACGACCAGATGGCGCCTAAGTTAGCCGTAGCCGGTGTATATACCCTGACCAATTCCAGGGACCCGCTGATCTCCTCCAACAACTATTATCAGTTGAAGACCTATAGTGTCTTCGGGTCTGCTCAAATAGGTTTTCGTAATTATGCATTTGTGAATTTCACCGCCCGCAACGACTGGTCTTCGACCTTGCCGGCGCAAAACCTTTCTTATTTCTATCCTTCCATCAATGGTACGCTGGTGCTGTCGGACGCGTTTGACATAAAGAGCAATGTACTCAGTTATGCCAAGATCCGGGGCGGATGGTCGAAAGTGGGCAGTGATGCGACGCCTTACCAGCTGATCAATACCTATTCTTTTATCACACCCCCTTTTGGCTCCAGCCCGCAATTGACGGCAGCCTCCTTATACCTCAACGCCAACCTCAAACCTGAGACGACCACGGCGTCGGAGATTGGCCTGGAGGCCGGCCTGTTGAAGAACAAAGTCCGTATCGACCTCAGCTTCTACCAGTCCAGCAGCTATAACCAGATATTGAACGTGGATGTCAGCGCCACGACCGGTTATGCCCAGAAACTGCTGAATGCGGGGAGACTGAACAACAAGGGCGTGGAAGTGCAGCTGGGACTTACGCCAGTGAAAACAGAAGCTTTCTCCTGGGATATCAACCTGAATTATTCGGCTAACCGCAGCAAACTCATCGCCCTGGACAACGGTGGTCTCCTGAAGAACTATGTGCTGGGAACCGATGGCACCATCCAGACCGTGGCCACTGTTGGTAAAGCTTATGGCGGTCTCTATGGACTCGCTTACTTACGCAATGCCCAGGGACAGATCGTTGTGAATCCCGATGGCTCTCCGGCTACCAACCCGACCAAACAAATCCTGGGGAAATATACACCGGACTGGATCGGTGGGGTGACCAACAGCTTTAGCTACCAACATTTCAGCCTCAGCTTCCTCATCGACGGCAGCTTTGGCGGCTCGCAATGGTCCGGCACCAATGCTACGGGCACCTACACCGGCGTGCTGGCTTCCACGCTGCCCGGCCGGGATGCCGCACATGGCGGACTGTCCTATTACTATCCCGGCAATGACAAGTCACAGCCTACCGTGGCGGGCAGCACGGCTCCTGCGGGTGAGACCGTCTACCAGGACGGCATGATCTTCAAGGGCGTCACCCCCGATGGCAAGGCGAACAAATCGATCCTTCCCGCCCAGCAATATTACAAAGCCCTCAATAACTTCGACGAACCCTGGGTCTACAGCTCATCCTTTGTCAAACTGCGGGAGGTTAAGTTAGGCTATGATGTGCCTGCCAAATGGATCAGCCACATCGGCTTTGCCGGCGCCACCGTTACCCTGGTAGGACGCAACCTTTGGATCATTCACAAGAATGTCCCGAACATCGACCCCGAGACGGCGATGAACGTGGGTAACGGGCAGGGCCTGGAAGACCTCAGCCTGCCGGGTACGCGTAGCTATGGAGTCAACGTCAATCTTAAATTCTAAAAAACAGACAATGCGAAATAAAATGATCAACGGGTTGCTGGCGGCTGTGGCGCTATTATTTTCCGTCTCCTGCAAAAAGGAGCTGGAGAACATCAACAAGAACCCGAATGCTACCGAAAACCCCCAGCCGGACTATCTGCTCACCGCGGCTACAAAACTGACGGCCGACACCTATTGGGGCGTGGCCAACAATATGGGCTCTTCCCTGCTGCTGGTGCAGCATTGGGCGATGATACAATATACGGATCCCGACCGCTATATCTTTTCCAACAGCAGCTTTATCACCCTGTGGAATACCGGCTATGGCCAGAGCATCACGGATCTGAACAAGGTGATCAGCCTTGCGGCGGACCAGGGCATTCCCAACTACAAAGGCGTGGCGCTGGTGCTGCGGTCCTGGGTCTTCCAACTGCTGACCGACGCCTATGGTGACATTCCCTACCGGCAGGCGGGTAAGATCGACTCCTTCCTGACGCCGGCCTATGACACTCAACGCGACGTCTACCTCGGCCTCCTGGACGACCTGAAGACGGCGCAGGCTACGCTGGACCCTGCCGGCGCGGCCATCGCAGGTGATGTGCTTTACAACGGCGACATCTCTTCCTGGAAGAAATTCGCCAACTCCCTGCGGCTGCGTATTGCCTTACGCATAGCAGACCGCGAGCCGGTGCTTGCCAAACAGGTGCTGACGGACATCCAGGCAGAAGGCGGAGGCTACATTGGCTCCAATGCTGCGACCGCCCAGCTGATCTACCAGAACTCGCCCAACCAGAACCCGGTGAGCAATACCTTTGACACCCGCAACGACTACCGGATCAGCAAGACCATTGTGGACAGGCTCTTCGCCCTGAACGACCCCCGCCTCGCGGCCTATGCCGACACTACGGCCGACCCGACCCCGAAGAAATATGTCGGTCTTCCCAATGGCCTGACCGTGGGCGATGCCGCCAGCTTTGGCTTTACGAAGATATCGAAGCCGGACAGCCTGAATTTCCGGGCGCCTCATGCGCCGGCGGTGATCCTTAGCTATGCGGAAGCGCTGTTCGACCGTGCAGAGGCTGCAGCCAGAGGTTTTACAGGAGAGAATGCCGCCGATCTGTATAACCAGGCTATCCAGGCTAGTTTCAGCCAGTATGCCATTACCGATCCGACGGTGATAACCGGGTACCTGGCCCAGCCTGCTGTGCAGTACAATGCGGCTAATTTCAGACAGTCCATCGGGCAACAGAAATGGATCGCCTTATTCGGACAGGGGCTGGAAGCTTTTGCCGAGTGGCGGCGGCTGGACTATCCCCAGCTGACGCCGGCCGTGGCGGGGGTGCTGAATGGGCAGATACCGGTGCGGTTCATTTATCCGGGGACCGAGCAGTCGTTGAATGGCGCGAATTATACGAAGGCGGTGCAGCACCAGGGTGCGGATCTGCTGACGACCAAGCTGTGGTTTGATGTGAATTGAATTGTGCAAAACGATTTATATTTGTATCGTTGGTCGAAAAGCAGCAAAGTCCCGTGCAACCGATGTCAAAACCAAGAAAAAGTGGCATTGATATATTAGGAGATCTATCCTGGGGTTCCCATCTCTGTCTGTTCTATGAGACAAAACAGGATCTGCTCGACGCGCTTATCCCTTTTTTCAAGGCCGGGTTAGAAAATAATGAGTTCATTATTTGGGTGATCTCAGACCCCCGACTGGTTTCGGCGGAAGAAGCCATGGCCTTACTGGAAGAGGGTGTACCCGGTCTCCGGCGGCATCTCGATAACGGTCAGATAGAGATCTTCTATGCGCCCGATTGGTATCTCCGTGAAAAGGAGTTCAACATGGAGGAGATAATAAAGGCATGGAATGACAAGCTTAACGGCGCATTGGCCGGGGGATACGACGGAATGCGGGCTTCGGGGGATATGTTCTGGCTGGGACAGAAATACTGGAAGGATTTTTATGCCTATGAGAAATGTCTTCACGACTTCATTGCCGGTCTGCCCGCGATAATATTATGCACTTATCCACTTCCAAAGTTCGGAGGTGCTGAGGTCCTCGACATCGTTCAGGCCCACCAGTTCGGGATCGGCAGACGACACGGCAAATGGGAACTTATCGAGAGTCCGGAAGGGATACAGACCGGGGGAACAAGAAAGACGGTTACCGGGAAATTACAGGAAGGCAAGCGAAAAAGGCCCGGGCTTCGGGTCACGCACTACCTGGCGGCTGTTTTGTCGGTCGTTGTCACCCTCATCCTTGCCAGGACCATGGCCGAAACCCTGGGGGTAACCGCGCCGGTATCCCTTCTCCTTTGCGCCATTATGTTCAGCGCCTGGTATGGTGGGGTCAAGCCCGGTTTGCTCGCATTGGTGCTCGCGATGGTCGCTTTCAAATATTACCTTGCCGGTTCCGTCGATTTGTGGAAGATCGATACGAAGGAACTGCCGCGTTTTGTCGTTTTCGCCCTATCCTCCCTTTTGGTCGTCCTGCTGATCGGGGCACAAAAGACGGCGACCGAATCGCTGCGGCGGGCGCTTGCTGTTTTGGACTCCACGATTCGCAAGCTACGGGAAACTAATGGGGCGCTAAGGCTGCAGATCACGGAGCGCAGACAGGCCGAGGATCAGCTCCGGCTGGCCTACCAGCGCCTGTCCTACCATGTCGAAAATACACCGCTGGCCGTGATAGAGTTTGACAAAGACCTGACGATCACCCGATGGTCGGACCGCGCCGAAGAGATCTTCGGCTGGAAGGCGTCGGAGGCCCTTGGGAAGAATGTATACGACCCCGACTTCCTGATCATCCATGAGGAAGATAGAAAGGCGGTCGACAAGATCAATGAAGAGCTGATGAAAGGGACCGTGAACAGGAACCTGAGCCTTAACCGGAATTATACGAGGAATGGCCAGGTGATCGATTGCGAGTGGCATAATTCCGTCCTGAAAGATGAGCAGGGCAACCTGATAACCATCCTATCCCTGGTGCACGATGTGACCGAAAGGAAAAAGACAGAACAAAACCTCAGCCGTTCTTATGAAGAGGTCAGACAATTGACCAGCCATCTGCAGAATATCCGTGAGGAAGAGAGGTCGCATATCGCGAGAGAAATTCACGACGAACTGGGCCAGCAATTGACTGTTCTAAAAATGGACGTGCTGGGATTAAGCAAAAAATTGGGCAGTCAGGATGCTGTCATCCAACAAAAGATCCGGGACATTACAGATCTGCTGGATTCGACGGTCAGATCTGTGAGAAGGATCTCTTCTGAATTGCGGCCCAGCCTGCTCTATAACCTTGGACTGGACGCGGCTATCGAATGGCACCTGAAGGAGTTCGGAAAAAGATCCGGCCTGAAAACCATCTTTATCGAACCTGCAGGAGAGGTAAAAATTCCGGACCCGGTAAAGAATGGGCTGTTCCGTATTTTCCAGGAATCCCTGACCAATGTCTGCAGACATGCGAATGCAACCAAGGTAATTGTTAGTTTGGAGCAGAAGGACGGACTGCTTATCTTGACCATCGAAGATGACGGGCAGGGATTTGAACAGGAGAAGACCGGCGCCAAACAGACGCTGGGTATCCTGGGCATGCGGGAACGGTGTGAAATGATGGGAGGGAATTATGCGATCCTCAGCGCCCCGGGACAAGGTACAACCGTTGCTGTGGCCGTCCCATATGATAACGAGAATAAAACCCAATGAGAAACTATGCATATCCTTATTGCAGATGACCATGCCATCGTCCGGAAAGGGATACGGCAGCTCTTGCTGGAAGAATATCCATCGGCAACGATAGAAGAGACGGGTGATGGGAACAGCCTTGTAGCAAAAGTAGGCGCCGGAAAGTGGGATGTCGTGATCTGCGATCTCGATCTGCCGGGAAGAAGCGGTTTGGATGCTATGTTACAGATTAAAGAGATAGCCCCTAAATTACCGGTGCTGATCATGAGCATCTACCCGGAGGAGCAGTATGCCAAAAGGTTATTAAAAGCCGGGGCGGCGGGTTATGTAAGTAAAGACGCTGCTACGGAAGAGCTGGTAAAAGCCCTTCGGATGGTATTGCAGGGTCGAAAATATATTTCACCTGTCGTAGCCGAATTGATCGCGGAGGATATGGGACAGGGTAGTGCCGAAAAGGCCCCCCATGAAGCCCTTTCCAACCGTGAGTTCGAGATCTTCAAAATGATCGCCTCCGGCAGGTCAGTTTCCGAAATTGCCGATACCCTCTCGCTGAGCACTACCACGGTGAGCACCCACCGGGCGAGGATATTGGCGAAGATGTGCATGAGAACGAACTCCGAACTAATGCGATACGCATTGAATAATAAGTTGATTTGATAGTTGACTCTTTCTTCCCATTTCCCTCTACAATTGCATTCATATTTTAGTCTACACTATATGTAAGTGTCCCTTAATATATTGCGCCCGGTCCGTTTTTAAATCCGAGATTCCTAAAAAAACCGGTCGGCAATATGACAGAGGTATTAAAAATTCTGATCCTTGAAGACAGCCCATACGATGCAGAAGAGATCATGCGGCGGCTGGAGTTGAGCGCAAAATTCGAATGCGGGTTCCGGCTGGCAATGAATAAAGCAACCTACCTGCAGGCGCTCGACGAATTTTGTCCCTCCGTCATTTTGTCCGACCATTCCCTGCCGCAATTCGATTCGAAAGAGGCGCTGACCATCGCCCGTGAACTATTCCCGGATATCCCCTTCATCATGGTGACCGGCACTATTTCGGAAGAGTTTGCGATCGACATGATCAAGGCGGGCGTAGATGATTATATCCTTAAAGACCGGATGACGAGACTACCTGCCGCCATTATAGCTTCCGTGCAAAAACGGAAGGTCGAGACCGAGAGAAGAAGGCTTGAAAAGGAAAGGGAGTTTGACCGGAATAACCTCATGGCGCTGATCAATAACAGCAATGATCTTATGTGGAGCGTCGATCTGAACCTCCGGCTTATTACGTCCAACGAGGCGTTTGACCGGGTGATCCAAAACATGACGGGAACGACGGTTGCAAAGGGCTGCGATATCCTTGCCGAGGTGTTCCAACCGGAACAATTGGCCCGGTTCCGAAAATATTATGAACGGGCATTTTCAGGGGAATGTTTTACCGAGATCGAGCATACTCCGCTGCCAGATAACATTTGGTCGGAGATATCCTATTGCCCGATCTATAGCGGGGACTTCGTCAGCGGAGTCGCCTGCTTCTCCCGGGACATTACTCAGCGGAAAATGGTGGAAAAGGAAATTGCGAGGGCTATTATAAAGACCCAGGAGGAGGAAAGGAATTATCTGGGACGGGAGTTGCACGATAATGTAAATCAGCTATTGGCCGCTGCCAAGATGCTTCTCTCCGTGGCAAAACATAATATCGAAAAAATACCGGAGCTGATAGTGGCCTGCCAGGATAATATCGAAAACGCTATCCAGGAGAACAGGAAGATTGCCCAGGGCCTTGTTGTCCCCGACTTTGAGTCGATCTCATTTCAGGAGCAGTTACTCAACCTAAGCGATAATATGCTTAAAAGATCGGGTATCCAGGTGATCATGGATACTTCCGGTTTACAGGAGGAATGGCTGCAAAACGAACAAAAGCTGGTCATTTATCGAATTGTGCAGGAGCAATTCACCAATATTGTCAAACATGCCGGCGCAGGATTGGTATATGTATTATTGTGCAACACACCCGACGAATTTAAGATGAACATTTTTGACAATGGAAAGGGGATGGAGACAGAGACAAAAAAGGAAGGCATCGGATTGAGGAATATCAGGGGCCGCCTGGCCATTTTCAACGGTACTGTTGATATAAGAACCAGCCCCGGGAAAGGCTTTACGATGGATGTTACCATCCCATTGACAATTTGACCTTGTTTAGAATAAACCGATGACGAAATGAAATGGATAAGCAAAAAGAAAATCCCGAGCTTCATTTTACTGGACGATGACTCATGGGCCCTGGCATTTGCAAAAGAGATTATCCAGGGTTATAACCGACACGCGGAAGTGATTACTTTTTCGGCCGCCAAAGATGCGATAGAATATATGGAGGCAGAAGATTTTATGGCTAATGGTAAGGATACAGTTTTCCTGACGGACTTGCATATGCCGGAAATAGATGGCATCGCGTTGCTGGACCGGATGCAAAGCCGGTTCAACGCGAAGCGGGATCGGCTGCATATCTTTGTTTTGTCGGCCGCTGCCTGCCCCGAAGAGATCATAAGGGTGTCCTCTTATAGCTGCGTTATAGGATTTCTTAATAAGCCCTTCTCCAGGGATAAAATGAAGCAGATAGCCGAGTGTATAATGTATTAGCCGTAATTATCTTTGGAATTCAGGCAGGCATTCTACGGTTAGTTGGTTACATCCCGGATTACTGCTCGAATCCTATGTCGCTTGCCTCCCACAATTCAATTTTGTTGTCTTCGGGATCCAGGATATGGACAAACTTGCCATAGTCAAAACTTTGAATCTCGTCCAGAATGGTCACGCCTTCGTTTTTCAGCTGTTGGACGACCCATTCAAGATTTGCCACCCTGTAATTGATCATAAACTCCTTTGCCGACGGTTCAAAATACTTGGTCGTATCTTTAAATGGACTCCAGACCGTGACCCCCTTTTTAGAGGGATCTTCGGCTTGGCGCCATTCAAAATTTACCCCCCAATCGCCTATTTCTAATCCGAGGTGTTTCCCGTACCATGTTTTCAGTTTTTCCACGTCTTTGCATTTAAAGAAGATGCCGCCTAGACCGATGACTCTTTTCATATATTAATTTATTTTATCATTTGTTTGATGCTGAAGATTATGCTGTAAAATTAACGGCCTCGTCGCAATGGGGGCTCATACTTTCGGGTGATTTTTATATTATTTTTTCCTTTCACGGCAAAATACCTCTTTTCTGCCGTACTATAGAAAATGACGCCTTTTGATGCGCGCCGGCAAGTCATCACTTATGCGAACCTTCGCCGGGCTGCTGTCGATGACGCCAGGGCCGCCGCCGGAGTGTGAGACGAGACCGAATTTGGTGGCCAGCACCACCTCATGCCGGCGATCTTTGATGGCCCGGCCAACGAGTTCCTCGTTGATGTACGGTCCGTAGATCTCGGCGGTCGGCGAAACCGATCCGAAAGCCAGGCTGGACGTAATGGAAAAAGCGGCATCAAACCGCTCCGGTAGCCGCGAGCCGGGAAATTGCCAGTCCTGCGATTCAGCAATAATGGTAGTTATTACCCCAATCCATATACCTGTAAGATTGCC
>DATJJD010000032.1:0-33796 GCA_035492545.1 Puia sp.
AAAGAAATTCGGCGACCTGACCTATTACCAATTGGCCGACCAGTTTAAGGCCGAATTATATAACCCCGACGAATGGGCGCAGCTAATAGAGAAGTCAGGGGCCAGATACGTCGTCCTCACCTCCAAACACCATGACGGCTTCGCCAACTGGCCCAGTAAGGAGACAGCGAAGGCCTGGCTGTTTCCCTGGAATGCCGGAGACGCAGGCCCGCACAGGGACCTGCTTGGCGACCTCTTCACGGCCATCCGCAAGACCTCCGTACACCCGGGATTGTATTACTCTTTATTCGAATGGTACAACCCCCTCTGGCTAAAAGACAAGCCCAACTATATATCCAACTATATGTGGCCCCAGATGCAGGATCTGGTCAACACGTACCAGCCGGAAGTATTCTGGACCGACGGTGACTGGGAGGGCAGCGATACCTTGTTCCAATCAAGGGAATTCCTCGCCTGGCTCTATAACGAAAGCCCCGTAAAAGACAAGGTCGTCACCTACGACCGCTGGGGAAAAGGCATTCGTTTCCACCATGGAGGAGTCTACACCCCGGAATACCAGCCCGATGCAGACTTTGCCGACCATTACTGGGAAGAGAGCCGGGGGATGGGATTTTCTTATGGCTACAATAGGGAAGAAGATGCCTGGGATTATAACTCCGCCCGGGCGCTGGTTTTTCAACTGATCGACAAAGTGAGCCGGGGCGGAAATTTCTTACTGGACATCGGCCCCGATGAACATGGAAAGATACCCCCTATCATGCAGGAGCGCCTGCTGCAGATCGGCGACTGGATGAAGATCAACCAGGAGGCTATCTATGGGACAACTCGCTGGAAGACCCCGGCCCAATGGGGGCCAGGACGGCGCGACTACAAACCCGCCAACGGTGGCGGTGACCTGCTGCTCAAACTCACCGTGGACCCAGACCCCGGATACGCGGTAAAAGAATGTTTCTTCACCTATAACGCAGCGCGGCAGGATCTGTACGTCCTCCTTCCCAAATGGCCGGGCGCCTCCTTCACGATCAAAGACCTGCCACTTTCGCCAGGCACAAAAATAGAATTGCTGGAAACACACGCACAACTTCCCTGGCGCCGGGTGGGCAACAACGTGACCCTCTCCCTGCCCGCTTTTGATCCCAACCGGATCAAATCGCAATTCGCCTTCGTCCTCAAAATACACGGCGTTCCTGCCTTGGCCAACCCCAACCCCAAACCCACAAAATAAAACATCCCATAACGATCAACATATGTCACCCGTCCACCAACAACCCTTGTTCATCATCATCCTCGTCTTATTGCTGACCGCCGCCGGGACCTTCACTACACAGCTACACGCCCAACAGCCCGCCGGCCAGCACCCCGCAGAACAACAATCTGCCGCCGCAACCCGCACCCGGCAACTCGCCGCTCAGCTCGCCCGGCAGACCGCCGCTCCTTCCGCCATCCGCCGGCACATCAACTTTGATGAAGGTTGGAAATTTCATCCGGGACACGCCACTGACCCACACCGGGACTTTAATTATGGCATAGCAAATATATTGGCCAAAACAGGAGAAGCCGCCAACACCTGCATTAAAATAGACTTCGACGACAGAAGCTGGGCCTCCGTACAACTACCCCATGACTGGGTGGCCGCCCTCCCTTTTCAACAGGTGGCTAACGGAGATGTGGATGCGCATGGCTATCATACCGTGGGAGGCCTCTTCCCCGAAAACAGCATCGGCTGGTATCGTAAGACCTTCACCGTGGACCGCGCCGACTCAGGGAAAAGATATGTGCTGCAGTTTGACGGCATCTTCCGGGATAGTAAAGTATGGATCAACAACATCTACCTGGGCGGCCATTTCAGCGGTTATAGCGGGGCATCCTATGACATCACCGACTTTCTCCGCTTTTCAGCAAAGAACACCATCGTGGTGAGGGTCGATGCCAGCCAGTATGAGGGATGGTTCTATGAAGGGGCGGGTATCTACCGCCATGTATGGATGAACGTATTCGACAACCTGCACGTCGCCTCAGAAGGAGGGCTTTACGTCCATACGACTAATACGAAGGACCAGGCGATGGTGACGGTAGCCACACAGATAGAGAACAGGGGAATTCAACCTGCCGACGCCTCCGTCTATACCTATGTCACCGACCGGGATGGGAAAAAACTGGCGCAGACAAAGGAAGCCCCTCTCTCCCTGGCCGTCAACGGTAAACAGATCGTGCAGGACTCCTTACAAATAACAGCTCCCAACCTATGGTCCCTGGACCACCCTTACCTTTATCGGGCCATAGCCATCATTCGATCGGGCGGCCAGACAGTAGACAGCGTTTGCACCCGATTTGGCGTCCGCACCGTCACCATCGACAAGGACAAAGGTCTATTCCTCAACGGCCAACCGATAAAGATCCAGGGCGTCTGCTGTCACCAGGACCATGCCGGCGTAGGCAGCGCCCTGCCGGACTACCTGCAGTTCTATCGCATACAGCTGTTAAAGGAAATGGGTGTCAACAGCTACCGCACCAGCCACAATCCCCCCACACCGGAACTGCTGGATGCCTGCGACAGCCTGGGCATGCTGGTGCTGGACGAGACCCGTCTGATGAACAGTGGCGCTGAATATGGCGCCGAATGGGAAAAATTGATCCTCCGGGATCGCAACCATCCCAGCGTTTTCATGTGGTCCATCGGCAACGAAGAATGGGTGATCCAAACCTCGACGACAGGCAAACGCATCGCACAAAACCAAATATTGAAACAACAGGAGCTGGACCCCTATCGCACCTGCACCTATGCCGCTAATGTCGGCAATGAATGGAACGGGGTCAATGAAGTAATCCCCGTCCGGGGATTTAATTACCATCTGCCGGCTATCGATCCCTATCGGAAAGCACATCCCGACCAGCCCGTCATGGGCTCGGAAATGGCCAGCACCGTATCCACCCGGGGCATCTACGAAAAAGATACCGTCAATGCCTATGTGCCGGACTATGACAGCGTCTACCCACCCTGGGCCAGCACGGCCGAACAATGGTGGACCATTGCAGCAGCCCGCGAATGGTATATGGGTGGCTTCGCCTGGACAGGTTTCGATTATCGGGGGGAACCAACCCCCTTCCAATGGCCGGATATCAATTCACACTTCGGGATCATGGACATGTGCGGTTTCCCCAAGACAGTCTACTATTACTATCAATCCTGGTGGACGGATAAAGATGTATTACATATAACGCCTCATTGGAACTGGCCCGGAAAAGAAGGAAAGCCCATTCCCGTCTGGGTCAACACCAATGCGGACAACGTGGAGCTATTCCTCAACGGCAAGAGCCTGGGTAAAAAAGAAATGCCCCGCAACAGCCACCTGGAATGGATAGTGAATTATGCACCCGGTAAACTGGAAGCCGTTGCCTTCAAAAAAGGAAAAAAGATAACGGCCTTTGTTCAAACTACCGGACAACCCTATAAGATCATAGCAACCCCATCCAGAACTACTGTCTTTCCCGATGGAAAGGATGCCGTGGTTGTCAATATCAGCGTGGTAGACCGCCAGGGAATGGAAGTGCCCGATGCGAATGAGCTGTTGCATTTTTCCGTTTCCGGCCCCGCAAAGATCATCGGCGTCGGGAATGGTAATCCCAGCAGCCACGAACCGGACCAATATCCCGGTACTGGCTGGCAGCGGCATCTGTTCAACGGAAAATGCCAGGTGGTCCTGCAGTCGCTGCCCTCAGCCGGGGCCGGCTCAGAGATAAAACTCGCTGTGAATGCAGAAGGACTGCCGCCGGCAGCCGCTACTATCGGATCAAAATAACCGTGCCTTTTATCAACAGCGGGCCTGCACCCTCAGACCCGTTGATCATAAATACATAGGTACCCGCGGGACAGGCCTGGCCTTTATAACGGCCATCCCACCCCTCACCAATATTGCTGGTGCTGAAGATCTTGTTACCCCAGCGATCGAAAATAGAGAGGTTCTTTAACGTAAAAGCCGTGCCCGGCGGGATCCTGAATACATCATTTTTCCCATCCCCATTAGGGGTGAAGCTATTCGGGATATTAAATTTCCCCAATACCTTGACAAGAATATCTTTCGTCGCTGTACAACCATTGACCCCGTTCACCAGGAGCTGATAAAGAGTCGAAACCGTCAGGGGTACAGTAACAGGATCCAGCGTGGCTGAATTGGCCAGCTCTCCGGCCGGGTTCCATTGATAAGAATCGATGCTTCCGGTGACAATAGCATGCAGCGCTGCCTCCTGGCCCACGGTGATGGCAACCTCCGGGGGATCGAATTGTATGACAGGTAAAGGTCTCACAGTTATGGCAAGTGGGCTGGATAGGATCTTGTCCGGGATCTGACAGCCGGCGGGGCCTGGTATGAGCATACAGCTGACCAGATCTCCATCGGACAAACTATTGCTTACATAGACGGCCGAACCGTCCCCGACGGGATTCCCGTTTAACAACCAGTCATAACCGGCGCCGGCTCCCGCATTTTGCGAAGTGGCCTGGAACCTCACGGTCGAACCCTGGCATATATTACTCGAAGATACCGTAACCTGCACCGTCGGCGCAGGAATAGAACTCACCGCCACCGTAATGATGTTAGAGAGGGCATCGGACGCAGTAAGACAGGGGGCCGTAACATCCGCATAGACGATACATTGAACCTGGTCTCCGTTTTGTAATTGGCTGGATTTATAGACAGGACTGTTGCTGCCTGTATTAACACCGTTCAACAGCCATTGATAACGGGGATTTATACCACTGTTGGCCGGATTGGCCGTAAAACTGACTACAGACCCTGCGCATACGGCGGCCGATGCATTGACGGTAATACCCACAGAGGGAGTCTGCTTCGGATTGATGGGCACTGCAACAGCATTGGATAGGGCCGTAACGGGTGTCACACAAGCTGCATTACTGCTCATCAGGCAGGTTACCTGGTCACCATTGGTCAGATTATTATCCGTATAGGTAGGGCTGTTAGTGCCGACAGGCTGCCCATTCACCTGCCACTGGTAAAAAGGCGCCGTACCCCCATTGGTAGGAGTCGCCGTAAAAAGGATAGGGGACCCTGGACAGGATACAGCCGGATTGGCGCTGATCGTTATACTGGAAGGAAGTCCCGGCGTAACAGTCATTGTAATGGTATTGCTTACGATGGTCACGGGTGGGCCGCAGCCCGGCACCGGGAAGGTAACTTTGCAGGTAATAACGTCCCCATTCGCTATTGGACCGGCAGTAAAGGAAGGTAAATTGGAACCTACCGGCAGGCCGTTTTTCTCCCATTGAAAACTAAGGGCCGTACCCGCATTCGTGACAACGGCCTCGAAGTCGACGGGTTCACCAGGACAGATCGTAGTCACAGATGCATTGATTTTGATCGTAGCCTGGGACGGCGCCGTAGTAGGCGGTGCACCGGTAAGATAGATCTTTCGGACCACCAGGTTCTGATTATCGGCGACATATAGATTACCCACCGGATCCAGGCAGATGCCCAGCGGGTTGTTAAACCGGGCGCCCGTCGCCAATCCGCCGTCTCCGCTATAACCGTTGGTGCCTGTGCCGGCAATAGTGGTGATGATACCGGTAACGGCATCCACTTTTCGGATCCGCGAGTCGTCGTATTCTTCAATATAGACATTCCCGCTGCCATCCACGCAAATACCAGTTGGATCAAACAGGCTGGCATTGACGGCCAATCCCCCGTCGCCGCTATAGGCATAGGATGAATTGCCGGCAATGGTAGTAATAATACCCGTCACCCCATCTATCTTCCGGACACGGCAGGTTACAGTACTATTAGCTTCCGATTCGTAGACATTTCCAGCCTTGTCAACACAGACACTGACAGGATAGGGGATCCCGGCATTGACAGCCGGCCCGTTATCCCCACTATAACCGGTACTCCCGGTGCCTCCTATCGTAGTTATGATCCCGGTGGTCCCCGTTATCTTGCGGATCCGGGAATTTTTAGAATCGGCGATATAGATATTCCCGCTGGCATCCACACAAATACCCTCAGGAGTATTCAATGCAGCGCTGGTCGCCGGACCGCCGTCCCCGCTGTACCCGGCAGTGCCATTACCGCAGATGGTGGTAATGATCCCCGTGGCAGCAGTGATCTTACGCACACAATGACCGCTGTATTCCGATATATAGATATTCCCGCTGCCATCTATACAGATGCCATAAGGAAATTTCAGCGCGGCGTTGACAGCAGGTCCTCCGTCCCCGGTATCTCCGTAGCCATCACCCCCCGTCACGGTGGTAATGATCCCGGTGGCAGCGCTGACCATACGGACGCTATTGCTGGTAGTGATGTACAGATTCCCCGCAGCATCCGTCGCCACATTAGTAGGATAAAGTACACCGGCACAGATTGCCGGCCCTCCATCACCCGTAGTCTGATGGATACCGGTGCCTGCTACCGTAACAACAACCTGTGCGGAGGATGGGTGGAAGTAAAAAAGCGAACAGACTATTACCAACAAATATGCACGGGTCCTATGGGGCATAATGCCCCCAAAATAGTAAAAATACCCCGCATTCCAAGCCCCGGCCGGGGCTTGGAATACAGAGATTATTTCACAGGACGGAGGCTCACCATAACTACGCCATGGCGGGGTACTTCTGCCTGATATTCACCTTCAAATGTCCCCAGGTCCTTTTGTCTCCACAGGTCGCGCACGACATACTTACCATGGATTCCCAGATCCGCCCACCGTAATATCACCCGCTGGCTGATACTGTCCCCGGGATTAAACAGCCCCGCAGCCTTGCTTCCATCCTCCAGGTCCTTGGCCAGCACCCCGGCCTCTCCCTGCTGGGATACAACGGTCGCCTGTTTGCCCAACGGATCCTGGTTGACGGCCAACACTTCATCATTCGTCAACAGGCTGAGGGTAAAGTCATCCAGTTTCGTCAGATCACAACCCAGCAGCAACGGAACGGATTGAAGACACCAGGCGCTGACATGCGTATACTGCTCATTGGGAGTCAGCTCCGTAGGCCTGGGACCTTTGCCCCAGCCCACATATCCAACGATCATCATATCCGGATCGTTCCAGTGACCCGGTCCGGCATAAGGAGCCCATTTGTCCTGGGTGAACAGCCGGCTCTTCAGGCTCTTCCAGTTATCCCGGATATCACCGCCAGTCCGCCAGCAGTTCGACCATTTCGCCCAGTCAGCAGCGCCGGGGAACGGAGCGCTGTTGGACAAACTCAACACAATGTCCCGCCCGCTGCCCCGCAACGCCTCATACATAGCCTGCGTCTCCGGCACCTCGATCGGGTTCCAGTCATATTTCAGATAGTCGATCCCCCACGCGGCATATTGCTGCACATCGGCAGACAAAAAGGAATAAGTGCCGATCGCATACGGAAGTTGTTTTTTATTCCGCGGTATCTTTTCTTTCGTAGCCTCGAAGGTCCCTTCCGGGTTCATGGCCGATCCTCCGACATGATGCCCATAAGATTCTACCCAGGGCGTTGAGTAGATCCCGATCTTCAAACCCAACGCATGGACCTCATCCGACAATGCCTGCATGTTGGGAAAGATATTAGCATCCGGCTGGATAGCATGCAAGGCCCCGCCCCGGCTGCCCTGCCAGCAATCATCGATGTTCATGTACGTCCAGCCATGATCGATCAGCCCGCTGCTGGCCATCGCCTTTGCATTGGCCAGCAATAGCTCCTGCGAGATCTTCGTGGCATAGATATTCCAGCTGTTCCACCCCATCGGCGGGGTCAAGGCCACACTTTCCCCGACAACGAGGGTAAAATCACGGTCCGCCTTACCAGCTTTGTTGCGGGCATGCAGTTGCAACACATATTTTCCCGGTTTGGTCAACGTGCCCGACAGCCTCCCGGTATTTTTGTCCAGCATCACACCCGCCGGAAGCTTGTCGGCAGTAAAGACCATCGGCTTCGTCCCGGTAGCAGGAATGGTAAACACAATAGGATGCCCGGGTCGCACCCCAAACACCTTCGGTCCATTGATCCGCGGCGCCGGCCCGGGCTTGGGAGTAAGGATTACCGCCGGCTCAGCAACACGGGCCGCCGTCGCCGTATCAGTCGTTTGCGCATATACGGCGCCATTAATGATCAGACAGAAAAAAAACAATTTTAAACGCATGGATTAAAATATTAGATCGTAATAAATAACAAGCCTTACCATCCCGGATTCTGCACCAGGTTGGTATTGATGCCGAGATCCGCGACGCTGATGGGCATCAGATAATAGGACGGCGTATTGAATATACGGGGCTCCACCAGGGTAGGCTGATAAAAATCCGCAGGGGTCGCCCCCTTGATATTCATCCCGTATACCGGCACATTAAAAGTGCCATCACCCATCTTCCACCGGCGTACATCCCAGAACCGATGCCCTTCAAAAGCCAGCTCTATCGTCCTTTCCTGGCGGATGAGCGTACGCATCTCATCCTGCGTGAAGCTGCTCTTCCCCACTAATGCCCAGGATGCCAGGACCCCCGGGATGCCCGAACGGATACGCAGTGGATCGAGGTATTGAATGACGGTGCTCTGTTCCGCAACCCCGGCATATTCATTCAGGGCTTCGGCATAATCCAGGTATAATTCGCCCAGCCGGATGATAGGCCAGGGATATCGCACCGGCGTCTGCGCCGAGCTGGTAAGCACAGAGGCAGGATGTATCCCCTTTTGCTGCAGATAACCTCCGGGACTAAAGTCGCTCTGGGAAGAACTCCATCCATTGGCTTCCCCGCTCATCATCTTCAACAGGATATTGGTATTATTGACGGCATAATTCCCCCTGTCATACCCGATAGAGGCATAGAAACGGGGTTCCCGGTTCTGATGCAACTTAATGGTCGTGCCCGAAAGCTGGTACCGGTTGGCATAGTCATAGCTGGGATCCACATCGATGGGCAACCCGTTTTGCGTATAATAAGTTTCCACTATTTTCAGCGTGGGACATTCCCCGTTATAGGTCTTACCCTGTATCCGGGGAGTAGCCAGGTGAAATATATCGATCGGATTGCCCTGGGGATCAGTATATCCCCAGATCAACTCGCTATTCCAGGGGTCCACCATCGAATACCGGTAATTATTGACGGCCTTCTGAAACGGATCGGAGGTGGCGATACTGCTGGTATATAGCTGCACACCCGCACCTTGCGCCGTTTGTATGGCATCCAGGCAGGCATCGGCCGCCAGCTTCCATTTATTGGCGTCATAAGTAAGGTTCATCAACAGCTTGCCGTCATGATTCTTAAAATTGCTGTAGAATTCCGCATTGCCATTGAACAAAGGACTGGCGGCATATAATAACATACGGGCCTTGATGGACTTGCAGACTACGGAAGTGGCGCGACCCAGTTCGGTGGAAGTGACAGTGGCAGGCAGCATAGCCGCCGCCTTATCCAGCAGGTTGGTAATAAATCGTACGCAGCTGTCATAAGGCTGGCGCGATGGATAATAAGCGGCGCCCGTGGCATCCAGGTCCGTTGCTCCAGGCACCGTTACGATCGGACCATACTCCCGCAACAACACAAAATGAAAATATCCGATAAGGAAAGTGGCTTCTCCTTTCATCCTTTGCAGGTCATCCGAACCGATATTCGGCGTTTTGTCGATATTGTCCAGGAAAGTATAACACTGCCGGATGCCATCGAACATCCCGGCCCCGGGATTGCCCCCCGTCGTTCCCCAATAGTTCCAATAAGGACTGGAGGAATTGAGCTGCCCCCGGATATACCCCTTGGCCGTATGATTGTTCCAGTTAGGGATACATACCTCGTCGGTGGTCTCCAACTCCGGGGCAGATCCTACATTATCCAGACGGGGGATATAGCTATAGAGAGAATAAAAGAAATTCAGCGCCGCCGTGGAATTATTAAAAGCGCTCTCCAGGGTAGCCGTATTGGGAGGCACCACATCCAGATACTTCTTACAGGCCGGCGCCAGACCCTCTATCAGTAATAACAAAATCAACAGACGTTTCATGAGTTACTATTTAAAATTATTTTAGACTAAGTTGAATGCCCACATTCACCACCCGTTGCGGAGGATATCCCAACCCGTTCCCGCTGGAGGTCGTGGCGGATAGCTCGGGATCCCACAACTTGAATTTAGAGAACGTCAGCAGGTTAAAGCCGCTGAGATAAACCCGCACGATCTTATTGGGAGCATACCCGATCTCGGCATCTTTCAACCGGCAGAAAGCCCCGCTGCGGAGCCACCATGAAGAACTCTGATAGTCGTTGGGATTAGCCAGGTCCGATAGCCGGGGGAAAAAAGCATACGGGTTCGGATTGCTTTGGGACCAATGATCCTTCGCAATGGCTTCCAGCAGATTGCTTTGCAGGGTGCCGAACGGACTGATGCTCTTGGTGCTGACAAAAGAAGTCCCGACAGATCCATTGATAAAGAAGGACGTATTACCGATCCCCTGGAAGAATACCTTGAGATCGAATTTTTTATATTGGATAGTAAAGCCAAAGCCATAGGTGATCTCCGGGACAGCAGGATGCCCCATCGGCACTTTGTCATTATCGTCGATCAGGGAATTTTTGTCATAGGCACTGGAAACATCCTTGTATTTGATATCACCCGGGTATACGACCCCATATTGTGCGGGGCTCTTGGCGATATCGGCCGAATCCGTGAATAGTCGTTCGGCTATCAATCCTCTCAGCTGATTGACAGGACGACCCACGGAAGACCGGTACGGATAGGGATACTTAGGTTCGTCGATCACCAGCACTTTATTTCTGGCATAGGTAAAGGTCCCCCGGAAACCAATGGAAAGGTCCTTGTTCACCGTATAAGTATAGGCTAATGACAGGTCGATCCCTTTATTCTGCACTTTTTCTATATTGGCGTAGGGGACAGAATCTATCCCTAAGGTGGAGGGAATAACCCTTTGCTGGAAGATATTGGACCTGACTTCTTTAAATACATCCACCGTTAAGGTAAGATGGTGCCATAATTCGAGGTCCAGCCCAATGTTCTCTTTGTCAGACCGTTCCCAGGTAATATCCGGGTTGGGATACCGGGTGACCAGCACACCACCCCGGGTATTGTTAAAGCTTTGCCCGAAGGTATACCCATTCCCGTTATTGCCGGTATTATTCAGGTTGACGACACTGGTATAGGGGAATCGGGTGGTGGAGATCTGGTCATTCCCCGCCAGGCCCCTGGAAGCCCTGAGCTTTAACGTCGTCACCGTATTTTTCAAGGGGTCGAAAAAGGCTTCATTGGAGATAAGATAACCCACCCCCACCGATGGGAAGAAACCATATTTATGGCCTGGCGAAAAATTCTCCGACCCCGTATAGCCAAAATCTCCTTCCAGGAAATACCGGCTGTCATAGGCATAAGTTACCCGGCCGCTGACTCCCTGGTTGCGATGGGGTAAAGAAGATACAATGTCATTGCTGGGGATGTTGATAGAGTAATCCTTTTGTTGATAGACCACCATACCACTGACATTATGCGCACCAAAGGTCTTTTCATAATTGATAAGCCCCTGCATATAGACGGTCCGGTCGCCTCCATTGGTATTGGTCTGCCCCAGGGCGATCTGACCATTGGCATCATGGGGAGTAATGACGTAACTGTATTTTCCCGTGGCTGGGTCTACACTATAAGAATTCAGCACATAGCTATAAGGCGTATAGCTGCGGGTGATGCTGGTAGAGGTGTAATTTTTAAAAGAGAACAAAAAATTGGCCGATAGGCCCGGGATGAGAAAATCCAGCTTCTGATTGACCTTCAAAGTGGACAGCGCCGTCGAAGTAAAACTCTGGACGTACCCTTTCACCATATCCGCATAGGGATTGGGGAAACCCGCGGAAAACCCCCCGGTCGCATTTCCGAAATAAGGGTGATTGGCCGTATCGGGTGCGGGGAACAACACGGGAAAATGCACCGGATTGGTATTCATCACCTCTGCAAAGATGTCGCTGGCCTTGGTGGCAGGTCCCGTATAGGGACTGAAATCCGCGCTGATGCTCAACTCCGCCTCGGTTGTCTTCGTTACGTCGACGGTAAGATTGTTGATAAAATTATAACGTTGATCGTTGATGTTGTTATTGAATCCATTATTCGGCTGGTTCTTCAGAACGCCTTCATCCCGGTAATAGGACATTCCCATATAATAACGGGCATTGCGCGAGCCACCCCGGATATTGACATTCGCATGCTGACGCAGCGAATAAGGCCTGAACAGCGTTTTATACCAGTCTACATTCGGAAAGGCGATGGGGTCAAGGCCCTTCTGCGTGCCATCTATCTGGGCTTGTGTATACTGGGGAGGCTGGTTGGGGTTATCGTTGAACTTCGCTTCATTGTAATCCTTCATGAAAGTGATGGCATCGGCGAATTTGGGTAGCTGGGTAGGCGATACAAACGAATTCTCCGCCAGCACGGATATAATGGGGTGGGCCAGGTTCCTCCCTCTCTTCGTAGCGATGAGGATCACGCCGTTGGCGCCCCGGGCGCCATAGAGGGCCGTCGCAGAGGCATCTTTTAAGATCGAAAAGTTCTCGATATTGACGGGGTCCACATTGTTCAGATCGGCAATGGAGATCTCCACTCCGTCCAGGAATACCAGGGGAGCTGTATTCCCCGGCGTAGCGACTCCCCGTATCCAGAAAGAAGCTCCATTCTTCCCCGGCTCCCCGCTGTTCTGGACAGCAATGACACCGGCAATCTGCCCGGCAAAACTTTGCGAAAGCTGACTCCCCGGCACCTGTAACTCATCCGCATTGACCGTACTGATAGCCCCGACGACACTGGCCTTCTTTTGCCTGCCATAACCCACGACCACCACCTCGGAGATGGCTACCTGGATGGGCTTTAGATTGACTTCGATGATACCGCTGTTTTTCTTTACGGCGATATGCTGGGGCTCATAACCAATAAACGAAAAGACAAGGCTGTCATTCTCTTCAGCCCGTATTTTGAAATACCCCCGGGAATCCGTTTGACCCCCTCCCGGTCTGCCGGAGATAAGGACGGAAACCCCCGCCAGACCATCACCCTTTTCATTCGTCACCCTCCCGAAAATGTCCCCGGGCGGAGACTCCGCCAATATAGGTAAACGGGCCTGGGGTAAGGGCTCCTTTCGCTCCTCGATAAAGACGATCTTCTCCTCCTCTTTTATGGCATAGTTGACCGGCCGGCCGCTAAAACAGCGTTGCAGGGCCTCCGCCAGCGAGGCGTTTTTAAGGGCCAGCTCCAGATGTCCCACTTTCTCCAGGACCTCCCGGTTGCAAAGGAAAGAATAACCCGTCTGCTGTTTTAAAAGATGCAGCACCTTTTCCAGGCTGATATCCTTCGAGACAATGGTTACTTTCTGCGAATAGCTGCTGGCAGAGATCTGTAAAGAAGTGGCAAGTAATACAATGACCGTCATCCTCATAATCAGCATCATTTTTGAAAAGGGGCTGATCTCAAAATGGGAATCAGCCACCTCTGGCAGTGTTTGGGCATGCAATAGCCTTTTTCCAATTAAGGCTTTGCACAGAACGGGTAGTTCCATACTTTTGCGAAGTTGGGTTTAATGTGGAATCACGTTTTTTGAAAGAGACCGGTTTTACAGGGTGAACCCAATATTTGGCCGGAAGTGTGTTCAGACATTTCCGGTTTTTTTATGCTTTGGGTTACCCGCTCAGATCGAGCGTTTACGTCTGGTGTAGAGCTGGTTTCATAATGGCTGGTGTTTTAAGTATTTCCCAATCGTTGTTTTGGTCTGTTGGATAAAGTCGTTTGGTCTTTAGGGTAAAATGGTCAGGACCCTTCCTTCCTGTTTGATACGCACCCCGTTTTTCTGCAGGAACTCCAGGATGCTGGATAAATACACGCGGCGGTCCAGTAGCCCGAAAACATGCAGGCTGGGAACCGCCCCACTATAATGAATATCGACATCATACCAACGGCTGACTTCCCGCATCAGCGACGTAAAATCAGCATTGGCAAAAGAGATCTGGCCATTCTTCCAGGCAATGACCTCTTCGACATCCACCCCTTCCGTCAGGCTCAGCGCCCCCCCTTTATGCTGTTGAGCCTGTTGCCCCGGCTTTAAGACAAGGGTGGTCTTACCCGTCACTTTCACCGCCCCTTCCAAAAGGGTCGTTTTGGCTACCGGCTCATCGTCATAGGCATGAATATTAAACGCCGTCCCGATATCTTCTATCACCTGTCCCCCCGTTTTCACCCGGAAAGGCCGGGCTGTATTATGTTTCACCTCGAAATAGGCTTCCCCCGTCAGCTCCACCTCCCGCTCTTTGCCCGAAAAGATAGTGGGATAACGGAGAGAAGAGGCTGCATTCAACCATACTTTCGTTCCATCCGCCAGCACTACCTGGTACTGCCCGCCACGGGGAGTCGTCACCGAATTATATAGGACTTCCGATTTTTCATCCCTTCCACGGACATAGGTCAACTGGCCGCTATCCGATTGCATGACCTGTATACCCCCCTGGCTGGCCACAGCACCCCGGGTATCCTTGCCCAGCACAACCTGCTGCCCGCCCGCCAGCGTTAAAATAGCCTTGGAGCTGCCGGGAGGTATCGCCGTTGCCGCCATCGTTGCGGAAGACGCCGGTTTTTCTTTCGGAGTAAAAAGGAAAGCCACGCCCCCCGCAAGGATCAGCACCGCCGCAGCTGCCGTCCAGACAAACCGGCGCCTGCGATAAAAAGGAACCACTCTCGCAGGCCCGCCAGAGACTCCCGGAATGGCCGGGTCTTTCGCATCGGCCGACCCGCCCGGGTCTTCCAGATTTCTACGGGCTTCCACCTTTTTCCAAAGCTCCTGCTCCCGAAGGGTGCTCCAGCTTTCATGGGCACCATGACTGTCAAAAACAGTCCGGATATCTTCTTCCAGGACTTCATCATACGTACCCTCCGCCAAAGCCTCCCGCAAAGCAGACCAGTCCGCCTCCGAAAGCCGGCCCTCTTTATACCGCCCGATAAGTTCGAAAAATTGCCCTGCTGTCATAGAAAAAAGGGTTAGTCACTCTATAAAGACCGGCGAAAGACCTCAGCGACGTAACGGGAAACAAAAAAATAATAGATATTAACAGATCAACGTCAGCAGGGCGATGATAAACCCTGCCAATAGGGGAGAAGAGTCGTCCTTCAGATACCGGCCGATGTAATCTCTCACAGACTTCCTGGCCAGCTCCATATGTTTTTTCGCCGTCAGCCGGGATATCTGCATCCGCCCGGCAATAGCATCATAATCCAATGCCTCCAGCTCCGCCAGGAGATAGACCTCCTTTTGCCGGGCCGGCAATTGCCCGATGGCCTTTTCCACCAGCTGGTCATACTGCTTCTGACGGAGACGCACGTCGGTGCTCTCCGCCGTTATCGCCCCGGCTTGCATCCTCATCATATCCGCCAGCCGGGCTTGTTGGGAAAGTCGGTTAAAATAATCGAAGACACTGTTGCGGACAATGATAAAAAAATAATCCCGGAAACTTCGTACGCCGGAAAGAGTGGCCCTTCGCATCCACATCTTTACAAACACCTGCTGTACGATCTCCTCTGCCTCCGCCTCATTTTTGAGGTAAGTCATCACCGTATTATAAATCGTTTTACTATAATAGTGATACACCACCGAGAAAGCATCCGCATCACCTTCGGCGATGCTTTTTATAAGCGCAGGCTCGTTATCAGGAGAATATTCCAGCAAAGACAATGGCTTTATTCTATGCGGCTAAAATTAGCGAAAATAGCGCGCTGCCGGCACGGATGCCAAAATTGTTGAATAATAGGCCAATAGGCATCGGTAATCCCCCAGGGGTGTAGAATAAAAACTATAAAAAAATAAGTGTAAATATGTATAAAACCCCTGGGTTAATTAATTACTTTATAACTATAATTACTATATAATGTATTAAGGAGCAATTAATAGATGATATTTTAAGTTAGCAACCGCACCTGAATTAATCAGTACTTTCTAAAAACTAACAATATGCGCTTTTTTACCTCTAAAAGAAGAAAAACCCTCCTCCTCTCGCTCCTGGTCCTGTTGACCGCAACACTGGCAAAAGCTCAGTTGAAAATCGGGGATAATCCCACCAACATTCAAAAATCATCGGTCCTCGAACTGGAAAGCACCCGCCAGGGTTTACTGCTGCCCAGGCTGGCGGATACGGCAGCTATCAACGCACTGACGCCACCGGATGGGATGATCATTTACCTCAGTACCGATAAAAGCTTGCGCCTGCGCAGCAACGGCAGCTGGAAGAAGATAGCCGACCTGTCGGAGGCCTCTTCCAATTGGTCCCTGACCGGCAACAGCGGTACGGACTCTACCCTCAACTTCATCGGGACCGTCGATGGCAAGCCGTTGGTGATGAAGACTAACAATACCGAACGGCTGCGGATCAATTCCAATGGCTACATCGGCATCGGAACGGCAACGCCTACTGCCAACCTGGACGTGAACGGCACCGTCAAATTTGAAAACCTGGCTGCAGACTCCACCGACCTGCAGGTGCTGGTATTAGCCAATGATGGCTCGGTCTATAAAAGGACCGTGTCGTCCACCGTCTTTCAGAATGCGATCAGGGCCATCAACGGCATCCAGGCACAGGCCCTAAGCCTCAAAGCCGCCGCCAGTACCGCTACGGATACCGTAGCCGTCACGAATACCACGGCTGACAGCACCATTGCCGTCACCCTCCCCGTACAGAATGGCTCTTCCCCGACCAAACCTTATGGCTTCCTGACCTTGCCCGATTGGAATAAGATCCAGAGCGGCATACAAACCATCACCATCGGCGCTGTAGCTGCCACCCCCAATGTGAATGGCGCTACGATCACATCCGACACTACTTCCCGCACGATTATCCTGCATCCCGCGGATGCCACCAACCCGGGTATTGTTACCGCAGGGACCCAAACCTTTGGCGGCGACAAGACCTTTGCCGGTAATACCACCGTCAATGGGGCCCTCACGTTGAACAATGTTACCAATAACGCCACCATAGATTCGGTGCTGGTGATCAGCAGCGGCCTGGTGCAGAAAAGACAGGTCAGCGCCGCGGCCTTTGGTAATGCCATCCGTAGTATCAACGGCAACAGGGATACGGCACAGGTCTTCGCTTTCAAAAATACCGGGTCGGACCTTACGGTCTCCAACGCCTCCGCCGCTGGTACCGACAGCGTTTTCCTGAACATACCGGATGCCGCCGCCGCTGCCCGGGGAGTGGTCTCCACCGCTACCCAGACCTTTGGCGGGAACAAGAACTTCCAGGACAGCGTCACCGCCGCCAAAGCAGTACTGGTTGGCAGCACCGGCAGCGCCAATTCTACCGTACAGGTCAACGGATCTATGTCCCTGGCCATCACAACCGTATCCATCGGTTACACCATCACGGCAGCCGACAATACTATCCTTGCCAACACCAGCTCGGCGCCATTCTCCGTCACATTGCCCTCACCCACCAACATTAAAGGCCGTATCTATACCATCAAAAAGATCGGTAACGGGGGAATCGACAACGCATTGACGATTATCCCCTCGGGAGGAGCTACCATCGACGGTGGCAGCACTTATATCATTTATAACGACTATACCTATGTTTCGATGCAGACAGATGGCTCCAATTGGTATATTATCAAGAAATAAATTGAATCTCGGTCAAAATATACCTTCATGCGTATTTCCACATGGCTGGGAGCAGGCATCGCATTGTTATTGGGCAATACAGCTTCCTCCCAGCAGTTGAAACTGGGTAAGAATCCTTATACCGTTCAAAAATCAGCGGTCCTGGAGCTGAATTCCGATAACCAGGGCTTGTTGCTGGTCAGACTTTCCGATACGATAGCGATCAACACCCTGACCCCGCCGGATGGTATGGTGATCTTCTTCACACCGACCAAACAGTTGATGGTAAGATCCAATGGTTCCTGGCAACCCCTGACAGGAGGTACGATCATCAACAACCTGAATGGACTGACCGCCAGCGCCCAGACCTTTGCCACCGGCACAACCGGCACGGACTTTAATATTTCCTCCTCCGGCACCATCCATACCTTCAATCTTCCCGATGCCTCCGCCTCGGCAAGAGGCCTCCTGACCACCGGCGCCCAGATCATCGCAGGAGCCAAGACCTTCTCCTCGCCCCTAACCTTGATCGGTGTGCAAACCGGCACCAACACCACCGCTGACAGCCTGCTCACCATCACCAGCGGGCTCGTGCGCAAGCTGCCTATGTCCACTTTTGTCACGACCGGCAGCTTCTGGGCGCTGGGGGGAAATTCGGTCACTACGATAAAAAACTTCGGCACCATCGACAACAATCACCTCCCTTTCATTACCAATAATACCGAGCGGATGCGGATCAGCAATACCGGAAATGTCGGCATCGGCACTACCTCCTTCGACCCGACAAACCCTGAAAAATTATTGGTGCAGGCAGGCATCACCACCTCTTATAATCTCATCGAAGGCCATGGCAAAATAAACAGCTACCTGCAGTTCAATATTCAGAATGACTCTTCCGGCTCCTCTTCCAGCTCCGATCTGGTTGCCACGGCCAACAATGGGGACGAATCCGTCAACTATGTCGATATGGGTATCAATTCCAGTGGATACGGTACGCCCAACATTGTGGGAGGGGCCAATAATGCCTATCTATACAGCACCGGCAACAATTTCATAATCGGAAACGGATCAGCTTCCAGGGCATTGGTTCTCTTCACCGGTGGCCTCACTACCTCCAATGAAAGAATGCGCATCGATGGCTCGGGTCATGTAGGCATCGGTACTACTTCACCCACCGCAGACCTCCACCTGGCAGCCGGTACTACATCGGCCAATACGGCGCCATTAAAATTTACCTCCGGCAACAACTTGTCGACAGCAGAGGACGGCGCCGTGGAATACGATGGCACGAACTACTTCGTCTCTGTAGGTACCGTCCGCTATACGCTGGCTAAAACCCTTACGGCGACCTCCAACCTTAATTTCCCCATCACCGGCCCGGGTTCTTCCTCGACATTAACCATTACCGTGACAGGGGCAGCCGATGGAGATGTAGTGTCCGTCGGCGTTCCAAATGCGGCTGCCTCCGCAGGGGGAATATGTTTTACTGCCTATGTTTCAGCCGCAAATACTGTTACTGTCAAATTGAATAATTACAACTTGCTTGCATCTGTCGACCCCAATCCGGCTGTATTCAGAGTCACCGTCATAAAATATTAAATGCCCGACACCGTCAAACATATCATTTTCACATTACTCCTGTACGTTTGCACAACGGTATCCCTCGCCCAATCCGGCTTCTTCATCCCTCAGAAGGGGAAGATCTTCTTTAACGGCAGCTCCGCTACTATTTTCTCCGACGTGCTCAACCAGGGACAACTGGGCATTGGTAAAGGCGCCGTCGTCAACTTTAAAGGACGGCAATGGGAAAATACCCCCACCTCCCGCATCACCGACGAGAGTATTCGCGGCAACAGCACCGTCGGTCAGGGTGGCATGCTCCGCTTTATCCTCCCGGACTCCTCTCAGCCGGTATTTTTCGACCAGCAGCAATACCTCATCGGTGGCTATAACGCAGCCTCCCGGTCCGGTCCCACCTTCCCCAATCTCTCCATCGCCAACCCCTGGGGCGTTAAATTATTATCAGGCAGTACGAAAATCCGTAACGAACTCAACTTCACAGAGGGAAATATCTATGTCAACGACAACATATTGGTAGTGGGCGATCGCAACCCCGGCACGATCACAGGGTATAATGAAGACCGTTTCGTGGTGACCGGCTCCTCGGAAAACGCCAGCGGATTCCTCCTCCGCGAAAAGCTCAGCAGAAAAGAGGGGCAGGTGGTATTCCCCGTAGGCACCGCCGACGGATTGTACACACCGGCTGCACTAAACCTGCTCAGCCGGGACCCGGATGATTTTTATGTCCGGGTATTTGACGGAGTTAAAGCAAGACTGAGGGATGGACAGGATCTTACCCCGACATCCGTCAATAAAGTTTGGCAGATCGGCAAGCTCAGGGTACCCGGAGAAGGCGCCGTCAATATTACCTTACAGCACCGGCTACCCGACGAAGGGCTTCTCTTCATCGCTAACAGGACCCAAACCTATGTATCACAATATGCCAGCGGCTCATGGGACCAGGGAGACCCTCACGAATCTCCCGGGCCAGGCATCCTGACGACAGGCGCACCGCTTTCCAACAGCGGCACAAATACCAGGACCTTTCGCAACACCATTTCCCCCGCATCTTACTTTTCAAAGTTCGCCGGCTTCGAAGACACGGCCGGCAACAGGACCAACCTATGGTTTAGCGCATACCGCAACGACTACCAGCACGTATACGTATACTGGACCACCAATCCGGAGATCCGGAATATGTACTTCGTCGTTCAGCGGAGGCTCAGTAACGAGGCCGGATACAGCAACGTAGATACGGTAATATCAAAAGCTCCGGGGGGGCTCAGCTTCAACTTCCTGGATTACAACACCACCGACCCCAACAACTATACGGGAGTCAGCTACTATCGTCTGATGATGGTGGATTATAATGGGAATATCACTTACTCCCAGATTGTAGCCGTAGGACCGGAGCCGCAGGGCTTCGGTTGGACCCTGTGGCCCAATCCCAGCCCCGGCAGGTTCTTCGTGGGTATCAGCCGTCCACAGATGGTTAAAAAGGTATATGTCTGGGATATCGTAGGACACCTGCTGCGAATGGAATGGGTCAGCAACAGGGGCCTGATCGAAATGCACCTTCATGTAAAAGGTACTTACGTGGTTGGCCTGATCTCCGAACAGCAGAAGATCATCGAGACCAAAAAACTGATCATTATCGGAGATTAATACTCCCCGCCTGGGCGACCCGGCTGCCACCCGGATATGTCAAAATAGCTTACTAAATAGACAATTATAAACAACGACAATAGCGGATAATACCTTTTATTGCAGTATGTATTCTTCAGTCCCAGGTTTCGGGAGGCATAGAGTTATCCAATCCCGCATCGTCCGGATCATCGTCCTCATCACCATCTTAACGTTACCGGTTTTTCAACGGACATCCGCACAGCAATCCACCCGGCTGATCCATAACTGGGAATTCCTGCGACAGGACCTGGGAGGTCCCTGGGAAGCTGTCCGGCCCGTAGCCAAAGGCGATCCGGGCAGCGTGCCCATCTGGCAGCCGGTAGAGCTGCCCCATTGTGTCAACGCAAAAGACGCCGTAGATCCGGCTGGAAATTACTACCGGGGACCTGCCTGGTATCGCACCCGGCTGGATATAGCCAATCCGTATGCAAATGGCCGCACCCTGCTCCACTTCGAAGGGGCCGGCCAGCAAACGGACGTTTATATCTACACCACGAAAGTGGGATCCCATAGGGGAGGTTACGATGAATGGACGGTAGACATCACGGACGCCCTGACCGCTTTCACAAAGGATGCTGTTTTTAAAAAACAATTTAAGGGAAGTATACCCCTCTCCATCCGCACGGACAACTCGCGGGACCCGGAAAGGATCCCCTCCGGGATGTCTGATTTTTCCATATACGGAGGACTCTACCGCTACCTCAATCTGGTGTACACCCCCCCGGTGTCCATCGACAAAGTATTCGCCGACGCCGTCCCGGACGCCTCCGGGAAAGAAGGAAAGATCCATATCCGATCCTTACTCTATCACCCGGCCGCTGACGTCTCCGCATTGGATTCCATTTCCATAAAACTCATCGGCCCCGATGGCCGGCTTATCCATCAGGACAAGCTCCCGGCTACCAGTTCCTTAGAGCATTCCCTCGTCCCCGGCGACACCCTTTCCCTTCCAGACATCCCGGTAAGATCCCCCCGGTTATGGTCACCCGCTCACCCGGAGCTCTATACCCTCATCGTTTCCATAACCGGCCCTGACGGAACCTGCACAAAAACAACAAAGACCGGTTTCCGGACTTTCACCTTTTTAGACAAAGGCCCCTTCCTCCTCAATGGCCAGCGGCTCCTGCTCCGGGGCACCCACCGCCACGAAGACCATGCCGGCCTGGGCGCCGCCATGACAGAAGACCTAATGCGCTCCGAAATGATCCTGATCAAAGAGATGGGCGTCAACTTTATTCGCCTGGCCCACTACCAGCAATCCCCCATTATCCTGGACCTTTGTGACAGCCTCGGTATCCTCGTCTGGGAAGAGATCCCCTGGTGCAGGGGCGGACTGGGAGGAGACCTTTATAAAGAACAGGCCCGCCGCATGCTGCGTAATATGATCAGCCAGCATTATGACCATCCCGCCGTCATCATCTGGGGCCTGGGGAACGAGAACGACTGGCCCGGCGACTTTCCTGCTTTCGACAAGGAGAAGATCCGGGCATTCATGAGCGAATTAAATGCACTGGCGCATCAACTCGATCCCTCCCGTAAGACCGCCATCCGCCGTTGCGACTTCTGTAAAGATATCCCCGACGTCTATTCCCCCTCCATCTGGGCCGGCTGGTACCGGGGGATTTATACGGAATACCGGCAGGCGACAGAAGAGGAGTTTAAAAAAGTGCGACATTTTCTCCATGTGGAATGGGGAGGCGACAGCCACGCCGGACGCCATTCCGAAAACCCGGATAAGACCCTGCTGACCGTTAAGCCCGGACAGGGAACGGACGAACGGACAGGGGATGCCTCTCTATATGGCGGCGCCGCACGGGTTTCGAAAGACGGTGACTGGAGCGAGTCCTATATTTGCAACCTGGTCGACTGGCACCTGAAAGAACAGGAAATGATGCCCTGGCTCACGGGCACGGCCCAGTGGTGTTTTAAAGATTTCTCAACCCCGCTGCGGCCGGATAACCCCATACCTTATGTCAATCAGAAAGGGGTCGTGGAAAGGGACCTCACAAAAAAAGAAGCTTACTACGTGTTTCAATCCTACTGGACCGACAAACCGATGGCCCATATCTACGGGCACTCCTGGCCAGTACGATGGGGCGAAGAAGGAGAGGGGAAGATGATAAAAGTTTATTCCAACTGTGAAGAGGCAACTTTGTTCCTGAATGGAAAAAGTTGCGGGATAAAAAAACGCAACAGCCAGGATTTCCCCGCAGCAGGTCTCCGATGGATCGTACCCTTTCAAAAAGGAGTTAACACCCTTACCGTCATCGCCCGGAAAGGAAAGACGCTCGTAACAGATTCCATCAGCCTGTCTTACCAGACGGAGAAATGGGGCCAACCTGCCAAGGTCCTTCTGGAACAGGAAAAGACAGCGGACGGTGTGACCACCGTCAGGGTCCAGCTGACGGATGCCAATAATATTCCCTGCCTGGATGCCGCTGATTGGATAACTTTCGGGCTGGCAGGAGAGGGGAAACTGATCGATAACCAGGGCACCGTTGCCGGGTCCCGCTATGTGCAGGCCTGTAACGGGCGGGCCCTTATCCGGGTCCGTACAAACGGAGGGAGATCTGTCATCAGCGTGAAAGCCGCAACCCTCCCCACCGTATTCATGCAATTATAAATACAGCAAAAATGATCACTATGCGTCCGCCGGTAACGATACTCTTTTTCCTGCTTATAGCTTCGGGCAGCGTAAAGGCGCAGAGAGAAGAATATAACGATGATGGACAACTGAAATTATGGTATCGTCAGCCTGCCAGGGCATGGGAAGAAGCCTTGCCCCTGGGGAATGGCCACACCGGCGCCATGGTATTCGGACAGGTGATGCACGACCGTTTCCAGTTGAATGATAATACCCTTTGGTCCGGCTACCCCGAAGCAGGCAACAACCCTAACGGACCGTCCGTGTTACCCCTGGTACGTGAAGCCGTTTTTAAAGGCGACTATGACAGCGCCGCCCATCTGTGGAAGAAGATGCAGGGACCTTACTCCGCCCGCTACCTGCCATTGGCGGACCTATGGCTGGACGTTGACGGTAAAGACACCCTGTTTTCCAACTATTACCGCGATCTTGATCTCAACACAGCAGTTGCCACCGTAAAATATACGCACGGCGGCGTCAACTACCAGCGGACAACTTTTATCAGTTATCCGGGCAAGACCATGGTCATACACATCACCGCTGATAAAAAGGCGTCGGTCAGCTTCTCCGTTTATTTAACCAGTAAACTAAAATATAACAGTGCTGCCACTGCGAATGACTATCTCGTACTAAAAGGGAAGGCGCCGAAATTCGTGGCCAACAGGGAATATGAACCACAACAGGTAGTGTACGACGAAGGCGCTGACGGAGAAGGCATGAATTTTCAGGTGCACGTAAAAATAGTCGCCAAAAAAGGCGCTATCACACGAATCAACGATCGGTTAAAAGTATCCCGGGCGGATGAAGTCACCCTTTATCTGACGGAAGCTACCAGCTACAACGGATTTGACAGATCCCCGGGCCGCGATGGCAAAGATCCTGCTGTTGAAGCCGGAACTGCCTTACGGAAGGCGCTGGCTATGCCCTATACCTCCTTGCTCCGTCAACATATCGACGACTACCGGTCTTTGTTCCGGCGGGTATCCCTGCACCTGGATACAGATACGTCGGCTATAAAATTACCTACGGATGAACGGATCAGACAGTTTGCCCTGGCAAAGGGCGACCACCAGCTCCAGGTGCTGTATTATCAATACGGCCGCTATCTGCTGATCGCCTGTTCGCGCCCCGGCTCACTCCCCGCCAACCTGCAAGGGATCTGGAACGACCATGTACAGCCACCCTGGGGCAGCAATTACACGACCAATATCAACACGGAAATGAATTACTGGCTGGCAGAGAATACCAATCTTTCAGAATGCCACCGCCCCCTGTTTGATTTTATAAAGGAGCTGGCCGTCAACGGCGCAAAGACGGCAAAGGTCAACTATGGCATCGACGAAGGCTGGGTAGTTCATCACAACTCCGATTGCTGGGCAAAAACTTCCCCTCCGGGAGGATACGACTGGGATCCGAAAGGCTCACCCCGTTGGTCCTGCTGGCCCATGGCCGGGGCCTGGCTCTCCACGCATTTGTGGGAGCATTTCCTGTTCACCCGCGACACATCGTTTTTACGGAAACAATACCCGTTGCTGAAAGGCGCCGCCCAGTTTATGCTGCACTGGCTGATCAGAGACCCGTCAACAGGGTATCTCGTTACCAATCCTTCTACCTCTCCTGAAAATACCATCAAGATAAAAGGCAGGGAATATCAGTTGAGCATGGCCACCACCATGGATATGTCCATCATCCGCGAACTGTTCGGCGCCGTGATCCGGACCTCGGAGATACTCAACACCGATCCGGCTTTCAGGGTCCGGCTCGAGGAGGCAAAAGAGAAACTATACCCCTTTCACATCGGTCAGTACGGACAGCTGCAGGAATGGTTCCACGACTGGGACGATCCTAAGGACCAGCATCGGCATATTTCACAATTGTTCGGCCTCTATCCCGGCAGCCAGATCAGCCCCGACGCCACACCGGAACTGGCTGCCGCAGCCAGGCAGTCCCTGATACAGAGAGGAGATGTCAGCACCGGGTGGTCGATGGCCTGGAAGATCAACTGGTGGGCCAGGCTCAGGGATGGTAATCACGCTTATAAGATACTCAGCGATGCATTTAATTATATGGACCCTACCCTGGAAAAAGAACAAATGAGCGGGGGCGGCGTTTACCCTAACCTGTTTGACGCCCATCCTCCTTTTCAGATAGACGGGAATTTCGGGACCACGGCAGGCATGACGGAAATGTTGCTGCAGAGCCATAACGGGGAAGTAGCCCTATTACCTGCCTTGCCGGATGAATGGGCCTCCGGTTCCGTAAAAGGAATAAAAGCCCGGGGAAATTTTACCGTGTCGATAAATTGGAAGAAAGGACGATTGACGCAGGGCACACTTATTTCCGGCTCCGGCGGCTTATGCCGCCTCAGCACTCCAGAACCGGTACAGGTAACAGGCGCCAACGCTAAAGTGATCAGCGGCACAAGGTATACAGTTGAGTTTACCACCCGGAAGGGAGGCGTTTATACCCTGACCCCTGCCCCCGACCGCCGCTCTCCATACCCGCCTGCTGGCAACGGGCAGCCTGGCCTCTTCGATCAGGAAATAACAGAGGTCCTGCGGCAACAGGTCTTACAGGAAGCCACCCGGGCCCTGCAACAGCCTCCCATCACCGTCACAGCCAGCTCCTCTCCCCGCAGCGCCGGCGGCAGACATGACTTCTTCTCCGAAGGCGATTACTGGTGGCCAAACCCGCAATCCCCCGACAGTCCCTTTATCCAACGGGATGGCATGTCCAACCCCGATAATTTTACGGCCCATCGGCTGGCCATGATCCGCTTCAGCCGCATCGTAGGAGCCCTGGCCTCCGCATATAAAATAACAGGGGATAAAAAATATATACAACAGGCTTTAATGCATTGCAAGGCCTGGTTCGTCGACACGGCCACCCTCATGAATCCCAGCCTCCTGTATGCACAGGCTATCAAAGGAAGATTTACCGGCAGAGGCATCGGCATCATCGATACCATACAACTGATGGAAGTCGTGCAGGGATTGCTGGCGATGGAAGACGCAGAAGGCATGGACAGATCCTTATTGGAGAAGATCCGGTTGTGGTTTACCCGGTACCTGCAATGGCTCACCACCCATCAATACGGAAAAGACGAAATGAATGCCGCCAACAATCACGGCACCTGCTGGACCATGCAGGTGGCTGCCTTTGCAAAATTCACGGGCGATCAGGCCCTGATGGACTTCTGCCGTCAACGATATGAAAAGGTATTGCTTCCCAACCAGTTGGCGCAGGATGGCAGCTTCCCCCAGGAATTGAGAAGGACTAAACCCTATGGATATTCTATTTTCAACCTGGACGCCATGACTACTATTTGCCAGCTGCTTTCCACACCACAGGACGACCTCTGGAATTATACAACACCCGATGGCCGGTCGATCAAAAAAGCGATTGAATTTTTAGTTCCCTACCTGGCCGATAAAAACAAATGGCCCCATGCCCATGATGTGATGTATTGGGATGAATGGCCGGTAGCTCAGCCTTCCCTCGTGTTTGGCGCCAATGCCTTCGACCGCAGGGAATGGCTCGACACCTGGAAAAGACTGGATCACGCGCCGCAAAATGAAGAAGTGATCCGGAACCTGCCGGTACGTCATCCTCTGATCTGGCTGAATATGCTCAACCGTGGCAGACAACGCGATCAGCAGGCGATCAATGAAGCAGTGAACGGATGGTGGACCCGCTCGATGAACAATCATGAACAACGTATTTCCTGGTGGAGGGATGCCCGCTTTGGCATGTTCATCCATTGGGGTGTATACTCCCGGGCCGGAGGTGAATGGAAGGGTGAGAAGGTGGATGGCTATGCGGAACACCTGATGCGCAAAGAAAAGATCAGCCGTAAAGAATACCTGGAGCTGGCCCACGGCTTCAACCCGGTAAAATTCAATGCCGACCAGTGGGTATCCCATGCTAAACAGGCAGGGATGAAATACCTCATCATCACCTCCAAGCACCATGACGGCTTTGCCATGTTTGATTCCAAAGTGTCGGATTTCAACGTCGTCCGGCAGACGGCTTTCAAAAAAGATCCCATGGCAGCTCTCTCCGCCGCCTGCAAGCGACAGGGGATCAAATTCGGGTTTTATTATTCACACGCTTTCGACTGGGAAGATCCCGATGCGCCGGGCAACGACTGGGAATACAACAACCCCGCCGGGGACAAACAGTTATATGGAGGGGTCAACTGGTTTGATCTTCATCCGGAACTATTGCCCAAAGCGCAACGATATGTGGATGAAAAATCCATCCCGCAGATCAGGGAACTGATCACCAAATATCACCCGGATATTTTATGGTTCGACACGCCCTCCAAACTGCCCCTTTCCGAAAATATCAGGATCCTGAAAGCCATCCGTGCCATCGATACCCATGTGGTCGTGAATGGCCGCCTCGCCCGGAACTCCGACATCAGCTTCGGGGACTATAAGAATACGGCCGACCGTCCCGCCGAGTTTTACCCGACCACCGGCGACTGGGAGGCGATCCCCACTACCAATGAATCTTATGGTTATCATAAATTTGACAGCAGCCACAAGCCGCCCGCCTTCTTTATCCAACTCCTGGCCAAAGCCGCCTCCCGGGGAGGTAACCTGCTGATGAACATCGGCCCGGAAGGCGACGGGACATTCGACCCCCGGGACCTGCACATTCTGCAAGGCATCGGAAAATGGATGGATAAGAACGGGGAAAGCATTTATGGCACCACCGCCAGCCTCCTGCCCTTTCAAAATTGGGGAGTATCCACCGTCAAAGGAAATAAGTGTTATCTGCATGTGTTTAACTGGCCTGCTGATGGTAAACTCTATGTGGGAGGACTGATAAGTGACGTAACACGTATATACCTGCTGGCGGCCCGGCAGACAGTTCTCCACTCCCGGAGATTAAATGAAAGAGATATCGTCATCGATCTCCCCCGTCAGGCGCCGGACACCGTCAATACCGTTATCGTACTGGAGTGTAAAGAAGGATCTCAGCCGGCCGGAGGTTGGAAGACGGACTCCGTAAGGTATCTTGCTCCCAACATTCCCCTGACACGCCTGCTGGCATTCGACGCCACACAGCATGGGGCAGGGTTTGGCTTTGGCGACGGAAAAGCGGGACGTTATTACGTAGATGGATGGAAGAATAAAGACCAGTTCCTCAGTTGGAAATTCCGGACAGGAGGCGCAGATTCTTACCACCTGGTAATAAAATACCTGGCAGGGGAGGGGAGTGGCGGAACCTACCAGTGGCAGTCAGAGACCGGTCAGGGTGAAAATAAAGTAATGACCGGCAAAGGCATCATCACGGAAGACATCGGCACGCTGCAACTCAACGCAGGAGTACACCAACTGAGTATCCGGCCTGTCGATATCCCCGGGCATGAGTTGATGAAATTGCTGGAAGTGCAGCTGGTACAAGAGACGGTATTTGCTGACGCGGAGAAACAAACGCATTTGCTCCTCCGGGAGATCAAAGCCGCCCAGGCCACCGCCACCAATCCCGATCTCTTCTCTCCCCGTACTATAGAGAACGGACAGCTGAAGCTGGTGCCTTCCAAAGACTGGACCAGCGGGTTCTTTCCCGGGGTATTATGGATGCTCTATGAATATACCGGCAACAACGAATGGAAAGAGCAGGCGGCCACCTTCACCGCAGCCATGGAGAAAGAAAAGACCAACGGCACGACACACGACATGGGCTTTAAGATCTATTGCAGTGTGGGCAACGGCTACCGTCTTACAAAAGATCCCCATTATAAAGAGGTCATCATTCAATCCGCCCGCACCCTGTCCACCCGTTTCAATCCCCGGATCGGTTGTATCCGCTCCTGGGATCATCACCGTAATCTCTGGGGTTTCCCCGTCATCATCGATAACATGATGAACCTCGAGCTCCTGTTCGAAGCAACCAAACTCACCGGCGACTCTTCCTTTTACAGGATTGCGGTGAGCCACGCCAACACCACCATGAAGAATCATTTTCGCAGCGACTATAGTTCCTGCCATGTCGTGGACTACGATACCCTCACCGGCAAACCCGTAAAGAAAATGACCTGGCAGGGATACAGCGATGAATCGGCCTGGTCGCGGGGACAGGCCTGGGGGCTTTATGCTTATACGATGTGCTATCGGGAGACGGGGGACAAGACCTACCTGCAGCAGGCAGAAGGCATCGCCCGTTTTATTTTACATCATCCCCACCTCCCGGAAGATAAAGTTCCCTACTGGGATTTCAACGCACCCGGCATCCCGGCCGGGCCCGTCGACGGCGCCAATACCGCCAGCGCCATACCCCCGGCGGCCATTACCCCGGCCCTGGACACCGTCCCCAGGGACGCCTCGGCCGCAGCCGTCATCGCTTCAGGACTTTATGAGCTCAGCAGCTACAGCAGCAACGGCAAGGAATACCGGGCCGCCGCCGACAAGATCCTGAAAAGCCTCACCGATAAATACCGGTCCGCTCCGGGAGACAACAAGGGTTTTATCTTATCGCACAGCACCGGCTCCCGGCCTTCCAACAGCGAAGTAGACGCACCGCTTAATTACGCCGACTACTATTACCTGGAGGCGTTGTTGCGATCAGAAGGACGTTTACCAAAATAAGGTCGTCCTACTTCTGTTGGAAATACACTACATTCTGCGCTACGTGTGCCGACCCATTGGTCAGAACATAACCCGATGTCCGCATGATCGTCGGATAGGCAGAACCGGCAAAATTATTCAGGACCACCGATGAATTCCTGTCATCGGTAAGTGCTATTAACAGGGTGCTCTGGGGATTCAGGGTATCCGATCCCGGAGGCATCAGGTTGGGAGCCGTAACATTATAGGCATTCAGGACAACAAGATCAGGGGCATTGATCGGGCTGCCGAAATTATAATTGTAATTCTTCGTGAGTATTAAGTACTGCAGCCATATTTTTACCTGGGCAGGGGAATAATCCTGCCATTTCGTACCCGGAAGTCCATTCACCAGGTAATGCCCGAAATAACAAGCTACCGACACCTTGCCGCTGATCACGCTGTCAACAGCGCCATTGTTCAGCAAGATGAACGTACGCCCGGTTTTAGTATACTCATTCGTATCGATACCCGAATAAAGGATCCCCTGGTACATCAGGGAAAAAATAGAGTCCGGATTACCGCTGCTGCGCTCCTTAATGTATTGCCAGGCGGTCTTATTAAGTCTGGGATCGATGGTATGTGTCGGGTGGTCCACATTTTCCTGCAGATCCAATCCCCCTAGTTTTTTGCAGCCTCCCACCAGAAAAACCAGCAGAAGGGCGCATGATGCGGTCAGAAGACCTTTTATTATATTTTTCATGATTTTATTTTTTAAGGATGGCTATTCTGAATAGGGCGGATTTTGTACCAGCAAGGTATTCCTGGTCAATACGTCTCTGGAGATGGGCCATAATATGGTCCGCGGGTCGCCGAATCCAATGGGCGAATTACCCCTGATCTGCTGCCGGTATTTTAATATCGGGTCCATTACGGCTATCGTGCGGCCGGTACGATACAGGTCGAACCACCGTTTGCCCTCGGCAAAAAGCTCCAGCTGTCTTTCATCCAGGATAGCTTTTTCCACATCCAGTTGAGTGGCGTAATTAGAGGAGATCACGGCAGGCGTCTTACGGGTAGTCTTAATGCTATTCAGGATGGAAAAGGCGGATGCCGTGTCCCCTGTCCAGTTGAATGCCTCCGCCCTTAACAGCAGGATGTCCGCAATCCTGTATATAGGGAAGTACGCCTGGTTATTACCATCCAGAGGCATGGTCAGGTTCTTGGTGCTGTTCAATACAACGGGATAAAATTTGGCGATCTGTTGAATGGGTTTTATGGTATTGACCAACACGGTGTCATAGGTCACCGCTCTTCTTATATCCGCTTTTACGAGCTCGTAACGGAGAAATACCGAGCTGTCGATATAATAGTTGGAAGTATGTGACCCGGAACCTATTACCGACATACTGCTATTGCCCTGGTCCTGCAGGGAATTCCAGTTCAAAAAGAAAATGGACTCCTTGGAGTTGGTAGGGTCCAGGAATATGCTCCTGTACAGGTCGGAGGTATTGGCAGTTACCTTATATCCGTAAGGTAACGCCAACAACTGTGCAGAGGTTGACAATACATTGGCATAATCCTTCTGCCACATGTATACATCGGTCAGCATGGCAAGGATGGCGCCCTTGGTTATCTGGAAGGCATTGGTTTGCGTGGGGTCCACCAATGCCAGCGCCTGTTTTAAGTCGGGTAATATGGAAAAATTCAAGATAGAGTCGACCGGAGTCCTGGCCATTGCCGTCGGCTCGCTGATGGATTCATAGGGGGTCAACCGCAAAGGGACGGCGCCCCAAAGCCGGATGGCCCAGAAATACATCAGAGCCCTGGCCGAATATGCCTGGGCAAGGTCATTGTTCATAGTGGTCCCATCCAGGGTGGTGATCAAAGGGATGTATTTAAGGGCCGAATTCGCCCTCCCGATGGCCTGATAAATAGTACCCCAATTGGCAGACGCAGATTGAGAAGTGACCCCATTAAGGCTTACGGTTACCTGGTTGGAGCCGGTCCCGCCTGCCGTAAAATTATCGGACCTTGCATCTCCCCATTCCACAAAGTGTCCACTGGTAAAAGCCGCCTGCAGACCATCATAGATCCCTGCAATACCTGCTGCGGCGTCAGCGGGTGTCTTCCAGAAAGTTGCGGTGGATATCGTGGTGATCGGTTGCTGATCGAGGAATTTTTTGCACCCGCAAAAGGTCCATGACAACAGCACAATTAGGATGTATGAATATTTTTTCATGATGTTCGTTTTTTAAAGATCTCAGAAGTTTACATTTACGCCTATCCCGTATTCTTTTTTCTTCGGATAAGTTCCGGTATCGGATCCCATTTGCAGGGGATTGCTGAAACTTACCTCAGGGTCCCAGCCGGAATAATTTGTCCAGGTGGCCACGTTAATGCCGTATACAAAGAGCTGTATGCCTTTGATGCTGGCCTTGCTGGTGATCTTCTGGGGGATAAAATAACTTAGCCGCACATTCCTCAACCGGATAAAGGAGGCGTCCTCTATGAACAACGAGGATGTTCTCGGATTGGTCTTCCCATTGTTCTTAGCCGCATACCAATTGGTTACCTGCCCCTGGTAATACCAGGCATTGTTAATATAATCCGGATCGGGCGTTACATTGGTCGTAACGATCTGGTCCAGGTTGGACCGGAACGTATTATATAACTGGCCCCCGATACTGGCATAAAAGGTAAAAGAGAACGAGAGGTTCTTATAGGTCACTGTATTGGTCAGCCCCGCAGTATATTTCGGCTGTGCATTGCCTAATATCTGCCGGTCATTGTCGTCGATGACGTTGTCCTTGTGGTTGTTTTGCCAGATCACGTCGCCTCCGGCCAATACATTGCCATTGGTGGATAATTTATTAACGGTACCGGTATAGTTTTTACCGTTCAATGTATACTGACCGCTTGGCTGGCCATTTACGATTACCGGCGTCAGCAGATTGTAATGGTCGTCATAGGCGTTGGATTGATCGTATGCATAGATCCCCAGGGCCTTCCATCCGTAGAAATTCCCTAATATCTGGTTCGGCTGCGTGATCCATATGCTGGTGGAAAGGGGAATGTTCTGGTACAGGGAAAGGGTCTTTGCCCGGTTGAAGGACATATTATAAGAGACATTCCAGGCGAAATTCTTGTTCTGTATAGGAGTGGCATTGATCAGGAACTCGACACCCCTGTTCTGAAGGGAGCCTACATTCACATACAGGGTGTTGAAGCCCGTTTCGTATGCCAATGGCGCATTGTACAGCAGGTTATCGGTTCTCTTATTATAATAATCCAGGGTCAGGGTGACCCGGCCGTTCATCATGGTCAGGTCCGTACCAACATTGAATTGTGTGGTCGATTCCCAGCTTAATTTGTTGTTCCCGAACTGAGAGCTGGCGACTACGCCGGAGACGCCATTGTAATAATTAGCGCCGAATTGCAGTTGTGAGATACTGGCATAGGCTGGGATCTGCTGATTGCCCGTTAATCCATAACTCACCCGTAACTTCCCATCCGTTAAGAATCGGGAGGCAAATTGCATGAATTGCTCATCCGAGAACCGCCATGCCGCAGAGCCGGATGGGAAATAGCCCCATCGGTTCTGAGCGCCAAAATTAGAAGACGCATCGGCCCGCAGGTTCCCATTGATGATATATCGTCCCATATAACTATACCCGACCCTTCCGAATACGGATGCCTGGGTAGACTTGCTCTCGACATTGACAGGAAGGCCCAGCACTTGCGCCGTACTG
>DATJJD010000033.1:0-5367 GCA_035492545.1 Puia sp.
TGGCATATTGTACCGAACCTGGGATATGCCGTTCCTTTTCCTCCAGCAATGCCAGCTCATCCTGCATGACAGGTTGCTTATATGCCATCATCAATATATCCGGGGCCTGGTACATAACTTGCGCAAATTTAGGTCAGAAACCCCAATAAACACCAGGATTGTCATTCTGTTCGCCGGTCAGAGCCCCTAAATGGAAGTTTTGACAAAGCGGTGACGCATTTACCCCCCACCCGGGGGAACGAAGGCCGGGGATTGCCGACGACAGAAGGACCCGGAGGTATGACAGCAGGCCGGAAAAAGGGCTGGACCCCTGCCAGGATCCGAGTGTCAAATACCGGGCCGGACCGGGCATTCGGGAGGTCATCCGGCCGGTCAAAAAACGGCTTTCCGGGAACCCGAAAAATATCTACAAAAATGTACACAAACTGGCGGTAAATGGGGATATTAAAACCGGTGGAACCCCTTATTTTTCGTACATTTGCCAACCTTATTAATTTATTGTTAACTAGAAGATTCCCTTATAAATATGAGTGAAACAACACCGGAAATCCTAACCCCTGCCAGCAACGGATATGACGCAGACAGTATACAGGTTTTGGAAGGTTTGGAAGCCGTTCGTAAACGCCCGGCGATGTATATCGGGGACATCGGCTCAAAAGGCCTTCACCACCTGGTATATGAAGTAGTGGATAACTCCATCGATGAGGCCCTTGCCGGCTATTGCAAGAATATAATCGTCACCATTTTTGAAGACAACTCCGTACGGGTGGACGACGATGGCCGTGGCATTCCCACCGGCATGAATACCAAGGAAAAAAAGAGCGCCCTGGAAGTGGTCATGACCGTGCTGCATGCCGGGGGTAAATTCGATAAGAATACCTACAAGGTATCCGGCGGTCTCCATGGTGTGGGGGTAAGCTGCGTAAATGCCCTGAGCAGTGATCTGAAAGTAACGGTCCAGCGGGATGGAAAAATTTTCGAGCAGGAATATAAGATCGGGGTTCCCCAATACCCGGTACGGGAAATAGGCGTCAGCGACAAGACAGGCACTACCGTTCAGTTCTGGCCCGACGCCAGCATTTTTACCTCGCTGGTTTACAGCAAGGACATCCTGGAAGGCCGGCTGCGGGAGCTATCCTTCCTCAACCGGGGAATCCGTATCATCCTGAACGACCTGCGTGAAAAAGAGGAAGACGGCAGCACCTACACCAAAACCTTCTACAGTGAGGGAGGTATCGTTGAATTCGTGGAGATGCTGGATAAAAATGCCGGCCGGACCGCTTTGATACCCTCCGTTATTTTCGTAGAGGGCCGGGACGAGGCCTCGAATGTGGCCGTCGAAGTGGCCCTCACGTATAATGACAGCTATAGCGAGCATATTTATTCCTACGTCAATAACATCAACACGATCGAAGGAGGCACCCATGTGGCTGGTTTCCGCCGCGCCCTTACCCGGGTGTTCAAATCGTACGGAGACAAACAAGGTCTTTTCGAGAAAGCTAAGGTAGAAATTGAAGGAGATGATTTCCGCGAGGGCCTGAGCACCATTATTTCCGTAAAAGTTCCCGAGCCGCAGTTCGAAGGACAGACCAAGACCAAACTGGGCAACAGTGAAGTCAGCGGCGTCGTGGACTCCACCGTTTCGAAAGTATTAAATGATTTTCTGGAAGAAAACCCCCGGGAAGCGAAAAACATTATCCAGAAAGTGATTCTGGCTGCCCAGGCAAGGGCCGCGGCCAAGAAAGCCAGGGAACTGGTACAACGGAAAAGTGTGCTCAGCGGAGGAGGATTACCGGGCAAACTCGCGGATTGCTCAGAACGGGACCCTGAACGCTGCGAGTTGTACCTGGTCGAAGGAGACTCGGCAGGAGGAACGGCCAAACAGGGCCGCGACCGTAGCTTCCAGGCCATCCTGCCCCTCAGGGGTAAGATCCTCAACGTAGAAAAAGCCATGGAGCACAAGATCTACGAGAATGAGGAAATCCGCAATATGTACACTGCCCTCGGGGTGACGGTAGGAACAGCCGATGACCCCAAAGCACTGAATATTGCCAAAGTGCGCTACCACAAGCTCATCATCATGACCGATGCTGACGTGGACGGCAGCCATATCGCCACCCTTATCCTTACTTTCATCTATCGTTACATGAAGGAGCTGGTAGAACAGGGATACATCTACATCGCCCAGCCGCCTCTGTACCTCGTCAAAAAAGGAAAAGAGCAGTCTTATGCCTGGAATGAAGATCAGCGGAAAGCCTGGGTGCAAAAACTGGGAGGAGGGAAGGAAGACAGCGTCACCGTTCAACGATACAAAGGATTGGGGGAAATGAATGCCGAACAGTTGTGGGAGACCACGATGAATCCTGACACCCGTACGTTGAAGCAGGTAACCATCGAGAGCGCCGCAGAAGCGGACCGGATCTTCAGCATGCTGATGGGAGATGAAGTGGCTCCAAGGCGCGATTTTATTGAATCTCATGCGAAATACGCGAAGCTGGACGTGTAGGTCATGAAACTTTTTCAGGCAGAATTCAGGCAAAATCACTAATATTACAATATTTCGTACTAACCAGAATTGCAATTAGCAAGCATTAAATCAATTAATTATGTCAGAGGTAACACTTACGGCCTACAATGTAAAGACGAAAGAGAAAAATGTACCCATAAAGGATGCGGTCATCACAAAAACTGCTAAAGGTGCTTATATGGCCCAGGGAAATGACGGTAAAGGCAACAAACTGACTACCCTGCTGGGAGAAGAAAAAGCGCTGGCAGCCATCAAGGCCGGTATCGCTAAACAAGGCTGGTAAATAAGTGCGGGAGATGCGCTTTAGAAATATAGCGCATCTCTGGCAAAGGCCGCGAAAGCTGGAGGCCGTGCCTGATCAGATAAAGTCCAGGTAAGCAGACTGCCTGCCTAAAATACTCTTATCGTCAGCTCCAAGCCATTTATGCAAAAGAGTGGCGTAAACGTCTTTAAAATCGACCTGGTATTTTAAATCCCCCTCTGCCAGGTCATCCAGGTTGGGTAAGCTATTGATCAAACCCTTCCGCTGCAACCCTCCTCCGATCAGAAACATCGTATTGGCTGTACCATGGTCTGTACCGCCACTGGCATTTTGCGCCACTCTCCGTCCGAATTCCGAGAAGGTCACCAGCAGGCTGTCGTCAAACCGGTGATTGGCTTTCAAATCAGCTACAAAAGCCCCGACCGCATCATTTAACTCGGTGAAAAGTCGTTGCTGTTGTGCCGCCTGATTTACATGCGTGTCAAAACTTCCCAGGGAAAGATAATATACCCGGGTATTGATATCGGATAAGATCAGCGAGGCAATGGTATGCAGGTTCCGGCCCAGCTCAGTATTCGGATAAGTTGCCAGAGAAGGACGTACTTTACTTTGCTGGAAAATGTAATCGGCTCCCGATAAAGTTTCCGACATCGTCTTATAGAGATAGTCCACCGGTTGTTCGTCGCCAGGAATGAGCCGAGCTGGTTGACCGGTGGTATTGGTGAGCCGGGGCGATTGGCCACCGGTATTGGCGGGCCGGAGACCCTGGCCGCCGGCAAACGCTGCTGCTCCCCCATGAGAGGCGACGATGTCCCTGAAATAGTCTTCATGGCTGGCATTATACAGCCGGCGGGGATCTTTAAGGGCCATTCCCTTGATCTGTTCTCCTTTTAAAGCCAGGCTTACCACATCGTCTATTTCCAGGACCTGGGTGGGTCGTTCGCAGCCTTTGCACTGGGCATCCAGGTAGCGGCCCAGCCAGCCCGTTGAGACATAAGACCGGCTATCGCTGGCCGTCTGCCAGATATCCATACTTCGAAAATGCGAACGGTCGGGATTTGGATAGCCCACACTGCTGAGGATACCCAGGCTGCCATCATCATATAACCCCTTCAGACCAGTGAGTGCAGGGTGCAGCCCTACTTCATCCGTGATCAGCGCGGTCTTGTCTTTCTCTATCCCCAGCCGGGGACGGGCCCGGTAATAAAGATCATTTCGTACCGGGATCACCGTATTCAGCCCGTCATTACCCCCGCTGAGCTGGAGCACGATCAACACTTTGTTGCCCGGCGGCACGATCACCGGCTGCTCAAATGCCTTTAAAAACCTGGGCAGCAGCAAAGAGGCCGTAGCCAAAGACCCTGCCTGGAGAAATTTCTTGCGATTCATCGATATTATTTTTGTCCGCGCCTGCCGGACGTTAGCGAAAAAGACAGTCGCGGGCTATCAACACAATTGATACTCCGGCGTACTCATCAGGCGTATCGTCGCCGTCCTGATAAACTCCTCCCGGTTATCCCCGCGCGCATATTTCCTTACCAGCTCTTCGCCGATGCCCGAAGGTGTCTGCAAAACCAGGGAGCTGAGGGTCGAAAAGAGCTGCTCCGCGGGCACGTTGTCAAATCTTTTCAGATACGGGGCCCAATCGATGTCCGCCCGGATCATCTGGCGGTTAACCCCGTATTCCCGTCGCCCCATCATCTGGTCGTCATCATCCTTTGGCTTCCAGTTGAATTCCCCGGATGCATAGATCAATTGCGGGATCTGCAGGCGGAACATCAGTGTAGAGCTGTCGATCCAATTAGCGCCACCGGGCCAGCCCGCGACATTCGGTGGATAGAACAACACCTGTCCCAGAAGACGTTGCAGCGCCACCTGCGACTCTTCGTTGGCGATCTTCATGGGCAACAGCCGGCGGATCCCCACCAGGAGGTCCACCGGGGATTTGATCCGGTTGCCGACATTGGCCGGATCATACCACCAGTCGCTGTGAAAGATGTCCCGCAGCAGGGAAGATATTTCGTAGTTGCTTTGATACCACCGGTCCGCCAGTCCCTGCACCCTGGCTTCATCCACCTCTTCATTCACCAGGTAGCGGTATATTTTCCGGGTAATATAATAAGCCGTCTGTTTCTGTTCCAGCAGGAGATTTAACACATCATCCCCGTCGAACCGACCCGTCTTACCGAGGAAGGTCTTCTGGCCTAGGTCATGTTGGCCTTTCCGGAAAACAAACTCTCCGTTAAGATTGGCGCCCCAGCCCGTAAAGGCACGGGCGCCTTCCTTCACATCTTCCTCCGTATAATGTCCCCGTCCCATAGTGAACAGTTCCATTACCTCCCTGGCGAAGTTTTCGTTTGGATGATCTTTTCTATTCTGGTTATTGTTGAGGAAATTGATCATAGCGGCGCTTTTCGAGACCTCTTTCAAAAGGTCCCCGAAATTCCCTAACGCGCCCTTGCGGATCGTATCGAGTAACAGCTGCTGGTAAAAAATATTCAGGTTGCGGGAAGCAAAATGGCCGTGCCAGAATAAGGCCATCTTCTCCCGTAATTGCGCATCGCTGTTCACCATTTCA
>DATJJD010000034.1:0-12496 GCA_035492545.1 Puia sp.
TCTCTCGACTTATTCTGATAGCTGATCGTCAGGTTGTCCGAAGCGTTTTCCTGCAAAGGCATCATATGCAGCCACCAGTTCATCACCCGGTCCGACTTCGAGAAGAACCGGTGCGGCCCCATATCCATACGGTTGCCCTTATAGTCCATCGTCTTTGATATGCCACCGATGTCTCCGCTCTTTTCCAATATAACCGGGATGATGTCCGTCCTTTTTAACAGCTCATATGCGGCTGTCAACCCTGCCGGCCCTGCACCTATTATGATCGCTTGCTTTTTCATGCTCGGTGTATTATTATTTATTCACTGGTGATCTGGAACTGTATGCAAATTAGATAGACTAAAAAGATCAATCGGGACGAAAACACGATGAATCGGGATTTTTGGTCAGGCGACAACTAATAGTTGATTTCTCCAATAACGGGGAGATATTTTAAACACCTTTTTAAACGCATTGGTAAAACCATCCCTGCTTTTAAACCCTACCGTATAAGCGATCTCCTCGATGGTGAGGTCGGTCTCCTCCAGCTTTCTTTTAGCCTGTTGAAGGCGTACGCCCAGGCGATACTGATGGACCCCTTTCTGAAAAAGTATTTTAAACCCGTGTTTTAATTTAAATTCATTGATACCTACCTTTTGGGCAAGATCCGTGATGGTAAAGTCAATCTTCGGGTTATCATCAATGATCTTTTGAACAGCGAAGATATAGGGCATGTCATAATCTTTGATCTTTCCTCGTGTAGTAATCATGGACAGCGTTTTTAATGTTGACACAATAGCTACCAATTGACCCGTCAATGACGGGCCTGTACAGAGCCTGATAACAGGAGCAGTTAGCCTCTTGCCTCAAGAGGGCTAAGACAATAGGTACTACCTGCAATATTTTTGCAGGCTATACGTGTCTCGTGCAGAAAGACCTTAGCTGAGAGCCGCCCTGGTCAGGGGCAGATGAAAATAGATGGTTGATTTTCTCAAAATAACGGGGGGTGCATCAGTATAAAGTGGTCACTGCGCTTTTTTGGGGGTTTGACCTGGAAAACATCGGAAATCGTTTTCTTTTTTCATATGAATTGTATGGATAGGTTTTAATTAAATAACTGGATGCAAGATACGACGGGTAAAGATCCGTTTCCAAATTATGCTGTTTGCCATTCGGCAGTTTTACTTATCCGATCCGTTGGAAATATCTGAGGGTTTACGATTAGATAAATATAAAGACCTGTATTGCAAGGGAGATACCTGGTGCAGCCGGGTGAAGATCCGCGTGAAACTGCTAATGCTCTTATAACCGCAATCGATCGCTATCGACTTGACAGATTCGTCGGTATCCTTTAAGAGGGCCCTGGCCTTGTCCATACGCATCTGGGAAATAAACGCATGCACGGATGTTCCGAATAACTGGTTAAACCCCTCTTGCAGCTTCGTCCGGTTAAGGCCGAATTCCTTACAAAGGAGTTTCACCGGAATATCCCTGGTAAAATTTTGTTCAATAAATCGACGGGTCTCTTCAAGCGTAGCAATGTCTTTGCGCCTGGTGATCATGATTGACAGGTTTAATGGTCAAGGCTGGGCCTTTAATGCAGCTTAAAATAGATTATTGCTACCGATCAGAGCATGGGAAAGGGTGGGTGGTTAATATCTTCCTCCAAAAGGGAAGTTCTTGCATCTGCAAAATTGACGAAGATTCCTGCATTCATATTGCAGTTTACGGAATGATCATAGAAGTTTAACTAATCCCAAAAATATCCTTCAATGCCCGCCTCGCGGCGTGGTATCCGCACATCCCATGTACACCTCCACCCGGTGGTGTAGACGAAGAACAAATATAAATACCTTTTTCCGAAGTTCGATACGGACTACGTCGTAATGCGGGCCGGGTAAAGAGTTGCCGCCAATCAATTACTCCCCCATTGATATCTCCCCCTATGTAATTGGCGTTATATTCCTCCAACTGGGCCGTATTCATTACATGTCTCGCCAGGATACGATCCCGGAACCCGGGTGCATATCGCTCGACCTGCCGTTCGATAGCAGCTGTCATGTCCCGTCCGCTGCCATTGGGCACATGACAATAGGCCCAGGCAGTATGTTTACCCGCCGGAGCCCGGGAAGGATCAAATACACTCTGTTGCGCCAGCAATACAAATGGCTTGTCCGGATGCCCTCCTTTCCAGGTGAATAGCTCCGCCGCGGCAATTTCCTCCAGCGTATTGCCAATATGTACCGTACCTGCCAGCCTGCACTCTTCTGCGGTAAAAGGGATCTGACCATCCAGCGCCCAGTCGATCTTAAAAACCCCCGATCCATACCGATATTTTTCCAGCTGCGACTCATAAAGGGAAGACCAACGATGGCCCGCCAATCCCAATAACTGTCTGGGAGTAAGATCCAGCAATACGGCCCTGGAAGAAGGCAGCTCTGCCAGCGACCTCACATTCACCCCTGTCCCGATCTTCCCTCCCAAAGAAATAAAATAAGAGGCCAGGGCACTGGCGATCGAAGACGAGCCTCCCGCAGGCAACGGCCATCCTTTGCGATGGCCCGCTATCATCAATACCAGGGCGATGGCCGAAGTGGTGATGTGCGACAGGGGCAGTATCGAATGGGCCGCCATACCTGCCCATAAACCTTTCAACTCCTTAGTCTGCCAATGCCGGGCCAGGTATTCCGCAGAAGTCAACGCCTTACGACCAAATGCCGCCATGAGAAGAGGATGTTTGGGGAAATGCAAAGGACCCAGCACATCCGTGGCGATCTCCGGCCAGCTCCTCACCAGGGGTTCCATCAACCGTCGATAAGCCTCTTCATCCTTTCCCAACAGTCTGGCCGTTGCGGATACCGAGCTTCCCAGGACCGTTGCCTCCCCACCATCAAAAGGGTGAGCCGCCGCAACATCCGGGTATATATATTCCAATCCATGAGCCTGCAATGGAAGCGTGCTGAAAAAAGGAGATCCTACTGCCAAAGGATGTATCGCCGAACAGACGTCATGGATATAACCCGGCAACGTCAATTCCTCCGACCGGAGTCCCCCTCCGATGCTGGCTTTGGCTTCCAGCAACAGCACGGAAAGACCTTTCTGTTGCAAGGTAATGGCTGCCGCCAGTCCATTCGGGCCGGAGCCCACTACCACCACATCAAATTCCGTTCTGTCAATCATCCGATAAATGTATTTGAATTCCAGCAAAGAACTAGTTGAAATTAAGCGAAAACCTTTATTTAGAGAACAGGAGCGGGTTTTCGGTGATAGTTTTAATAAATTTGAAATATGCGTATTCAAGCCTCTATCCCCCGTTGTTGCTTTTTAGCGTTGCTGCTTTTGACCCTGTCAGCCCTGGTCAAAGGCCAAACCAACCTGATTCCCGCAGGGAAGTTACAAGTCCATTACCAGGTTCAGGGAAAGGGGGCGCCTGTTATATTCCTTCATGCAGGTTACCAGGAAATGGGGATGTGGTCTCAGCAGGTAGCTTATTTTAAAGACTACAATACCGTCATTACGATAGATCTGCCGGGTCACGGAGAGACAAAGGGTATAGATACCACCCTGCTGATAAAGGATGTAATACGGATATGTATGGATAGCCTTCAGATCCCCAAAGCTTCTTTTGTGGGATTATCCCTCGGCGGTTCCTGCGTACAGGATTTTGTCCTGGGTTATCCCGAAAGAGTCGAAAAAGTAATCCTGGTAGGATCCGGGCTCAGTGGATGGTCGGATGTGCTGTCGATGGATACCGTTTCAAAAGCCTGTTTTGCCAGGATGGACGGCATCGCTGCTACCAATAACCTGGATTCCTTTGCTCATGCATTCACACAGATATGGGGCATAGGTATCTCCCGTAAACCGGAGTCCGTCGATTCAAAAATGAGTGATTATGTATTCCAAACCACTTTAACCAATTTGAAACAACATCCGGGAGACAACCGGTGGCCACAGCTGGACAGCCCCAGGGCCTCTATAAGGATCCGTCAGCATCAGTGGCAAAAGCCCTTATTGATCATCTATGGAAATCAGGATCTGCCTTTTATCCTGGCGGTCGCGAACTGGCTCCATAGCAGTATTCCCGGGTCCAAAGAATTAGTGATCCCCAATGCCGCGCATATGGTGAATATGGAGCAACCGCTCGTCTTCAACCGGGCAGTTCGAAGCTTTCTCCTTAAAACCGGTAACTAACCCCCAACCCACCCGGGCCGGCATTCAAATCGAATTGCCTCAGTTTTTTATTCATCCGGGATGTGTTATGTTGATGCAGCATGATCATAACGCCATCCATTAGCAGGAGGAAACCGCCCTGTATAATAATGCTGGTCCCATATCCTCTCAGCTGATCGCTGGACTTACTGTTCGTCTCCGTCTTACCTCTCGCCCGGAGATACAAGCCGCTGGCGATATAAGTAAGATCCAGGCCAAAGTTCAGGACATATAACTTTTCGATAGCATGCTGCGCTTCATAATTATCGGTAAAAGAATATTTTCGCAAAGCCGCCTTTCTCGCATTCAGATACCCCATGCCAGCCAGGCCCAGGTTGATGAAATTCCAATACCCATTCATGCGCCAGGCATATTTCGCTTCTCCCTGTACGGTCCCGGCGATAATAAAGCCGGAGACGATATTGGCGGCCGCCCAGCCACCCAGGGTGATCATGGCGTTTTCGGTCAGCTTGTATCGGGCGTGGGCTATGCTGTCATTAAAATTTTGCTGCCCCCTGGACGGACTGCTGAGCAGAAAGGCAAAGGAGAGGAAGAGTATATACTTCATATAGCAAGATATATACGAAAGTTAGTGAAATGCCCCTTTTGGGCAAAAAAAAGCGACAATACTGAGGCACAGTATTGTCGCTGATATAAAAAATGACTGAAGTCTTAGGATGCCGGCTGGTCTTTCGGAGTAATCCGCGACACAGACCAGTTCGTGGAATGGGTAGCGCTCAACGTAACTACCTTATCCGCATTTTCCACCGTAATGTGGTAGGAGGTTTTCCCATTGGCCACTTCTTTATAAAGAGCTGTTATCCAGTAATCCTTGTAGCTCTTTTTTATGGTTGTTAAAAGCTTGGCAGGCAATTTATCTGAGAGAATGTTCCGCACAACAGGAGCGCTCTTTTTCGAAGGGGTTCCTTCATTCGTTAAATACCTGTTAGCAGCGTGTACCTGAGTAGATCCGATAGCAATACACAGGACGATAGGAAGAATTGTCTTTTTCATTAGGGTATGTTTTTTACTTTTTTGCCCGCTTAAAACGGCATTCAGGGACGAAATAGTATATCCCTACCCGTGTTTAATTTCAGAAATAATCTTAACCTATAATAACCAACGATTTATATATGCATTTTTAGTTTACCCGTAGCGATGCCACCATATCATCCGCCGTCTTTTCCCAGATCCTTCGCAGCTCTTTGATACAGTTAAAGGTGAACAGCAGCACCTTCCCATCGACAATGGTAAAGAAATAATAATTGAAAACTTTTTGTCCTCCTGCCCTGGACAAAAATTTAAAGAAGCCAATTTTTCTGTCATTGATCATTTTAATGCCATTATCCAACATTTTTATATCAGGCCGGCTTTTTTTAAAATGATCGATCTGAAAATCCTTGAAAGCATCCAATTGTTCTTCCGTAGCAGCCTGGCCAGTCATGTCGCCAATAAGATTTACTTCCCCATTATCATCTGTCAGCGCAAGAACAGGACGGGGCATATCGTGGTACTTCAATGTCCACATCTCGTTCCGCATGCTGGACAGCTCCGATGGAACAAGTAACTCAACTTTGCCATCCAATAAACTAAGTATCTCCATTCTTGATTGCGAAAGGCCCAATACAGGTAGTAACAGCCATAAAATGAGGGGAAGACAACGTGATTTTAACAGCAAGGTGTTTTGCATAAAATTAATAAATTATCTACTACCTTTAAAATATGGAGCAGCAGTTCAGTCAACTGGCCTCCCTCATCGGAGAGCCTGCCCGGGCTAAGATGTTATGGAACCTGTTGGACGGCCGGGCCTTCACCGCTACGGAACTGGCGCTGATGGCGGACGTATCTCCCCAGAGCGCCAGCATGCACCTGAATAAATTACTACAGGCCCAATTACTGACGGTCGAACACCAGGGGCGGCATCGTTATTATGCCCTGGCCTCCCGGGAAGTAGCCTATGCTATCGAGGCGATGGCCAGCCTGCTGCCGGTTGGACAACCAGGCGGCGGCTCCATCGATGGGCAACCTGCCGGCGGCACCAAAATAGCCCTCGGCAGCAAGGGTACCGGTGAGGCCAGATCCGGGAATACCGAAAGCGTTGTACGCAATGGCGACATCAAATATTGCCGCAGCTGTTATGATCACCTCGCCGGAAAAATAGGCGTCGCCATCACGGACAAACTGGTGGCAAAACAACTCCTCATCCCCGAGACCAACCGGGCAGCCGGCTACACCCTGACCCCGACCGGCCTTGTCTGGTTTACCCGGTTGGGAATCGACATCGATGCATTAAAAAGCCAACGAAGGACCTTCACCCGGCAATGCCTGGACTGGAGCGAACGACGCCCCCATATTGCCGGATCTCTGGGCGCCGCCCTGCTGGAAAAGATGCAACAGGAGGACTGGGTACGTACAATCAAAAATTCCCGGGCGTTGCTGCTAACAGGTAAGGGTGAGAAAAAATTACAGGAGTTATTAGGACTTACTCTATAGTGATCAGCTATTCTTATTCCGTTGTACGATATATAGTCCCCCTATCACCAATCCCATACCTGTAACCGTATAAACTCCAATCGGTTCCCCCATGACGATAGCCGCGATGACAAAGCCAAATACCGGACAGAGGAACAGCCAGAAGGAGGCCTTGGCCGCATCGTCTTTCAGCAGGTACAGCCATAACTGAATAGCGATAACGGAGACGGGTATGGCCAGCCATAGGACCGATGCGATCGATGTCCCATTCCAGGTGTTTTGAGAGGCCCGGTAAGTAAAAGCGACAAATGGCAACAGGAACAAACCTCCCAATAAAGTCTGCCAGCCATTGATCGTCAGCATGGGCAGGTCATTCCAGGACTTCCGCGAAAAATACAATACACCTCCCGAGTACGCCAGCATGCTCACCACCAGGGTCAGCAGCCCGCCAGGGGTAGCCGAGCTATTCTGCAAAAGGGGCCAGGCAGCCAATACCACTCCGGCGCTGCATAACAAGAGGCTTACTATGACATACCCCTTCAAAGGCTGGCGGAATACCAGGGAAGAGAACAGGTTGATCAACACAGGGCTGGTCGCCACCGAAAGAGAGCCCAGTCCAGGGGATACATGCTGCATGGCGATGACATACAACCCCAGGTAAATACTGATATTTAGAAGGCCATAGATTGCCAGCTGCTTCCATTCCGCCCCCCGGGGCAGCCTGTTGCCCAGTAATCCATGAGTGATGCCCAGCATCAGGATAGCTGCCAGGAAGAACCTTGTGATACAGATCATAAAAGGCTGGGCCGCCTGCAATCCCAGCTTTGTAGCCGTTGAGGCGGAAGCCCATAAGACGGAAAAACCGAATCCGGCGCCAAACTGTAAAATCCTTTTTTTCATGTCCAAAGCAATTACTTAAATTTATTATATAAGTCTTCCGGATTGTCAAAACCTTTAATCATATGATCATGAAAATGTCAAAAATCCTCCTCCCGGCCCCCCTCTTCCTTTTCCTGCTGGTTTTTGTCAGCCAGTCCACTCCTCTCTACGCCCAGACCGACAAGGCAGCCGATAAAGCAGCAGGCATAAAGAACCTGATAGATTCTCAAAACTATGTTTTTAAAGCGCAATCGGCCATGCCCATGAGCGGGCGCACCCGGCAGCTCACTTCAGACTATGATGTGAAAGTAACCAAAAGCCAGGTTGTCAGTTACCTGCCTTATTATGGACGGGCCTATACCGCCCCTGTGGACCCCACCCAGGGCGGTATCCAATTTACTTCCAAAGACTTTGATTACACCGTGAATCCCCGCAAGAAGGGAGGCTGGGATATCCAGATCAAACCCAAAGACTATCGGGACGTACAGCAATTCTCCCTCAGCGTCACGGAGAGTGGATACGCCACCCTGCAGGTCACCAGCACCAACAGACAGTCTATCTCGTTCAATGGTTATATCACGGCCAACAAGGCGCGGAAAAAGAAGACCAGCTAAGAAAGATCGATGCGTCCGGGTGGGCGTCGAGGGCAGGTCCACACCCGGAGCCTGCCCCTAGTTCAGCTCTTCCGCAAACCGCCATTTGGTCGTGTAATCCTTACGAAGCGGTTGTCCGCTCAGCGTAGCCCGGAACATCTCGATGGGGATGGTATTTTCATGTAAGAAAGTATCATGGAACTGCCGGTCCGTCATCTTTTTAGAGTCTACCCATTCATGGTGCAGGGCCCGCAGCTGCAGGCCGCCCATCATATATGCGATCTGGTATAAGGGTCCATAATTCCCCGCGAAGGAACGTCGTACTTCGGATTCCGCGCTAAACCGTTCGTGGCCCACTTTCTCCACCAGAAAGTCGATACATTGGTCCGGTGTCCATTTACCCAGGTGATAGTTCAGGGAAAAGATAATCCGGGCGCAACGGTGCATCCTCCAGAACAGGGCGCCGATCTTTTCCTCCGGTGTTTTATGGAAACCTTTGTCCCATAACAGCATCTCCCAATACAACGCCCATCCTTCCACGGAGAAAGGGGTATCGAACAGATCCCGGTACGGCTTGTACCGTCTGTTCATAAAGCCCTGCAGGTTATGCCCGGGGATCAGTTCATGAAAAACGGTGGCATGGGCAAATCCATAGTTATTACTGCGCATGCTCATCACTTTTGTCCCCTCGTCCATATCTTCCGTGGGATAGGCGATGAGGATAGACTCCCCGCCGAGAAAAAAGGGAGCATAACGCTGCTCTTCCGGCGTCAGCATGAACATACGCCAGGCTTCCTTTGCCAACGGGGGCACGGTCACCAGGTCGTGGCTTTCCACAAAATGAATGGCTTCTTCCGCCAACTGATCGATCACCGCCGGCTGTTTGCCTGGATCTACATAATGTTGCTTCACCTTTTCCAATGCCCGTTTCCAATCATCCCCGAAGCCCAGCTCCGCGGAAGCTTTTTTCATCTCTTTTTCGCACCAGGCAAACTGCCGATTAGCAATATCTACCAGGTCCTGGGGACCATAAGGGATCATTTCATATTCCAGCAACTCTTTTAATTTTTCTTCCCCGATAGGGTTTATGCCCCTGTCATCTCCGGCCAGTTGTGCCTGCAGGGAATGGCCATAAGCCGACAGGAGGGAATCGGCCTCATGGTAAGGCTTTTTCACCCACCAGGTGTAGGTGGGGTCATAACCGTCATAAAAAGTATAGGTATTCTGCAAGCCTTTGCGAACACTCGCCGTTACATCGATGATCTTTTTGATCAGGGTCCTCGACAAGGCCGGTTGTTTCTCCAGCTGCTGCCGGGCAGCCTTTATATCATTCCTCACGCTGTCCAGTATCTGCGCCGTAGCAACTCCATCCGGAGTATTGCCCCTGCGCCGGTCAACCTGAAGGGCCATGATCTTTTGAGCAAATGGAATGGCAAATCGTATCTGTTCATATACTTTCTGCGCCTGGTCCAGCTCTTTCAGCGAATGCCGGATGGTACGCTGCAGCAGCAGGTAATCCACCTGGTCGGAAGTACTTAACGAGTCAAAAGGCAGGGCCTGAAGGGCGGCCAGGGCTGCCGAATTGTAGGCCTGTAATCTTTCATAATATTCCGGGCTATCCTTAAATATGTATACTTTGTTCAGGTCTTCGATATCGGCTACATACTGTGATATCCGTTCGGGGAGCAGGTCTGCCGGAGTTCCAGGCCCGCCAACGCAAACCAAAGGGCCACCAGTCCCCGCAAAGGTTCCGATAGTCCCTAAGCATAGGATCAGGACTATTCCGAGCTGCTTATTTATCCTCATGTAACTATTTTTTAAATAAGCCGGCAAAATAAGCAAGAAGCGTATTACCGACAAACCTTTCATCGATTTACAAAAAAAACGCCTGCAAATATTTTCAATTTTTGAATACTAATTTATTTAGTATTTTTATGCGTCATAAAGTGTCTATTCTAACTATAGAACCTTAGTCTATGAAAGATAATCCGTACTATCCGTATGATCGTACTCAAGCAAGTCGGTATACATTTACCAGCATTGGGAAAAAAAGGATTAATAAAGAAGTAGTTTTTACCCATACCGGCATCCGGGATATTGTCAATATGGGCTTTGGAGATATTTTACCTGATGGCTCAATAGATGACAAAGCTAACTCCAATAATGGAGATATTGTCAGGGTATTGTCTACCATCGTCCACATTCTGATAGATTTCACTTCCAGGTTTCCTAATAAGGAGATTTTCTTCTCTGGTAGCACTCAGGAACGAACTAAACTTTATGCCAGGATACTTCGAACATATTATGCCAGCTTCAGGAAACAATTTATTATAAACGTTCTAATAAAAGAGGGAGAAACCTATACGGAGCTTCCTTTTGAGCCCAAAGCTGACCTGAAATTTCATGGCTTTATTATTAAAAGAATTTATTAACTTTGATATATGCCGATCATAAAAAAGCATACTCCAACAAGCAAAAAACGTAAAAAAAAGATTCCTCCTGTCGTTGTGGTTACTAACACTTTTTTGCCTGCCGGGGAAAACCCATTTCCGGAAAAGTTGAAGAAGGCTCAAGAGATTTTAAGTAGAACTAAGTTTCTTAACCCCTAGTCGAACAAGATATCAGTTGTTGATCCTTTACTTGGTGTAGTCATATCCTTCCAGATTCATACGCCTAATAAGTTCAAGGATTCAGATAGTGTTCCAATTCATGTTCTGACTTGATCAGGACATCTCGGAGGGCACTTCCCAGACCCGGCCCAACCACTCCGAATGCTTCTAACTGGTCCATTAGACGTCCAGCCCGGTTATAACCCAGCTTCATACGACGCTGTATCAGGGAAGTGCTGCCAAGCTGGTTTTGCACGATCAAACGGGCAGCCTCCTCGAATAAGGGATCCCGGTCAGCCAGGTCAAAATCCTTGCCCTCCATATCCTTCTCATTGACATATTCCGGCAATATATATGCCTCCGGATATCCCCGCTGCTTCCCGATGAAGTCCGTGACCTCTTCCACTTCAGGGATGCCCACAAAAGCACCTTGCACCCGGGTGATCTCCCCGTTATAGCTGACGAGCATATCCCCATTGCCAACCAGTTTCTCAGCACCGCCCCAATCCAAAATGGATTTAGATTCGCCAGAGGAGATAACCTTGAAGGACAATCGTGCAGGAAAATTTGATTTCAACCTTGATTTAAAAATATCCGAAGATGGACGACTGCTAGCTATAATGAGATGGATCCCTACCGTATGGGCCAACTGGGCCAGCCGGGCGATCGGCATTTCCACCTCCTTTCCGGCAGTCATGATCAGATCGGCAAACTCATCCACCGCCAGCACGATAAAAGGCAGATACTGATGCCCCTTCTGGGGATTCAGGCGGCGTTTGATGAACTTGTCATTATACTCCTTGATATTATGGGCGCTGGCCTCTTTCAGCAAATCGTACCGGTTATCCATCTCGATACACAAGGCATTCAGTGTGCGAACCACTTTCTTCGTATCGGTGATGATGGCCTCCTCTTCACCTGGCAACTTTGCCAAAAAGTGCTTCTCTATCTTACGATAGGTGTTCAGTTCAATCCTTTTGAGATCAACCAAAATCAGCTTCAGTTGGGAAGGGTGTTTTTTGTATAGAAGAGAGACTAGAATCGCATTCAACCCAACTGATTTACCCTGGCCGGTCCCCCCCGCTATTAGCAAGTGAGGCATAGATACCAAATCCACAATAAAATTTTCATTGTTGACCTTTTTACCAATCGCAATGGGCAGGCTAAAATTACTATAATGAAAATTATCGGAAGCAATCAGACTCCTTAGGCCCACAATCTTCCTTCTTACATTGGGCATTTCGATATTGAGCGTACCCCTCCCCGGAATAGGAGCAACGATACGAATCCTAAGCGCTGCAAAATTCAAATCCATGTCATCTTCCAGGTTCTTGATACGGGAAATGCGAACGCCATCAGCCGGAACGATCTCATACAAGGTAATGGTGGGGCCTACGATAATGCTGATCTTCTGGGCAGCAATATTATAACTCCTAAGCATACTGAGGATCTGATCCTTATTTGCTTCCAGTTCGCCAGCATCCTGTACAATCTTTTCGCCGTCGTACGCTTCCAGCAGGTCCAGGGAAGGATATTTGTAATCCCGAAGTTCCAGCGTAGGCTCATAATCCGATAAAGGCAATTTTTCGATCACCTCTTCTTCTTTCAAGTTATCTGCCCCATCTGAAACCGGCTTAATTTCCAGATCCATTTCTACATCTTGAAACTCATTATTTTTCTCTGGCATTGCGGTCTTTATTTTCCTGCTTTCCTTAATTTCAGATTTTTCAGAGGTGGCAATAGAATCAATTGCAT
>DATJJD010000035.1:0-19709 GCA_035492545.1 Puia sp.
GCTAAGGCTGTCATCAAAGGAGATAAGGTGTTGGTGTCGGCCAGGGGGTTGTCTTCGCCGGTAGCCGTTCGTTTCGGATGGAACGAAGCCGCACAACCCAATTTTTATAATCTGCAGGGATTACCAGCTTTACCGTTCCGGACCCCAATAAATAATTAACGAATGAAACGATCGATTAAAATAGGATTACTTGTGCTGGCAATGTTGCCTGTGTTCACGGATGTTATGGCGCAGGAGACCCAGACGCTCTATCTCTCCGGCACCGGCAGCGATCACACGGTGAACTGGCAGTTCTATTGCACGGAAGGAAGACAATCGGGAAAATGGACCACCATCCCCGTCCCCTCCAACTGGGAGCTGCAAGGCTTTGGCAAGTATAACTATGGCCTGGATAAGGACTCGGTGCGGGGGCATGAGAAGGGATTGTACAAATATTCGTTCACCGTGCCCGCCACCTGGAGGGACCGTACGGTAGAGATTGTCTTCGACGGGTCCATGACCGACACGGAAGTGAAGATCAATGGGAAGTCAGCAGGGGCCGTACATCAGGGCTCTTTTTATCGCTTCCGCTACGACATCAGCCCCTGGCTGCACTACGGAAAGAAAAACCTGCTGGAAGTCACCGTCTCCAAAGAATCTGCCAACCGCAGTGTCAACATGGCCGAAAGGCACTGTGACTTCTGGATCTTTGGCGGCATCTTTCGCCCGGTATACCTGGAAGCCTTTCCCCGCCGGCATATCAGCGGCCTGGCTATCGACGCGAAAGCCAATGGGCAGTTGCAGGCGGCTGTTCATATAGCGGGATTGAACCCCGGGCGATCCGGTAAAGGGACTACCACTGAATCCGGTAAAGGGACTATTGCCGAATCCGGAAAGGGAGCTACTGTCGGGCAAATTGACGCCCAGGTATATACGCTAAAAAATGAACCGGTCGGACAGCCCCTCCACGCCTCCCTGAACGAAGGGGACAGCCTGGTGAGATTACAGGCTTCCCTGTCTGCCATCTTACCCTGGACGCCGGAATCTCCCAACCTCTATAAAATAGCGGTAAACCTAACCGGCCAGGATGGAACCAAACACACCGTATGGCAACGATTCGGCTTTCGTACAGTCGAGCTCCGGGAAAGGGACGGCATCTATGTCAATGGCACGAAGATAAAATTCAAAGGCGTCTGCCGTCATTCCTTCTGGCCCACTTCCGGCCGCACTATGAACAAAGACCTCAGCATCCTGGATGTGCAGCTGATGAAAGACATGAATATGAACGCCGTTCGCATGTCCCACTATCCTCCGGACGATCACTTCCTGGACGTCTGCGACTCCCTGGGTCTGTTCGTACTGGATGAACTGACGGGATGGCATCATGCTTACGATACGGAAGTGGGTTCCAAACTGGTGAAGGAGATGATCGTGAAAGATGTCAATCATCCCTCCATCGTCATCTGGGACAATGGGAATGAAGGCGGTTTCAACTTCGACCTGGATCCGCTGTTCGACCAGCTGGATCTTCAACAGCGACCACTGATCCACCCCTGGGCGGTATTCCGGCATACGGACACCCAGCATTATATCAATTACGATTATGGCAATGGCACCCACCTGCATGGGCACGAGATCACCTTCCCCACCGAATTCCTCCACGGCCTCTATGATGGAGGACATGGGGCAGGCCTACATGATTACTGGGAACAGATGTGGCATGACCCTTTATCCGCCGGCGGCTTTCTTTGGGACCTCTCCGATGAGGGGGTCGTCCGTACCGATCGCAAGGGAGAGCTGGATACGGATGGAGATCATGGCCCGGATGGCATCCTGGGACCTTACCGGGAAAAAGAAGGAAGCTATTATGCCATCAAAGAAGTATGGTCTCCTATAGCGATAGCCAGGCGGGAGATAACTCCCGCTTTTGATGGGAAACTGTCAATAGAGAACCGGTATTTTTATACCAACACCGATCGATGTCAATTTAGCTGGAGGCTGGCGAGGACAGTCGGCCCGGGATCGAAAGCAACGATTCCCGGACCCCTGGGAAATGCCAGCTCCCCCGCTGTCGCACCAGGGCAACAAGGGACCCTCTCCCTCGACTTACCACAAGACTGGCAGTCCTATGATATACTTTATGTCACCGCCAAAGACCCTTTTGGCCGGGAGATCTATACCTGGAGCTGGCCCATCTCCCGTCCGGATGTTGTTGCGGCTAAGATGATCGATACATCGGGTACTAAGATACCTGCTTACACGGAGAACGATACTAGCTACGTCCTTGCCGCAAACGGAGTAAAAGCCTTCTTTAGTCGTAAGACGGGCCTGCTGCAAAAAGTAGAGAATCCAAATGGCATCTTTCCTTTCGCCAATGGCCCGGTCCTCTCCGCGGGATCCATAAACCCGGCCGACATACAACAATGTACGCTTCGCACCGAAGGCAACAACCTGGTCCTGGAAACTACTTATAACAAACAAAGTCTTTGCCAGGGCTTAAAATGGACGATGTACCCTTCCGGCTGGCTGAAGATGGACGTGCACTATTTCCCCCCTGAATATGAATATGCCCTGCTGGGTGTCAATTTCTCTTATACGGCGGAAGAACAGGTAAAGGGCATCGACTGGATGGGCTCGGGTCCGTACCGGGTCTGGAAGAACCGTATGGAAGGTACTACCCTGGGGGTTTGGAATAAAGCCTATAATAATACCATCACCGGTCAGGGCGCCTGTATCTACCCGGAGTTCAAAGGATATTTTTCCAATTTTTATTGGATGAGACTGGAGACGAACGGACAGCCTCTTACGGTAGTCTGCGCCAGCGAAGACGTCTTTCTGCGGCTCTTCACACCGGCCAATCCGGCAAAGGTGTACAATACCGCTCCACCCTTTCCTTCCGGCGAGATCTCTTTTATGCAGGGCATACCGCCCATCGGCACCAAGTCACAGAAGCCGGAGAAGATGGGCCCCTCAGGAGAAAAGAATATGTATTATGATTATGGGAAAAGTAAAGAATATGCCAAGGTGATCACTTTATATTTTGATTTTTCGGGAAAATGAATAGCCCTCATTATTATATGATCCTCCTGCTCCTCTCGACGCTATGGCTAAACCCAACCAGCGGATGGGCTGCACAACCTGTAGCGTCGGCATTGCGCTGTGAGCAAAGAGTAGATCCATTGGGCATCGACGCCCGGTTACCCCGGCTGAGCTGGGAGATCATCGGAGAGGAGAGAGGTCTCCGGCAGGTGGCCTACCAGGTGCTGGTGGCCTCTTCCTTACAAAATCTTTTGCAGGATAAAGGCGATTGTTGGAATTCCGGTAGAGTGGCCAGCGACCAAAGCCAAGGGGTGCCCTATGGGGGGCTGCCGCTAAAAAGTGGCGCCACGTACTACTGGAAAGTAAAAATATGGACGGATACCGGCGACTACTATGCGACGAGGCGGCCGGCCACCGACCCGCAGGCCACCCACCGTCCGGCAGCCGCCCGTCCGCCCGGCATGGAAAGCAGTTGGAGCCAACCAGCCGGCTGGAGCATGGGCCTCCTGGAGAAGGAAGACTGGAAAGCCCGCTGGATAGGGTATGAGCATGGCTTTCCCTGGGACAGCGTCTCGAAGTTCTCCCGGCTTTCCGCCCGGTATTTTCGGAAAGAATTTACGGCGGCTTCCTCCATCAAAAAAGCGATGGTGTACATCATCGGACTTGGACATTATGAACTAACCGTCAATGGCCATGCCATCGGCGACCAGGTGCTGGCGGAAGCTCCGACCGATTATACCCAATCCGTACGGTACAACACGTTCGAGGTGACGAAAGAATGTCAACAAGGAGCAAACGCACTGGGAGTGGTCCTGGGCAATGGCCGGTTTTTCACCATGCGCCCCAAATACAAACCCAAAAAAATAAAAGAATTCGGCTTCCCACGGCTGTTGCTGCAACTGGAAATAGAATATGCGAACGGGACCCGTCAGCGTATCGTAAGCGATGAAGGCTGGAAGTTCACCGCCGACGGCCCTATCCGGAGCAACAACGAATACGATGGAGAAGAATACGATGCCACCCGGGAATTCCCTGGCTGGGATATTGCCGGCTTTGATGACCATCAATGGCTGAAGGCGGAGTTAGCGCCCGCTCCAGGTGGCCGCCTCGTCGCACAGATGAATGAGCCCATCAAAGTGAAAGGCCTTATTAAACCGGTAAGCCTTGCGGAACAAAAGCCGGGGATCTGGATCCTGGACATGGGACAAAACATGGCGGGCTGGGTGCAATTAAAAGTAAGAGGGCAACGGGGAGATAAAGTGACCCTGAAATTTGGAGAGACCTTACAAAAAGATGGCAGCCTCTATATCGCCAACCTCCGGGATGCAAAAGTTACGGATATCTATACCCTAAAAGGAGGGACAGAGGAATCCTGGCATCCTGTCTTTGTGTTTCATGGCTTCCGGTATGTGGAGGTCAGCGGTTACCCGGGCCGGCCTTCCCCCGATGATTTTGAAGGACAGGTGGTCTATGACGACATCGCCACCATCGGAGAGTTCCGGACTTCCAATCCCCTGATCAATCAGATCTACCAAAACGCCTGCTGGGGTATCCTCAGCAATTACAAGGGAATACCCCTCGACTGTCCCCAGCGCAATGAACGGATGCCCTGGCTGGGAGATCGGGCAACGGGATCCCTGGGAGAAAGTTTCATTTTTGACAACGGGAAATTATATGCCAAATGGCTGGACGATATCGAAGAATCACAAAAACCCGACGGCTCTCTTCCCGATGTGGCCCCTGCTTACTGGAATTACTATAGTGATAACATCACCTGGCCGGGGACCTATATCCTAATTGCGGACATGCTGTACAGGCAGTTTGGTGACCGGCGACCCATCGAAAAGCATTATGCCTCCATGAAAAAATGGCTGGGCTACATGCGGCAGAAATACGTGAAGGAAGATATCATGACAAAGGATAAATATGGGGACTGGTGCGTGCCGCCGGAATCCCCGGAGCTGATCCATTCCCGGGATTCCTCCCGGAATACGAATGGGGCCCTCATCGCGACGGCTTATTATTACCGGCTGCTGATGATCATGCAGCGCTGTGCCGGCTTGCTGAAAATGGGGCAGGACCAACAAGAATTTACCGTATTGGCCGGGAAGACGAAAGATGCTTTCAATGCAAAATACCTCGATAAGAAGACCTTCCGGTATGATAATAATACAGTAACGGCCAACCTGCTGCCCCTGTATTTCGGCATGGTGCCGCCAGAAGATCGGGTTGCGGTATTCCGGAACATCGTTGATAAGATCGAAAAAGAAAATAATAGCCATATCAGCACGGGCGTGATAGGTTCACAATGGCTGATGCGGGGCCTGACAGATGGCGGCAGAGAAGACCTGGCATACCGCATCGCGGGCAATGACGACTATCCCAGCTGGGGATATATGGTTCGACAGGGCGCTACCACCATTTGGGAACTATGGAATGGCAATACGGCCGACCCGGCCATGAATTCGCACAATCATGTCATGCTGCTGGGAGACCTGGTCACCTGGTTCTATGAGGACCTGGCAGGCATAACACCCGCAGAGCCGGGCTTTAAGAAAATTAACCTGCACCCGATTTTTCCCGATGGCCTGGATTCGGTAGCAGCCTCTTACCACACTCCGTACGGGGTGGTTAAAAGCAGCTGGCATCGGCAGGGCAAGCGGCTGCAATGGGATATAATCATACCGGCCAATACCAGCGCCGTGGCGGGACAGCAGACCCTGGGGGCGGGGACGTATCATTTTGACATTGATCAACCAAAATAGTAAATTATGAAAGTAAAATTATGGGTATACGCGCTGATAATCCTGGTAACAGGAGTCACTACCGCCCACGCACAAACTACGGATACAACAAAACAGCCCTCTCCGGAAGCCAGGGCCAAATCGGATGCGGAGGTCGACAAAAAGGCCGCGGCCTGGATAGGATCCCTGCAGCTCACCGACGGGGAAAAAGTGAACCGTCTGACGGCCGTAGTGTCCACACACCTGAAGGCCATCCGTGACTGGAATAACGACCACCCCTATACTACCGTACCGGCAGGCATCGATCCGGCGACAGGTAAACCCCTGAGCACCATGGATCGCCAGATCATCGCTATTTCCGCGATGCCAAAATCTATTCATGATGACCTGATGACAGGCTTGCGGAAAGACCTGACGGAAGATCAGGTAGGCCTTATCCTGGATAAGTATACCATCGGCAAAGTGGCCTTTACCCTGGCCGGTTACAAAGCAATTGTTCCTGACCTCACCCCCCAGGAGGAAGCGACCATCCTCACCAACCTGCAGCAGGCCCGGGAGCAGGCTGTTGACTTTAAGAATGTAAAACAGATCTCGGCCATCTTTGAAATTTATAAGACGAAGAACGAACAGTACCTCAACGCCAACGGACGCAACTGGCATGCTCTTTTCAAAACGTATGTGGATGCCCAGAAAGCCAAAAAAGCAGCCGCGGCAGGAAAATAAAGTCTATCATGATTCGAAACTATTTTTCCATAGCATTAATGATGGCGCTGACAGGCATAATATCCTTTCAGGCCCATTCCCAGTCTCAGACGGGGTCACAGGGTGAGTTCATCTTTGACAAGGCGCCCTACCCGGAATGCCATGCCGCCACTATCGCCGAGACAAAAAAAGGGCTCGTGGCGGCCTGGTTTGGAGGCACCAAAGAGAGGAATCCCGATGTCTGTATCTGGGTAAGCCGGAAAGACAAAGGGGCCGGACAATGGACGGAAGGGATAAAAGTGGCCGATGGCATTCAAAATGACACGCTCCGCTATGCCTGCTGGAACCCCGTGCTCTACCAGGTGCCGGGTGGGGACTTGTTACTCTTCTACAAGGTTGGCCCCAGTCCCTCCAAATGGAAGGGCTGGCTGATCCGGTCAGCCGATGGAGGGATCAGCTGGTCCAAACCCCATGCGCTGCCGGAAGGTTACCTGGGGCCTATCAAGAATAAACCGGTGTTGCTGAGCAATGGGACCCTCCTCTGTCCTTCCAGCACGGAAGGCAGTGGATGGAAAGTGCATTTCGAATGGACGCCCGACGAGGGAAAGACCTGGAAAATGGCAGGCCCCGTAGCGATTGGCAATGTACCCTCAGCAAAAGAGGGAGCGACCCCGGGCGGCCAGGCGATCCAACCCAGCATACTCTTTCATAAGGACGGGCGCTTGCAGGCCCTTTGCCGGAGCCAGAACCGGGCCATCCTGGAGACCTGGTCTACCGACAACGGCTTGACCTGGTCCCCACTGGCGCCTACGGCCCTGCCCAATAATAACTCCGGCACGGATGCGGTGACCCTGGCGGATGGAAGGCAGCTATTGGTATACAATCACGTTCTCCCTCCCGCAGGCCAGGCCAAAGGCGCCCGCTCGCCGCTGAATGTAGCCCTCTCTCCCGATGGAAAGACCTGGTATGCGGCAATGGTCCTGGAGACCGATACCGTCGGACAGTATTCCTATCCCTCTGTCATCCAGACGGCCGATGGCCTGGTGCACATCGTCTACACCTGGAGAAGAAAAAAAATAAAACACGTAGTCATCGACCCTTCAAAACTGGAAATGAAAAAAATGGAGAAGGGAGAGTGGCCGGATCTATCTAAAAAATAAAAAATTTTATTATGGACCGTAAAGAAAAAAAATTTGTCCCGGTAATGATCACCCCCTTTAACCTGAAGGCAAAGGTGGATCTGGACGTAGTGTCCGTCTTGGTGGAGTTTTATCTGGCCGCGGGCGTGAAAGGCTTTTTCGCCAACTGCCTTAGCAGCGAGATGTACAGCATCAGCGAAGACGAAAGACTGGAGCTTACCCGGCATGTAGTCCGTTCAGTGAACGGCCGGGTGCCCATCGTGGCGACAGGTTCATTCGGACTGACGGTGGAAGACAAGGCGGAGTTCGCAAAAAAGATCTATGACACGGGCATCGACGCGGTGATCCTCATCACGGGGCATTATGCCAATGTGGAAGATACCGATGCGGTCCTGCTGCGTAATTTCGAGAAGATGTTCCGGTTGACCACAGGAATACCGATGGGGTTATATGAATGCCCCGCGCCTTACAAAAGGATCATCACCCCGGAAGTTTTCGAGACCTTATTGGATACGGGCCGGCTGGTCTATCATAAAGATACTTCCATCGACCTGGAGAAAGTAAAAGCCAAACTGGACATCCTGACGGACGACGACACCCTGGAGTTCTATGATGCGCATACCCCCAATGCCATGTACTCCCTTCAGATGGGCGCGCGGGGCATGTCTTCTATTTCCGGGAATTTCTATCCGGAGATCCTGGTCTGGATGTGCAACAACGCCACCGATCCCCAGCGTCAGGAAGACGTGAAATGGCTGCAGGCTGAGTTGAGCCGGGTAGACCCCCTGATCCATATCGCTTATCCCATGAGCGCCAAATATTTCTTACAGAAAAGGGGGTTGCCCGTGCGGACGATCAGCAGGGCCCATGCGCTGGAATTGACGGTGGACCAGAAAAAGACCCTGGATGAGATCTATAAAAGCTTTTTAGGCTGGTGCGAGCGGCTGAATATAACACCCATACAGGGAAGTAAGCTGGTAAAACCGGCGACGCCGTTTGATCCCGCTATCTAAACAAAACAGGACATGTCGAACTTGAATATATATTTTCCGGGAAAGCTGGTTTTTGGCAAGGGCTGTCTGGAACAATTAGCCGGCGAGATAAAAGATCTGGCGGTAAAAAAAGTGATGATCATTACGATTGCCCCATTACTGCCGCGACTTAGAGAATTGCGTTCGGACCTGGAGAGCCATTCCATTGCCGTCATAACGGATACCAGCATCCTGCAGGAACCTTCCTTCGATGATCTGGAGCAACTCCTCCGGCAGGCGGCCCCCTTTGATCCGGACCTTGTACTGGGCATAGGAGGAGGCAGCGTGCTCGATATAGCCAAGCTGGTGGCTGCACAGTTGGGCAACGACCAAAGCCTGACGGAAATTACCGGTATCGGCTTATTGAAAGGCCGCAAAAAGAAACTGGTATGTGTGCCTGCTACTTCGGGCACCGGTAGCGAAGTCTCTCCCAATGCCATCCTCATCGACCAGCAGGACCACCAGAAGAAAGGCATCATCAGCCCTTTTCTCGTACCCGACATTGTCTATGTGGACCCCTTGCTGACGATGAGCCTGCCACCGCAAATTACCGCCGCTACGGGCCTGGATGCGTTGACCCATTGCCTGGAAGCCTATACCAATAAATTCGCCCTTCCCTTTATCGATCTGTATGCTTATGAAGGAATGCGCCTCATCGCGGCTCACCTGGTACAGGCCGTCCGGCAGGGCGAAGATGAAGAAGCCAGGGCCCAGGTGGCCATGGGCAGCCTGCTGGGCGGCTTCTGCCTGGGGCCGGTAAATACGGCGGCCGTACATGCCCTGTCCTATCCGCTGGGCAGCAGCTTTCACCTGGCGCATGGCTTGTCCAACGCCTTACTGCTGCCGTATGTGATGGAGTTCAATCTTTCGGCAGCCCCACACCGGTATGCAGAGGTAGCCCTCGCATTGGGTTGCACCAGAGAGCAGGACCCGGAGACTACAGCCCGCAAAGGTGTGGAGAAGATCCGGTCCCTTATCCGGGACTGCGGTATCCCTTCCAGGCTCCGCGACGTAGGCATCCCGCAAAATGCTATCCGGGATATGGCTGTAGCGGCAATGAAAATAACCAGATTGTTAAAGAATAACCCCCGGCCTGTCACCGTGGAAGATGCCATCGCTATCTATGAAGCAGCTTATTAACATGCCAGTAAAGAAGAAATACCAGGGCATCATCATTCCGGCTATTACGCCCCTGTCGGCCAGCCTTACCCTGGACGAAGCCGCCGTGGAAAGGATCTTCTCCCTCTTTCGGTCTCACAGCGTTATGCCCTTCATCCTGGGTACTACCGGAGAAGCGCCCTCTCTACCCTTATCGGTAAAACAACAGTATGTCCGGTTGGCTGCCCGGATAAAAGAGAAGCATGACATTCTGTACACCGGGATCTCTTCCAATTGCCTGGAGGACTCGGTGGAGATGGGGAAATTCAGCTTTGGGCAAGGCGCCGATGTGGTGGTAGCGACCCTGCCTTCTTATTATGCGCTGACGGAGGATCAGATGAAGCGGTATTTCCAGCAATTGGCAGATCGCGTAAAGGGACCGCTGATCATCTATAATATTCCTGCCACCGTGCATCAGTCCATCCCCTTGTCCGTCATCGATGAACTAAGCCACCACCCAAATATCGTCGGCACCAAGGACTCCGAACGGAATGAAGAGCGGCTGACGGCCTCTCTGGACTTATGGGCGTCCCGAAAAGACTTCAGCCATTTTATCGGCTGGGCGGCAAAGTCGGCGGAGGCGTTGAGGAAGGGCAGTGACGGCCTGATCCCCAGCACCGGCAACTTCAATCCTGGCCTCTACCGGGAAATGTGGACGGCGGTGCGCGACGGCGATGATGAAAAAGCCCTGAAGCTTCAGGTACTTTCCAACCAGCTGGGAGATACCTATCAGGTTGGCCGATCGCTGGGAGAGTCATTGGCCGTTTTAAAAATGATCATGCAAAAGGAGGGATGGTGTCAGCCTTATATGATGCCCCCTCTTTAAAAAATAAAAAATAATGAACGAGAAGCCGATTTTAGCCATCACCATGGGAGACCCGGCCAGCATAGGCCCGGAGATAACTGTCAAAGCATTGTTGTCAGGAAAGGTATTGGAGAGCTGCCGGCCATTGGTGGTGGGAGATGCCGGCGTATTCACCCGCATCATCGATGAATTGAAGCTGCCAGCGACGGTACATCCGGTAACGGCCGTAAAAGAGGCCTTGTTCCATCCGGGCATCATCGATGTATTGGATATGAAGACGGTGGATCCGGACAAGCTGGTCTACGGCCAGGTATCCGCCATGGCAGGTCACGCTTCCTTTGAAGCGGTGAAGAAAGTGATCGAGCTGGCCCTGACCGGTGAAGTGGACGCTACGGTCACCGGCCCTATCAATAAAAGATCCATCAATGATGCGGGCCATCATTTTGCCGGGCACACGGAAATTTATGCGCATTTTACCGGTACCGCCAAATACGGAATGCTGTTGGTGGAAGAGAATATGAAAGTGATCCACGTCTCGACCCATGTGTCTTTGCGGCAGGCTTGTGACCTGGTGAAGAAAGAAAGGGTATTGGCGGTCATCGCCCTGTTACAGGAAGGGCTGATCCAGCTGGGAGAAACCAATTTAAAAATAGGAGTGGCGGGACTCAATCCCCACGCGGGCGACTCGGGGCTTTTCGGTACGGAGGATGAAGGAGAAATTTTACCGGCTGTCCAGGAGGCTCGTCGGCTGGGCTATGACGTGGAAGGACCGGTGCCACCGGATACCCTGTTTGCCAAAGCGGCAACGGGCGCCTATGGAGGCGTCGTCGCCATGTACCATGACCAGGGACATATCCCTTTTAAGCTCAACGGTTTTAAATGGAATGCGGACAAGCAGCAAATGGACAGTGTGAAAGGGGTCAACATTACCATGGGGCTGCCTATCATCCGGACATCAGTGGACCACGGAACAGCCTTCGAGATCGCCGGGAAAGGAATTGCCAGCGCCGATGCCATGATCCTGGCCATCGGGGCGGCAGTACAATTGAGCAAAAATCGTACGGCCCGGCAGTCAACCGCCAGCCCATCTTCTAAACCTCTTGTATCATGATAGCCGTTATTGCAGACGATCTCACCGGGGCGGCGGAGCTGGGAGGCATCGGTCTCCGGCACGGGTTGTCGGTAGAGATCAATATGGAAGTTCCTGCATCCACCAGGGCCGACCTGCTGGTGATTGCCGCCAATACGAGGTCGATGCAGGAAAAAGAAGCTGTTCAGGAAATGGAAAATAGTACCCGGTTACTGATCTTATTACAACCGGAATGGATTTATAAAAAGGTAGACTCCGTTCTGAGAGGGCACGTGGTGGCCGAGCTGGCAGCACACCTGGACGTGCTGGGGCTTGACAAGGCATTGCTGGCCCCTGCTAACCCGGCGCTGGGCAGGACGATAAAGAATGGCTATTATTTTCTGAACGACAGGCCTGTCCATGAGAGCAGCTTCGGATCGGACCCGGAATTTGCCATTACCAGCTCCCGTGTGGAGGACATGCTGCGGCTGCCCGTTCAGGTAAGGCGGCCGGGAGAGGAGTTGCCGGACAAAGGCATCATCGTGGGCGAAGTACAAAGTAAAGAAGACCTCGACGCCTGGGCGAAGGTCGCCGGCCAAACCGGTAAGTCTTTCGCCAGTCAGGCAGGCAAGTCTTTCGCCGATCAGGCAGGCAAGTCCTTCGCCGGCCAGGTCGGCAAGCCTTTATTTTTGGCAGGGGCAGCAGGTTTTTTTGCCGCCATCCTGCAGGAGCGCATAAGTCCGGGCAAGCGTAAGAACACCACCGCGCCACAGGGCTATCCCATCCTGCTGGTGAGTGGCACTACCTTTGGCAGGAACCGGGACCTCCTTCATGAGATCCACGCAGCCGGCGGTCCCGTGTATTATGCGAACGAAGACAATTCCTGTGAGGCTATTGTCAACCACTTACTGGATCAGGGCCTGGCGATCATAGCTGCCGGAGAGGAGGTGGTTGGCGAACCTTTGGAAGCCGCCCGCAGAATGCGGGACCGGATGGCGGAGTTGGTAAGCCAGGTATTGATGGAAGTGGCTGTGGAAGAACTGGTGATTGAAGGCGGCGCCACCGCTCATGCTATTCTGACATGGGCGGGGCTGCGGACATTTTTCCCGGAAGAAGAGCTGGCGCCCGGGGTCATACGGATGCGTGCGGGAGAGGGGTCGCCTCTCCACCTGACCGTAAAACCCGGCAGCTATGATTGGCCGGAGAGATTGCGGCAACGGTTGGAAAACTAATAGATTATTGACCATATGAATCGTACACTAAATTACCCGGATATCATCATCATCATCGCTTTTCTGGCGGTGACCCTCTATTTAGGCCTCCGGTTTGCCCGAAAGAAACAATCCACACAATCTTATTTTCTGGCTAAGGGGAAGGTACCGGCCTGGGCCATCGGGATGTCCCTGTTATCCAGCCTGATCAGCAGCGTAACTTTCCTGGCCTATCCGGGGGAAGGGTATTCTTCCAACTGGATCTTACTGGTACAGGGACTCATGGTGCCAGTGGTGCTGGTGGGCATCATCTGGTTTGTCGTGCCGTTGTACCGGAAAGTCATCGGGCTCAGCACCTATGAGTATTTTGAAAAGAGATTTGGAACCTTCGCCCGTTATTATAGTTCTTTGGCCTTCGTATTGCGGCAATTCTCCGCCATGGGCACGATCTTTTTCCTGCTGGCCCTTGCGTTGAGCAATATGATCGGCTGTAATACCACCCTGATGATCTCCGTGATCGGCCTCATCATCATCGCCATCAATTTGCTGGGTGGTATGGAAGCGGTCATCTGGCTGGATGTCTTCCAGGGCTTTCTGTTGTTTGCCAGTGGCATTATCTGCCTGGCGGTACTGATCTTCACCGCTGCCGGAAGCCCGACGCAGGTGTGGGAGATCGCAAAAGCGAACGGACGGACGGGCTTTGGCCCCTACGAGCTGAACTTCACCCATCTCACCTTCGTCGTCATGGCTATCAACGGCGTCTTTTATGCCGTACAGAAATATGGAACAGACCAGACGGTGGTACAGCGTTACCTGACAGCAAGAACAGACAAAGCCGCTATCCGGGCCTCCCTGATGGGCGTGCTGCTGACCGTACCGGTGTGGGTCCTGTTTATGTTCATCGGGACCGGTCTCTTTGTCTATTACAAAATACATCCCGCTCCCGTTAGCCTTCGCGCCGACGCCGTCTTCCCCTATTTCATTATGACCCGGCTGCCAACAGGGCTGGTAGGCTTTATTATTTCGGCCATGACCTCGGCCGCCATTTGCAGCATGAGCGCAGACCTCAATTCACTGGGGGCGGTAGGGGTAGAGGATTACTACAGGAAGCTGCGACCGGGGCGTAACGACCAGGAATATTTACGGGCGGGCAGATGGATTGTCGTTGCCTCCGGTTTACTGTCCATCCTCATCGCGATGCTGTATGTCAGTGCGGGCACCGACGGGGTACTGGGCATCGTGTTTACTTTATACGCTATTTTTTCGGGGGGCATCTCCGGTATCTTTTTGCTGGGACTGTTCAGCCCCCGAACCAACCGGCAGGGCATGAATATCGGCATCATCGCCTGTATCCTCTTCACCACCTATGCTTTTCTCACTTCGACAAAGATCGGGACGGGGGCGAACAAGGGCCTGCTGCTGGATCTGGGAGCTTATAATTTTACTCAACACAAGCTGATGTTAGGGGTATATAGCCACCTGGTGGTCATCGTCGTCGGTTACCTGGCCAGCTTGTTTTTCCCAAGACCGGTGCTGGATGAGAATTTATTGTACAGCGGGTGGAGGGCGGCAAGGAAAAGGGAGAGAAAGGAGCTGAAGGTGGCGCCGCTGATCTTGCTCTTGATAGCCGGACTTGGGATTGGCGGGCAGGCGCAGACAGCGGCAAAACAAGGCGAATGGTGGCGGCGGTCCTATAAGGAAGGCGCTGCCCGGCTGGATCAGCTGGCATCTCTTTATCATAATAAAACAGAATGGGAGCAGCGGACAGCGGCCATCAGACCTTGTCTGTATGAGGCGCTGAAATTATCTCCCTTACCTGCTCAGCCAACCACCACCCCTATCACGACGCCCTGGCGGAAAATGGATGGGTATGAAGTATCCAACGTGGCTATCGAACTATTACCCGGCTTGTATGTCAACGGCTCCTTATACCGGCCGTTAAATATTAAAGGAAGGATACCCGTCATCCTCAACCCGGATGGACATTTTGAAAAACAACGGTACCGGCCCGACTGCCAGATCCGCTGTGCCGCCCTGGCGAGGATGGGAGCGATGGCCTTCAGTTATGACCTCTTCGCCTGGGGAGAATCGTTGTTGCAGTTCAACAAAGAAGACCATCGGAAAGACCTTGCTATGACGATACAGCTCCTGGGCGGCATCCGCATCCTGGACTATCTGTTATCATTAAAAGAAGCGGACAAAGAAAGAGTAGGCATCACCGGAGGTTCCGGCGGAGGGACACAGACGGTGTTGTTGACGGCAATGGACCCGCGGATAAAAGTCAGCGTGCCGGTAGTGATGGTCTCCGCGTATTTTGACGGCGGCTGCCCCTGCGAGCATGGTATGCCCGTCCATGACTGTGCCGGCGGAACGGATAATGTAGAGCTGGCGGCCATGGCGGCGCCAAGACCACAGTTGTTGATCTCGGATGGGAATGATTGGACCGCCCATATGCCTGAACACGACTTCCCCTACCTAAAGAAAATATATGGTTACTATGGCGCGGAAGACAAGGTGGAAAACGTCCACCTGAAAGACGAAGGACATGACTACGGATTATCCAAACGGAAAGCCATGTACCCCTTCATGGCGAAAAACCTGGGGCTGGACCTCTCCGCTGTCCTGGATAAAGATGGCAATATCGACGAATCCAAATGTACGGTAGAGCCGGAGACGGCGCTGTATGTATTCGGCGACCATGGGGAGCGACTGCCGGCCGACGCGATCAGGGGCTTTGACCAACTAACGGCAACTTACATGATAGAGTCAGCAATGGCATTAGGACGGCAACCGGTCCCTTTACCGACCGATGCGCTGGTTGGACCGCGGTATAAAGTAGGCGTCGTCGACCTGATGTTACTAAAACGGCAGAAACTGGGCGCTTTCCCCCTGGCAAAGACCGTGGGCGCCGACGGACTGGAAGTGGACATGGGGGGGCTGGGTGACCGGGAGACCTTCGACAATCAACTGGCCGTCGACTCCATCCGCCAACAGTTCCTCGACAAGGCAAAAGAACTTCACCTGGAAATATCCTCCCTTGCCATGACAGGTTTCTATGCGCAGTCCTTTGCCACCCGGCCGACCTGGCAACGCATGGTAGGGGATTGTATAAAGACGATGCGGCAGATGGGGGTAAAGGTTGCCTTTCTCCCCCTGGGCATAAATGCCGACCTCTCCAAACATCCCGAATTACGCTCCGCGGTTGTCGAACGGCTGAAAGGGATCGGAAAGATGGCGGAGACCGCAGGCGTCATCATCGGGATCGAGACCTCCCTGGATGCAAAAGGCGACCGGCAGTTATTGAAAGAAGTAGGTTCCCCCGCGATACGCATCTATTTCAACTTCGCCAATGCCCTGGATGCCAAAAGAGATCTCTGTAAAGAGCTCCGCATTTTGGGCGCTGCAAATATCTGCCAGATCCATTGCAGTAACTCGGATGGCTATTGGCTCCAGAACGACAAGGCTATCGACCTGAAAAAAGTAAAGAAGACCCTGGATAAAATGGGGTGGCATGGCTGGCTGGTGATAGAACGGAGCCGGGATGCCAACGACCCTAAGAATGTAAAGGCCAATTTCAGCGCTAATACCTCGTATGTGAAATCCATCTTTCAATGATAAAGAATATTCTCGGTTGTATGACAGCATGCTGGCTGGCCGGAACGGCTTTGGCCTATAACCCGGCTTCCATTCGTTCGGATTCTCCCGGGGAGATATGGGTCTCTCCTTCCGGCAATGACGCCAACCCGGGTACGCAAAACGCGCCCTTGGCAACCCTCGCAACCGCCTTGCGTAAAGCCCGGGAACAGCGCCGGCTGGGTGACCCCTCCATAAAAGACGGCATCCATATTATCCTGCGGGGGGGAACCTATCCGCTGACCGGGCCCGTATTTGTCCGGTCGGAAGACGGAGGTACGGCCACAAGCCCCACGGTGATCGAAGCAGCGGCCGGGGAAAACCCAATCCTCAGCGGCGGTGCGGACATCCGGCATTGGAAGAAGGTTACCACCCCCCTTCCTGGCCTGCCGGCTCTGGCCAAAGGAAAAGTATACGTGGCAGACGCCCCCCTCATAGGCGGACATACTTTATCCTTCCGGCAACTATGGATCAACGGTAGAAAGGCCATCCGGGCAAGAGATGCGAATGATGACGACCAACTGCAACGGATCCTGTCAGTAGACCGGCAACGACAGGAGATCTGGATACCAGCTCCCGCTCGTGTAAAATTGCCCGACCAATCTGGGCAGATGGAAATGATCATTCACCAGATGTGGGCCATCGCCGTGTTGCGTATCAAATCCATGGAAAGGGTTGGCGATCGGCTGAAACTGCACTTCTGGGATCCGGAAGGACAAATAGAATTTCAGCATCCCTGGCCGGCACCGGTCATGGACAGCGCACACAAACAGAATGGGAACTCTGCCTTCTTTTTGACCAACGCCCTGGAACTGCTGGATCAGCCGGGGGAATGGTATGAAGACCTCGCCAGGGGGAAAGTATATTACTGGCCCCGGGACGGGGAAGACCTTTCCAGGGACACCGTTACAGCTCCGTCCCTGACGACGTTGGTGCGGATGACGGGCACGGTCGACCGGCCGGTGAGTTATGTACAATGGAAGAATATCGGCTTCTCTTATTCCACCTGGATGCGTCCCTCGGAGGCAGGACATGTGCCCTTGCAGGCGGGTATGTACTTGCTGGATGCTTATAAATTAAAGATACCAGGTACCCCGGACAAAAAAGGACTGGAGAATCAGGCCTGGATCGGCCGGCCCCAGGGAGCCGTAGAGATCTCTTATGCCGGCCATCTCCTTGTTCAGGGTTGCCATTTCGAACACCTGGCCTCTTCGGGGCTGGACCTGATCCGCGGGACTTCTGCCGACAGTGTCCGGAACTGTCTTTTTAAAGACATCGGCGGCACCGGCATTCAACTGGGGACTTATTCAGACGAAGCTTTCGAGACCCATTTACCCTATGACCCCACCGATCAGCGGGAGGTATGTCACCATGAATATATCGGGAATAACCAGGTCACCGATTGCACCAACGAGGACTGGGGATGTGTGGGCATCAGCGCGGGTTATGTGCATGACGTTGATATTGTCCATAATGAAGTAAGTGAAGTGGCTTACTCCGGCATTTGTGTAGGCTGGGGCTGGACAAAGACGGTGAGCTGCCTGCGTAATAATCACATCACCGGCAATTATGTTCATCACTATGCCAAACACATGTATGACGTGGGGGGCATCTACACGCTGTCTGCCCAACCGGGCACCCTGATCACGGAGAATCGCATTGACTCTATCTATCATCCGGCCTATGTACACGACCCCCAGCACTGGTTTTATTTCTATTTCGACGAGGGATCGTCCTACATTACCATCCGAAATAACTGGTGCCCCGGAGATAAATTCATGCACAATGCCAACGGACCGGGCAATACCTGGGACAACAACGGGCCCATGGTGGACGATAAGATCAAACTGGCCGCAGGTATCCAATCGAACTAATTAATAAGATCATATGCTGAGACTAGGAATTCTTGGACTGGGGGAAGGACGCAGCACCATGTCCGCCGCCCTCAACAGCCCGAAATGGGAACTGAAAAAAATATGCGACCTCAACCCGGAGCTGGGTCGGCATCGGATGGAAGAGTTCGGGTTTACCCACTACACGCCCGACTACCAGGACTTGTTAAACGACCCGGACATCGATGTCATCGGCATCTATACACCGGATAAGCTCCACGCAGAGCATGTTAGGGCCGCGCTGTTACATGGCAAACACGTCGTATGCACCAAGCCTTTTATCGATGACCTCTCCCAGGCGGCATCCTTGCTGGACCTGAGCAGGACTTCGGGAAAAAAGGTATTCGTAGGACAAAGCTCCCGCTTCTTCGAACCGATGAAAAGACAACGGAAGGACTATGAGGAAGGACTGATCGGTGAACTGATAACGATAGAAGCCTATTATCATGCCGATCATCGCTGGTTCCTGGAAAAGGGCTGGTCGCTGGAAAACGCTTTTAAATGGTTGTATGGCGGTCTCAGCCATCCCGTAGACCTGGTACGCTGGTACCTGCCGGGCATCGATGAAGTGATGGGTTATGGCATGCTCAGCGCCAACGGACAGAAGGGCGGTCTCCACCATGAAGATACCATGCACTTTATATTCAAGGCAAAGGATGGACGCGTGGCCCGGGTCAGCGGCGCGTATACAGGCCCGGTACAACCTGTTGTCCGGGACAGTGAAATGAGCTGTATCCTCCGGGCGACGGAAGGCTGCAGCCAGGCCGATTATATGGACCTGCGGTATGCGGTTACAACAAATACAGGAGAGGAAAAGCTTATCACCTGGGAACATAAATTGCGACATTATTTCCGGTTTGAAGGAAAGAGCCATCACGCGGGAGAATATCAGAACTACCTGGAATATTTTGCCGACGCCATCGAAGGGGACACGCCGGCTTACCCGGACGTAAAAGAAGGCATCGGCACCATAGCACTGCTAAAGGCGATGGAAGAATCCCTGGCGACAGGCAGACCGGTGAAGGTGGATACTATCCTGGAGAAATATGGCCTGGAAGGGCTTTGACCGCGGAGACTTTAAATCAACATCCATGAACGACATTTATCATTTCCTGCAACCGGTGGACTTCATCATCGTGGCGGCCTACCTGATCATATTATTAGGGATTGGCTATTGGGTGAGTTTTGTCCGAAAGAAGAATACGGAGGAAAATCTCTTTTTGGCAGAGCGGAGCCTGGGCTGGGCCAGCATCGGGCTGAATATGTGGGGTACGAATGTGGGACCGTCCATGCTGATCGCTTCGGCC
>DATJJD010000036.1:0-15715 GCA_035492545.1 Puia sp.
TGCCATCCATCAGCATCGCATCACCGGCTTGCAATATGCGGGAGGATTGTTCAGCAATATCACCCATGACCACCTGGACTATCACAAGACTTTTGACGAATATATCCGGGTGAAAAAATCATTCTTCGATTCGCTGCCTTCCGATGCTTTCGCTATTTCGAATGCGGATGACAAACGAGGCGCGGTGATGTTGCAGAATACCCACGCCAAAAAATATTTCTATAGCCTGAAGACCATCGCGGATTTCAAAGGGAAAATCCTGGAGAACAACCTGACGGGCCTGGTGATGACCATCAATGACCAGGAAGTTCATTTCCGGCTGATCGGCGAATTCAACGCTTATAATTTGCTGGCCGTGTACGGCGCCGCTATCTGTCTGGGGCAGGATAAGAGCGAGGTCCTACGTTGTCTCAGTGTGTTGGACGGGGCAGAAGGAAGATTCGACTACATCATCTCTCCGAAAGAGAAGATCATCGGCATCGTGGATTATGCGCATACCCCCGACGCCCTGATCAATGTGCTGGTGACCATTCAGAAACTGAGAAAAGGGCACGAACAGATCATTACCGTCGTAGGGTGCGGAGGCGACAGAGATAAAACAAAACGACCCATCATGGGCGCCGCCGCCTGCCAGTATAGCGATCGGGCCATCTTTACTTCGGATAATCCCCGGAGCGAAGACCCGGAGCAGATCCTGCTGGATATGGAGGCGGAGCTGAATACGGCGGCAAAAAGAAAGTACACCAAGATCGCCGACCGGAAAGAAGCGATCCGGACGGCCATCAACCTGGCCAAACCGGACGACATCCTGCTGATCGCGGGAAAAGGACATGAAAAATACCAGGAAATCAAAGGAATAAAATACCCATTCGACGATAAACAGATCCTATTGGAGATGTTTGAGTTATTAGAAAAGTAAAAGACCAACATGCTGTATCACTTATTCGATTGGTTGCGACAGATAGGCATAAAAGTACCAGGGGGAGCCCTGTTCCAGTTCATCACGTTCAGGGTGCTGCTGGCCGTGCTGTTCTCACTCGTCATTACCATGATCTTCGGAAAGAAGCTGATCAACTACCTGTTGAAGAAACAGGTAGGGGAGACGGTGCGTGACCTGGGCCTGGTGGGAGAACAGCAAAAGAAAGGAACCCCCACCATGGGTGGGTTTATTATCATTTTGGGCATCCTGATCCCTACCCTGCTGCTGGCCAACCTGGATAAAGCTTATATCCGTCTCATGATCTTCGCCACGCTGTGGCTGGGTATGATCGGGTTCATCGACGACTACCTGAAACTAAGGGCCAAACGAATCGCCAAAGAACAGGGTGTACCCTACAAAAAAGGAGATAAGGACGGACTCGCGGGCTGGTTCAAGGTCCTGGGGCAAGTGGTGTTAGGTGTAGTTGTAGGAGCTACCCTGTACTATAACAGCAATACGAAGGTATGGCGCGAATATGTGGGAGTCAACATGCCCTCCGACACGACGGGTCTAAAGACGGTAACCCTGGGAAAAGAGAAAAAATTATTTGTGGAGGCCAAAGAGCCGATAACAACGATACCCTTTGTAAAGAATCATGAGTTCAACTATTCCAAACTGCTGCCGCAGGCCCTGAGAGGATTCACCTGGATACTCTATATCGTTATTGTGATCTTCATTATAACGGCCGTCTCGAACGGAGCGAATCTTACGGACGGGCTGGATGGACTGGCGACAGGCACCAGTGCCGTAATAGGCGCCTGTTTGGGCATCTTCGCCTATGCCAGCGGTAATATCCGGTTTGCCGAATACCTGAATATCATGTATATCCCCAACCTGGGCGAGTTGTCCATTTTCATCGGCGCCCTCATCGGGGCCTGTGTGGGCTTCCTCTGGTATAATGCGTACCCGGCACAGGTATTCATGGGAGACACGGGCAGCCTGACCCTGGGAGGCATTATCGCAGCGCTGGCTATCATCGTGCGGAAGGAATGGCTGATACCTATCTTCTGCGGCGTGTTTTTAGTGGAGAACCTCAGCGTGGTATTACAGGTAACTTATTTCAAATACACCAAGAAAAAATACGGAGAGGGAAGAAGGATTTTCCTCATGAGCCCCCTGCATCATCATTATCAGAAGCTGGGGTATCATGAAAGTAAGATCGTGACAAGATTCTGGATCGTAACGATCTTCTGCGCGGCATTTGCCATCGCGACGTTGAAGATCAGGTAAAGGCTTTTATGGAAAACCAGCTCACCGGAAGACCACCGGCAAAAAGGTGACCCTTGACGTCAAAGAAATTGTGGTGCAGTGATCCTATACTTTTGAAGAACCCCCATAATCCGTCCCGGAGAGAATTTCACATTAATTGTATTAACAGGTGTCTAAACGACTGGTCATATTAGGAGGAGGAGAGAGTGGAGTGGGGGCGGCATTGCTGGCTGTGCAACAGGGATATGAGGTCTTTGTCTCGGACGGCGGGCCGCTGAAGGATAATTACCGGCAGGACCTGCAGCAACGGGGTATCGATTTCGAAGAAGGGGGGCATACGGTGGAGAAGATCCTGAACGCGGATGAGGTGATGAAGAGCCCGGGTATTCCGGAAAAGAACGAGCTGGTTAAACAGGTCCGTGCAAAAGGCATCCCCCTGATCAGCGAGATAGAGCTGGCCTACCGGCACAAAGGAGACAGCAAGATCATCGGTATCACGGGCAGCAATGGGAAAACGACCACCACCGCCCTTACCTACCATATCTGTAAAGAAGGGGGATTGGACTGTGCGCTGGTGGGCAATATTGGATACTCCTTCGCCAGACAGGTGGCGGAAGATCCTAAACCCTGGTATGTGGCGGAGATCAGCAGCTTTCAGCTGGATGATATCGTGGAATTCAGACCGGACGTCGCTATCCTGACCAATATCACGGAAGACCACCTGGACCGCTATGAATATCAGTTCGAAAATTATATCCGGAGCAAATTCCGGATCGTGCTGAACCAGACGAATGAAGACTATTTTATTTATAACGATGACGACCCTGTGATAAAAAAGTATTTAGACCGGTATCCATTTCAATCTAACCCATTACCATTTACTATGCAACACGAACCAAACAAAGGCGGATTTATCAGGAACGGACAAATGAACATCGAGACCGGTAACGAAAAACTGCAAATGAGCATTTATGATTTTGCCTTGAAGGGCATTCACAATCAATATAATACTATGGCAGCAGGTATCGCATCAGCCACCGTCGGCATACGCAAGCAAAAGATCCGTGACGCCATCCAGAGCTTCGAAGCCCTGGAGCATCGTATGGAATACGTCGGCACCATCCGGGGAGTTGAGTTCATCAATGACTCCAAAGCGACCAATGTCAACAGCACGTGGTATGCATTGGAGAGCATGGACAAACCTACTATCCTGATCCTGGGCGGCGTGGATAAGGGAAATGACTATTCCCTGATCCGGGACCTGGTAAAAGAAAAAGTGAAAGCCATCGTCTGCATGGGCGTAGACAACCGGAAGATCCACGAGGCCTTCCAGAACGATGTGCCCCTGATGGTGAACACGGCCAGCGCTGAAGAGGCGGTAAAAGCGGCTTTTCATTTTGCCACGAAAGGAGATACCGTGTTGCTGAGCCCCGCCTGCGCCAGCTTCGACCTGTTCAAAAATTATGAGGACAGGGGAAAGCAGTTCAAAGAGGCCGTAAAAGATCTGTAAGGCCGACCGGCGACCGGCGACCGGCCTGCTGATCGGTTTGCCGGTTGACCAGCTGAGCAGGAATGTAACAGGAATGAACTAAATGAGTGATCAAGCGACGATAGAAAGAACTCCCTTCGGGAGCTTGCGATCCAGGACCAGGGGCGACAAGGTCATCTGGACGACCGTGGTGCTGCTGGCAGTAGTGTCCTTGCTTGTCGTGTACAGCTCCACCGGCCTGCTGGCCTACAAAATGTACAAAGGCAATACGGAAGTGTACCTGTTCAAGCAATTTGCTTTCATCATGGTAGGAGTGATGGTAATCTATTTCGCCCACCAGGTGAACTATACCATCTACTCCAAAGTGGCGAGGATCCTTTTTATACTGTCCATACCCTTGCTGATCTATACCCTGTTCTTTGGCGTAAAATTGAACGAAGGAAGCCGTTGGATACGCCTTCCCATCATCAACCTGACCTTTCAGACTTCCGACCTGGCGAAACTGGCTCTTTTCATGTATCTCAGCCGTCTGTTGAGCAAGAAACAGGACGTCATCAAGGATTTCAAAAAAGGTTTTGTTCCCGTCATTACCCCGGTGGCCATCGTATGCGTGCTGATCGCCCCGGCGAATTTGTCCACGGCCCTGCTGATCGGCGCGACCAGCCTCATGCTCCTGTTCATCGGAAGGGTCAGCGCCCGGCATCTGCTGTTGACCATCGGCGTAGCCCTGATCCCCGTCATTATCCTGGTCAGCGCTGCGGTCATCCGTCACAAGGCTAATGGCGGAGCCGTAGAGAAACCAAAGACGGAGAACAGGGCCCGGCTTTTTGTACGGGTGGATACCTGGATCAGCCGGGTGGAGACTTTTGTTTATGGGGTCAAGGAAGACAATGACGATAATAATTACCAGGTCAACCAGGCCAAGATCGCGATTGCGAAGGGAGGCATTATGGGACTGGGACCGGGAAACAGCCAGCAGCGGAATTTCCTGCCCCATCCTTACTCCGACTTTATCTATGCGATTATCATAGAGGAATACGGATTGGTGGGAGGGGCTTTCATCGTTTTTATCTACCTCGTCTTCCTCCTGCGCAGTATCCGCATCTTCCGGAGATGTCCCTTTGCTTTTGGGGCTTTTCTGGCATTGGGACTGAGCTTTACGTTGGTCATCCAGGCGCTGGCGAATATGGCGGTGAATGTCAACCTCTTTCCCGTGACAGGGGTGACCCTGCCCCTGGTGAGCATGGGAGGCAGTTCGTTCCTGTTCACCTGTCTGGCAATAGGAATTATTTTAAGCGTGGCGCGTAATGCGGAACAGCAGGAAGGAAAGGAAACAACCAATACAGCAACGGCGTGACAAAACGTATCATCATAGCAGGCGGCGGCACCGGGGGGCATATATTCCCCGCTATCGCCATTGCAGGCGCCCTGAAGCGACAAGCTCCCGACATTGAACTGTTGTTCGTGGGCGCGAAGGGGAAAATGGAAATGGAAAAAGTACCGCAGGCAGGGTATAGAATAGAAGGCATCGACATTGCCGGTTTCAACAGAAGCTCTTTGATAAAGAATATCGGGTTGCCCCTGAAGCTGATAAAAAGTTTCTTCCAGGTGCGTCGTATCCTGGGATCCTTTCATCCCGATGCCGTAGTGGGCGTAGGAGGATACTCCAGCTTCCCGGTACTGAAGGCTGCACAGGCAAGGGGGATCCCCACTTTTATCCACGAGTCCAACTCTTTCGCGGGAAAGGCGAATCAATGGCTGGGGAAAAAAGCAACGGGCATCTTTGTGGCCAGCGATGGTATGGAAACATTCTTTCCGGCAGGGAAGATCACCATCACCGGCAACCCGGTCAGAAAGAATATCTCGGGCAGCACCATCGGCCGGGAAGAGGCTATAAGGTTCTTTGGACTGGACCCGGCTAAACAGACCGTGCTCTGTACCGGCGGCAGTCTGGGGGCAAAAGGGATCAACGAAGCGGTAGCCGCGGGCCTGGATGCCTTTGGCGACAACGGCCTCCAACTGGTCTGGCAGACCGGGAAACCTTTTGCGGAAAAGGCCGCTGCCCTCTGTGCCGGCCGGCGGCATATCTGGACCGGTGATTTTATCACACAGATGGAATATGCTTTTGCCGCGGCGGATGTCGTGATATCGCGGTCCGGCGCCATGTCTATCGCGGAGTTATGCGTGGCAAGGAAAGCGGTGGTATTCGTGCCCTTCCCCTTTGCGGCGGAAGACCATCAGACGGCCAACGCCCAGCACCTGGTGAATAAAAAGGCCGGTATCCTGGTAAAAGACAGTGAGGCAAAAGAGAAATTGATACCAACTGTTATCGATCTGGCAAAGGACGGGAACCGGTTGAACGAGTTGAAGGAAAATATCGGCAAACTGGCAGTGACGAATGCGGATGAGATGATAGCGGGAGCTATTTTAAAATCGATGGGGGGCGCAGCCGGGACGCGCTAAAATTTTACGGCGAATCTCCGGTACCTATTAATGAAAAAAAATGGTTGACTTAAAAGATATACGGAAGATCTATTTCATCGGGATCGGAGGCATCGGGATGAGCGCGCTGGCAAGGTATTTCCGGTTTCACGGAAAGGAGGTGAGCGGGTATGACAAGACGTCTACCGTACTGACCCGGCAGTTAGAGAGTGAAGGGATCCCCATTCATTATGAAGATGATCCCAGCCAGGCCCCCCGCGATGCAGACATCATCGTCTATACGCCGGCCGTGCCAAAGGATCATAAGGAGCTGTTGTATTATCAGCAGCATCCATATACGATCCTGAAGAGAAGTGATGTGTTGGGTGTGATCACCAATAGTTCTTTTAATATCTGTGTGGCCGGTACCCATGGCAAAACAACCGTCTCTACTATGATTGCCCATATCCTGCGGCATAGCGGGTATGGCTGTAATGCTTTCCTGGGGGGAATTGCCGTTAATTATAACAGTAATTTCTGGTCTGACAAACGTAATGTCTGTGTGGTGGAAGCGGATGAGTATGACCGAAGCTTCCTAAAGCTGAGCCCCAATGTAGCTGTCATCACGGCGATGGATGCCGATCACCTCGACATCTATGGGACGGCGGAGGAAGTGGAAAAGGCCTTTATCGATTTTTCCGGCAGGCTGAAAGAGGGAGGATTGCTGCTTCGCAAAGAGGGTTTGAAGAGAGGGGATGAGCTGAAAGGAGATGTGCGCCGGACGTATAGTTTGGAAGCTCCTCCCACTTCCGGTGAGGATGTAGCTGATGTGTCCGCCTTTGACATCATCCTGGACGAGGGCAGCTACACCTTCGGCGTACGGACCCAAGACTGGAGCCTGGAGAACATCGTGCTCAACATGGGGGGGCTGCACAACGTGGAGAATATTACCGCCGCCATTGGCGTGGCACACCACCTGGGCATCGAGGACGAGAAGATCAGGGCAGCGGTGGAAGCTTTTAGAGGGGTCAAGAGAAGGTTCGAATATATTGTGAAGACTCCGGAAGTGGTATACATCGACGACTATGCGCACCACCCGGAGGAATTGAGAGCCTTGATCAGTGGGGCAAAAGGATTGTTCGGGGATAAGAAATGTACGGTGTTGTTTCAACCGCACCTGTTCACCAGGACACGGGATTTTTCGGATGGCTTTGCGGAAAGCCTGGAGCTGGCGGATGAAGTTTTTTTGCTGCCGATCTATCCAGCCAGGGAATTGCCGATAGCGGGGGTCACCAGCGAAATGATCGCTTCGAAGATGACAGGGGGGAAAGCGAGGGTTTGCGATAAAGAGGAGTTATTGAGAATATTAAAAGATAAGGCAGCACATAAAGGCGAGTTGGAATTGGTGATCACGGCAGGAGCAGGAGACATCGATACGCTGGTGACACCGGTGAAGGAGCTGCTGGAAGCAGCCAAACGCCGGTGAACTGAATTGTGTAAGGGAACTTATCTACCCGAGCACTTTTGTACCCGTCTGACGGACCGATAGGTCGTCGGGCGGGTCTCAAAAAACCGGATAGTAAATGAATGTAAAAAATGGCCCTAAAAGTCAATATCAAAAGGATTTTCGTTGTCACGTTCTGGTGCATCGCGGGCGCCGGCGTGACGGTATTGCTGGTGGCGGCTATCAAATACCGGAGTAATAAGACGTGTAAGGGATATAAGATCGATATCACCGGGCCGGCTGGTGAGCTTTTTATCGGAAAAAAGGATATTAACGATCTGTTGGCATCGGCCGGAGCGGGCGGGTGGAAGGACAAGGCCACCCAAGCCTTTGACCTGCGCAAGATGGAAGCTGTGCTGGAAAAAAATGTCTGGATCCGGGACGCGCAATTGTTCTTTGATAATAACGGGGTGCTGCAGGTAAAGGTGATCGAAAGAGAACCGGTGGCGCGCATTTTTACCCGTAGCGGCAACAGCTTCTACATCGACAGCAGCGGAGCGCGGCTGCCGCTGTCGGATAAGCTGCCGGTAAAACTGCCTGTCTTCACCGACTATCCGGACGGGGGCAACAGATTACACGGGGAGGACAGTGTGCTCGCCGTAGCCATCAGACAGCTGAGCGCCTTCATCCGTAATGATGCCTTCTGGATGGCGCAGATTGCCCAGGTATCCATTTTGCCCGACAGGACCTTTGAGCTGGTGCCGACCGTTGGCAATCACCTGATCGAATTCGGCGACGGAGAAGACTATGAACAAAAATTTCACCGGCTCTTTGTCTTCTATAAAGAAGTCCTGAGCCGGACAGGGCTGGATAAATATTCGCGGATCGACGTTGCCTATGCCGGGCAGGTCATCGGCACCAAAAAAGGCAGTGAAGGGACCCGTTTTGATTCCTTACAGGGGATCAGGAACGTTGAGCAGATGATCCGTACGGCACAGCAATTGCAAGCTGATACGGTTCGCCAGCAAAATATCCGGCCCCTGGAACGTAGTACCCTGACCGAACAGACCCTGACGAATTATGACCTTATCCCTGACTCCCCCTCCTATGAAAAACCACGGGCAGGTGTAATTGACACCCGGCCTGTATCCAATCCCGTGAAAGCTGCAACCCGACCGGCTCCCGTAAGAACGCCGGTTCATCATAACCCCAAAGCGATAATGCCAAAAAGTAGAAAACAATAAAAACAACAACTAAAAAACAAATAAACTAAACTATGAACTACGAACAACCCATTATTGTCGGGCTCGACATCGGTACGACCAAGATTGCTGCCATTGCCGGTCGTAAGAACGAGTACGGCAAGCTGGAAATATTAGGCTTCGGACGCGCTAACTCCAACGGAGTGAAACATGGACAGGTCCTGAATATAGACGAGACGATAAAAGCCATTCAAATGGCCCTGGATAATTGCTATGCCTCCAATCCCAACCTGGAGATCACAGAAGTATATGTAGGTATTGCCGGCCACCATATCAAGAGCCTGCAGACCCGGGGGGACATCGTCCGGCAGAACACGGATGATGAAATCACCCGCCGGGAGATCGACCAGCTGGTTGCCGACCAGTATAAGACCTATATCCCTGCCGGCGACCAGATCATCGATGTGATCCCGCAGGAATTCACCGTGGATAATTTTCAGAATATCCCTAATCCCATCGGTTATGGCGGGGTCAAGGTCGGAGCCAATTTCCACATCATCACCGGCGACAAGAACGCCATCCGGAATATCAACCGGGCCGTGGAAAAGAGCAACCTGCAGACAAAGGACCTGGTCCTTCAGCCTCTCGCTTCTGCGGCAGCGGTCATGGGCCATGAAGACCTGGAAGCCGGCGTCGCCATCGTCGACATCGGAGGCGGCACCACCGACCTCGCGGTCTTCTATGAAGGGATCCTGAAACATACGGCTGTCATTCCATTCGGTGGTGAAAACATCACCAACGATATCAAGACGGGCCTGGGTGTATTGAAGACACAGGCAGAACAGATGAAGGTACAGTTCGGCTCCGCCTTGTCCAACGAGGCAAAGGCCAACGCCTATATCACCATACCCGGCCTGCGGGGCATGCCTGCCAAAGAGATCAGCGTAAAGAACCTGGCCAATATCATACAGGCGCGGATGAGCGAGATCATGGATTTCGTTACCTATCACCTCAAACAGGTAGGCCTGGACAATAAGACCCTCAACGGAGGGATCGTCATGACCGGTGGCGGTTCCCAGCTCAGGCACCTGATCCAGTTGACGGAATATGTCACCGGTCTGAATGCCCGGATCGGCTACCCGACCGAACACCTGGCGGCCGGTCACATCGAAGAGCTGGCTAAGCCTACCTACGCTACCTGTATCGGTCTCATCCTGAAAGGGTACAGCGACTACGAGCACAACCGCAAACAATTCGATAAAGAATACAAGAAAGTGGAAGTGCCGGATAACCTGAAGAAAGGTACGGCGTCCCTGGATGCGGCCGCCCTGTCACAGGAATTGTCACAACAGGAGAAAGTACGCAACCGGAAGGGAATAAAAGATTTCTGGGGGAAATTCAAAGACGGCATCATCGACCTCTTCAAAGAAGAGGAAGATCACGCGCTTTGATTATTGTTGTAAGTTATCGTATTAATAAATTTTATTATCATGATCCATTTTGATCTACCGAAAGAGAAATCATCCATCATCAAGGTCATTGGTGTGGGTGGTGGTGGCAGTAATGCAGTTAACCATATGTTCAGCCAGAACATAGAGGGAGTGAATTTCATCATTTGTAATACCGATGCGCAGGCGATCGCAACGAGTCGCGTCCCTAATAAAGTACAACTTGGACCCCATCTGACACAGGGGCTGGGGGCAGGCGCCAATCCTGACATCGGCAGACAAGCGACGGAAGAAAGCCTGGAGGAGATCAAATCGATCCTGGAAGTAAATACGAAAATGGCGTTTATAACGGCCGGTATGGGTGGCGGCACCGGTACGGGTGGAGCGCCTATCATTTCGAAGATATGTAAAGATCTGGGCATCCTTACCGTAGGCATCATTACCACTCCTTTTTCCTATGAGGGGAAGAAGCGGCAGTTGCAGGCGGAAGAAGGTATCCGGGTGATGAAGCAATACGTGGACACCCTTCTGGTAATCAGCAACGACAAGCTGCGTCACCAGTTCGGTAATCTTAAAATGAAAGAGGCTTTCGCCAAAGCGGACAACGTATTGGCTACAGCCGCCAAATGTATCACCGATGTGATCAACAGTACGGGGCAGATCAATGTCGACTTTGCGGACGTCTGCACCGTCATGCGCAACGGCGGGGTGGCTATCCTGGGCAGCGCGACGGCCAAAGGAGATGGCCGCGCACAAAGGGCCATCGAAGAGGCGCTGAATTCTCCGCTGCTAAACGACAACGATATCCGCGGCGCCAAATGGATCCTGATCAATATAAATTCCTGCGAAGGCGAACATGAGTTCACCATGGATGAAGTAGAGATCATCCAGAACTACCTGCTCAGCCATGCCGGCGAAAATACGGATGTGATTTTGGGACTTGGCTATGATAATACGCTGGGAGCCCACCTGGGTATCACCCTCATCGCGACGGGCTTTGAGCATCGGGAGCCTTTTACCAAGGATCATGAAGCTCAGCCTGCTCCCAAAAAGGAAGAGAAGATCGTTATGACTTTAGGAGTGCCTGTTGAAGAACAAATAAAAAGGCCTGTCCTTCCCGCAACTGAAATCAAAAGAGAATCGCCGAACGCCAAAGAACTGCCGGCGGTGGGTCTGTCTTCCCAGCCTTCTACCCCACTGCCGGACTCTTTACAGCCAAAATTGGTTGACAACACTCCCCCGCCGGCTGCCCCGCTGACCCTCTTCAACGACGAAGAGCCAGAAGCCGCCGCGGGTCCCACTCATTCGGACAGATCCTCCGGAGACCGTTCTCCCCGGATAGAATGGGTCCTTGCACCTGAACCCGAGGCGAAGGCTGAACCCACTCCCGCTCCAACCGCTGCCATCGTTGTGCAACCGCCGGTAACGGGGCAGTACAACAGCAATGGACAGTACATCGCTGCACAGCCTTCGGGTAATGCTGCGGGCAATGGCCAGCCCCCGGTGAATGGCCAGGCCTCAACAAACGGTCAGCCCACCGCGAATGGCACCAACAATGGACAGCCCCCCCTGAATGGGCTACCTACCAACAATGGACAGATTACTGGCAACATACAGTCACCCGGAGCCGTAAGAAACCCTCCGACGTCTGCAGCGTCGGGAGGATACCTTGCAAGGCCATCCAATATCTATGCTGAAGAGCCCCGGAATGAACGACAATCCAACCCCGAACACTCAGGACCTGTAAAGCCACCTGTCCTTAACACAACTGCGCAGAATCCACCCCGGGAGGAGGAGACGACTCCTGACATGCAGCTGGTGTTCAGAGATAATGGTTCAGCGACGGATGAGCCTGGGGCCCACCAAACTCACTCGCTTTCGGTGCAGAACGCATCCGCAGAGGAACCTGCCATGCAGGACGATACGGATGATCCCAAACGCAGGGCGGCAGAACGGATCAACAAGTTGCGCAACTTGTCGTTCAACATCAATGCCGCCGATCCGAATAATGAGTTTGAAACTGTGCCGGCCTACATCCGTCGCAATTTGGAACTGTACAATACCATCTCCAACGTGGAGAACTTCTACAGTAACTATGAAGTGAAGACCGATGAGAATAATAACACGGAGATCAGTACGATCAATACATTCCTGGATGGGAAAAGGCCGGATTAATTCCGGCTGCCCTTCCGTACCATAGTTTGTTTTTAGTTGTTTTATTCCCCCTGGTTCTCCGGGGGGATTTTTTTTGATCTAACTTTACAACTACAATTGTCGCTTACCATGCCCAACATTCTCATCACCGGCGGAACAGGACTGATCGGCACCGCCCTTAGCCGTATGCTCCTGGAAAAAGGATATGATGTAACGCTGCTCTCCCGGAAAGGAAAAACTACCGGAGAGGGCAGCCCGAGACCTGGGGCGGCCTCGCCATCGGGTTCTGCGGGCAATGGCGCGGCGGCATCCTTCCCGGCGGCCGGCCCCCCGACTGGCGCCGCCGCGCCGCGCACAGCTCATTGGAACCCCCGGACCCAGACCATCGACGCCGAAGCTATCCGCCAGGCCGACTACATCATCCACCTGGCAGGCGCCGGGGTCGCCGACAAGAGATGGAGCAAGAAAAGAAAAAAAGAGATTGTCGAAAGCCGCACCACCAGCAGCGCCCTGCTCGTCAAGGCACTACAGGAGACCCCCAATAAGGTACAGGCCGTCGTCAGCATCTCCGGCATCGGCTGGTATGGCCCCGATCCGGCGATCCCCAACCCCCGCCCCTTCGAAGAGACAGATCCCCCGGATGAGGACTTCCTGGGAGAAACCTGTCGTCTCTGGGAAGATGCCATCACTCCCGTCACGTCGATGGGCAAACGACTGGTGATCTTACGCACCGGCATCGTGCTCAGCCGGGAAGGAGGGGCGCTGAAAGAGTTTAAAAAACCGGTGAAAATGGGGGTTGCCGCCATCCTGGGCAGCGGCAAGCAAATAGTAAGCTGGATCCATGTAGAAGACCTTTGCCGGCTCTTTCTGCAGGCCGTTGAACACCCGGATTGGAAGGGGATCTATAATGCCGCAGCTCCCAGACCGGTAGACAACAAGACCCTGACCCTGGCGCTGGCCAGCCGGCTTAAAGGAAAATATTTTGTTCCCATCTATGTCCCTGCTTTTCTCCTGAAGATCATCGTGGGGGAAATGAGCATTGAAGTGTTGAAGAGTACGACGGTGAACACAAAAAAAACCCGGATAGGCGGGTTTCAATTCCTGTATCCTTCCCTGGAGAGTGCCCTGGAAGACCTGTTGCCCCCGAACACAGGATCATAAATCGCTTTTCAGGAAATTCCGTCCCGTCACCAGGCAATAGATCACGATGTAGCAAGCGGCTACTCCCAGATAGATGGGAATATGACTTTCCCAATTGGCCTGTTTCGCCAAAAAAGCTTTTGCATAAGGGAGTGGAATGAGCCTGTCCGTTACTTCCTGCGGCAAATAATCCGCTCCTTTCATCTCATATTTGTTCCGGACAATGCCCACGACAATCTGTTCTACGATCATATAAATAAAAAACAATCCCATGGTCAGCCCCGCCCGTTTGACAAACATCGACATTAAAAAGGCGATCAGCGAATAGGACAACATCTCTACGAAATAAAAAAAGACAAACCGGCTTTCCTGCCAGATCGAACCAGCGGCTGCACCGGCACCGGCCCCGATGACTCCAACGCCTGCACCCGGGCCAACGCCTCCGATCCCTGCTCCGGCAGCCGCCCCGGCCGCGGCAGGTGCCCCTGTCCCCGCAACAGCCCCTGTTTTATTATTCAGATACCCGAATAGAAAGGCTGTCAGCAGTACGGTGACCGTCGTCAGAACAGATAATAGCAGCACCTCCATCAACTTGACGCTGACGAACTGCCGCCGGTTCCAGCCGTCGATAACATTCTGCCGATGCGTCTTATAGGTGAATTCATTGGTCGTCAGGGTAATGATGAGAATGGCGGGAATAATGAATAACAAGCTCGAATTCCAGCTGACGGTCTGCCAGACATCCGGGAAACCAAAGGGACTTCCCAGGATACTTTTGCCCCTTTGCTTCGGGAAACTATTGTCCATTATGTTGAAGAGCATATAACTGAAACCCGGAATAGAGAGAAGGGTTATAGCCAGCAAGATCCAGAACGTCTTATAATTCCTGACCTTCATCCATTCGACCCGTAATAGTTGTAACATAAAAATGAGTTGTAGAATAGTTAATTTTAAGACCCTGTCAATTCCATAAACTTCGATTCCAGGCTTCGCTTGCGCAGCTGCAGGTGGTTCAGCACGACTCCCTTATCAAAACAATATTGATTGATGGTCCCCAGGTCCATCGTGCCGTTGTCAAAGAACACCTGTACATGCTGTTCATAATCCCTTACCTGCCGGATCCCCGGCAGACCGGATAAGACAGCCCGTAATTTTTCCAGACCGGCGGCCCCCACCCCCAATTCCACAAAATCCTCATTGACCAGCACCTCGTTGACATCCCCGGCCATGAGTAGCTGTCCTTTCTGTAAGATCGCCACATGGGTACACACTTTTTCCACTTCATCCAGCAGGTGACTGGCCAGGACAATGGTCTTTCCTTCCCGGGAGAGGTCCCGGATCAATTCCCTCGTCTCGGCGATGCCGACAGGGTCCAGTCCATTCGTAGGCTCGTCGAAGACAAGGACCGAAGGATTGCCCAGCAGGCAGGAGGCGATGGCCAGCCGCTGTTTCATCCCTAAGGAATAGGTGCTGAATTTGGAATCCTTCCTTTCAGTCAGCTTCACCAACTCTAATACCCGGGGGATATCGGCTGCGCCATGCCCCTTGATGGCAGCGGCAATCTGCAGGTTCCTCTCCCCGGACAGGTAATGGTAAAAGTTAGGGGTTTCCAGTAACGTGCCGATCTTCTGCCGCTGCCGTTCGGAAGGCGGTTCGCCAAACCAGGAGTAAGCCCCCTCAGTAGGCAGCAGCACGTTCATAACGATTCCCAGCAGCGTGGTCTTACCGCTGCCGTTTGGGCCCAGTACGCCAAACACCGATCCGGGCGGCACGTCGAATGACACCTGGTGTAAGGCCCGGATCCTTCCGTAAAATTTTGTAATGGATTGAATTGATAAGATGGGGTCCACGTTGAATGAAATGGTGAGTGCTGAAGGTACAAATTTCCAGCCATCACTGTCCGACCTCTTTCAGATGTTTCTGATGATATAAAGAAGAAAAATCACCCAATACACCCAGGCCCTGCCGGTCAAAGGAAAGACGGTGAAGCCGCAGCCTTTCGATGTCGTCCGCCAATACTTTACGGGTGAAAGGATTCAGGGTACCCCCCGGTCCGCCGGCTGGTGCAGCGGGATCATATTGAAAGGTAGGATCGCAGAGGGTCCCCCGGGGATACATCATGCCAGGTTGTCCCTCTCCCCGGATGTCCAGCAGTTTGGGATGGTCCAGTCCCAGGGTATGTCCGTACTCATGGGCGGCCGTAGTGGAATGCCGGGGCAGGTTGCCTAG
>DATJJD010000037.1:0-4320 GCA_035492545.1 Puia sp.
TGGCAGCTTATGCAGATAAGTCTCCCAAGGCTAAAGCCCAGAAGATGGTGGCCGTCGGCACTGTCGAGTTCAAGTTAAACAATACGATGACTGCGGCAGCCCATAAGGATTCCGTACTGATCATTTTCGACCGTTATGACCATACCGGTGCGGGGGTGATCTACCAGGTCTTCTACCTCGATCAGGACCACAACATTACCATTCCTGCCGTGCCTGCCGGGAAATATTATGTGACCCTGCAGTACCTGGGCATGCATCATGACCGGCTGGAAAAGATCGTTCATATCAAATCCCAGAAAAGTGAAACGGTGAAGATCAGCCTGCAGGATTCGGAAGAGTTTTCCAAAGACAAAGTGGTCATCCCGGCTTACAAGCCCAATTTCGCAGACCTGGCCGTTGTAAGAATGAAGTAAGTGTAACACTCTCAATCAGGGCGAATCAACGTTGATACCGCCAATATCCTCCCAGGAACAGGCAACCCGCCAAGACGAAGAACACACCGCCCATCGGTATCAGCACGCCTCCCAGCACACCCAGATACAATATCCCGAAAATCCCTCCACTCAGTTTCAGAAAATCGCCCATTTTCAAAGGAGCGACATATAACAAGCTGTTCAGTAACAGCAGCAGGCCATAACCCGACACCATAAATCCAATCGCGTCCATCCGGTGAAGATAAACCGGCGTCAACCAGGCAATGGTAACTATTTCCGGCACCAGCAGCCCGAGATAGAGTCCAGCCACCTGCCCAAATCTTCGTACCAGCGATACCGGCAAACTCCGGTAGAACAACAATCTTTTCTCCTCCAGCTCCCGGCAACGATAGACCAACACTCCATGCCCGAATAAGATCATGCTATAGATGAGGAATGGCATGCGAATCTCATAATGATCTGCGTCCTGACCGTATAGCAATCCGTAAAGGATGGCGCAACCGGATAGTTTGATGCTGGCCAGTAGAACTTTGTTCTCCTGCAAAAGATAACGGATAAAGAAAGACCAGTAGGGAGGATGACGAAAAGGCGAGGGAAGACGGGAAGTCAGCCAGGAGGCCTGCACTCCCGGATGGTATAGCCGGTGCAGGTACGCGGTAGTCGCCAGCAGGCAAAGGAAAAGGATATATCCCTGTACCCCCGTCGCCAGGACCGGTCTTCCCTGATAAAAGGCGACCCCGCTAACGGCCAGTGCGTAGCTCCATACGGGTAAGTATAAGATGATCTGCACACCCAACAGCAACCGAAAGGCGACGGCTTTATCCAGCCGGGAAAGGAGGTGTAAAAAAGAGAACTCCGGCGTTTGAAAGGTGCTGATAACCCACTGGTAACATTTTGCCGCATACAGAAGCCAGGCCAGCAGTACGATGCCTAAGAACGGGGGGGCTTCCAGCAAACCCCGGATCAGCGCGTAATGATAAGCGAGCTGGTGGGAAGGCGCTACCACTCCGAAGAAGACAAGGAAGATAAACAGGAAGAAGCCTGCATTTTGCCGGTAGAAGGGCTTTACCAATGAGGAAATCAATATTGTAAAGGATGCCTTCATGTCATAAATCCCTTATCATACTTATAATAAACCCTGGTAAACAACGCCGCTGCTGCCCCCAGTATACAGACGACTAGCCAGCCCAGCATACCCGACATCACCGCGAAATATAATAAAAGGAAGAGCCCCAGGACGATCTTCAGGAATTGTTGAACGGTAAACGGCGCCTGAAAAAGCAGACTGTTCAACAAGAGTAAAAAGCCATATCCTGAGAACAAAAGCCTGCAAGCGTCCCCATAGTGCAGCGGGGTGGGGATCAGGCAGGCGAGGGTGATGATCTCAGGAATGAGAAGGATCCCGTAGAGCAGCCCGTATTGAACCAGCCGTTGGAACAAAGAGACTGGTAAACCTCTGTAGAACAGGAGCGTCTTTTCTTCCCAAGCCCGGAACTTGTAGATCAGCACGCCATGGCCGAAGAGCCCGATGCCATAGAGCAGCGAAAGCATACGGGTATCATAGTCCTCTGCAGAAAGGGTCTTTAAGGACAGGAGTAAGATGCCGCAGCTAAAGATTTTGATCCCGATGAAAAGCCATTTCTGCTCTTTTATCGCATATTGGATAAAGAACTTCCAATACGGGAGGGTCCCGGGCAGGGAGGGGAGCCAGCGGAGCAGCAGCATCGGCGTGGATCTTCCGGGGCGTTGCCAATGGTATTGGTATCGAAGTGCATTACTCAGGCATAACAAGAATATATACCCGATAACTGCCAGTCCTGAAAGAACCCAGCCTTTGTAAAGGGCCACTCCCAGGATAGCGAGCGAATAGAGCAGGATAGGCAGGAACAACAGGAGCTGCACCCGGACCAGCAGGCCGAACCTTTTATTCGGAGGCCATTGGTTGAGCAGATATAAAAAGGAAAAATCGGGTTTTTGGAGGGACGTGAGCACGAATAAGGCGTTTTTTTCTGCATAGAGAAGCCAGGCCAGCGCTACCAATACCGACAGGCTGTGGCTGCTTAGCAAACCGACGATCAACGCATATTGATAATGGAATTGATACAGGGGGCCCGTGTATTTTGCCGTCCCTTCCAGTTCACCTACGGCGCCAAAGAAGAGGATAAAGATAAAGAGGAGCTGGCCGGCGTTGCGCCGGTAAAATTCTCTTACCAAGGACTTTTGCAGGATGCGTGCGGTGGCGTTCATAAGCAGGTAATGGTTTGGTCCGCGGCGCAGAGTACTTTTTCCTCCGGCAGGGCGCCCGTGGCGATGTCCTGATGAGAGCTGATGAGGAAGCTGGTATTGTTTTCCCGGTAGGATCGGGTGATAAGGTCATAGAGCAAGGGGATGCTGTCCTGGTCAAGGGTAACCAGGGGTTCGTCCAGCGTGATGAGGGTGGGACGGCCTATGAAGGCCAGCACCAGGGAGAGCCGTTTGACCATACCGCTGGAGTAGGTGCCGATGGGAGCCGGGAGATAAGATCGTACCTGGAAGAGATCCGTAAGCTCGTCTACCTGTTGTGCAGAGGCTTTGCGGACCTCCCGGTAAAAGGCAACCAGGTCCCGGCCTTTCAGAAAATCCGGGTAGAGGGGTTCGGCATCCGCCCAGCTGACAGAACGGCGATAGTCAACAGGCTGGCGGCGAAGGCTGGTAGCCTTTATCACAATATCACCCCGGAAGGGCAGCAGGCCCGCAATCATTCTCAGGAACGTCGTTTTGCCGGAACCGTTGGAACCCCGAAGCCAATAGATCCCTTCGGGCAACTGCAGGTAAGGGATGGAAAGGACCGTCTGGTCCCCATACCATTTTTGTACTTGTAAAATTTCGAGCATATACCCATGAGTCGGCGGGGGTATCATTTTGTTACATCATAGGATCACCGTTTTGTTATTATATACAAAAACGCGGTCTTCAAATACGAGACGCAGGGCTTTGGCCAGGACGGAGGTTTCAATTTCTTTTCCCGCCTTCATCATATCCGCAGCCGTAAAGGAGTGGCTTACGGGGATGACGTCCTGGGTGATGATGGGACCTTCGTCCAGCTCGTGGGTGACAAAATGCGCCGTGGCGCCGATCAGTTTTACGCCCCGGGCATACGCCTGGCGATAGGGATTGGCGCCGACGAAGGCTGGCAGGAAAGAGTGGTGAATGTTGATGATCTGAGCGGGGAAGCGGGCGACAAAACCCGGTGATAGGATACGCATGAACTTCGCAAGGATAATGTAGTCCGGAGCCAGTTGATGAATGATGTCTGTCAACTGTTGTTCAAAGAGATCTTTTGGCGTCTCCCCGTGCGGTACATAATAAAAGGGCAAGTCAAATTTCCGGCAGATATCCTGTAATACGGCATGATTGCCGATGATGCCCTGTACGGTTGCGCCGAGAGTTTTGAAATGATGGCGCACGAGGATGTCCGTCAGACAGTGATATTCTTTTGTCACCAGCACTACGATCTTTTTCTCGGGCAGGGGATTAATGGTGACCAATGCGTCGGCAGGAAGCAGGCTTTTCATCCGCTGTTGCAGGGCGGCGGGCGGAGTGTCCTGGTCAACTTCTATCCGGATGAAGAAGCGACACTCCAACTGGTCCACGTGCTCGCGAAGGGAGATGATATTGAGCTGTTCTTCGGCCAGGACGCCGGATATGGCGGCCACCAGTCCCACCTGGTCTTTGCATTGAATAACGACGATCATAGGGGGAAAATAGGTTTTTTGCCGGAGTAAAAGATGTCCTATCCGGAGTGAAAGTTGGCGAGGGCGCGGGCGCCGGGAAGCATGGCCGATGGGTCCAGGGACGGCCTCCTTTCCCAACCTTGGAAATGTTTCCATTGCTTAGATCGCCTTAG
>DATJJD010000038.1:0-5026 GCA_035492545.1 Puia sp.
TAACAGGTACCCGATCCATGTTCAAAACGGGTGGCGGAAGGCTGTTTGTGGACATCTCGAAGAGCCTGGCTTCACCGGCTGGCAGGCAAAATTTATTGGGTGTTTTAGGGCACTCCGATCCGCTTATAAAAGACGCACTGATTACCATCATAGACCGGGGTTTTATAAAATCGGAGCCGAATGACAAAAGCGAACCGGGACCCATTAAAAGCCATAAGGGTATGTCGTCTGCAGATATTCTGGCAGAAGCAGGCAACGATCCGGCAATTGTTGCTGATTTGATTAAGAGTAGTGAGACGTCCTTATCGGCGTTAAAACGTAACATCCAAACAAAATCAGGATTGGAACTATTTGATTGTATCCTGGAAGATATGCAGCAACGGAGGCAGCGTGCGACAGATCTTAAAAATTTGAACGTGATTATGGCCGCCATCCATGCTTCCGCATGGATCAATGAAAAAATGAATGACTGGTTAGGTGAAATCAACGTAGCTGACACCCTTTCCCTCTCTGTACCTAACAACGTCACTTCTGAAATGGGTATGGCGCTACTGGATGTTGCAGATGTGATTCGTCCCTATCCTGAAATAATTGACTATCTGGAACAGGTAAAGGATGATAATTTCTTGGATGAACTGGTTCAATTCAACGGTGGGCAGCAGGTGCGTGATGCTATTGTTGCTTTTCTCGAAAAATATGGAATGCGATGTGCCGGGGAGATCGATATTACAAGAACACGCTGGAGTGAAAAACCAGGTATACTGATACCTATGATACTCAGTAACATCAAAAACCTTGAGCCTGGCGCCAGCAAACGAAAATTCGGGCTAGGGCGACAGGAAGCAGAAAAGAAAGAACAGGATTTATTAGCCCGATTGAAACGATTACCGGATGGTGAACAAAAAGCCATAGAGACAAAACAAATGATCGACCTGATCCGGAATTTCATCGGTTATCGTGAATATCCGAAATACGACATTGTTAGCCGCTACTTCATTTATAAGCAGGCTTTACTGAAAGAAGCTGAACGACTCGTACAAGCGGGCGTTCTTCATGAAAAAGATGATATGTACTATCTCGCTTTTGAAGAATTGCAGGAAGCCATACGCACCAATAAGCTGGATTACCAGGTCATCGGCAAACGAAAAGATGAGTACCTGTTATATAAAAAACTAACTCCGCCACGTGTTATCACGTCTGATGGCGAAATCATTACGGGTCAGTACAAACGGGAAAACCTTCCTGCCAAAGCCATTATAGGCCTCGCTGTTTCTTCTGGCGTTGTAGAGGGCCGGGCACGCGTGATCCTGAACATGGAAGAGGCTGATCTGGAAGATGGCGATATCCTGGTCACCGCCTTTACCGACCCCAGCTGGACACCCTTATTTTTATCCATTAAAGGCCTGGTCACCGAAGTGGGCGGACTGATGACCCATGGAGCAGTTATCGCACGTGAATATGGCTTACCAGCAATTGTCGGAGTGGAAAATGCTTCCAGGCTGATCAAAGACGGCCAGAGGATCCGGGTGAATGGAACGGACGGATATGTAGAGATCCTATAAACTCTTACCCATTCCGTCTTATCGGATGCAGGTTACGACCATAATACACATCCCCCGGAATATGGTGCCCGGCATACACCCGGGATAAAATATCATACAACGTAGGATCATAGGCTTTCAGCTCATCCGGCGTCTGGATACGAGTATCGCCGTCATAATATTCGATATTGGACCAGAACCACCACTGGGTGCCTTCGGCCCAGTATTCCGCAACGGTGTTGATGGCATACTGCCCTTTATACATGTTTTTAGCCTTCGCCGCCTCGTAAGCGGCATTTATCTCCGCCGTCAGGGCTGGATCTGTTTTACCAAGGGCCCTCATTATATTGTGGCTGAACTCGTGCACCATGATGTTCTCACCATAATAGCGGGTGCCGGGATAGCCCAGCAGGTTTTCTTCTGCACAGGAGGTGATATTGCCGCCCATTCCCCGGGCCCGTTTGTTCCAGTATTCCCTGTCCGACATAGAAGCAATACCACCGGGTTTGTCATAGTTATCTCTTTCCCCAGGAGTCAGCCGCCGGTCGTCTTTCGCGGGTTTTTTCCAGTCACGGTGCTCCGGAAGGTCCGTTTCCATTTCAGTGACAGCCTCCACCAGCAGCCTGGAATGATCCTTCATCAATTGCTCCCGCACATCCATCCGTTTCATCAGCATGTAATTGATGATGTCCCGGGCGACCAGCAGCGCATCGTCAGGTACGTGCTCTGACGAAACGATCGGCACGCCAAAGGCGTCCGTATACTTTTTATAAAAAGTATCCAGGTGCATGGAATCCGGCGGAGCTGTGATCATTCGCTGTGCAAAACTTTCAACAGGGGGCCTGACGGGCGATTGACTGCGTGCAGGCAGAGATACACCTGTAAGGAACAGGTACCCGACGGAAAATACTCGAAACAAATTCTGACAATTATTCATATGTTGTTGATTGTAAGCTGAACCATTAAGGCGGTCAAAAATGTCATTTTCTATACAGTGCCCGAAACTCCAACGCCGACATGCCAGCGGCCTTGCGAAAAAAACGGGAGAAATAGGAAGGGTCTTCATAACCCAATTCGTAAGAGATCTGCTTGATATTGAACTCGCTGTAATATAGTAACCGTTTGGCTTCCAAAAGTATTTCCTGCTGTATCCAATAACTGATCGAAAAGCCTGTAATACGCTTTACCGATTCATTTAAATAGGACTGCGAAACGTTCAGCCTGGTTGAGTAACCCGATGGGCTTTTGATGGCCCGGATATTTTTTGCCATCAGCATCCTAAACTGCCTGGAAAGCTCGGCAGGCCGGGATAACATTTGGTTTGGCTCGGGTAGGTCATCGTAGGCATTAGCGGCCATCGCAAGAAAGGATTGCAACAATGCGTGGATAACCAGCGTGTCGAACCTGGCTTTATTGGCCCCTGCATACCGGTCCTGTAACAGGCTTAGCACATAGAAATATTGTTTTAGTAGTGCGGGCTGAAGGGTGTATGGTAATTGCAGGCTCAGCTTCCCCTCGAACACAATTCGGCACTCTGCTGGAATCAGGGAAGTATCTATTGCAAGGAACCAGCCTTCTGCCCCACGGGCCCTTATGTGATGATGCACCTGACCGGGAAGAATATAATACAACTGCCCGGACTTCAGATCTACCTTTTGCAAATCTATCATCAGTGAACCTGAACCTTTTTTTAGCAGGAAAAAAATATAATGATCGTCCCGGTGTGCCCCTAAATCGGTCGCTTTTTGGTCCGACGTCTCGCCGGATAGAAAGGCTTTAACCTGTACGCCCAGGTTTGTCTTATCCTTTAGTTGGTCCAGTGGTATTTTTTTCATTCTTCCAAAAATAACATAATCCCATTGGGTATACAACCGCCACGACCTTATTTATACAAGGTTCAAAAGTTTATCCGCGTTGCGATGAGCGATCTTTTCTATTTGCGCATCCGGTAATTCGATACCGTGCAGGAAGGCAACACCCATTTCATGGGTGCTGAATGGATAATCCACGGAAAACATAATATTGTCTATACCAAAGGTATCAATGGCCATCTTTAATGGCGGTTGGGTGAAAAAGCCGCTGGTTGTGATATATAGCTGCTGATGAAAGGTGTCTATGAGAGTGCGTTGGTTTGCGCCTCCATTCCCTGGTCTGAAAGCTCTGTCCGATCTAACCATCATCATAGGCAGCATCTCTCCCATATGGCCAATCACCAGCTTTAGCCCGGGATACCTGTCAAAGATGCCGGCCACGAATAAACGCAAAACGTGTAGGGCGGTTTCAGAATGCCAGCCCCAACCATAGCAGGCGATGGATTCCAGCATTCCGGGCTGGTGGGTGAAATGGCTGTAATAAGCGTCCGCAACGCTTTTGGGTGGTAAACCGGGATGTATGTAAATAGGAACGTCTAATTTTGTTGCCCGTTCAAATACAGGTGCAAATTTCGGATGGTCTAAAAATTCTTCGTTTGTCAGTCCCCTGATCATCGCTCCACGGAATCCATGTTCTTTAACGGCGCGCTCGAGTTCGTCTGCGGCAGCCAACGGAGCCGTCATGGGCAGATGGGCGAAGGCCGTAAACCGTTCCGGATAAGCGGCAATTTTTTGGGCAATAAGGGTATTATACCGGGTTGCAAAGGCTGGCCCGGCTTCAGCGCTTAATAGGTTGGCGCCTACCCCGTCGACAGAAAGAACCTGCATGGTAATGCCGGTGTCATCCATTGATGTCAATCGTTCATGGGTAATATCGGCCAGTTTGGGCGCGATGTTTTGCATCACGAGGGATTGCCCAAAATTCCCCAGGGCTTCTTTAGGGATCAGTTGGGTCATTTCCGGGAAGGAAATATGTTCTTCAAGTGTTACGATTCTCATACTATGCTCCTTTTGTTGCAAAGGAACAAACGATAACTTCAGCCATCAATGGCAGTCTCGTGGAAATGATAGGACAATTCACGGTGGGCCGACGATTTGTTTTCAATACAAGCATTTGATAGTCAATGATGTTTGGGCTATAGGTGAAATCCGGCTATTATTTCACATTCCAACAACCTCTGCTGACATAGGGTTGTCACCCGACCTTTTGATCTTTGTCAGGTAAACCAATCATCAAAAAAATCTTATATGACAACTCAGGAAACAGCGACCCGTTATCACGAACTGGCTAATCAACGGAAATTTATCGAGATCCAGGACCATCTCTATCATGAAGACGTGGTTTGCCAGGAGCCCGAAAAAGCGGCATCGATGGGGATGCCTGTTTTTACCAATGGCCTGGAAGCCATCAAAGCAAAAGGGATCGCGCGCCGGGCAACGATTGAAACAGTGCATAGTTATACTTGCAGCGAACCGGCTGTCGCGGGTGAATTTTTCAGCGTCGTGCTGAAACAGGAAGTTACGTTCAAGGGCAAACCCCGTATGACACTGGAAGAAATCGGGATTTTCCACGTGAAGGACGGTAAAGTCGTCAAAGAACAGTTCTTTTACTGA
>DATJJD010000039.1:0-4718 GCA_035492545.1 Puia sp.
GTGCTGGCCGGATTAACGGCTCTGCTGATTGCCCTGATCACTATTAGTTTCCAGGCCGTCCGGGCGGCCCTTGCCAACCCGGTTAAAAGTTTAAGGACTGAATAGAATCAGGCAAAGCCTTCAATATCGGGGCCAGGAGCAAGGTCCATAGAAAGAATCGGAGGAAATAGCGGAGCATCTTTTTCAGGCTTCATCGGTTTTGATGGACCTAAGATGCCGGTGAAAGGCAATTCCATAAATAATCTCAGAGATTATGGATATAGGCGAACATGATCCCGATGGAAAAATAGGTTGCCGGCACCCGGTGTACATTCCCTAAGAGGATGTCGTCTTCGTTGGCGGTGGGCATGTCTACGGATTGAGGGAATTTGTTAGTATGTCCATAGTCCAGTAATAAGCCGGCACGCAGGTTAAATTTCCGCTTCTTTATATTGCCGCCTATCTGCAAGTGGTAGATATCGAAATGGGAGCTATTGGCGGTATAACTATCGGGATCCGAATACCGGGCGCTGTCAGCATAGCTGAAGTCCGTACGCAGGGCCAGGAAAGCGGTGACATCCGGTTTTAGCAGGTAACTGAAGCCAAGCCCAACATTCAGCACCGACCTGCGGGCGTCCCTAAAAGTGAGGAAGCCGGCGGCAGAAACATTGGTATCGGTATTTGTCCGGATGAAATCTGCGGCACGGGGTGTAATGAAATCGTACTCTTTTACAGGGAGAAAGTACTCCGTGCTGAAGTAGAACTGGCCCCAGCCGGCTTGGTAAACATACCCACCGGCAAAACTCAGGGGCATTCTCCATTTTTCCTTTACACCGGTTTGACGGGTGCTGGCCAGAAAGTTCAACGTGTCGTTGGATGCAGCCCTTAGGTCGGTGACCACATTGTCGCTAAGCAGTTGTCCGCTGCCTTTTATCTTAGCCAGCGGGGAGGTTATGGTCAGGCCAACATGATGCGGCCCATTGTCATACGCAAAGCCCGCCCTGAATTTTATGCCGACATTATAATGGGAGATCTCATACTGTGTCTCCACATTACTAAGAGGCGGTAAGCCCGAGACGGTATTGTTGTTGATAAAGGCCCGGGCGCTGTAATTTTCCTCCATATGCTGCACCCGGTACTGCACTTCCGCGGAAAGCCCAAACGCGAAGTGCGACGTCAGGTTAAAGCCGGTGCTAAGGATTCCCGAGGTCTCGTTGATGATATTCTGGCCGCTGTACTGGGCCAAAAAAGCCTCAGCGCCGGGGCTGTAAGAGTCATTGAGCACATTCAATTTCTTATCAAGCTGTTGCGTGAATTGGGTAGCTATGACCGGGTTATGTACCAACGCATACCCTATGGTAAACTTTTTCTTTCCCTGAATAGACAGGATACCCGAAGCCATAACCGGTATTACGCTGACATTCGAGGACCGGAGGGGGAGGCCTTCTCCCGCCCCATTTTTTATTTTTAATGTATTATACTGATATACCGAACCGCTGATGGTGGCGGAGTTCTTTGTATTATAGGCCAGCAGCGCCGGATTAAAATAGAGCACCCCGCTGTCCCCTGTAAAGGCTACCGCAGAACCTGGAGTCAGGAAGCCCGCAGGGTTATAGGCTGCCGACCAGTAATTGGCATCCTGTGCATGTACGGTAAGCCAGCAGCAGAAGCATAGCAGCGTCGGGCAGATCTTATGCAATACAAGGCGGTTTTACCTAATTTAATATTTTTATATAATTTAAAAAAATATTATCTTTTAGTGTGTAAAGGGCGGCCTATGTTTTTAAGAAGACTTTTTTCCCCTCTTTCGATTGGATTGTTAGTTCTCTTACAGCATGATGTCTCCGGACAAAATCTGAGCTTCAGCTCACCGGTAAATTTCCTGCCGGCAGCGGGCAGCAGTAAAGCAATCGATATAACCCAGTTTAAGAACCATTATTTTATCACCTGGAATGATGCCCGCGATGGCGCTATTCATGTGGCCTGGCTGGGCGGGGAATATTCCCATCCTGATGATCGCCATGACATCGCGATCAGCGGGGCCCAAAGCAATTTTGCGCCCGTATTACGCGCTACCCCCAACTATCTTTATGTATTATGGATAGCAAAGAATGGTAGTATCCGATATGCTATCAATAGTAATGACAGCAGTTTTGCCGGCAGCACTGCCCATACGCTGGGAGTAACAGAACCAACAGGGGCGGCAATGGGTATTACAGCCGCTATTGCAGGAAACAACATCATCCTTACAACCCATGATTCCAGGAAGGACGGACTGTTATATGCCGTGACGACGATGGACAAGGAAGGTTTGCTTACTACGACCACCCTGGAGAAAGTGCCTGCAAAAAGTGCAGACTATCCCTTCGTGGTTGCCTTGTCAGATTCCGTCGTACGATTGACCTGGCGTGGCTATAAAGACGAGGGCATCTATTATGCCGACGTCCGGCTCACCACCGGTGACTGGACCAGGACCCGACAATTATATAAGGTGAAGAGCAAAGTGTCGCCGGCTGTCTACCGGGTATTTAATTCCGACAAGTTGTTTTATATATGGAAGGGCGGTAAAAATGACAACAGATTATACTACACCACCGAAGAAGGGGGACAGATGCCGGCCGTCGAAACTAAGTTGCCTTCCTATTTTTTGACTCCCACGGCCGTATCCATCTGCAATGTCGACCGGCAGAAATTTATCCTGGCCTATACAGGTATCGACAACAAACTCTATTTGTCCTATTTTACCAATTATAATCCAGCCAGGTGGATGGAGGAGTCGCTGTACCCCCGCAAAGCCGGTTATAGCTTACAGGATATCGTTATCCCTGGCGCCCATGACGCAGGCATGTCGGTCCTCACGGCTGTAGGGGGTCAGCAGAGTGGTACGATTAACGAATGTAATACGCTTACCCAGGTTCAAAATGTAAAAGGCCAGCTGAATGCCGGTATCCGGATGTTCGACCTTCGGGTAGGGTCCTATAATAACACCCTTTATACCAAACACTGTTCGTCCGACTGTATGGCGGAGGCGATCGGCGGCGGTTATGGGGAAAAGCTGAGCAGCATCCTGTATTCTATAAAGGGCTTTTTGAATACCAATAAAAAAGAGACCATCCTTTTATCTTTCAGCCATTTCTGCGAGAAAGAAGCGTCCGCCGCCAGGGTTGCCCGGTACATCATCGATACCCTGGGCCGGGACCTGATCTTCCCCGCTAACGGCAAGCGGCTAAATGAGGTGAAACTGGAGCAACTCGCCGGAAAGGTGGTGGTGGTCTTCGAACAATATGCCGAGGCTGATAAAGGGATAGACTCCTGCTCTATAGCGTCCCTGTCCGATTGTTTTATCAATTTCAGGCGGGAGTACGCCGCCACGAATATCCTGGCCAATCTTTCCTCAAAAGAAGCGGCATTTTTTACGACCATGGGCCATGGGAAGCTGAAGTACAATGATCTTGTCCGGTTGGATTGGCAGCTGACGCAGAGCAGCGATGAAGCGGCCATGATCTGCAATGATTTTCAAAGTGAGGAGATCAATCCTCTGATCAATGGCGCCATGCTACTGACCAATGCACTCCGGAAGCACCATAGCATCCGGGACCTGTCTTTGACGGGGAACAGTTCCATAGCGCCGCTGGTTAACCAATGGATAGACGACGGCACCATCAACCGGAAAAACAAACCTAATATTCTATATGTCGATGTGGCCGGTGGTTGGATAACCGACTATTGCATTCAGCTCAACGATAATCCCCTTTATGTAAAATGAGCCCGTTTGGAAAGGCCATCAAAGCCCTGCCCGGAGTCGCCGGCGACCCACGCTGCAACAAGGCGTCGATCTACGATGCAAACAGATCGGGCATGCCTTTGGGGGCGGAAGATTTTCCTTTTGAGTCGCGGTAGAGGATGCTGACAAGATTGGTGAAAAGCTGGGCCGTCGCCAGGACATCCCCCAGCGCCGTATGGCGCCCCTGTACGGTTATTCCAAAATATTCAAAAGCATCCTGAGAGGAGGTGATCTTCCTTTTTATTTTGCCGGTCAGATATAAATAAAAGAGGATAGATGCCGTGTCGACGTGGCGGTGGGAAAACCGTTGCTGAAAGCTATAACCATTGATGGTGAGAAAGGCGTTCAGGAAGTTGACATCGAAGGTGATGTTGTGGCCGCCTAAAACAATCTTTTCATCTTCTTCAAAATGTTCTTTCAGAAAGCTATCGAACTGTTGCAGGGCGACGAATGGGGTCACGGCCTTTTTTTTGTGCTCTTCCAGCTGAATGCCATTGATCTCCATCGCTTTTTCGGTGACATTCAGGATCCCATCGTTGATCAGGATCTCCAACGAAGCCTTGATCTCCATCTCTTTCCAGACGACCAGCGCCAGGGACAACAAGCTGTTGGTCTTCGGATCGATGCCGCCTGTCTCTGTATCGATAAAAAGTATTTTCTCAGCTTTCATTTACTCGTTTCTTATTCAAAAAATAAAATAGTGACATCAGTCTCTCTTCCCCGTAAAGTCTCCAATATCTTTTGTATTTCACATGAAAGGTAAACCACAAAATAACCGGGGAAAGCAATATAATGCTGGAGATCTCATGCAACGCCGGTGCAATATACGTGCCGGCAACTTTAAAAAAATAAAAATAGTAAAGAATGGTGAAAAGAAAGATCAGGGCAAGGGATCTGTACAGGTTATACTTCGCCAGAAAAAAGGTGCCCAGCGAGCGGAGGCTTTCCTGGTTGG
>DATJJD010000040.1:0-15802 GCA_035492545.1 Puia sp.
CACTGAAAAATAAGATGAAAAGCACATCCCAAAAGAACTGAATAAAAAATCTCCGGACCGGGTTTGCCTGCCAGGAGATCTTTTTATCGATTCGGCGATTAATATACCGGACTCCCTCGCAGAGAAAAGCGGAAGCCAGCAGGGCGGAAAGCAGGGTGATCAGGACCGGGTCGTGATAAGTGCCGAAAAAGGAGGTGACAATCCTGATGAACAGCAATGATACAGATGCCAGCAATATGATCTTGCCTATCCTCCACCATATGTCTTTCTTTAGCCCCATTATGGATGAACGTTTAATCGTTTAGTCTCCAGTGAGATATGGCCTACCTCAATGGATTTTCTTACTTTTTGATGATGACTGCTGATTACAAAGATGTAAGTGCCTTCCTCTTCCAAAATGTAATTTCTTTCATTGACCAGGTCTTCCGGCAGGTGATCATTCAGGATAACGTTGCCATAAATATCGAAAATAGTCACGGATGCCGGACCTTTATCCTGTTTTTTGATACAAACTTTTACGCCGTTGCGGTTCTCCAGCGTATTCAGCAAAATAAGATCCTTTTTGTCGGATTTTTCTTTGCCGGGATGAGTATCTGCGGCAAATACGCCTAAGCTCATCGATAATAAGAGGGCGAATAATTGGATGGTGTGTTTCATGTTTTTGAGTTTTAATTGTTAATTAATTGTAGCTCAAACATATAACAACCCGCACCGAAAGGGTAGTGAAAACCGGTCAGTTGCATAAATAGCTATGTGAAGTGCAGAGAACGCACTTTGAAATGACTGACCGATCCGACTATTTTTACGTCCTATCAGGTTATTTTACTTCAGCTCATTCCGTGAATTTTGATGTACATCAATTCATTCACACATCATGGAAAATGCAAAAAAACCTCCCATTATAACGGGGCCCCAGGATGGGCAGAATGTTTCGGTAGTGGGAGACACTTATCGCATTCTTATCACAGGCAAGGAAACCGGGGGCGCATTCGCCACGATCGACATGCTCATACCTCCGGGTGGGGGGCCCGGACCTCACGCGCATCCTGATTTCCATGAATCCTTTTATGTGATCGATGGCGAGATCGAAGTGAAATCCGAAACGGGTAGTTACACCGCCAGGAAGGGGGCATTTGTCCATATCCCAAAGGGTGGGATCGTGCATTGCTTCAAAAATAAAACGGACCAGACGGCGCACCTTCTTTGTATAGTGGTTCCTTCCGGCCTGGAGGAGTTTTTCATGGAGATAGGCAGACCGGTTGCCATTGGGGCTTTTCTTGCTCCCCCACTGATGGATGAAGAAGCCATGAAGAAAATTCTGCCGATCGTGGAAAAGTACGGGCAGAAGCTCTTCCCCCCGGACTACCTGGGATGATAATCTTTAAACGGAGTTCCCCTTAACCAGCCTGATATCACAGGGCTTGGCCTATATGCGAAAATGAATTATCTTTTACAAAAAAGATAAGGAGTTCCGTATGGCTATAGTATTCGACTTCGAGGCAGGAAAAGGGTTTCATTTTACATCGGCTTTTGCAAGACATTTTGAAACGGAAGCAACGGGCGACCGGGTATTTCTTCCCGGGATGTTGGGAAACGGCTTTATACAAGAAGTTTACCTTGATAACGGCTTGTCTTTGTGCCTTCACCATTACACCTTACAGCAGGAACTGATCCTAAGGCGCCATGGAACAGGAGCAACAGAAGTGTTGACGATGAAATTCGATGGCAGGAGGGTAGCCGTCCGTTCCAAAGACGGACCCCAACAGCCCTTGTTTGCCGGCAGGAGTGGCTGTGAAGTGCAATTTGGGACCAGCAATTTTTTTTCGGAAGTGACCATCCCGCCAAACGAGCAGATCAATTTCCTCGTGGTCGTCACTACCCGCCGGTCGTTGCTCGATCTCTTGCAACTAAAAGAGGACACATCGGCAATAGGAAATACCATCCGGGAGAACCCCTCCTTTTTTCTCTATGAAGGGATGACAAGGGAAATGGAACGAACGTTAAAACGGATCAGCCTGATCGATGAGACCACAAACCTGTCGGGTTTGCTTTACCAGATCAGGACCCAGGAGTTGATCTATCTCTTATTTGCCACCCTACTTTCACGAAAGACCGGAGTTTCGCTTTCTGTCGATGAAGAGGATGTAAAAAAATTATACCAGGTTCGGGCGATCCTGCTCGCCGACCTGAGTGTTCCGCCCTATTTACCCGAGCTGGCCAGAAAAATCGGGATGAGCCAGACCAAAATGAAACAGCTCTTCCGGCAGACTTTCGGGGACAGTATTTACAATTATTTCCAGGTGGAAAGGATGAATGAGGCGGCGCGGCTTTTGAGAAATTTATCTGTCTCACAAGTGGGTTACCAGGTCGGCTTTTCAAACCTGAGCCATTTTACACGGATATTTGAAAAACATCACCAAATAAAGCCCAAACGGTATAAGGATGCATTGGAAGAGCTGCCCTGAAGGAGGGTCTGGCGGCAACAAACTTTTGAAGCCTGAAAAAGTCCGGATCCATCATTGAACAGCTGAAGCTCATCAGCCCGCTGACTGACCCTGTTGCCTATGGCGGAAAGGATGAAGACGCTTTTGATGTTGTCATACCTTGATTGCGCCTCCGGAACTACTTGGCATCCACACCAACATGCCTGCCACTGTACCGGCGGATATATCAAAAGCGTTGTCGGGCGCCTGCAGGCCAGCGGATGGCCCAGGCATTAGCTCACCGGACTATTTCAGCAGCGGGATCACCTTTTGCCCGATCAGCTCAATAGACTTTAATAACTGTTCATGCGAGAGCCCCGCACTATCCATCTGGAAGGTAAACCTGGATACGCCACCCAATGCTTTGCTGTGACGCAGGATCTTTTCCGCCACTCCTTCCGGCGATCCGATCAGCAGCGCGCCCGCTGGTCCCACCTGCGCATCAAACCCGGCACGGGTAACCGGAGGCCAGCCTCGTTCCTTGCCGAACTTGGTAAAAGTTGCCGCATAGCCCGGAAAGTAATCTTCCACCGCTTTTTCCGGCGTTTCGGCAACATACCCCAGTGAATGGATACCCACCTTTAGCTCCTCCGGGGAGAAACCTGCTTCCCGTCCCGCCTTCCGGTAAAGATCGACCAGGGGACGGAAACGATGCGTATCCCCTCCAATGATAGCCACCATCAACGGCAGACCCAGCGAACCCGCCCGGACAAAGGATGCTGGCGTGCCGCCCACGCCCAGCCATACCGGAAATTTTTCCTGAACGGGACGAGGGTAGATGGCCTGCTTGTTCAAGGACGCCCGGAAACGTCCTGACCAGTCCACTACTTCGTTGTCCCTGATCTTTAGCAGCAAAGCAATCTTCTCCTCAAATAAAGCATCATAGTCCTGCAGGTTAAAACCAAAAAGCGGGAAAGCCTCGACAGAAGAGCCGCGGCCTACCACCATTTCCGCACGCCCTTTGGAAATGATATCCAGCGTCGCAAAATTTTGAAATAACCTTACCGGATCGGCTGCGCTCAGCACGGTTACCGCGCTTGACAGCCGGATGCGCCTGGTGCGGGCCGCCGCGGCCGAAAGGATCACGGCGGTGGCGGAATCTAAAAACTCCTTCCGGTGATGTTCGCCGATACCAAATACGTCAAGGCCTGCCTGGTCGGCAAATTCAATCCTGGCCAATAGTTCCTCCATGGCCCGCATATTGCCCACCGCATCCAGCGCACTCTCCAGGTTGCCCGTTGCTGCAAAACTGTCAATTCCTATTTCCATAACTCAAAAGTAAGAACTTGTTTTTAAGTATTTTTGTCTTGTTAATACAGACAAAAAATGGAACAAAAAACAACATATTTTTATAAGGAGATAGACTCTCCGGTGGGCCGGTTAAAACTGATCGCCAGCGATAAAGGCCTCGCTGCCATTCTTTGGGAAGACGATAATCCCAACCGTATACGTGTACGTACTTACACCGAAAATAACACACATCCCATGCTGGAGGAAACTCAGCGTCAACTAAAGGAATATTTTGAAGGGAAGCGGACCTCGTTCTCCCTGCCCTTGGATCCGGTGGGAACGGAATTTCAGAAGGACGTTTGGAATGCTCTTTCCACCATACCTTATGGCGAGACGAGGAGTTACGGAGACATCGCCAGACAGATCGGAAGGGAGAAGGCTATACGGGCGGTAGGGGCAGCTAATGGAAGGAACCCCATCTCTATTGTTGTCCCCTGTCATCGGGTCATCGGCGCCTCTGGCGATCTAACGGGTTTTGCAGGAGGGCTGGAAGCAAAGGCAACTCTGTTATCGCTGGAAGCGAATAACTAAATTTGGTTTGTATCGCAAACTAGATTACATTTGTATAGTAGATTTAACTATTGCAAATGATAACAGAAGAAAATCAACTTTTGCCACACGAAAGTTTGAGTGTGATCGCTGAAGTTATTAGTAAGACCAAGGATAACTTTAAGGCCAACAGTTTTTACTTCCTGTTGTGGGGATGGCTTATCGCCATAGCAAGCTTTTCCTTTTTCCTGCTTCATCAATACACTAGCTTTCGATATTATTTCCTCCCCTTTCCCGTCCTGGTGATCACGGGGATCCTGGTTACCCTTTCGAGGTACGTAAAGTCAAGGGCTGTTTCACGAACCGAAACCTATTTTGGCTATTTTTTTAGCAGGCTATGGCTGGTCCTGGGCATCAGCTTTATTATTGTCGTCTTCGTTACCGTCTCTCAAAAATCAGTGCCATTCAGTTACTCCCTGATAATTGCCGCCATTGGCACGTTGGTTTCAGGATTAACGATGAACTTTAAACCTTTGATCGCCGGCGGTATTTTATTTTTTGTTTGCGCTATTGCCAGTGTGTATTTGCCGGATAACGATAAACCCTTGCTGACAGGTGTGGCCATCATTGCGGGTTATTTGATCCCCGGATATTTATTGAGATCATCTAAAAGTATAATTGCCAATAATGTATAATGAGCTGGACCCTATCTTGAATACGCCTGTTCGTTTGGCAATTGTATCCGTTCTGATAAAGGTGAAACAAGCCGATTTCAATTACCTGATGGAAATTACCGGGTCAACCCAGGGGAATCTTAGCCATCAGATAAAAAAATTGAATAGTGAAGGGTATATTGAAGTAGAGAAAATATTCAGTGGCAGCTACCCTAAAACAATTTGTAAACTGACGCCAAAGGGGAAAAAGGCATTTGAGAACTATGTGGAAGAGATAAAAAAATACCTTCACTTATAAGATCGATCCCCCGGGATATTTTTTTTGCCATTTTAGTCTGTATCGCAGACTAAATTAATATATACATGTAAACTTTAAATAAATAAAAAATGAAAACGGTTAACGAACAGCGCTTTAGAGGGCCCCACCTGGGGTTGCTGACTATCATCTTTGCCATCTTGTTTATTACAGGACTGTCTTATGTCATATCATTTTCACCCGCCCACCCGCACTTCCCAAGTCCGTGGGAATCTGCCGGAACCATTGTGTCTTACTTTCAAAACCAGCCCCACGATGTCCTGATGTGCTCCTTTTTTCAATTTGCCTCGGCCATACCGTTGGGGCTTCTGACCGTAACAGCCGTAAGCCGCCTGAAATTCCTGGGCGTAAAGGCGGCGGGGCCTTATATTGCCCTCTTCGGAGGAATGATGACGGCGTTCAATATGGCCTTGACAGCCCTGCTGCTTTGGGTAATGGCTTATCCAGGCATCGCTCAGGACCCTTCGGTGATTCGTACTTTGTATTATATGGGATTTGCAGTCGGCGGCGTAGGTTACTCAGTGCCGCTGGGACTATTAATGGCAGGAGTGGCCGTTCCCGGGGGTTTAATGAAACTATTGCCGAAGTGGTTGGTTTGGTCCGGCCTGTTGCTGGCCCTTTTTGGCGAAGTCAGCAGCCTTAGCCTGATCTTCCCATCCCTGGTTCTCCTTATCCCATTGACAAGATTTCCAGGTTTTATCTGGCTTGTGTTAGTTGGATTCAAGTTACCGAAACTCAAAGTGGGAAATCCTGTTGCGTAACGCCCGGCGTTAATTGCAGCGGAAGGTCAATAAAGAAGCCCTTGACATCTGGATCTGGATCTTCTTATCGTGCATAAAATTCCTGACCAGCACATCGTCATTCAGCACGCTGAAGAGATCTTTGCCCATGGGGGGGACGATGATGCTGTTTTCAACTTTTCCATTGGAGATTACTAAATCAAAGGAGAAATTGACATTCTTTCTGTTATCGACGGATTGTAACTCCATTTTACTCAGGGTGATCTTCTGTTCTTCCGTTACGGCCTTCTTTAGCAGGATCCTGAAAGCTGGTAAATATTTCGTCCATAGCGCCAAAAACTTTCCTTCATTCATAAATAATCGGGTTATTTGATGCCCGTTGGGTTTTTCCCAATGCATTCCAATAATGCAATGGTACGCTAAATTCGGTGGAAAAGGGAGATTCTGTCTTATAAATTGCAATAATGGCACTAATTCCGATGCAAAAGCGGTATTTGAGGGATATAACCGGCACGAAACGTATTTACGATCGACCTCGGAGTAAGGACAGTCATTTGATCCACGGGAGGGACAGGGATTCCTTTTTCATAACCGAATGGGGACCATCGAAACAGTTGCCCATCGGATATCAGATAGGGTAGGGCCTCATATAAGACGAAACTGCCATTGGGGAGATTAGCAGGGTTTTCCGTGAAAGATGCTTTTGATCGGTCACGATGGATCCTCTCTTTATGCAGGACCTCATCGATCTCCCGGATTGGGGTCTTTTCATCAAAACCATATTCGGGATTGCCCTTTAGCCAAAAGGTCTTGAACCGGACGGCATCCTCTCTTCTGCACTCAAAACAGGGTCGGTGACCCGCTGAAAATGCGGTAGCCTCATCCAGGAAAAAAAGCTCGGTCCACCGGTCTGGGGCCATGACCTTTCTTTTCCTACCCTTAAAAGCAAGCAGGCAGGTTATCCAGGCCTTCAATTTAAAGGGGCGAAGGATTTCCTGATCGGCATTATGAAGCACTCCCCGATTGCCCATCCAGGAGCCCCTCGCACTGGTTTTAATAATAGCCCCCAACGGATCCACCCGATTCTGCAGCATCGATTATCGCTTTTGCACTAAATTAGCGTAATTATTACAGGAGTCCTCTCAACGTATAAAAATGACTTTTGCCAATAAAGTTATCCGTTTCATCAAAGAATTGAACTATACGGGCTACCCGCTGCCGCCGGCAATACGTATTATGAATCCATACAGGGAATTTGAAGGGACGATGGATATTGCTGCTGCTTTCTATCGCAAATACTATAATGATAATGAACCCAGGTCCATCATCCTGGGGATCAATCCGGGCAGGTTTGGCGCGGGAGTGACAGGTATTCCTTTTACCGACTCCAAACGACTGATCTCGGAATGCAACATACCTTATACCGGCAAGGCGACCCATGAGCCTTCTTCGGTTTTTGTCTATGAAATGATACATGCCTTTGGTGGTGTAGAGGCATTTTACAAGAAATTTTACATCAATTCACTATGTCCGCTTGGGTTCACAAAAGAGAACGGTGAAGGAAAGGAAAAGAATTATAATTATTATGATAGCAAAGAGCTAATGGCTGCTGTCGGGGATTTTATTATCGACAATATCAGGAAACAAATCGCTTTGGGAGTGAGGACCGATACCTGTTTCTGCTTCGGTACGGGTAAGAATGAGAGCTATCTCAGGAAACTGAACGAGGAACACCATTTCTTCAAAAAAATAATTGCGTTGGAACATCCCCGGTTCATCGTGCAATACAAGTCGGCCAACAAGCAATTCTATATAGATAAATATCTTGCCAACTTCAGCAGTATAGAATATGAAACCACTCATTAAAATAAAACGAGTCTACGAAAAACCCGTCAAAGAAGACGGCATCAGAATACTCGTGGACAGACTTTGGCCCAGGGGGTTAACCAAAGAAAAGGCTGCCATAAAGGAATGGGCAAAAGTCCTGGCGCCAACCTCTGAGTTGAGAGAGTGGTTCGGGCACGACCCTTCATTATGGCCCGAGTTCCAAAAGAGATACAAGGCGGAATTGAAAAAGAACGAAGCTCTCCAGGCCTTTTTGGATGAATACCGGGAGGTGCCGGTACTGACGCTGGTTTATGCAGCCAGGGGGGAACAACATAACCACGCCATCGTCTTACAAAATTACCTGCAGCATTCGTTCGAATAATGCTAATAAAGAGATACATGGAGACCATCCATCAATAGACCGCGTGTATCAGGATAATTCAATCCAGACCGGGGCATGGTCGCTGGATTTTTCCCACCCGCGAACGTCACGGTCGACGCCAGCAGCCACAAGACGCTTGTCAAGTTGCGGACTAAGCAGAAAATGATCGATACGTAAGCCCGCATTGCGGCCATAGGCATTACGGAAATAATCCCAGAACGTATAGATGGTCTCGTTCGGATGAAGCTTGCGTATGGCATCTGTCCATCCCTGGGCCACCAGGGTCTTGAATGCAGCGCGGACTTCCGGCCGGAACAGTGCGTCATCCACCCATCGCTCAGGCTTATAAACATCCAGCTCGGTGGGCATGACATTATAGTCCCCCGTCAGCACCACAGGTTTACCCGATGCCAACAGCTCCGCCGCGTGAACAGTCAGCCGCTGGAACCAGCCTAGTTTATAGTCGAATTTCGGCCCGGGAGCAGGGTTGCCATTGGGCAGATAGAGACAGCCGACCTGTATGCCATCGATCAACGCCTCGATATAGCGGCTGTGAAGATCCTCGGGATCACCCGGCAGCGCCCGCCGGACCTCTTTTGGCTGTCCGCTACGCGCCAGGATGGCGACCCCATTCCAACTCTTTTGCCCATGCCAGAGGGCATGATAACCCGCGTCCTGTATGGCTTTCTCAGGGAATTTTTCCTGGGGCGCCTTCAGCTCCTGCAGGCAGACGACATCCGGCCTGGTCTCACTGAGCCAGCGAAGTAATACAGGCAGGCGTCCATTGACGCCATTGACATTATAGGTGGCTATTTTCATGATAAGAATTGATCGGACTAAGTTAACGAATGCAGCTTGCAATTACCCGGGAGTGGCCAATAATTTTGGATGGTTGGTCGGGTTTTTACTATATTAGTAACTCATCGAGAGACACATGGAAACTGAAAGTTTTAAAGAGCCCGAATTCAAAATGTCCGCATTTTTCGAGATGACCCCCGACCTGGTATGCATCGCCGGCAGAAATGGATTTTTCAAAAAGGTCAACCGATCCGTTATAGAGAAGCTGGGATATACTGAAAAGGAATTAATGGCCTCACCCATTTCCTCCTTTATCCATCCGGAAGACAGACAGTTCACATCCCATAAAAGAGCGGAATTGCTGAATGGTAAACCATTGCTTAATTTTCAAAACCGCTACCTGGCAAAGTCAGGGGCCGTTTTATGGCTTGAATGGACGTCCGTCTATTTTCCGGACAATGAAGTGGTCTTCGCCATCGCGAAAGATATCACCGAAAGAAAGCAGATAGAAATTGAGATAGAAGAAAAGTATAGGAAATATAAAAACCTGACCAGCCATTTCAAAAGCAGCATAGAAGAGGATCGAAAATCACTGGCGAATGAATTGCATGAGGAGCTGGCCCAACTGGCCTCTGTACTGAAGACAGATATAGAATGGATAAAGAACAGCGCCGTCGAATTAACTCCTCCTGCCAGAGGTAGGATCGAGCATGCCTCCCTGATGTCCCAGCTCCTTATCAAAACCATCCGGAGGATCTCTTTTTCGATCAGCCCCAATATGTTGGAGCATCTGGGGTTAAATGCCACCCTGGAATGGTACTGTAAGGAATTTTCGGTTTTAAATGGTATCCCCTGCCATTTCGAAAGCGCTTATGATAAGGCGAATCTGACAGACGAGATCAGGATCGATCTGTTCAGGATTTGCCAGGAGGCTCTTATGAACATCCTGAACCATGCACAGGCAAGTCATGTAAAGATCACGATCGAAGAGGTCGGCGACCAGATCCGGCTGACCATCCTGGACGATGGTAAAGGATTTGACGTAGAACCCCAGAAATGGAAGCCAGGTCTGATCCGGATGCGTGAACGGGCCGCCTCCATCAACGGTCAGCTAACCATCCGCAGCGAGGCCGGCAAGGGCACCAGCGTGATGGTGAGCATTGCCAGACAATAGGCAATTACCCGGTTGAGGAATAATTTGCCCAAACAAGGCAGGTGTTTGCATTTTCACCTGTTTAAAAAGAGCGGGAGAGTTGGCACTATATTTTGCATAGGAGGAGTATGTCTAAGTTAGCTTACTTATTTGTCGCAGTTGGAATATTCATCATCGCCCTGCTCGTATGGCAGTTCTATAAATACAGGCTTGTACATGACAACGTCAATAAAGCCGTCTCGGAAAAATCAAAAGGGCTTTACAGGATACAATACGACAACCTTTTGATCGACGAGGTGGGGGGCAGCCTGCATGTAAAAAATATCAGGATCGAACCGGATACCTCCGTTTACAACCAGCTGGTGGTGGAGAAAAAAGACCCGCCTACCCTCATAAGACTGACCATACCGGCATTGGACATTACCGGGGTAAAAACTCCCAAGGCCCTACTCACCAAACAAATAGAAGGGGGAAAAGTGGTGGTGACAAATCCAACCATCGAGATCATGTTGAACCATTTTAAAAAGGATTCCACCGTATATAACCCAGCCAGGGATCTTTCAAAACAACTACTCGGTAAATTGCTTAAGATCAGCATCGACAGCGTGGAGATGGTTCACGCTAATGTCCTTGTCAGGAATCTTGACGCAAAAGAGGCCCTCTTTAAAGGGGATGATATTTCCTGTAAGCTCTCCGATCTGCTGATCGATAGCGTCGCCAATAAAGATCCTTTCCGAATTCTATTTTCCAGAGAACTCGACATCGCATGTGATCGGCTTATTCTTCCCTCCAAAAATAAAAAGTACAAATTAAACATAGGAGACCTCCGGTTTATGAGCCGGAATAACTCCCTATCCATAGGGCAGGTTAAACTAATCCCGCAACTATCCGAAGCCGAATTCGCCGCCTCCTTCCCCATTCAGAAAGACCGGTATGATTTTTCACTGGAAGGGATCAGCCTGCTGCACATCGACAGGGAAGGACTATGGCATAAAAAAATACAGGCCGATAGTTTGGTCATCCGAAAAAGCTCGTTTAAAATATACAGGGACCTCTCCCGTCCGAAGGATACGACCAGCAAGGTGGGGAAATATCCGCAGCAGCAATTGGTACGGCTGCCCATCCCTATTAGTATTAAGAAAATGATCTTTTCCCACTCCTTTATAGAATACAAAGAAAAGAACGGTAAGAGCGACAGTGCAGGAAAAGTACAATTTTTTGACGCCAACGCCACCATTGTCAATGTAACCAACAGGAAGGAAGTTATTTCCCGGAACAATCGATGTATCTTATCCTTCAGGGCAAAATTCCTGGATAAGACGCCGGTTGATGCAACGATCGTCATGTTGCTTAAAGACCCCCAGGGAAAGTTTTTGATCGAAGGGAATCTGGGACCTATTGACGCAAGGTCCCTCAACGGACTAACGCAGCCGATGGGACTTGCCAGGCTGGAAAAAGGAAATATCGATCATTTGCATTTCGCATTCTCCGGAACGGACTCTTCCAGTAATGGTAGACTGATAATGCTATACAAGGACCTGAAAATTACCTTGCTGAAAAAGGATAAGAAAGAAAATAAATACGATAAGAAGGGATTGGCCAGCCTGGCGGCAAATCTTATTATGAAAAACTCCAACCCGGAAGGAGATAAAGACCCCAGGGTCGCAGACGTACGTTTTAACCGGATCCTTAACAAATCTTTCTTCAACCTTATCTGGAAAACCATTTTCACCGGGGTAAAGGAGACCGCCGGGATTAAATAAAGGAAGAATGGAAAGGATAAAAACATTTTGGCGGATACTGCTGGACGCCTATCGGCAATTTCAATTGAACGATCCCCTGCGTATGGCGGCAGCAACCTCCTTTTTTACCAGTTTTGCCCTGCCCCCGATCCTGATCATTCTCATCGAGGTATTGGGCCTTTTTGGGAATCCGCGTATCATCCGGCGCGAGCTCTTCGAACAATTAAGTACCGCGATGGATAAAAATATAGCCTCTCAAATCCGCGAGATCCTGAGGAACCTGCACTATATGTCTTTAAGCCCGGGCATGCGCATCACAGGTTTTATCTTCCTCTTATTCGTGGCGACTACCCTGTTTGAGGTCATAAAGAATTCCCTCAACCAACTCTGGAAGATCAGACTGAAGCAACACCAGGGCATCGGTGTATTGCTGTTATATCGCGCCCGGTCTGTAGGGATTATCATCATAGCCGGATTGCTGTTCTCCATGGTGGTAATAGGGGAAAATATCCGGGGATGGCTGATCCCGCATCAGGCAAGCGGTCCCCTTTACCGGATGACGACCCTGGTGGCATCCATCGCCTGGTTCACCCTGCTCCTGAAATTCCTCTCTTATGGCCGGCCAGCCTGGAAAACGGCTATTGCCGGGGGCATTTTTACCGGCCTGTTTTTCACTCTCGGAGAGATGTTGCTGCACCTGGTCTTCTCCTTTAACAGCATGAAGACGATCTATGGCGCCTCCACTTCCCTGGTATTGCTGTTATTGTTTGTTTTCTACTGCTCCTTTATTTTTTATTTTGGCGCCTGTTTTACACAGGCGCTGGCTGTTCGGACGAACCGGCCCATCTTACCTGCCCGACATGCGATAGCTATTCCTTGATGGTGCTCAGCATCTCTTTCACGGCTGTTTCCAACTGCTGATCTTCTCCATTCAGGATCTTGTTGTATTCATTGGGAACCCTGATATCCGGCTCCAACTGATGATTTTCTGTGGCATGAGCCTCCCCATTGCCATAGGTGGCGATCATGGGAATACCGAATACCAGGCGTTTGTCGATCTGCGTTTCCCACCAGACCGCCGTTCCCGTACCAGCTACCGGCATGCCGATCAGTTTGCCGATGCCCAGCTCCTTATAAGCATAGGGGAACATAAAGGCATCGGAATAATTACCCTCGCTCATCAGTACACAACTGGGTTTGGTCCATTTGTTCAACGGTTCGCCCCCTTTCGTGATATGCCCCTGGGGACGGAGGGTGAAATATAATTTCCCGCTAAGAAAGGTGACCAGGTCGTCATGCAGCCAGCCGCCGCCATTGAAGCGGGAGTCGACGATCAGGGCCTTCTTCTCCGTATTTTTTCCCAACACCTTGTCGAAGGTGACGCGGAAGCTGGGATCATCCATGCTGCGGACATGTACATAACCCACCTTACCTCCGGAGAGACTGTCCACCATCCTCTCCATCTTCTTAGTCCAGCGGTTATATAGCAGGGTGGCTGTTTCTACGCGAGGTTTGATGGGCTTCACCGTTTCATCATACGACGTGTTAGTCGTTGCATCATGGAAGCTGACCAGCGTGAACTGGCCTGCCTTCCTGTTCAGCAGCCTGGCCCAGTCCGATCCGGATGTGATGGCCACCCCGTCGATCCGGTCGATGATAGAATTCCCGTTCATGTGCGTACCGTCTATGTCAAACGGGCCGCCTGCGATGACTTCTTTTACCCGGAGCCCGTCTCCTTTTTTGGTAAGGTCATAGAGCAAACCCAGGGCAGCCGTCTCATCTCCATTAGGGAAATCGGGAGCATAACGCCCACCCGTGTGAGATCCATTCAGCTCGCCCAGCAGTTCGCTCAGCAATACCTGGAAATCATAGTTGTTATTGATATAGGGTAGGAATTGCTTGTAGAGATCATGGTAATAAGTCCAGTCTACTCCTTGCAGGTTGGGGTCAAAAAATTTCTTTTTAACCTGCTTCCAGGTATGCTCGAAGATATAAGCACGCTCTGCGGCGGGGTTGAGCTCCATCTCCGTATTGATCTTAACGGGAGTGACCTTCCCATCTTCCGCGTTTACCTTTAGGATACCGCTGCCGGCCAGAACAAACAGGGATTTCCCGTCTTTTGTCAGTTCCAGGGAACCGTTCATAGCATCCAGTTTCGCCAGCAGCTTGGTCTCATGGGTTCGCAACGTAGTCACCCAAAGGTCGAACCCCTTTTCATAACGGGCCAGGTAGAAGAGTTTCTCTCCGTCTTTGGAAAGCCGGGGGCTGTTAATGAGGGCGGAATTAGTAGTGAGCCGCTGGGTCCGGTCATCCAGGTTACGGAGATTGAAAGTGAGAGGCTCGGGGGCTTTGTGCGCAGCCGCTGAGTCCTTTTTTTCTCCTTCCACCTTCAGGTCAAAGTCTTCCTTGCTCAGTTGGAACCGGTCCCAGGCCCTGCTATCGAAGAACATCGCATAAACGTCATCCTGGCCTCCCCGGCTGAGGTTCTTCATACCATTTTTATCGCTCATCCAATACATCATCTTACCATCCAGCCCCCATTGAGGAAAGTTGTCATTAAAGCCACTCCAGGTGAGATTCGTTCTTTTGCCGGAGCCATCATCTTTGATAAGGACCACTTCATGCGAGTTCCATCCGCCGCCTTCGGTCGACTGGGCCAGAATATATTTGCTGTCCGGTGACCAGGCATAATATTGATCCCCATCGGAATAGGAATAATTGACTCCTTCCGGAATGAGAATAGTGCCGGTTTTGGTTGCCAGGTCATATGATTTTAAAATATTTCTTTCTTCCAGGTAGGCTATCTTTTTACCATCTGGGGAATAGACACCCTGAAATTCATCCTTCGGCGTGGCAACGATACTCTCCGTCTTCAGCACCGTGGCGGCAAAGAAATAGGGTTCACTCTTACTGGCGATGGTGACCTGTTCGATGTCCCAGCTATCGTGTTCAACAGAATAGAGCAGGGACCTTCCATCCGGACTGAAACGGATCATCCTTTCCTGGTAGGGGGTATTGGTGATACGGCGGGTGGTGGCGCCGTCGGCGGAGGCTACGAATACATCTCCCCGGTAGACAAAGGCGACCTGTTTGCCGTCATTCGAGATGGCCGTTTCGGAGGCTTCGCCTTTTACAGGTACAATAGTGGATTGATCCCCGGCAAAATCTGCATCGAGGCTGATCTCCAGTTTCTGCGGCTGCTGTCCTTCCGTTAGGGTATAGATATCGCCTGCAAAGGTAAAGGCCAACCTGCCATCCGAAGAACGGGATAGGTTGCGCACGGGGTTCTTTTCAAAATGGGTAAGCTGCTGCGGGTCGGGCGTCTTGCTTAAAGAGGACTTATACAGGTTCTGGCTGCCATTGCGCTCGCTGAGATAATAAAAGACTTCTCCCTGACCCCAGACCGGTTCTCTGTCCTCTCCTTTGAAATCAGAGACTTTCGTATAACTGTTGCCGGGGATATCGTATACCCAGATGTCGCGGGTTATGGCGGAAGTATGATGTTTGCGCCAGGGGTCTTCATATCCTTTTCGATCCTGGTAGATCCATTTATCCCCTTTGTCGTTATAATGGGCATATTCGGTGCCGGCGCTGTTGATCATCAGGCTGGCGCCCCCTTTTACCGGTACTGCGAACAGCTTCATAAAATTTGCATCCGAGGGAAACCGGGCCGACGTATAGATGTCATGCCGGTCCGTGCCGAAAAAAACCTGTTGATCATCCGGGGTAAAATCATAGGGGATATCCTTGGAAGAATTGAATGTCAGCCGGCTCACATCGCTGCCATTTGCCTGCATGACATAGATATCGAAATTGCCATAGCGGTCGGAGGCGAAGGCGATCTTCTTACTGTCATGGCTCCAGACGGGATATCCATTATAGGAGTCGTTGATGGTCAGCGGGGTGGC
>DATJJD010000041.1:0-19313 GCA_035492545.1 Puia sp.
CAAGGATACATCTTTCTCTTTCACGGGCTTTGTACCGTCAGCTGCACAGGGAGGCAATAGCAATAGTGTCTTGAACTATGACTACACGGATGTCAACGATTATTATGACGTCACCTATTACAGGCTAAAGCAAACAGACCTCGATGGCCATTATATCTATACAGTGATCAAAGCCGTGTCGGGCAGCGGGAGGACGGGCGTTTCCGTCCTGCTCTATCCAAATCCAAACCAGGGTCAATTCACCATCCGGATCGACGGCGCTGTAGGCACCCATGCCGTCCGCATTGTCGACGAGAAGGGGGCTATTATAAGGAACATGCTGCTCAGCGGAAATACGCCGCTGCCAGTGGAAGGGTTACCATCCGGGACCTATATTGTACAGATACCCGATGCTTTTGGTCCCGGTCAGCCATTCGCACAAAAAATAGTTGTGCTAAAATAAGATCAATCCACAACGGGTCTTCCATCGGTCCATAAGGGGGGCCGGCGTCGAGATGGGCCCTGCCATGGAAATTATGGGCGTTCGCAGATGGCATCAGATATTATGTAGCTTATCTTATTCTGTTAATAATTTGATTGACTCATGCTATACTCATTACTCGGTACGTGCAAGCTTCATGACATCAATCCCTTCTCCTGGCTTAAAAATATATTGCAAATAATTTCGTCCCACCCCATCAATAAGATCAAGGAATTGCTTCCATACAGCTGGAAAACGCCCGAATAACTCTACAATGTTACTTCATTGGCTGATTATGCTGCTATCAGCGACTTTACCTTACCCATTTAAATAATTCTCTTGGAATTAATTATTTTAGAACCATGAAAGAAAAAGCCTTATTCATCGTGTCGACGTTTATCTATGCCTTAATTGCACCTTATCAGTATTGCTCTGGTCAGGAGGGTTCCGGAGATTCCAGTGTAATTACACATTTTGGTAAGCGGCTAAGCAGTGATATAAAGAAAGACGACGTTCATGGCAGTATATCCGGAGCGATAATAAAAAACGGCAAGGTCATATGGGCGGGTGCGTTTGGCTACGTAATCCGCGACAAGGATATTGCTGCGGACACCAGCACTATCTATCGAATCGGCTCTATTACCAAAACATTTACTGCTACTATATTAATGCAACTTGTAGAAGAAAGAAAGGTAAAGCTGGACGACTCTGTCGAAAAATATTTGCCGGAAATAAAATCCCTGAAAGGTTATTCAGACAAGACAATCATCACCTTTCGTCAATTGGCATCGCATACTTCAGGACTGAGACGCGAGCCGGGTATGCCAGGTGCGAGTTTGGGCCCGGTGGACCAATGGGAAAGTAAATTATTATCTAGTATTCCTTATACTTCCTTCAAGAGTAGCCCCGGAACCCATTATCAGTATTCTAACATAGGGTATGCCCTGCTTGGGCTAGCGCTCGAACGTGTTTCGGGTGTTCCATATATTCAAATGGTGCAACAAAGAATATTTACGCCGCTACACATGTATAATACCTTTTTTTCGGTACCCGAAAATAAGATGGCCGAACTTGCAGAGGGTTTTGTTAATTTGAAGAAGAAAGTAAAAGATAAAATAAACAAAAACCCTTCATTGCAGCGGGTCTTAGACAACCCATTGGGTGGTTACACAGTACCTTGTGGCGGAATCTACTCAACTCCCCTTGATCTGGCAAAATTTGTAATAGCCCTGATGGGAAAGACACTGTTGCTTCAGCCAGAAAGCCTTAGCGCAATGCAGATCATTCCGCCGGGTGGCAGGTATTATGGTTTAGGTCTTATGCTTGCACGCTATGGAAAGTTGGACTTTATAGGTCACGGCGGCCTCGTTCAGGGGTACATATCACAATTTTCTATAGAACAGCACAACGTTTACGCGGGCATTCTGATGCGCAATTATAATAGGGGCAGAACCAATCTTGGATTAGGTTCCCGGAGACTGCTGTCTAAATTATCAAAAGGTAGTATATAATGAAGCCATTGTATTAAATCTTGCTTTTGGGCAAGCGTATAAGTTCCTTCGATTTCCCCAAGATGGCGCTTCGCCGGAGGGATACTTTTGTAGAAGTACCTTGCGGAGAGGGAGGGATTACCTCCGGGTCCTCCGGACACCTCCGGTGATCCCTTATGGGGGAGCCAAATGAATGGATGGCCCGGATGTATTACATAAAGTGTGTCAGTCTCGCCTCATTAGAAAATAACATTTTTATGATATAAAGCTGGGCAATGTTCTACTGCTCCTGAGAAAAATGTTATTTTATAATGAGGGAACATTTGGCAGAGATTTAATTTGAGCCGGTTGTTAAAGATAATCATTAATTGTGCAAGGGTTTGATTCCAGTTGAAGACCGGCTTGTTCCACTTCGCTGTAATATGCTCTTGAGCCAGGGATAGCAGCTTCAATAATGCCTCGTCGGATTGGAAGGCTCCTTTGGTCTTCGTGATGGACCGAAGCTGACGATCGAAGCCTTCGATGATATTGGTGGTATACATGATCCGGCGGATATCTTTGTTATACTGGAAGGCTTTGGGCTTTGTTCCTCCGCTGGAATATATCTAATCCGTTTCCCTTTTGATTACTTAAAAAAAATTGAAAATTCTAAGCCTCAGTGGGCCGAAAATGAGGGGAGCTTACAAATGCCTCAAAGTCAAAGGTTTTCTTTTCCATAATGTTATCAGTTTAAATTTACGAAATTTTTAAACTGACACACTTATTGGAACACTCTCGATTGAAATTTTTCCAGCTGTACAAATAGGTTGCATAGTTGTAATTTTATATTTACAGGATAGAAGATATTTCAATTAGATGATCAATGCCTAGGTGTTAAAAATACGGGACTAAGTAATCAAAAAGAATATATGCCTACCACTCTTCAACAATTGCAGGATGCTTGGGAAATTGAAATATTTCCGTCGGATAGCGATGATGAATTCGTGAAACTATGTGCAAAGAGGGAGCAACACATGAAGATTTTCTTGAACAACTGCTGGAAAGAAATAATGTTACATACGGATATGCCGTCATTGTCAAATAAGCAGTTAGTCGGATGGAGAAAGGAAAAGATTGATAAAAATCAAAAGAATTTTCTTCTTTATCTTGATGAGTTGGTCGAACATTTGAAAAAGGGAAAAATAGAGCAATATATCTCAGAAAATCAAAATAATAAACCACTATGGTTTCCATTCGAACCGGACGTTCTTTTGTTTACGTACAATTCTTATTACGGTTCAGTTTTGACAGATATCTTTTGGATTGGAGACTTGACAGTTGCCCATGTGATCCAAATATCCAAACGGCAATTAGATCTTGCCATTCTGGGTAAATATGTAACTGGTCAAATTGACAAGATCAAAAAACTCCTTGCGGAGCATAAAACAATATACGCAAATCACGATGTGCCTATCCCCACCTTGGAGGAGGCATTCACTTGCCATCAAAGAGGGTTATTTAAAGGATTTAACTTGATAATGATAACCACTATAGAAGGGATTGTAAGATCTTTTGGGGAATATCTTATAAAAAAGCAAAACATTGTCCCTGAAAAAATCAGCCACTCGCTGGATAGCTTTTTGAAAAATACACCGTGGGCTACTGATCTTGAAATAGACAAAATTAAATATTTTTCAATTACAGGTGACTATAACTATGGTGACCGAATATCGCAACAGGCAAAACGCCATCCTGAGCCAAAGACTATCAAAGTAACCTATCAGACAAGGCTAGATTTCTTAGGACGTGGCTTTAAAGAAAGGCGAAATTTACTAGCTCATGGGAAAGAGGTGGAATATGAGAATACCCTGCAAGGATTAATTAACGCAGCCGCCTTGGTCGAGATCCTGGAGACTATTGTTGAGTACACCAAAACATATAAGTAATCTCCTTAACGAGATACTTGAAGGGTCCAAAATTTTAAATGAGACCTGGCTATTGATCTGGGAAGTTTCAATGGTTCGATGACGCTTAAAGACTCACCCGAGGGCTCGTTTCGCTACAATTCAAAATACAAATAATCTCAAGCTTTACTTGATACATAACTGGCATTTCCGTTAGTTAACCGGAGTACTTTGGGGGGTTAACAGAGAGGAAAAAATCTACGACTTTGTAAAGGCACGGCGTATTCATAAATTTGTGCTCTATGGCTTTTTCCGATTATCCCCAGGTCGATGATGCGTCCGAGCGGGCTGACGAAAGCAGCACAGCTCTCATGGCGCTGTTTAGTCAGACTAACGGCTTTATTTGCCGTCCATTGCTGCGGGACACAGGTGTCGATTTTATGGTCGAATTGGTTACCGAGCGTCGGAAGGCCAGAGGTTGGCATTTTGGGGTTCAATTGAAAAGCGTCGATGAGATCGAGACCATCAATGAGGGAAAAATGATCTCCTACAGCTTTAAGACATCGAGGTTGCATTATCTTGGAGTAAACGTGCCAAACTTGGGGATGGTTGTTATCTATGACTACAAAACGAAACATTGTTACTACGAGCTGGCCGCTTTGATCACTAAGCGTCTTTTTGACGAGCGAGGAAACTCGAATTGGGAGGAGCAGGATACCGTGAACATCCATATCCCAACTGAGAATAAATTGGATTCCAAGTCCATTCCCGCCTTGCATACCTGGTTGGTGGATGCATTCAATAATGCGGTTCGCATGAACGATTCTTATGGCGGCCTCTATGGGCTCCCGCGGACGTCAATGAGGTATTCTCCTAGTGATTTTGATCTTAACAGCTCGGAAGGGATAATTTTATATTTGGAGAGGAACGGCACAGATCTTCTGATCAACTACCAGCTAGGAGAGGTTTCGAGGCTAATTGCAAAGTTGACGGACCAGGATATTAATGATCATACAAGTATCCTATGCTTGGCTGCGACGGCACGTTCGCAGGCGGGCAGGTTTGATGAGTCACATGTGCTTTGCCGAAAAGCCTTGCGGAGATCCGACCTGACAGAGGATCAACGGATTCAGGTCTTATATGATGACATAAAAAATCGTTTCAAGCTCGGTAAAATATCGCTCGAAGAGTCCATCACGGAAATGGATGGCCTGAAGGAAAGGCCGCTAAGCACTCAAAGTAAGCTAACCCTTGCAGTAAATCGGCTTCAGGCTGAATTGGGGAACGGGAGGTTCGTGGGGACGGTGAGTGAGAATTACCGACGGCAGATTTTTGACTTGTTCGATCAAATAGAGGCGTCGGACCTTCCGGGTCGTATAAAGTTCTTGTTGAACCTTTGGAATGCCGATAACTACTCGCTTTTTATTAATCTTAGCTTTACAGCCACCGCGAGAGCGGCGCACGAGGGGACATTCAACGCTTGGGTTCAGGCGATGCAACGGATAACGGGCTTAGATAAGGAGTTGTTGAATTTCCTCGGGGCGATTGGTAAACAAGTAGAAGGCCAGAGTAGCAAACTGGTACGGGCCTATACTTTGCAGGTTCATGTCAAGCATCTTGTGACCCGGGAGATTGACTCGTCGCTTCTGCGTCCGGAACGCAATAATTTTGAAGGTTTTCAGAGGAACCTTCAGGAGAATATCAACTTGGCGCTCACTGCGGTCAACTATTTCAATGAGGAAGGAGTAAGATATGAAGCCTACGTTGCTCTTCGTAATGCCTTGGAGTTGCTGGAGATTGGTAAATTTAAACTCGGTAAAGTCCTTAACCATGACATCGATGGTTTATATGAACTGTTGAAAGCATGGGAAGACGAGATGTTGTTGGACCCCGTCGGGTTGCAGGTGCCGGGCATTTTTGAGCGCGCCGGACTGAAAGCGGCAAAAGATGGCGAAGTCATCGCTAATTTCTCAGACGAGCAAAACCGAATCCTTGCAAACCTTTTGACTCGTAGAAATGGCTTATCGACGGTGCAGCTCGGGCATTTGATCGGGGAGATTAATAGCTACCAGGAGGTATTCAAGCGGTGCCCGCCAGATGAAATTGGTGTCCGCTCAATATATCAACCCGTACCAGATTTACCGCGATACGATCATCCGGTCCGTTATGTCCTTATCAAGAAGTCCTTCAACTTCGAGAGTTCTCCAAGCTACGATATTTCCGTGCCTCTTAAGGATTGGGGTTACTGGAAGGAGGAATGAAGAATTTGATCGTTATTATTCTCTATTGTTATTGGCGCCCATGCGTTATGAGTTGCCTATTCAGCGGTGCTATAATGGAAATGCGGCCGACTTTCTGACTTTAACGCAGTTGGCCTTTGGGGGAGAGTAAGACAATCATCTTAAAGGTATTAGAACCCTTTAAACGATGATTCTTAAAGATATAGATGTTTCGATCAGAAAGGAGGGAACCATTTCGAACCAAAAAACCCGCTGACAATGCGCGGGTTTTGAGAAAAAGTAAATTTTCGCGGAGAGGGAGGGTGTCGAACCTACCCCGCCAAATCCTTATCTGTAGCGGGTTTCATTGGAATCTGATTTTTAGGTCTCTTAAGAGTCTCCGTAATCAGTCTGGAAATGCTGATCCGGGAGGACGAGTGGGTGTTTCGGCGAAGCTCGGTTCGTGATGAAGCTCCTCTTACCCCTCCAGATTACGGATAATAGGCCAATGAAATTTAAACCGACTCTATTTATTGATATTAACGTATTGATATACAAGTACTTGATTGATATTATTACAATTTAGGAATTTGATTCCGAAATTGTAAATTCGTAGCATGATTACTCGAATTGCGGCAAAACAAGTAAAGGAATTGAGCGAAAACTTTAAAGCTATTGCTATTGTCGGTCCCCGGCAATCCGGTAAAACAACGCTTGCCAGGGATGTTTTTAAAGGGAAACAGTATGTATCATTCGAAAATCCGGATAACAGGAGATTTATGACGGAAGATCCACGGGGATTTCTTGAAATATATCAGGAAGGTGCCATTTTTGATGAGGCGCAACGTGTACCGGAGCTGTTCTCCTACCTTCAACAGATATTAGATGAAAATCCTGCGAGGGGTCAATTTATTTTAACCGGCTCAAACAATTTTTTGCTGCAAGAAAACATTTCTCAAAGCCTTGCGGGCAGAATTGCCTATATGTATCTTTTACCGTTTTCCAATAAAGAAGCCGAGATGCTTATGGGCAAAAGTCAGACATTAGAAGATGCCATTTTCAAAGGGGGCTACCCCGCCATATATGACAACAATATAGCGCCCAACAAGTGGCTGCCGAATTACATAAGTACCTATGTGGAAAGGGACGTCCGTCAAATTAAAAATATCAGCGACCTTGCTACATTTGAAAAGGTCATCAAACTATGCGCAGGTCGCGTTGGGCAGCTATTAAACATGAGCAGTCTTGCCATTGAGGCAGGGGTAGATAGCAAAACGATTGCCTCCTGGTTAAGCATATTACAAAGCAGCTTCATTATATATTTATTGCAGCCACATCACCAGAATTTTCACAAAAGGCTGGTAAAAATGCCCAAGCTATACTTTTACGATACTGGCCTGGTATGCTCCCTATTAGGGATTACCAATGTCGACCAAATTCCTCTTCATCCTCAAAAAGGAAGTCTCTTTGAGAACTTTGTCATAAATGAACTGGTAAAGGAGCGCTTTAATAATAACGAACCACACAATTTATACTTTTGGCGGGATAATACTGGTAATGAGATAGACATTGTGATTGACAAAGGAACAAGTTTGTATCCAGTAGAAATTAAATCGGGCAAAACAGTTACGTCGGACTATTTTAAGAACTTCGATTTCTGGAACAAAATTACCGGCACAGCAGAAGGAGCTGTTGTTTACGGTGGAGATCAAATACAAAAACGAAGCAACGGAATTACGATACTGCCTTGGAATGATATAAATCCCCTGTAAAATAGCGAGAAAAGATATAGTTAGAAATTCAAAAAACACATCTATTGTCAACTGCCAGGAAATTCGCCCGCGAAACGACCGTCTATGGCTTAACCACCATTGTACAACGCCTGTTGAACTCACTGCTTACGCCACTTTACACCAGAGCCTATCTTCCAAAAGTGTATAGCATTTTCAGCACGATGTTCAGCTATGCTTCAATCGTTCAGGCCCTTTTGGCTTTTGGCATGGAGACCACATTTTTCCGGTACATCAACAAATTTCCGGACAAAAAGAAACAGGTCTACAATAATGGCTTCTGGATAATTTTTGCGATCTCGATGTGCTTTTTGATTACGTGCCTTCCGCTTGCTCCTGCTTTAGCCGGCCTGATCAAGATCGGCAGCGATACTTCGCAGCGCGAGTTTGCCGTTTATACCCGTTATTTCATCGGCATACTTATAGTCGATGCATGGTGCGTCATTCCGTTCGCAAAACTACGAGCCGATGGCAGGCCCATAAAATACGGTGTCATCAAACTGGTCAATATCGTTGTAACTGTAACCTTGAACGTGATCTTCATTCTATGTATTCCATATGTGCTGAAGCACCAGCTGTATGGGAATGAATGGTTCTCGTGTTGGTATGTTCACGGGTGGGTGGGATATGTCTTCTTATCCAATCTAATAGCCAGTTTTATTACGCTTTTGCTCTTATTTCCGGAGTTAATTCAGCTACGGATAAAATTTGATCGCTCAATGTTTAAGGGTATGGCGCTCTATAGCGGACCTATCCTGATCGCCAATTTGTCTTATTTGGTAAACGAGAATCTGGACAAGATCCTGCTCGGTAAGCTCCTGCCGGCCAACATTAGCGAGCATGAAGTAGGTGTCTATGCTGCCTGTGCACGGCTGTCTATTTTTCTGAGTCTTTTCAACCAGGCCTTTCGGATGGGTGCCGAGCCCTTCTTTTTTAGTCACGCCGGAACTAAGAACGCTAGGCAAACATATGCCCGCATCATGGACTATTTCGTCATTGCCATGTGCGTGATGTTTGTGGGAGTGGTAACCAATATTGAGATATTAAAGCATTATGTCGACAACAAGGCTTATTGGGTCGGACTGAATGTTGTTCCGCCATTGTTGTTTGGTTATGTCAGTCTGGGTATTTATATGAATCTTTCCGTATGGTATAAGTTGTCGGATCAAACCCGGTACGGGTTATACATATCCGGGGCTGGGGCTATCTTGACGGTGCTCCTGAACGTGCTTTTCATTCCGCGCTATAGTTATATAGCATCGGCTTGGGCTTCTTTTGCCGCCTATACGTTGATGATGATCCTGTCCTATATCTGGGGGCAGCGAAATTATCCCATCCCCTATCGGCTACGGAAGAATATCTCCTATATAGTCGTTTCCGCCTTTTTGGTTTATCTATCCTTCTATGTATTCAATCGCAATTTAATAATTGGAAATTCCCTCTTGATCGCATTCGCTTCGGTGACATTGTATTTAGAATGGGCAGGTCTAAAGGCAATATTTATAAAATCATAAACATTCCGAGTCCGCTTGTCCAGGGGGCTGGTTCCAGAACCTGCGTATTGCCAAGGTAATTCGTGTACGCGTTGCGTTTAGCTTCGGGAGAAAATGACCGATACAAAAAAGCCTCATAGCTCGTTGATTGACAATTTGCTACGAGGCCAAGCGGAGAGGGAGGGATTGCCTGCGGCGATCCCTTGGGGGAGGGGGCTTAAACCCAATCTCAACAGTGACGCACTAGCGGGCGTCTTTTTTTATTCCGCTACCGCTCACCCGGGCAAGCCCGGCTCGCGTCCGCGAAATAAAAAATGCCCAGCCAAAGGCTGGGCACTGTTGAGATTGTGTTTGCGGAGAGGGAGGGATTCGAACCCTCGATACAAGTTTAAGCTCGTATAACGGTTTAGCAAACCGGCCCTTTCGGCCACTCAGGCACCTCTCCGTATGATTTTCCCTCCGTCGCTCTTTTCGAAGGGGAGGCAAAAATAAAGATTAATTCGCTAGCACCCAAAATGGGACTCACTTTTTTATAAGACATTCAACGACAGGGGGCAGGAAGAGGGGAAGGAGCTACGGGCGATACCGCATGCCGGCGGCAAGGCCTTATAGAGAGGACAGCGGGAGGAGGTTCGGGCGGCGGCAGGACCGGGTGGAGCTGCCAACCGGACGGCTCGGGGCAGGCGCCCAGGCTGGATAGGACGGACGACGGGCCAGGCGGGGCACGGGCAGGGGGCAGCAGAGCCGGCAGTCGGGCGGAGGGGACGGAGGGGGACCCGCATGGACGCGGGGGCCGGAGGTGGGACCATGAGGGCCCGAAAAGCACAACACCCATTCCGGAATGCCGAAATGGGTGTTTATGGTAAAAAAGTATTTTTTTAGGATGGGGAGAAGGAGGGTGCCTACATCGCCGCCAGCTGAACCTTTTGTTGTAACTCCATCACATTCTCCCGGAAGAGGCTGTCCGTATCCATCAGGTCCTTTACCGTCTGGCAGGAGTGAATCACCGTGGTGTGATCCCGGCCCCCGAAATGCTCGCCAATGGTCTTCAGAGAATTCTTCGTAAATGCTTTGGCCAGGTACATAGTGATCTGTCTCGCCTGCACGATTTCGCGCTTACGGGTTTTCTGCAGTAGCTTATCATAAGAGACATCGAAATACTCACAGACCATACGCTGTATAGTTTCGATAGTAATCTCCTTACTGCTAGTTTTCACGAAATTACGGAGCACTTTTTTGGCCAATTCTAAATCGATTTCCCTCTTATTGAGCGAAGATTGTGCCAAAAGTGAGATCAGCGCGCCTTCCAGTTCCCGGACATTGCTGTTGATATTATAGGCCAGGTATTTTACCACTTCCTTAGGCATCTCCAACCCGTCATTCTTCATCTTCCTTTCCAGGATATCGATACGGGTCTCATAGTCCGGCACCTGGAGGTCGGCGCTCAGTCCCCAGCGGAACCGGCTCAGCAGCCTCTCCTGCAGGCCGTCCAGGTCTTTGGGGGGCTTGTCGGAAGAAAGGATCAGCTGTTTGCCGGATTGATGCAGGTGATTGAAAATGGCAAAAAAGGCATCCTGGGATTTTTCCGCGCGGTTGAAGAACTGTACGTCATCGATGATCAGTACATCCACTAACTGGTAAAAATGGATAAAATCATTGATGGCATTGTTACGGCTATGATCGACGAACTGGTTGATGAATTTCTCCGAACTTACATACAATACGACCTTATTCTGATGCAGACGTTTGACCTCATTGCCGATCGCCTGGGCCAGATGCGTCTTCCCCAACCCTACCCCTCCATAGATCACCAGGGGGTTAAAAGAATTGGCGCCCGGCTTTTCGGCAACGGTCTTACCGGCACGGCGCGCTACCCGGTTGCAGTCACCTTCAATAAAGGATTCAAAAGTGTATACCGGGTTGAGTTGTGCATCGATCTGCATTTTCTTCAGGCCCGGAATCACAAAAGGATTCTTTACTGGGTTATTGATGATGAGTGGGAAATCCATTTCGTTATTGGAAAAAGTTTTATAACCATGCGCCGGCACATCCATCGTCAAAGGTTTATTCTGATGATTACCGCTATCTACCATAATGCGGTATTCCAGCATCGCCTCCTTCCCTAAAATGCGCCTCAGGGTCTTTGCTAATAAATTTACATAGTGCTCCTCTAAGTATTCGTAAAAAAACTGACTGGGAACCTGGATCACCAGGATATTGCTCTTCAACTCGACAGGCTTGATCGGCTCGAACCACGTTTTATAATGCTGCCACTCTACGATGTCCTTGATTATTTCCAAGCAATTGATCCATACTTTTTCAAACGTTTTTGCCATTATACAATAACCAATTTTTATGCCGATTTAAGAATTGTATTTTACTCAGGACTAGGAACTGGATTTTAAAAAAGTTGCGCAGGGCGGCGAATATCAAAATTTTTTATCGAATAAAAAATTTTTTATTCACTTCTTTTTTTTGGTTTCAATACAGTATGAACTTCCAGCGATTATTTTGCAGATTGTTCTACAAAACTCATACCCAGCCTCACTAAGATTAGACCTGACAAAAATAACACCCATTTATTTTCAGAACCTTTTAATCTTTCTAAAAACCCTTTCTTTAAGACTTATTCACATTGGTGCACATGCAGAACCGATTGTCTTACAACCTCCGGGAGGCATCGAACGACAATAGTGGGATTCAGCGTATCTCAGCAGTTGCCCCTGCCGGAATTGGTTAAACTTACTTTGTAGGAAGAAAGAAGACTTGAGCTTCGATGTGACCGAACCTTTCTTCATATACGTAGAGTTTTTTTTGAGAAGTCATTGAAGATACAAATTATTTGCTTGCCTTTTGTAATCCGGAGACTTTTTTTGAAAAATTGCCGGAGGCTCCAAAAGATATTTTTTTACCAAAATTTTTTTCCAAAAAAAAGGCTTACGCTCATGGCGATTGGGTATCGTTGTATCTTGAACAAACAGAACTAATTATAGGAGCAAAGGCGGTCGAATTATACTACCTTTGCCCTCTTGCTTTTTTGGCGGGACATCTGCTGACACCATGCAACAAACCCTTCAATTAAAATTACTTCCGGCAGAAGCGGCCACCGACGCCATTATCCGGGAGTACACCGCACAGGCCATCGGCTGCCCGGAAAAAGATCTTTCAGGGCTGCAGCTGCTGCGGCGATCCATCGACGCCCGGGGCAAACAACCCCATATCATCCTCACCCTTCGGGCATTTGTACGCGAGCCCTACCAGGAGAGGGAAATCATACCTGTTGTTTTTCCGGATGTATCCAAAGCGGACAAACAGGTACTCATCATCGGAGCAGGCCCCGCAGGTTTGTTCGCTGCCCTCCGGCTGATCGAGGCAGGCATCCGTCCCGTCCTGCTGGAAAGAGGAAAGGACGTTCGCTCCCGCAGAAGAGACCTGGCCCTGTTAAATAAGGAAGGTACCCTCAACCCGGAAAGCAACTATTGCTTTGGCGAAGGCGGAGCAGGAACTTACAGCGATGGTAAATTATATACACGCAGCACCAAAAGAGGAGACATTTACCGCATCCTCCAACTGCTGGTACAGTTCGGCGCCGAAAAAAATATTCTGATAGACGCACATCCGCATATCGGCACCAATAAACTACCCCAGATCATCCAGGCCATGCGACAACAAATCCTGGATAGCGGCGGACTTTTTCTCTTCGGTAAGAAAGTTGTAGATTTTATTCTACAAGACGATCGGATTAAACAGGTCATTACCGCCGACGGAGATAAATTCGAGGGCACAGCGGTCATACTCGCGACCGGTCACTCAGCCAGGGATATTTTTCACCTGCTGTACCAAAAGAAAATAGCTATCGCCGCCAAACCCTTTGCACTGGGCGTCCGCATCGAACATCCACAACCGCTTATCGATCATATACAATATGGCCATCAGTCCCCCTACCTCCCGCCCGCTTCCTACAGCCTTGTCCAGCAGGTAGATCATAAAGGAGTCTTTTCTTTCTGTATGTGTCCCGGAGGTATTATAGCCCCCGCCTCCACCGCCGCAGACGAACTGGTGGTCAACGGCTGGTCGCCTTCCAAACGGAATAACCCCTTCGCCAACTCCGGTATCGTCGTCAGCGTGGAAGAAAAAGAAATGGCGCCCTTCCACCAGCATGGGCCACTGGCAGGCTTGTACTTTCAGCGCAGCGTGGAACAATCTGCTTTCCGCCAGGGCGGTGGCAAATTTGTAGCCCCCGCCCAACGCATGACCGACTTCGTGGCAGGAAAAGTATCCGCCAACCTTCCTCCCTGTTCTTATCTCCCCGGCCTTCATGCCGCTTCCATGCAGGACGTGCTGCCTTCCTTTATATATAATAGCCTCCGGCAAGCCTTTCCAACCTTTGGAAAGAAAATGAAAGGTTATTATACCAACGAGGCGGTCATCGTCGCCACCGAATCCAGGACCTCCTCCCCCGTACGCATCCCCCGGGACGCAGACACCCTGCAGCATCCGCAAATAAAGAACTTATTTCCCTGCGGCGAGGGTGCAGGCTATGCGGGAGGCATCGTCAGCGCCGCCATGGATGGGGAAAGAGTCGCCGCCAGGATAGCCGGTTTTTAAGGGCAACACTAAATCCGGAAAAAAATGGTAGTTTCAGGGGAGTAACAAATCGGAGGAACCGACGACCTATTATCTTTACGATCTAAACCTTCTTTCATGGACATCCTAACTGTCAGGGATCTGAAAAAAAGCTTCTCTACGCAAAAAGCTGTGGACGCCGTCAGTTTCACGTTGGGAAAAGGGTCCATCTTCGGCCTGCTGGGACCGAATGGCGCCGGGAAAACTTCCCTGATCCGTATGATCACCGGCATCTTCTATCCCGATGAAGGAGAGATCCTCTTCGAAGGAAGGCCCTTCCATCCGGAGAACGACATCCTTCATATCGGGTATATGCCGGAAGAACGTGGCCTGTATAAAAAAATGAAGATTGGCGAGCAGGCCGTATACCTGGCGCAACTAAAAGGCTTGAGCAGGCAGGAAGCTACAAGGAAGGTAAAGGAGTGGTTCGTCAAATTCGAAATGCAAAGCTGGTGGAATAAAAAAGTGGAAGACCTGAGCAAAGGCATGGGGCAAAAATTACAGTTCGTCATCACAGTCCTCCACGCCCCCAGGCTCATCATCCTGGATGAACCTTTCAGCGGACTGGACCCCGTCAATTCCAACCTTATAAAAGATGAGATCTATCAACTGGCCCGTAACGGCAGCACCATCATTTTCAGCACCCACCGTATGGAACAGGTAGAAGAGATCTGTGATCATATCATCCTCATGAATAAAGGCCGGAAGATCCTCGACGGTAGTGTCACCTCGGTAAAACAACAGTTCAAGGAAAACCTTTTCAGCGTGGGCCTGGAAGGAATGGCCGGTTCACCCGAAGAGCTGACAGCAGCCGGGGCCGCCTTTGATGTAATGGGAACAAGGGCAGGACAGCTGATCGTGAAAATCCGCGAAGGCTATCGTTCCAATGACGTACTGGAATACTTCATCCGTCAGGGCCGGTGCATCACGGGGTTCTCCGAGATCCTGCCTTCGCTCAACGATATCTTCATTAAGCTGGTGGAAGGCACTCCCCTGGCCCGGCAGTTCCAGCCGGTGGAAGGATAAACAACCATTCATCTCCTTTCAAAAAAAATATTATGAACAAAATCTGGCTGATCACTAAAAGGGAATACCTGACCCGGGTACGGAATAAGACGTTCCTTCTTTCCACGTTTCTGCTGCCCCTTATGATCGTTCTGTTCATCGCAGGCTCTATACTCTTGTCCCTGCAGGGAAAGACCCGCCACCGCATCGCGGTGATCGATGCCAATGGTTATTTTAAGGAATATCTTAAAAGCGACTCCTCCATCAGCTTTGATTTTTCCGCAGGCCTGGACACCCTGAATTATGGGCAGAATGGTTGTACCGCGGTGCTCATCATTCCTCTTTTAAAAGAAGATCAACGGACAGTGGTTCGCCTGAAATATAAAAAGCAGCTGGGCCTTGCCGGTGTCAGCGACCTGGAAAGCCGCATCGATCACGCCATCACCGATCACCTGATCTTTGAAAAGACGAGTATCAGCCGGGCCAAACTGGACTCCATCCGTACCAGCTCGGACATTGCCTCATTACAGAGTTTTGAAGACAATGGCAAAACGGCCAGGGCATCCAGCCAGGGTCTGGCCTACGGCATCGGGTATGCCAGCGGCCTGCTGATCTATATCCTTACCTTCATCTACGGAGCGGCCGTGATGCGGGGTGTCATGGAAGAAAAGACCAACCGCATCGCCGAGGTCATCGTCAGCTCGGTCCGTCCCTTCCAGCTCATGATGGGAAAGATCACCGGCATCGGCGCCGTGGGGTTGACCCAATTCCTGCTCTGGATTTTCCTGATAGTCGGTTTGGCTGTTGTTGCACAGGGACTTATCCCCCGTGATACCTGGAATGAAGTCCAGCAGATACAACAGGCCAGCGCCATGGGTAATGCCTCGGCCGCCAAGGCCGGTGAGGCCGCCCAACAGATCTTTAAGGTAAAAAGCGCCCTCGATACAGCCAACTGGGGGCTGATCCTCTTCTGTTTCCTCTTCTATTTCATAGGCGGCTATCTTTTCTATTCCTCCCTCTTCGCCGCCGTAGGCAGCGCCGTAAACGAAGATCCGCAGGAAGCCCAGTCGCTCATGCTGCCCATTACCATGCCCGTCATCTTCTCTTTTATCGTCATGTCCATTGCCGTGCAGGATCCCGGCGGATCCCTGGCAACCTGGGCCAGCATCATTCCCTTCAGCTCTCCCATCGTGATGATGGCAAGGATCCCTTTCGGCGTACCGGGTACGGTAGCCTGGTGGCAGTTGGGCCTTTCCATGCTGCTGCTGGTATTGGGATTCCTGTCTACGGTCTGGCTTGCAGGTAAGATCTACCGCACAGGCATCTTGCTCTATGGCAAAAAAGCCACCTGGAAGACCATGTGGAAGTGGGCATTCAAGTCATAAGGGAAGACCCTTAGGACATGGCATACTTAGGACCATACATACTACTAAAATAGTATTTTTCACCCCGGATTTTGTCCCTACATTGCCCCACCCTTAGGTACATGCAAAGAATCAATCAAGCAGGGGCGGCAGCCCCATGGCATTGTATTAAACTTGAGTCATATGAGTAAGCACGCACTGGTCATTAACGGAGGTATTTCCAGAGGAGCGTTTGCCGTAGGGGCCCTTAAGAAAATGTTCGAGAAGAGACCCGGGATGCAATTCGATATTTTGGTGGGCACCGGCACAGGGTCGCTCATCATCCCATTTGTTGCACTGGGCAAGATAGATCCCCTGGTGGAGATCTTTACGACCAAACACAACAGGGACATCATCCGCAAATTTACCCTGTCTGAACGGATAAAAGAAGCCTCGATCCTGGATGCCAGCCCATTCTGGGGCCTGCTGGACCAATACTATACCCATGGGATCTACGACCAGATCATCAACTCCGATAAAGAGCTTTATTTCAATACGGTCTGTTTGCAGACCCACGCGCTGACGGTCTTTACCAACAAGTTTAACCCGGCCGTTACTAGCCGTTATGCGCACCGCCGGCCGGAAAATTATGATCAGTTCCTCCGTACATTACTGGCCTCTTCCTGCCAGCCCCTTCTGCTCCCCCCCATCACCATCCAGCCGTCGGAAGAGCCCGTACGGCAGTATATAGACGCCGGGGACCGGGAATACGCCGGTATAGAGATCGCCATCGCCAGCGGAGCAACGGATATCTATACCCTGCTGTCCTCCCCCACCACCTTACTGCCGGAAGACAAAGAATACAAGGATCTTTTTTCCATCCTGCAGGAGACCCTCGATATCTTTATCGCCGACACGGCGGATAACAACCGCATCCTCCCCAACCTGTATAATGAAGGCCTTCGGTATATCGATTCCGTAAAAACGAAGATGAAGGATAAAGGCATTCCGGAGTCCGCCATCGCGGACTGGTTTGACACCGGTATGCCGGATAACCCCTATTATAATAAAAAGCCGGTAAGACTACATATCATACGCCCCGACCTTCCTCTGGGCGGTGGACCGGATGGACTCAGCTTCGATCCGGAACTGATGCAGGAGATGCTGGCCAAAGGAGAACAGAAGATGGAAGCCCATTTTGCAGGCAGGTAGGCCGCAACCCAGGCAAGCCTGATCACTATAGGACCAGCCCGCCGGCCGCCCGAATCGCCCTGATGGCGCATCATGGCGTTTTTGGCGGGAATGAGAGGGCCGGCGAAATGATGAATGGTAATAAAAGATGGACCGCGGTTATGCATTTTAAAAAACCTCGCGTACTTTTATACGAAGATTGTCGTAATAAACGTTGATGTGTAATTCCCGGCGACAAAACGGGATGACCAAGGCACCAGGTAACCCCCAAAAATTTATTTACCGATTCCTGTTAACTTTTCTTCCATTGGCAACGTCTTATCCTTAAAGGCCGGCAGCCTTTCTATGGGAAAAGTCGCCAAAAGGGGTGAGGTCCGGTGGGGAAGGACAGAAGGGCTGATAGCCCGGTGGCCCGGGAGGGGCATAATCTTAAGGTCCTGAGGAGGATCTTTCAAAAACGGCAGGCTGAATTTCAACATAGATTTTAAGCCTCATGTGTAGTAGAAAAAAACGGGACTGTTCTCAGTCCCGTTTAGTTATTATATAACTAACTAATCCCATCTTTCTCTTGTATTGGATGTGCCGTAGATTCGCTGTAAAAATTTAGCGCATCTCCGGCAAATGGCTAATGTCTGTAGAACTTCGTCAAAGCTTCGTTCCTCGCTTTTCCTCGTCCGTAACCTTCGCTTTGCTCGGTTATGGACAAAACGCTTCCAGCGTTTTTGGGCCAGGGCCGCCGGCCAGCTTCTCAGCTTGCCTGCAACAGCCGCAGAATAGGGTACTCCGCATTTTCCGAATCGGTTCCCAGGTCTTCCGGCAGGAATTCTACATTCAGCTTGACGGAAGTCCTCTCTTTCACCGTGACATTGGGGCGCTTGTAGGACTGATATCCTTTTTTATCGAAATGCACCGTCACCTGCGAAGCAGGCAATTGGGCAAAACGGAAATAGCCGTCCGCGTCCGTCATTACTTCTTTTGAATTGTTGGTCCCCGGCACCATAGCAGATACCGTCACCCCCGGCAAAGGTTTCTTGGTGACCGCGTCCGTTACATATCCATGCAGGATGCCCTCTATTTTTCCGCTATCGGCCCTTGCCCATAATGCCAGCGGAAAGACCAGCAGGAAGAACAGCAATTTTGATAGATTTCCCATAAAACAGTTTTATAAAGTTAGCGTAACGGGAATAACCTGGTATTGGTTCGAAACATCCACAGGGCAACTGTTACTACGTTAGACGACTCATCCCCAATTTACCTGATTTTTGGCATTTCTGCAAATTCTGGAGAGAATCACCCAGTCCCCTCAACTTTCCCCCAGGTCGATCTCCGTATTATCCCCGATGTTGAGGCTTCGGGACTCCCCTTTTACCTCGGTGTCGCTGCCGATCAGGGAGTGGGTGAGGACGATGTCGTAAAGATCGGCGAATGAGCCGATGATGGAGTCTTTGATGATGGAGTAATTGACGCGGGTCTTCTCCCCGATAGCCACATTGGGGCCCACAATGGAGTTGCGGATGTCGCAGCCGGGGGCAATGCTCACCGGCTGAATGATGATGGTGTTTTCAAACTGGTGGTCCGCGGCGATGGTGCCGCCGAATTTTTTGAGCAATTTGGCATTGGACTCCAGCAGGGTCTCTTTTTTCCCGCAATCAAACCAGTTCTGTACCCGGAAAGACTGAAATTTTACGCCGTTGCGGATCATACATTCAATGGCGTCGGTGAGATTGTATTCCCCGTAGCTGGTGAGCTCGTTCTTGATATTATTCTCCAGGCAGGCGAAGAGGGGACCGGACTCCCGGATACGGTAAATCCC
>DATJJD010000042.1:0-43403 GCA_035492545.1 Puia sp.
GGGTCTCCCGGCTGTTTATAAGGGTGCTGGTGTAATTGCCCGCGGGTGGTTCCCCCCACGGAAGACAGTACGTAGTAGACGGCAGAGTCTTTTACCGGATGGATATGATAGCCTACCACGTATTTGCTGTCGGGGGACCAGGCCAGGTTGCCATACGGGTGGGAAGTATCTCCATCGCTGGTGAAGGCAATGGGTGCGCCAGCGGACCCATTGGCGGCGCTGCCAGCCGGCCGAACGAGGACATTGCCGTCTTTTATATAAGCCACGAATTGCCGGTCCGGAGAAAGGGAGTCGGTTGAAAAGGAGGCCCAGCGTGACCAGTTGCGTCCCAAGCCCTGGTTGCGGACGGTGTCCCCGGGCAGACTGTCCAGGGGCATTTTTCTTCGGGTGCCTTTTACGACGTCCACATAGATATATTCCGGCACACTGTCCTTCAGGAAATTTTTATACCAGAAGGCGCTGCCATCCTGCCGCCAGTGTGGCTTTACCGCGGCCTTGTAAATAGATCGGGGGGCCAGGCTGTCCAGCACTTTGGCTTTCCGGTAACGTTGCATAATCTCCACCTTCGTGGGCTGATAGGGAGGAAGCACCTGCTGTGCCTCCAGCCTACCGGCCAGGGCGAGGCCCAACAATAGAAAAAGCAGAGGCAGGGGATAACATTTATTCTTCATGGTTGAATCATTTTATTTTTAAAAGTTTTACCCCGTGAGGCGGAATCAGCGCCGTGTAGCGGGTATTGAAAAAACCCAGGTCCTTTTGTGACCACAGGTCCCGGGCCCTGACCTTATCCGGAAGGTTAAGCTCTTTAAAACTCACGGAAATGTGCTGATACGTGGTATCCATGTTAAAGATCCCTACGGCCTTTGTGCCGTCTTCCAGCTCTTTTATCCATACCTGGTAACCATCATTCCGGATCCATTGCCGGGCTTGCACCCCGAGGGGGTCCTGATCGATAGCCAGCACTTCGTCATTCGTAAGCAAGTTCAGGGTGAAGGGGTCCAGTCTGCTGATATCACAGCCGATCAATAGCGGTGCGGCCAGGAGGGACCACAAGCTCACATGGGTGTATTGTTCATCCGGGGTCAGCCGGGAGGGGTGTAAGTTCTCGCCCCATCCCACCTGTCCTACGATCATCATGTCCGGGTCATTCCAGTTGCCGGGTTTTGCGTAGGGGTATAACTCATTCTGACGAAAGCCGATCCTGCTAAAGCTTTCCCAGGTGTCTTCTATGTCTTCCGTTGTCCGCCAGCTTTGTCCGTCCACGGAAGCGCCCCATTTCCAAACATCTTTCATTCCATACTGGCAAAGGCTGTAGACGATACTTCGTTTCCGGGCAAGGAGCGCCTTTTGCATAAGGCTATAAGGTTTGATATACGCCGCCAGGCTGGTATCATCTTTTACGATGCCGTCGTAACTGCACCAATCATATTTCAGGTAGTCGACCCCCCAGGAGACATAACTATCCGCGTCTTTTTCTTCATTCAGCCAGGAGCCCAGGTATCCGCCGCAGGTCCGGGGGCCGGGCGAGGAATAGATCCCGAATTTCAGGCCTTTCGCGTGCAGCCAGTCTCCCAGGGCCTGCATACCAGGGAATTTCTCATTGGGTACGACAGAGCTGTCAAGAGCCCGTTGAGCCGCCTGCCAGCCATCATCGATATTGATATAGGTCCATCCATGATCTATCAGGCCTTTGTCTATCAATGCCTGGGCGGAGGAGCGTACTTTCTCATCGCTGACGCTGAGGCCCCAGCAATTCCAGCTATTCCACCCCATTGGCGGGGTCAGCGCCAGGGTTTCGCCTGCTTTTACTACCAGTAGTTGTTCCGCCTTGCCGACTGCATTCATAACGGAGACCTGTAGTTTGTATTCGCCTTTTTCGTTGAGGACGCCTTTAATGACACCGGTGGTCTTATCCAGCGTTAACCCGGCGGGAAGGTTGGTTATATGGTACGTCAACGGTTTTTTGCCGGTGGCGGCGATCTTGAATAAGAACGGGGTGCCGGGCCGGACGCCGGTTATTTTTGCGCTATTGATGCGGGGATTGGCAGCAGGGGATGGCGTCAGCAGGTAAGGGACTATCTCCTGGCCGGAAATAGTCAGTCCCGTTGCCGCCTCCGTAAAGGTATAGCTGTACCGGATGCCCTGTCTGGAAGGGACGGTAACCATCCACGTCTTTTTATCGAAAGGTTTTAACTCCACGGGCAATTGTTCCCGGCTAAGCTCTTTTCCGGCAGCGGCATCATATACCCGGTAGTTCAAAGCACCTTTCACCAACGTATTGAAGGAGTTGGACAGAACGATGGGAGCCTGGGTCTTTTGATCAGGCCGGTATTTATTATTTTCTGCGGAACTGTTCAGGGTAATACCATCTGTCCTTTCCAGCATGTCCAGGTATGGATGCCCCATGAAGATCCCGCCCGTGCCTCCTCCGTCATAGTCCCTAACGGCGATGACGTTGTCCTCATCCCATTTGATGGCCGGGTCCTTTATCGAAATATGATATTCCCGGACGGCAGGCCACTTGCTGATATAGCCGGCGGCATCCTCCGGAAAAGAACCGATCTTCCCAATCCGGGTCCCGTTGAGCCATGTCTCATCCACGTCATTTACATGCGCCAGGAAAATACGCAGGCTGTCTTTCCAGTGACCATTGGCACGCAAAGAGGAGGGGATCACCACGTGTATGCGATACCAGGCATAGCCATGATAATCTGAATATCCCTGAGCCTGCCATACCGTACCGGTGCGGATGTCTTTCCATTGATGATCGTCAAACGCGGGGGACTTCCAACCGGCATTATCGCCTGTCGAGAATTTTGCAGTGGGCAAGAGGAGGGCCCCCGGATGCTGAGCCTGACCATAAGTAGCGGCAAGGACCAGCCAGCCCACTGATAACAGTAGTTTTTTCATGAAAACAGGAAGTTAGTAGCTTATATAATAGATCAGCCGAATCTCTCTACAGCAAAAGGCGACAGATCGATGCCGGGGGCGTCCTCATTTATCAGCTCACAGACCAGCTTGCCGGTACCGGCGCCCAGGCTTAATCCCAGCATGGAATGGCCGGTAGCCACCACTACATTATTGTATTTCCTTATCCTGCCGATATAAGGTAGCCCGTCCGCCGAACAGGGGCGATAGCCATACCATATTTTTTCCGGCGCCGGCATCGGAACATCGAATTCGGGGAAGAATCTTTTCACGGCGTCGAGGATCCCCTGCACGCGGCTATAACGGGGAGGAGCCGTGGTGGAAGTGATCTCCATCGTTCCGCCGAAACGGATCTTGTTGCCGTCCATCGGGGTGATAGCCGCCCGTCCCTCTACCAGGATAGCCGGGTAGTTAACACGCCAGGGCGAATCCTCCAGGGTCACGGAATAACCTCTCCCTGGCACCAGGGGCAGACGGGCGCCCACAAGAGCGGCCATTTCCCTGCTCCAAGAGCCCGCGGCCAGCACTACCGCACCCGCCGTATAGGCATTTTTGGCCGTAACCACCCGTTGGATGGAGCTGCCGTTCGACTCGAAACGCAGGACTTCTTCATTGGGCAGCAGCTGTACCCCCTTCCGTTGCAGGATCCCGATCAGGGCCTTCATCAACCTGTTGGGATAGAGATGCGCATCACACTTAAAAAATATGGCGCCCAGGCCATTGATCTTCGTATGCGGCTCTTTTGCCTGCATCTGCTCATAATTCAACAGCTCGGCATCCAGACCCAGTTCGTGCGCTTTCTCCACCGTATGGTGGGCGTGTTCTGCGGCAGCCGCTGTCTGAAATATTTCCAGTAATCCCTTGTGTTCATAAGCACAGTCAAACTCCGGCTGTTTCAGCCAATTCTCTTCATATTCGTGCTGGCTAAAGAGAGCGATGTCCCTCAGGGGTACGGCTGACCGCTCAACATGCTCCTTCGTGGCGCTCTTCATAAATTTCAGGCCCCAGTCGATCAGCGAGCGGCTCAGCCGGGGCTGTACATAAAAAGGGCTCTTTGAATTCAACATCCATTTCAATCCCTGGCTGACGATGCCGGGGGTGGCCAGAGGGATAAAATGGCTGGGGCAGACGTAGCCGCAATTCCCATAAGAGCAGTTGTCCAGAAAATCCGCTTTGTCCAGTACGGTGACCCGGTAACCTGCCTCTTGCAGGTAATAAGCAGAACTCAATCCTATGATACCTCCGCCGATAACGATTACATTCTCCATAAGTAGCGATAAAATTAGCCCGCAAAGATACCATTCGCTGCCCGGGATTTGACCTTATATAGCCATATTTTAACCATTTTTACCTCCATATTGACTTTACCTAGCTAATATTTGCAAAATTCGTATATTCACATCGGGTCAACACTAATATTTTAACCATCATTGCAAAACATCCCTGCATGAAAGTATTGCAATTCACTCTACCGGTGCCGCACGACAAAACTGTCATTGTACAGAAAGATGTGCTGCCTCATTTCTATCCTCATCTTCATCGTCACCAGGAGGTACAGCTTACCTGGATCCAATCGGGAGAAGGTACCCTGGTAGCGGAGAACAATATGCATGCTTTCCGCTCGAACGAGATCTACTGGCTGGGGGCTAACCTGCCGCACGTTTTCAAGAGTGACCCTTCCTACTTCTCCTTAAAGAGCCGGAAGAAGGTACAGACCCTGAATATCTTCTTCAATATTAAAGGGCAGCTGGATTCTTTTTTTGACTTGCCGGAGATCAAAAATGTAAAGAACTTTCTTCAAAACCAGCAGACGGGTTTTAAGGTGCCCATGCAGCATGTTACGGAGATCTCTAATAAAATGCTCCGCATCCAGAACAGTTCGGGCGTCGATCAGCTGATCCACTTCATCGAGCTGCTGAAACAGCTAAGCTCGTTCCAGGAACTGATGCCCCTGTCCTCCTGCTCACAGCCGGCGGCTTACAGCGAACATGAAGGCATCCGCATCGGCTCTATCTACAATTTTATTATGCAGCAATACGACAAGCCCATCACGCTGGAAGATGCCGCCAAACAGGCGCATATGACCCCACAGGCTTTCTGTCGTTATTTTAAGAAACACACGCTGCACACTTTTGTCTCTTTCCTGAATGAAGTGCGTATCAACGAGGCCTGCAAAAAGCTGACGGACGGAAATTATGACAGCATTGCCACGGTAGCCTACAACTGCGGGTTTAACAGCATTACCAATTTCAACCGCGTTTTCAAGAGTGTCACGCAGAAGTCGCCCAGTGATTATGTAGAGAGCTACTTTCAGAATGTGGCTTCCTAGTTCCAGCTCACATCCGGCTGAGTGATCGTCACGACATACAGTCCCTGCGTGAAAAAGGCAATATCGGTGAATGTAAAGATCGGTCCCCCTGTGCTGTTAGCCCCGGGTAATTTGAAAAAACATCCGAAATTTCCCCGTGGAATCGTGCCGTCGGCTCCTGTATTAGGGTATACGGGGAATTCATTCGGCACGGTAGGATATTGATATTCGACAGAAGTGTCCGTCAATACCTGCGGATAATACGGGTCGAAATTCCGGAAATTCCATCTGCCGCTCCGTACGCCGACGCCACCAGTTTTGGCGTCATATACTTTCCCGTTCATATCCACCCATTTAAAAACAATTTTATTAACGGCGGAAGGGTAAAACTGCACATTTACGGAAGGATTGGCAAGAGCTGCCAGATAAGCGCCTGTCGTTTTATCCAGGGTGCCTGCGTATGCCCCGGCAAATACGGTATCGGGAGAGCCTGCAGAGGTAATGATGATCTTGCAGGCATTCGGGATGGATACGGAGCCCCGTACATTGGAAGCTTTAATGTCGATGGTGTAAGTACCCTGGGGTATGTACTTAGTGGCCGGGGTCAGCTGTATGCGCCCCCCTATCGGGTTGACGGAGAGTGGTGCCGCCGTGGTATAGACAATTTTTTTATTCAACAGGTCCAGGGTGGAATCCACATAACTGACCGCATCCGCAAAACCCGGGAAACTGTCTTTCTTCGCCATCATACTGTCCACGCTGTTGCCGCTGGAATCCAACACTTTGGTCAACAGGACATTCATTGGCGCCGTGGAGCCATTCACCTGCAGTACCGATGAGACGGTGATGGATCCCTGGGGAGCCGTCAGCGGGTTTTGAAGGTAGTATAAGTCGGAGCTTAAATAGCCGGTCTGTACTTTCTGACAGCCCCAACCGCCCAATAGGAAGGCGCAGGCCAGCATGATCCTATTTATATATTTATGCTTACTCATTTGATCTTTTTTTTAAAGTATGTTTAATTGTGCACTATTCGCCAGGACATGTAAGGTCGTTCCGGTAGCCGTATGGATACCTGTTGTCTGGCAGGATATATAGGTATCTACCGGATCGTTGCCGGGGGCGCCCGGAGAATTATCCAATACTCCATTGATCTGGACATATTGCAAGGTGTAATAAGTGAAGATCGGGGCGGAGTTGGTGAGATATTCCTGGTAAGACAATTGTATCTTATCGATGGCGGAAAGGGCGGTATTCCCGGCCCAGTTAGCCACTTGCACCGGCGTCGTGGTGGCCTTGGCCAGCGTAAGCGAGGTATCCGTGAACATATACTGGGTCAGCAATTGGGAACTTATGACGCCGTAGAGGTCGTCCAGTTTGGTAACTCCCAGGACCTTCATCATGCTGTTCACGGAGAAATCCGTAAAGGCAAAAAAAGTGCCGGCCTTATTCACGGAGTCCTTCAGGTTAAAATGATCTATCAGCAGGATCACCGTATCAAAATAGTGATATTTATTGCCCTTCAGATAGTCATAGGTGGATAAGGAGCTGTTGACACTGGCAGTCCCTCCATCTGTCAGATAGGACTCTTTCTTACAGGAGAAGAGACCGGTGAGCAGGATCAACCCCATCGCCGCCGGAAATATATATTTGCTGATTTTTTTCATGATATGTCATTTAAGGATTATTAAAACACCTTCCCTATCCAGAAAGGAGTCTGGGTGAGATTGGAATTGATGAAGAACAACGTGGGATCCACCGGCCAGTAATTTTTCCCCGCCTTGAGTTCCGCTGCGTTGATATTGGGAAATTTAATGGTCCCCGTATTCCTGGTCTGTCTTACCAGGTCATAGAAACGATGCCCTTCCAGGAACAACTCCCTGCCCCTTTCGGCTGTCACCGTGTCCAGCAGGGCCGGTCCGGTAATACCTGCCAGCGGGGTGGTAAGTCCTGCCCGGGTCCGGATCGAATTTACGATCGCCAAGGACCCTGCATAATCCGGGGAAGATTTAGCAGCCAATGCCTCTGCTTTCAGCAATTCAATGTCGGCCAGCCGGAACACGATAATATTATTCAGCGATACCTGGTAAGCGGCATTGTTGTTGACATTCCGGATATTCGAGTACTTAATGCATTCCTCTCCTCCGGAAGGGGCGTTGATGAATGCTTGCTGGTAGCGGAGATCCGAGGCATCGTAATACAAGGCACCTATAGTGGACGTATTCAACTGCCATGAAGGAATCGTGACACCCGTTATATACGGCTGGGTCAGGGTAACCCCGGAAATACTGGTACCGATGATGCTGCTTTCAGATACACTATTCTGGGAAATCTCGAAAATACCTTCGTCGGACTGCCCCTGGTAGATGGAAAGGTAATTCATCCCATTCACCAGGCTGTAACTGGGAGACCCGCCGCTTTGGGCGTTGATCACCGAATCACAGGCCATTTTGCAGTTGTCATAATCTCCTTTCCAGGCATAGATATGGGCCAATAAGGCATATACGGCCCCTTTGTCGGCACGCACCACCCTATCGGTGGAAGATTCATCTTTCCAGTCGAGGTATCTGGCAGCCATGCCCAGATCGGCTATCGTCTGTGCCAGCACGGTAGCCTGTGGGGTTCTTGCCAGTTGCGGAGCGCCGGAGACATCGGCCATATAGCTGGTCACCAGGGGCACATCCCCCCAGACCCTTGACATATAAAAATAATTGAAGGCCCGGGTGAAATAGGCTTCTCCGAGGTAATGATTTTTGCGGGCCGACTGGGTGGCGGTATCACTGCCCGTAAAGGCCGATAAAGGCATACTCCCGATAAAATACAGGCACCGGTTGCTCTGGGCGATGGCCGTGTAAAAATTCGTGTACAGCCGCAGCTTGAGTCTTGGGTCATAGGTATTGGCAGAGGGAATGCCGATACCCCAATTGGTGATCATGACATCCCGGAAAGCGGGGTCTCCTGCTACTACATCGCTGAACTCATCGGTGGGCAGGTCGCCATAAGCGTAGTGGGTGATGGTGGCATTCAGCGCCGAGCGGATCAGGGAATAACAGGCGGCTACCGATACGTTGGCATCCCCGTCAGATTTCCAGGTAGTCTGGTCACTGGCCTCGCTGGAAGGCTGCTGGTCCAGGAATTTTTTACAGGAGGAGCCCATCGCCATCAAGGCCGCCAGTCCCAGTATGATATATAACTTTTTCATGTAGTTGATGTTGTTGTTAAGGAAGCGCGTTAGAATTCAGCACGAAATCCCAGGGTAAATTTCAGGGCGGAGGGATATACGACATTCGCCGATCCGGTGGTGGGGTCCACCAGTTCCGGATCCGGTATCATTTTGCTCTTTTTGAACATGAACAAATTCTCCGCCATTCCATAGACATTGATGAACCGAAGGTGCAGGCTGCCCGCCCATTTCTCCGGAAGGTTATAAGAAAGGGTGGCCTGTTTTACTTTCAAAAAGCTGCCGTCTTCCACGAAATAGGAGCTGGCGATATTCCAGGGATCCTGCGCTGTACCTGTCGCATACACCAGCCGGGGGAAACGGGTGTTGTCGCCGGGGTTTGTCCAGAACTGTCCTAACAGACCGGGAATCGAAGCCGGACCGGACAGAGAGCCCCAGGTACCTGGATCCCTGCTGCCGTTGAGGGCGTCGGAAAGATAACCGTTGAATATTTTCCTCCCGGTGACAAAGGAGCAGAAAATATTGAGGCTAATCCCTTTGTAGGAAAAAGTATTACCGAAACCGCCGGTTACCTTCGCGTTGGGATTGCCGGCGATGACCTTATCATCGTAATCGATGTTATAGTCGCCGTTCAGATCCACATATCTGGCGTCACCGGCTTGCAACGTAGCGCCTTGAAAAGTCATCTTCTTACCTGTAACAGGATCCGTCGGCACATCGGCGTTGGTAGCAAAGACCCCGTTGATCTTATACACCTTATAATTGAACAGGGGCTGTCCTATTGTCAGCGATTGCTGGAACCAGGGCGCTCCGAAGAGGAAATCCCGGTTGCCGTTCGGCAGTTTGGTGACATAGTTCTTATTGAAGGAGATGTTAAATGTCGTATTCCATTGAAAAGCCGATTTAGGGCCCATATTCCTCGTGGACAGGCCGATTTCCAGGCCCTGATTCCGTATGTTCACGAAATTGCCGGCATAATACGCGTAGCCGGAGGTAGCCTGAGCCGGTATATTGTAGAAGTATTTATCCTTGGCATCTTTCCGGTAAAGATCTACCGAAAGATTGATCCGGCTGTTGAAAAATTCCATGTCCGCAGCCACATCCACCTGCGGGAATTTCTCCCACCGGACGCTGTTGCTGGAATTAACGCCAGCGTTATAAATATAATTTCCGTAAGGATAAGGTGACAATACCGTCGTTCCATTATAAGTGGATGGAGTCCCCGATAAAGTGGGGTTGGTTCCGGTGCCGAATGCCCCTGTAGTAGATCCGTTATAACTGCCATCCGGGGACAAATACTGGTATTTCGCATAATAGCTGCCCGGGTCATTGCCCGTAATGCCGTAGCTGCCCCTGAACTTGAGGAAGTTCATCACTCCCTTGACAGGCTCCATGAAATTCTCATCGGAGACGATCCAGCCGGCTGAAACGGAAGGGAAGGTACCCCACCGGTAAGAGGAGCTGTAGATCGAGCTGGCATCTCTTCTAAAAGATACCGTCGCCAGGTATTTACCGGCATAATCATAAGACAAGCGTCCGTAGTAGGACACCGTCGTCTTTTCCGACTTCGATGTGGATACGGATAAATTGGTGCCCGGCGGCACCGTCTGCAGGGTGGTAATGCCCGTCACGGCTATGCCGGCAGCAGAGGCATTCGTGAAATAATTCTTCGTATCATAGGCTGAGGTCCCGCCGACTAATACCAGGTGATGGCTACCGAAAGATTTCAGGTAAGTAAGGTAGTTCTCGAATGTCCAGGAAGGGTTGGAAGCATTGATATCATAAGCCGTATTCAAAGCGCCGTTCAGCGCGGCAGGTGAAAAATAGTCCCACCGGTCGGAATAATTGTTGATTGAGTACGTGCTGCTAAAAAGCAGGTTATGCCTGATGGTGTCGGTAAGCCCCAGGGAAGCATTCATGGCAAAAATACCGTCGTCATCAAAATTGTTAGCCTGTCCTTTATAGGCAGCCAGCTGCTCTGCGCTGAGTTGAGTGAAAGAGCTGGGGAAGCTCCAGGAAGAAAACAGCGTTCCGGAAGAGCCGCCCGTGCCATGACGTCTTTTTTCAGAGCTGATCAGCAGATCCGCCCTGATGCTGAGGTTCCTGATCGGGTTGATGTTCAGGGCCAGGTGCGGGGCCATCCGCTGCACGGAAAACCCATTCAGCGCCCCCTCCTCATTATAGTGATTGAGGGACAACCGGTAGGTAGTAGAGCCCGAGTAGCCTGCCACACTCAGATCCTGGTTGTTCACCCAGGCGTTGTTGCGGATCATCAGGCCCTGCCAGTCCACATCATTGTTAAAGGCGGGGTTCAGGCTATCGGTAAGGGCAACCGGAATAAGATTGGCGAGCTGAGAGCTATAAGGCAACTGGGAATTCAGGAGATCCAGCTTCAGGGCCCTTTCCGCGTCGCCGGTGTACACCTTTCTGTAAGCGGGGTGGGTCGTGACACCGGCATAGGCTGAAGCACTAACCTGGGGTTTGCCTCTTTTAGCTCTTTTGGTCTTCACGATGATCACGCCGTTACCTGCCCTGGCGCCGTAGATAGCGGCTGCTGAGGCATCCTTCAGAACGTCAATGGACTCGATCTCATTGGGATTGATCAGGCTTAAAGGATTGGTGGTCGTTGCCGCCCCGGTGATGGCGTTGTAGGAAGTATAGGCAGGGGTGATGGTATTTACATCATAGATCACGCCGTCGATAACATACAGTGGGCCTGTATTCCCTCCGTTGGCATTGCCGTAATCCACATTGGTGGCCCCTCTTATCACTATATTCACCTTGGACCCCAGTTCACCGGAAGCGGATAAGACACTTACCCCGGAGAGGCGTCCCTGTAACATCTGGTCGAAGCTGGCCTCCGGTATATCCTGTATATCCTTTCCGCTGATAGAGGAGACGGCTGCAGTCAGGTCGCGTCGTTTCATGCTTTGGTATCCGATTACCACCGCATCCTGTTCGGTTTTAACACTCTCTTTCAGACGGATGTCCAGCGCCTGGCCTTTGAAAGACACTTCCTGCCTTTCAAATCCGATATAAGAGATAACGATAATGGAAGAAGACCCTTTGAGCCTGAGAGAAAAAGACCCATCGGCTTTGGTTACCGTTCCGTTAGAAGCCGCTCCCTTCTCCTGTACGGTGACTCCCTGTAATGGCTGACCGCTTGCGTTGCGGATGACGCCCGTAACCTGTGGGGACTGTGCCTGACCCCGGCAAAAGATAAGCATAAGCAGGCACACTACGCCGGTGAGGCGTTGTAAGCAGTAGTTCATAATAGTAGTTTTGGTTTGATTAGATAAGCAACCGTTTTATTATTTGTCAATTTGACAATTAAATTTATGAAAACGACACGACCTCCTGTTCACGTATTTTGTGATTATATAACCAAATTTTAACCTATTTTATTTTTACGCGAATTACCCGAGAAGATCTTTTATTGTGCACACTTCAATCGCAGCACATTGACGGAGTAGGGAGGCAGTGTAAGTTGGAATTCGCCGGAGGCATTATGTAATAAGGAGTTAACAGGAATAATCGCGTCAGGCTGACTGAAAGAGTTCTCTGCATTTTCCCCATCGGCCGCCAGTGTGGTGAGCATGGCCTCTTTATCGATGCGGGCATTCCCCGCAATCTGCAGGGTGGTATTACAGTGCATTCCCGCTGCATTTACCATTTTTATAAGGAGGTCACCGGTCTTTTCATCCCGTCCGGATATGGCAAACACTTTATCAGGCTCTTTATACGTCATTAAAAGCTCTCCATCCAGATAACAATCCACTTTATTGTCCTGTACTTCCAGCCGGATATCATACCAGCGGCCATTTACGACAGGGGCCTTCATGCGCTTCTGATCAGTCAGGTCCGAGACTTCATAACCGCCGGATACTTTCTCGAAGACGCAATGACTGTTGACATAAGACCCGATATGCGCCCGCAGGTAATTATTGCTGTCCTTTACGGCAAAAGGTATGATAAAGGCATTGTAGCCACCTGTCTTACGGGCTTTCAGCGTAAGGGTATAGGCATCGAATACGCTGTCTTTCAATAAGGCCAGCCGTTGTGCTCCCGCGGCCGTCTGCCGGATGGAGCTGTCTCCTTTTTTCCAGTCGCCCCGTATGGGTAACCAGTCGTGCGCTCCGTTCGCAAAGTCGGCCTGGTAAACTATCTGTCCGTTCTTCTCCACCCGGATGTCTTTGTATTCGCTTTGCGTATCCCAGGTGCCCAACCCGATGCCTCCGGAGAAGTGATCGGTTGGCGCTGCGGGGGGCTGCACTTTTACCGTAGTTTCCAGGTTTACATCCGGCCTGTTCTCGTTGAACATCCGGATGGCGTAATAGGAGATACGGGCAAAACTATGTCCCGCGTCGAAATTGATCAGGTTCACCGGCCAGGATTCGTCGTTCACATTGACCAGTAAGGGTGCATAGCTGCTCATTTTAACCAGGTCTGAATTCTTTTCCATGGACATCATATAGACCGCATCACTCAAGGCCGCAGCCATATTCCCTCTTCCTACTCCTCCATTGGTGGCATATTCGCCCACATACAGTTCCCAGTTCCCTCTTGGATATTTATCAAAATGATCGTAATGCGTGAAGGACCAGTAGGCGCCCTTATAAGCATGTTCGTCAGCCAGGTCTATCTGTTGCATGCCATCCATTGTATTCCTGTTGACATCCCCGATGCCCATGCTGGCAATGATGCGGATAGCCGGATATTTTTCCCGGATCGCCTCGTAGAACCGGTTATATCGCTGCGCATACCTGGGTCCATGCTGCTCATTGCCTACTTCTACATATTTCAGGGGGAAAGGAGCGGGATGCCCATTCGCCGCACGTTGTTTTCCCCATACGGAGCTGACGGGCCCGATGGCATATTCAATCGCATCCAGGGCATTTTGAATGACGGGGGCGAGGCTGTCGTCCGGGATAAAAGTCCCGCTCCGGAACTCACAGGACACTCCCACATTAAATACGTACAGGGCGGCGGCGCCGATATCCTCGCAATATTGCAGGTATTCATGATAGCCGAATCCATCGCTGGACCAGTAACCCCAGGGGCTGAAAGTACCCGGCCTCTTTTCTATGGGTCCCAGCGTACGCTTCCAGTCCGGTGCGCTTTGTATATTGATCCCTTCCACATAACAGCCTCCCGGCCAGCGGATAAAAGAGGGTTTGAGATCGGCAATGTATTGGGCCAGGTCGGCCCGTAAGCCGTTGGGCCTGCCTTTGAAGGTTTTCCGGGGAAAAAGCGAAACGATATCAAACCATAAAACGCCTTGCCTTCCGAAGGAAAATACAAATTGGGCCTGGGGGTCAGATCGACCCGCTTTTAAAACACAGGTATATTTTGTCCATTCTCCTTTCCTGATGGCAATAAATGTGTGGGAAGCCAACACCATTCCATCTTTTGATTGCAGGGAAGCGGTAAGGGCGCCTTTATACGTTCCCGGGTTTCTTAGGTAGAAACTACAATCATATTCTTCCCCCGCGACCGTATTAATTCCCCAGAAGCCTTCATTGATCAGATCGGTTCTTCCCCTGTCTTTTCGCGTCACTCTCACTTCCAGGGAATGAGGCGTAGCATTATTTAAAGGATGGGCTGCCGTTAAAGAAAGCTGCAGGGCGGAATTACCTGTCGATCGGAGGGTCCATGCAGGCCAGGAGCTTTTTACCGGCCATGGCATCTTCCAGTCGCTGGCCTGTCCGGGTTTCAGCATGAAATGAGAAGTTCTTTCCGGCACAATGTCTCCATTCTGCAGGGTAGTCGCCTGGGGCAGCCTGCTGTCTTCGAATCCCCTGTTCTGTATCAATTCGGCATACAGCCCCCCCTCCCCCGCATGGCTGATCTCTTCAAAGAATATTCCATGAAGGGTGGGTGATATCCTGGCCTTCTCTTTTGCAGGGTCTATTTGAATGACTGCCTGTATTTGGGCAAGACCATTATTCATACAGGCGCAGAGGGCCATAAGGAGGGTGATGCTGATTTTATCGAAACGCATAAGTAGGTTATTCAACGATCCATTCGTGAATGCCGGATGAATTATCGGCGGGCAACTGCAGTTCCAAACGTAAGGCGGTAGTTTTTACCGGGTCGAAAGTGACTTTATTATATTTGTCTTTTTCTGTTCCGTAGGCGCTGGTATTGTTGACCTCAACCCATTGACCGTCCTTCTTATAATAGAGCTTCCAGGATTTGGGCACCCGGCAGCCTCCCCAGGGTCCATCATCGAACCAATACACTTTAGAAGAAGAGACGGTAAATTCTCCGTTGAAATCGTACTGGACCCACTCTTTGGAATCTTTTTTCGGCCACCAATGAAGGTACAGGGCGCTGTTATCCTTGGAGTCTACCGGATCATATTGATCATTCAGGGCACTGAGCATCCTTTTATTATGAAGGGAGGCGCTGACCGTACTGCCAGAGGCAATGGTGGGAGCCGGCTTAGGCCTGGCGGCAGAAGCTTCATAGGGGATCCATACCTCCATTTCACAGCTTCCGCGGTTATTCCAGGCATAATAGGGGATTGCCTTTACCTGCGCGTCCCTGGTTATCACCTGGTCGCTCTTCGGCTGGCGTGCCGAGGAATATCCTTTTGTCGCCAGCATCGTGATGCCGTTGAGGAGGGTATCCTTATAGTCAGCGGTTATGGCAGCACTGGTATCTACTACGATACTCTGCACGGTACTGTCCGCATAATCCGGGCCCTCCAGGCAGTACACCACCGGACCTTTCTGAAAAGCAAATTTTCCAAGGTCCGCTTTCACCCGCTCGTTGGCCATGACCTTTTCCACCGGCATGGGAAGATCGATCACCACCTTGTCTCCTTTTTTCCAGTGGCGGCGGATAATGGCATAGCCTTTTTGTGTATCGTAGGCTATAGGTTGTCCGTTGACGGTAATGGGGATGACGGAGGCCTTGTATCCTGCAAAATGATACAGATCGCCGGGCACGGCCTGCCCCCTGGACCAACCGGGGATCCGGATATGCAGTTCCCAGGGGAAGGAAGAGGCCGGGTCCACTGTCAGTGCGATCTTTCCGTCCCAGGGATAATCTGTCTGCTGCGTGATGGTCACCGCGCCGGAATGCAATTTGATACCTGCCGTATTGCTCATGAAAAGATTCACATACAGGTTGTCGCCGTTCTGGGCATAGACATATCCCGGCACGGAAGGCAGGAAGCGGGTCATATTGGTAATACAACAAGCGCAGCTAAACCAGGCGCTGCGTAAATGCTGCCCCATCGATGCCAGGGGGTTGGGATAAAAAAAACGGTTGCCGCTCAGGGAAATGCCCGATAAAAGACCGTTGTACAGGGTCCTCTCCAATACATCGATATACCTGGCATCGCCATGAAGGAGGAACATCCTGCTATTCCAGTATACATTTCCGATGGCGGCGCAGGTCTCCGCGTAAGCAGACATATTCGGCAGATCGTATGCCTCGCCGAATGCCTCTCCATTCCCTGTGGCGCCGATACCGCCGGTGACATATAATTTTTTATTCACCACGTCGTCCCAGATGTCGTCAATCGCTTTCAGATAAGTTGCATCGCCCGTCAGTGCAGCCACATCAGCCATTCCCGTATACATATAGGCCGCTCTTACCGCGTGTCCTTCCGCCTCATGCTGGTCTGCCACCCGCTTGTCCGCCTGGTTATACGCATCTCCTTTCGGACCTCTTATATCCAAAAAGAATTTGGCCAGGTCGAGGTATTTTTTCTCGCCCGTTACCCGGTACAATTTTACAAGGCCTATTTCGACAATCTGGTGGCCGGGATATTTCGTTTCCTTTCCGTAACCAAAAGTCTTAATCAGCAGGTCGGCATTCTTCAACGCCACATTCAGGAGGGACCTTTTACCTGTAGCCTGGTAGTGCGCTACGGCAGATTCGTATAAATGGCCTGCATTATATAATTCATGACTCAGGATCTCTTCGTTTTCCCAGCGCCGGGTCCCTATCCAGGGATGGGGATGCGCCGAATGCATCGTGCGGAAAGTATATAAATATCCATCAGGCTCCTGTGCGGCGCCAATGATAGCGATGAGCGTATCCAATTGGCTCTCCAACATTTTATCCGGCCGGATCTGCAAGCTATAGGAAGCCCCTTCGATGACCTTGTAAAGATCTGTGTCGTCAAAAGGGAATTCCGAGGCCGCGTCCCCGCCTGTTGTTTGGGAAGCTTTTAAAAAATTATCGACCCGCCCGGTTTTCCTACACTTATCCAGGATATAAGGGATTGTCACCTTCGCATTCACCTGGATTTTCGGTTCCCAGAAATTGTCGGTAAGCTTTACCCGGGTGAATGCGACGGGTTGAACCGCATAATCCTTTACCTGCTGTCCTTTTACCAGGGCTCCGAAGGACAAAAAGGCAATACTCGTTATCATCCGTAGTCGCTTCATATTATAACTATTTTAAGAGGTTTCACCGCCCGCCGCCGGGACAATGTTCTTTCAGATACGATGTGAACAAATGCGTCAAATGCAGGGACGTGCCTTCGCCTTCCCGGATCGCATGGGTCCGGTTGGGATAGCTCATCATCTGGAATGTCTTGTCATATTTCACCAGCTCATTGATCAGCATCTCGGTCCCCTGGTAATGTACATTGTCATCGCCCGTCCCATGTACCACCAGCAAATTCCCCTTCAGGTCCTTTGCATGAGAGAGGGGGCTGCCATTGACATAATCCTGTCTGTTCTCCTGGGGAAGTCCCATGTACCGCTCCTGGTAAATATTGTCATACAGGAGTTGGTTGGCCACCGGCGCAATGGCAATGCCCGTCTTATAGATCTCCGGGTATTGAAATAAAAGGTTCAGGGTGGTAGAGCCTCCGCCGCTCCAGCCGTATACCGCCACCCGGTTGGGATCCACAAAAGGCCATTGGATGATCTTTTTGGCGGCCATGGCCTGGTCGTGAATATTCAGGATGCCTATTTTCCGGTAGATGGATTTTCTCCAGGCGGCCCCTTTGGGGACGGGTGTACCACGGCCTTCCACGCTGATCTGGATATATCCGTCGGCGGCGATGTCCCCGGCGTACAGGGGAGTGCCTGCATAACCGGCGGCATCTTTTACCGTGACGCCTGCCGGCTCGGCATATACGTGGAATAAGATGGGGTATTTTTTGGTGCTGTCGAAATTCGCAGGTTTTATCATCCAGCCATCCATGGTGATGTTGTCTTCCGTCGTTATTTGGAATAGCTCTACTTTCGGCTGGGGGCTTTTACGCGCGGGTTGATCGTTGGTCTTTATATTCTGATGGCGGGGAAGGCTCACCCATTCGGAAACGTTGGCATATTGATAATTCGAGAAGGTATGGGTCGCGTAGAGGCCGCCGGGTGAAATAGTATAATTATGCGTCCCTTTTTCCGTAGCCGGCGACAGCAATTCCAGCTTCCCGCCCTCTTTCAAAGGCACTCTGTATAAATATTGCTGCAAGGCATTGTCCGGTGAAGCCATAAAATAAACATATCCATTCTTTTCATCGACAGCCTTCAGGCTGATCATATCATAGTCGCCTTTTGTCAGCAGGGTCTCTTTGGCGCCGTCCCGGCCGATCCGGTAAATATGCCGCCAGCCGTCTTTCTCGGAGACCCAGAGGAATTCTTTTCCGCCATTGATCCATTCCCAGCCGGTAGGATCTTCACTCCATCGGTGTTTAACATCGATCCAGGTTGTTTCCGTCTCTTCGTAAATGGGTTTGGCAACACCGGTAACCGCATTGCAAATAAAGATCCGGGCGTCATTCTGTTTGCGGTTAAGCTGTTCCAGGACCAACTCCGTGCTGTTGTCCGCCCATTCCATGCGGGGAATATAATGTTGACGGCTGTCGCCGGGCACATCCATCCAGCGGGTCTCACCGGTAGCGAGGCTTACCACCCCCACTTTACAGGGAGAAGGGTCTTCTCCCGCCTTGGGGTACTCTACGGGTATCGTAAAGGAATACAGGGAGTCCGTATTGTCGAGCAGCAGGAAATTCCTGATCTTGGAGGCATCGATTTGCCAGTAGGCGATGCTTTTACTATCGGGACTCCAGCGAAAGCCATCGCGGCAACTGAACTCTTCTTCATACGCCCAGTCGAAGGTGCCGTTGATCAGGCGTGCCGTTCCGTCTGTTGTCAGGGCGGTGGCTTTCCCGCTGGCCAGGTCTTCCACATAAAGATTGTGTTCGCTGGTATACGCCACTTTGGTACCGTCCGGAGATATTTTTGCAAACATCAGGGAAGAGGCGGGCCGTTCCTTTCCCACCTGATGGAGACTATGGGTGGTAAGGTCCAGGAGCCAATAGTCTCCCCTGGTATTGAGACGCCAAACCTTTTTACTATTGGTATAGATCAGGCATTTTTTTTCATCCTCTGTAAAGGAAAAGGCCTGAATTTCCAGGGGTTTACCGGCTCCCTGCGGCGTCAGCTGCCCCGCATCCGCCAGTACGATACGCTGGAAGGCGGGTAGCTGATATTTCACCAGGGTATTGTCTTCCGTGGCATAATAAGCTTTTCCGTCTTTGGTCCATTTTATGGGGGCCGAACGTTGGGCGCGGAGTGAGAATGATAAGAGAAAACAAAGACAAAATGTTGACAGGAAAGAATGGACGAATCGCATGTATAAAATATTTTTATTGTTTGCCAACGTTGGGTTTCACGCCGATATAATACATCCTGGTGATGGCTGCCTCGTCAAACAAAGCCGCCTCTCCGTCTTTCAGATCGCTGCTCTTCCATTGCTCCGTAGGAAGAATGCGTATTCTATCTTTATCGTTTTTCAGGACCAGGGGAAGGTCGAAGCCTTTCACACAATTCGTCCAGCGATAAGATACTTTTTTATGGTCGTCGCTGAAATAATATTCCAGGTCCGGGATCTGTGTGGTACGAAGGTATTGATCGAAGACTTTGCTGTAATCATATCCTGCCTGTTGGGAGAGATACCGTTCAATCTGTTGGGTCGTCACCGTCTGATGATAGAAGGTCTTGTTCATGCCCCGCAGGATCTGCCGGAACTTTTCGTCGTCATCCATACTATGACGGATCGCATGAAGCATGTTACCTCCTTTGGGATACATGTCCCCGCTGCCCTGTTCGTTCACATTGTACCGGGGAATGATGGGCCTGTCGTTGCGGATCCCCCGGCGGGTACCGGCGTTGTAGGCGTCTCCGGCTTCTTTTCCATACATGTAGTCCACGAAGAGGGTCTCGCTGTAATTGGTATATCCTTCATGAACATACATATCCGCCAGGTCTTTGGTGGTGATGTTATTGCCAAACCATTCGTGACCACTTTCATGGATGATGATAAAATCCCATTTCAGCCCCAGCCCGGTGCCGGAGCCATCCCGACCGCGGTAGCCAAAGGCGTAGTTGTTGCCATAGGCAACGGCGCTCTGGTGTTCCATACCGGTGTGTTGTACATCCACCAGTTTGTACCCGTCTTCATAAAAAGCGTAAGGGCCGAACCAGTGCTCCATACTGTGCAGCATATTGTGTACCTGTTCCGGCATATAGGCTTTGGCCTTTGCCAGGTTGTAGTCCAGTACCCAGTAGTCGAGGTCCAGGTGGCCTTTCTCTCCCTTGAAGTCTTCATGAAAATGGGTGTATTTGCCGATGTAAGGGATAATACAGTAGTTGCTGATGGGGTTGACCACGGCCCATTTCGTAGTCGTGGTGCCGTCGCCATTGTTTTTCGTGAATTGCAGGCGGCCATTGGCGACGGCCACCAGGGTGTCGGGGGCGATCATGGTCAGGGAGGCCCCTTTATCCGGCTCGTCGCTCTGGTGATCTTTGCAGGGATACCAGATGGAGGCGCCCAACCCCTGGCAGGTCACCGTCATCCAGGGACGGCCCAGGGAGTCTTTGGCGAAGGTCCATCCGCCGCTCCACGGCGGGCGGGTACTCTCATGCGGGGTGCCGGAGAAATATACTTCCACGGTGTGGGTAGAAGAAGCTTGCTGGGCGGGGGTCTGCACATGCCAGGCATTTCCCTCCCGGGTAAAAGGGAGGGAGTGACCGTTGTCGTCCAGGATGCTGTCGATATGCAGGGGGGCCTGCAGGTCAAGCTGCATGGCTGGCTGCTGGCTGCTGACCACTTTATAGGTGATGCGGTTTTTACCCCTGGCGCTCTTGGTGGCAAAATCGGGTTGCACGGTGATATCATAACGCTGGACATCCCACCAGGCCCGTTCGGGGGTGATGCTGCCCCGCAGGGTATCTGCATGGGTAAAGACCTTATGTTTGTATTCTTCCGAAGCCTGGAGGATCATCCGGGCCCGTTGGGCGCGAATGCTGTCCGGGTTGGGCTGGGTCTGCGCGCTGCCTGAAAAGGGTGATGCCAGGAAAAAGGACAGTAAAGAGCCTGTGAAGGAGCACAAGACGGAAAAAGCAAATGATCTCATTGCAGGTTGGTTGTTTACGTATAGCCAAATGTACCTGGCCAACCTCCGTCTGCCTTCCTCATTTTTGATATTTATTAAACGGAATTTATCAGGTTATTTTTTTATACTAAGCAGAAACTTTAGGATATGACGGTCCTTTTGTTTAAAACGGCAAAGGGAAGTTGCCAAGGCCCGAAGAATGGAAGTACTTTGTGGGTACAATCCCAAACCCGTGAAATCCAATGTCCACTTCACCGCCTCTATGGTCCTGTTATTGGTCGGCTGTTGCTATAAACCCTCTCTTTACGGGCAATCTCCTGTCACTTCTTTCTCGGCGGCCTATGTATCAGCAGCCAGTCCGATCAGCAGTTATACGGCGTTGCCCGCCAGCCCGGGTACTTTTAGTGGCTGCTCCTCGACCTCTTATCTTTACACTTTCAGCAATGGCATTTCCAACCAGTTGAAGCTAAACAGTTTTAATGCCAACGGCAACTCTTATTTCATAGCTCCGGCATCTGCGGCCACTGTAAAGCTGAGAAGGGTCAATAATTCCAATGCAACGGGTAGCAGGAATATCGTTTACATGGAGTCCACTGCCGCGTCGGCCTCAGCCTGTCCTGGCTCCGGCGCTCTGAATTTCAAGCCGCCTTACCTGGATGTGGTCGAGACAGTGTTGGGTGCGGGGATGTTAAACCAGGGAACCGATAATCTTTTTACCAATGCCGGCAATGGAGATGGCAATAACAATAACATCGAGCGGGTGGACATCATCTTTGCTTCCAGGCTCAATACGTCATCTCCGACGGAGGCAGGATTCGCCATTTTTGACCGGGGCAATAATTTTCAACATGATCCCTTTAAAATTGTGGCTATAACGAGTTTGGACGCCAACGGCGATCCGGCCTCTTTCGGTACCGTCAAGACCTGCGCGGGAGGCAATGGCTCCAATAATAACGGAAACTGGGGCCATCCGTCCACCCTCAACGGGAATTTGCAGCTTTCGGCATATGTCTTGCGCAAGGATGAGGCCGAACTGCGGCTGAGGGTATCTTCCAATGTCAACCAGGAGGTCGGCGGGGTCTTTTATACGTTTGCCGACCTGGGTATAACCGCAGGGCAATTCCTTTATGGCTATGCGTTGCTGGCGGCAGATGGAACGGTCGCACCCAGTTCTGCGCAGCTGTTAACGCTAAGTAATACCTCCGTTTATCCTACCAATACTTCGGAGGCGCAGGGAGGTCTGGACCTGGTAGCCGTCAATACGGTATTTGCCACCGGATCCTATGTTGTTTTACCGGTGCGCATCACTTCTTTTACCAGTAGTATGCAGGATGACGGAGGGCACCTGGAATGGGAGCTGGGAAATGTGACGGAAGATCAGCGGGTGTCTCTGGAAAAGTCAGCCGATGGAACTGCCTATTCCAACATCTGGTCAGACCGGGTCAGTATGGCCGGAGCCTCCCTGCCCGGCGAATATATCGACAAATTTATAATGGGCGCCGGAATCTATTATTACCGGCTAAAGATAACGGATGCATCAGGTTCCGTCCAATACAGCCAGACGCTGACCCTTCATGGCAATGGACCCGGTAAGGGGTGGAAGATCTATCCGACCATGATCGCTCCCCGGCAGCAGCTAAAGCTACAGGGAATAACGGACGGATATTATACAGCCATTTTTTATGATATGGGCGGAAGTTACCGGAAAGTGGCTTTCCGTGTGCTGAATAGGGAGGCATGGATCGACCAGCCACCCGGAGGACTACTCCCCGGTATCTATTGGCTGCGGATCACCGGTAATGGTCAGGCCCTCACCGGAGGAACGAAAATCTTTATCAGCGGATGGTAAACTCCTTTTTCAGGCGGATGTCCGTTGAGCTGCTGCCGATCCATACCTGGAATTTTCCAGGCTCTACCCTCCAGTTCATATTTTTATCCAACAGGGCCAGGTCGTCCGGGTGCAGGGTAAAATTCAGCGTCTTTGTCTCTCCGGGCGCCAGGGAAACCCTTTCGAATCCCCGGAGCTGCGTTTCATAAACGGTGACGCTGCTGAACTCATCTTTTACATATAACTGCACCACTTCTTCTCCTTTTCGGTTACCTGTGTTGGTTACTTCGACGGAGACGGCCACATCACCTTGCGGACGTTGTTCTTCGGGGGTTACGACGAGATTTTTATAGGCGAAGCTGGTATAGCTCAGTCCGTAACCAAAGGGATAGAGGGGGCCGAAGACGCTGGTCTTGCCCACGCCGTCCTTTCCTTCCATGGGCTGTGAGCCGGGCTTGTAGGGGAAGTTCCATTCGATCTGCCCGGTGGTTTTGGGGAAAGTGATGGTCAGTTTGCCGCCTGGATTATAGTCGCCGAACAGCGTCTCTGCGATGGCCTGGCCACCGTAGGAATTGGGGAACCAGGCTTCCAGGATGGAGGGGATATAGCGGTTGGCCCAATTGATGGTGAGGGGTTGCCCGTTGATGAGGACCAGCACCACTGGTTTACCGGTAGCCTGCAGGGCCTGCAGCAGCTGTTCCTGTCTGCCGGGCAGGTCCAGGCCGGTGCGGGACATGCTCTCCCCCACCCTTTTTTCATCTTCCCCCAATACGGCTATGATGACATCCGACTGGCTGGCTTTGGCGACTGCTTCGGCGATGCCGTCCTGTTCAGTCTTGTTCAGTGGGGTTGGGATGAGCTCGCTTTCCGGCCAGGCGCTGTCTACCATTTCGCAACCTTTTACATAGTCCAGGGCGGCCTTGTCGCCCAGGTAGGACCGAAGTCCTTCCAGTACGGAGACGACGGAGAGATTGGAGGGGCCATAGCGGCTAATGGCGTAGGAGGTCTCCGCGGCCAGGGGCCCGGTGACGAGGATATGTTTGAATTTATTTTTGTCAAGGGGTAAGAGGCTGTTGTCATTCTTTAGCAGGACCAGGGATTCCCGGGCCATCTGCAGCATAAAATCATGAGTTCTGCCCGGCTTCAGCACTTCCTCCGCCTTTTTAGGGTCTTTGACATAAGGCTGGTCGAAGAGGCCCAGTCTGAATTTTACTTTTAGGACATCGGCGACCCGCTGATCGAGGGTCTTCATGGAGACGCTGCCTTCTTTTACCAGTTCACGAAGAGGCTCGATAAAGATCTTAGGCTCCGTGAAATTGGTCCGCACGTTCAGGCCGGCCTCTATCACCTGGCGAACGGCTTCTTTATAGGTATCGGCGACATGGTGTTTGGTGAACAGGTATTCCACGGCTTCGCTATCGGAGACCACGTAGCCGTCAAAGCCAAATTTCTCCCGCAGCAGTTGGGTGAGGAAATAGTAGCTCCCGGTGATGGGTACCCCATCCCAGTCATTATAGCTGCTCATGACACCCATGGGGTGGGCTTCCTCTATTACCCGGCGGAAAGCGTAGAGGTACATTTCGTACAGCTCGCGGGGCGCCACATGCGGATCGGTCCTTGCAGCGCCGTCCCGCCCGCCTTTGGGTACACTGTATACGGCGAAATGTTTGAGGGTGGAGGCGACCCCTTCTTCCTGGATGCCGAGGGTCATCTGTTTGCCCAGTTCGGCCACGAGGAAGGGGTCTTCTCCATAAGACTCCAATACCCTCCCCCAGCGGGGGTCCCGGGCCAGGTCAAGAATAGGGGCATATACATTGGTATATCCCAGGGCTTTGGCTTCCCGTCCAACAATCTGGCCGGCCTGGCGGACCAGGTCTTTGTCCCAGGTGCTGCCGATGCTGATCGGCGCGGGCAGGGAAGTAGCCCGGTCATGATTGAGTCCATGGATGCCTTCATTGGTAAAATCTACCGGGATACCCAGCCGGGTTTGCTCTACAAACCAGTGCTGTACGGTATTGATCGCCTCCGCATGCCTGCTAAAGGGATAAGACAGGGAGGTGGCCGCTTTGGGTGTCCGGGCTACGCCGTTGAGTTCTTCGTCTATATTGGCGATGCCGTCTTTCCAGATCTCATTTTTCCATTCCGCTGTGGGCAGGGAATCTTTCAGCACGCGTCCATAACCATATAAAGTGGCCGTCTGGCAGGTCTTTTCTTCCAGGGTCATCTGGGAAAGGAGATCGGCGATGCGCCGGTTGACGGGCTGTGCCGGGTCTTCGAAGATATCTTTGACCCCATTCTTATTAAAGTCGATCCATCCCTCATGATAGATGGATTTGAATTGGGCAGATGAGGTAAGAGTGGCAGCCCCTAAGCTGCAGGACATAATAATTTTCTTTAACATATAGCCGCTTATATTTATTCTGCGAAGAAAAAATAAATATAAGGATTATAGCCGGTCAGTATTCACTCTCCGGATCATTCTTCTGAAAGACGAGGATTAAGATGATGCCGCTCAGCAGGCCGGAGATGGCGATGAATTCCTGGCCGCTGACTTCCAGCACCTCATTCATGAAAAGTATTTGTGCGAGGATGAGGAAGATAGAGAAGGCTACCAGCAGGATCTTTTTAATCGCCCGTTTGGATTTGCATTTAAAGAGGCCAAAGATGGAGATGATGGAAAAAAAGAGACCGACGAAAGTTGTCATAGTGTTAGTTTTTTCATGGATAGGATCAAGTACCGATAGCCAATATACAGCAGGAGTTCCGTCCCTCCAATAGGAAAATAGCCTGGTATTTTTACCGGATGATGTGAAAAATACCGGCCGTGGGGTATATTTAAGGATGAATAACAGCCGTCGACACTTCCTTAGACAGTCTGCCGCCGCTGCGTTGGTGTGGGCCACTACCGGCAGGTTTGCCCGGGCCAGCCCGCTGCGGGGGGGCACTGATATCCCCTGGTATCAGCGCATCACCCGGTGGGGACAGGTGAATATTACGGAAAAAGATCCCGCACAATATGACGTAGGCTGGTGGCGAAGCTATTGGCGGCGTACGGAGACGCAGGGGGTCATCATCAATGCGGGAGGGATTGTGGCCTATTACCCTACGAAAATTCCCTACCACCGGAAAGCGGAATACCTGCAGGGAGCCGATCTCTTTGGAGATCTCTGCCGGGCCGCCCATGAGGATGGTCTTGCCGTATTCGCCCGCATGGATTCCAACAGGGCCCATGAGGAGTTCTACCAGGCGCATCCCGATTGGTTTGCCGTCGACGCGGCGGGTAAACCTTATAAGGCAGCCGATCTCTATCTATCCTGTATCAACAGTCCCTATTACAGTGAGCATATACCCGCTATCCTGAAAGAGATCGCCATCGGCTATCATCCCGAAGGGTTTACGGACAACAGCTGGAGTGGCCTGGGCCGGGAGTCCATCTGTTATTGCGGGTATTGTCAAAAAAGCTTCCGCGGTCAGACAGGCTATGACCTGCCCCGGATAAAAGACTGGCATGACAAGGTCTATAAGGAATGGATCGTTTGGAGTTATCAGCGCCGGCTGGAGCTCTGGGACCTCAACAACCGTGTCACCAAAGCGGCCGGTGGTCCTCATTGCACCTGGTCTGGGATGAACAGCGGTTCTATCAGCGCCCAGAGCAGGAGTTTCCGCGACTTTGCCCAGATCGCCCGCCGGGCCGATATCATCATGCTGGATGACCAGGCCCGTACCGATACGGGGGGCTTCCAGCACAATGGAGAAGCGGGCAAGCTTATCCATGGGCTGCTGGGCTGGGATAAGCTTATCCCCGAGAGCATGGCCATGTACCAGGCACACAAGCCATGGTTCCGTGTGGCCAGCAAACCCGAGCCGGAGGCCCGTATGTGGATGATCGAAGGGATAGCCGGCGGTATCCAACCCTGGTGGCATATGGTCAGCGCCTATCATGAAGACCGGCGTATGTATCACAACCCGGAAGCTATCTTCCGCTGGCATAAAGCCAACGAGGAATTCCTCATCCATCGCCGCCCGGTAGCTACTATCGGGGTGGTATGGTCTCAACGCAACATGGATTTCTATGGCCGGGACGCTGCGGAAGAATTGGTCGAGCTGCCCTGGCGGGGTATGACAGGAGCCCTTATCCGTGCCCGTTTGCCTTATCTACCGGTACATGCCGATCATATCGACCGGGATGCAGACGGACTCTCGTTACTGATCCTTCCCAATCTGGCGGTAATGAATAACGAGCAGGTAGCAGCTGTCAAACGATTTGTCGCCCGGGGAGGCAGCCTTTTTGCCACCGGGGACAGCAGTCTCTTTGATGAATGGGGAGAAAGCCGTTCCGACTTTGCCCTGGCGGATCTGTTCGGCGCCCATCTCACCATTCCCCGGCATCCTTATGTTAAGCCGGCCCTTGAAAAAATGGCGGGAGAGGCTTATCATACTTATTTTCGTCTTACTCCAGAATGGAGAGGGCGTACAGAAGGTCCGCACAATAGCTCAGAGCCCCCGGCTACGGGTAACCGACATGCAATCCTGCAGGGATTCGAGGAGACGGATATCCTTCCCTTCGGAGGGTTGCTGGACCCGCTGCGTCTTGATGCCGGAGCGGAGGTACTGCTGACCTTTATCCCTCAGTTTCCTGTATATCCGCCGGAGAAGGCCTGGATGAGGACACCCCGGACAGACATACCGGGATTGATACTACGTGAAGGGGCAGCCGGCGGGAGTCCTGCCGGTGCGGGCCAGCAAGGGGCTGCCGGCGGAGACAAGCGAGGAATTACCGGCGGGTCCGGGCCTGGCCGCGTCGTTTTTCTCCCGGCGGATGTGGACCGGCAATATGGCCGCAGCAATCTTCCCGACCATGGCAATCTCCTGAAAAATATCATACGATGGGCCCTGCGGGAAGAACCTCCTGTCGTGGTGGAAGGAGCCGGTCTGGTGGATTGTCATTTCTACCGGCAGGACAACAGGGCGGTGCTGCACCTGGTCAATCTTTCCAATGAAAATACCTGGAGGCAGTCGCTGGACGAGTTGATAACCATCGGGCCGTTGACGGTAAAGGTAAAACTGCCGGCAGGGGTCAACGGCAGCCGTCTTCGGCTGCTGGTCTCCGGTGAACAGGCAGTTGCCACTACCGCCGGCGGCTGGTGTCATTTTTCAATCCAGTCTATTTTGGATCACGAGGTCGTTGTCATAGAATGAACGGTCTTAATCGAGGGCTTCAAACAGTTTGTCGGGGGTAACCTCCAGTCCCTTGCAGAGGGCCATGATCGTGGTAAACAGCAGGTTGGTCTTGCCCGCTTCGATCTGGAGGACCTGTCTGTATTCCAGGCCGGCGCTGGCTGCCAGTTCACGGGTGGTGAGGTCTTTTTCTTTTCTTAGTAAGGTCAGGCGTTTGCCGAATTTTTGCAATACTTTTTCTTTCCGGTCCATGCAGAACGAGGTTATGGTGATGGTAATTGAAAATGATTCCATTGATTGGAAACATGCAAGGACTGGTACAGTGGAACAGATTGGACAAGAGCTTATTCCAGCTCGTAGTCCAGTAAGGTGGAAGGGTGTATTTCGAGGGCGACGGCCAATTGCAAGAGTGTCGTCAGGGTTATATTGATCTTTCCTTTTTCAATCTTGGCAATCTTACTGTTATCGATACTGCAAGCATACGACATTTCGCGTAAACTGAGACCTTTCTCATTCCGCAGTTTTCGCAAGTTTTCTCCGAATTCTTTCAATGCTTTTTTATCTCCTGCCGTTATCATTACGTTTTATTCTAAGGAAAACGTAAGATGGAAGATTTTTTCAAAATTTTTGAGGTCTAAAAAGACCGCGCTTGAAAAAAGCCCTTCGCTTAGTTCAATAATTGCCATAAGTTTACTTTGAAAAACTCCAGGTTACCTAAAATAGTACAGGACTAACCGGGAAAACAACGCAAACGATTGTCTGCTCGGATACCCTGCTTCTTCCCTAAGTTTGACGGTGGAGAAGACATTTTATAACATGAACGAGAAAACACCATGTTCTCTAACGTATTAGCAGCTTATGGCCTGGAAGAGTCAGCGTGCAGGATCAGAGCTTTTGGAACTGGCCTTATCAACCGTACTTTTAAGATAAGTTATGCCGGGAAAGAATATATTCTTCAGCAGATCAACCATGAGATATTCGGGCAGCCTGCCTTCATCGCGGAGAACACCGATGCGCTGGCTGTATACCTGAATGAGCATTTCCCGGAGTATCTGTTTATACAGCCATTACCGGCCCTGGATGGGAAGAGTTTTGTCTATGACAGGGCGCAGGGATATTTCCGGCTGAGTCCTTTTGTTGCCGGCTCCCACACCTATGATGTAGCGGAAGCCAGCCAACTGGCTTATGAAGCGGCCGCTCAATTCGGGAAATTCACCAAACTGCTGGCGGGCTTTCCGGCGGACCAGTTGCATATCACTTTACCGGATTTCCATAATCTCTCCCTCCGTTATCATCAATTTGAAACGGCGTTGATGCAGGGCAATGCCGATCGCCTGGTAGAGGCAAAGGAGAGCATAGCCATTATCCGGGAATTCCGGCATATAGAGGAGGAGTTCGGGCAGATCAGGCATCATCCGGATTTTAAGACCCGGGTGACCCATCATGATACCAAGATCAGCAACGTACTGTTTGATAAAGATGACAAGGGGCTTTGTGTAATAGACCTGGATACGGTGATGCCCGGCTATTTTATCAGTGATCTTGGGGATATGATGCGTACGTATCTCTCCCCGGTGAGTGAGGAGGAGAAAGATTTCAGCCGCATTTCCATCCGGGAAGATTATTTCAAGGCCATTGTCCGGGGTTACCTGGGCGAAATGAAGGAGGAGCTTAGTGCAGCCGAGCTCCGTCACGTAGTATATGCGGGGAAATTTATGATCTATATGCAGGCCATCCGCTTTTTAACAGACCATCTCAATAATGACAGCTATTACGGAGCCCGGTATGGGGGGCATAATCTGGTAAGGGCGGATAATCAGATCACTTTGCTGCAGCGGCTGACGGAAAAAGAATCCCTGTTGAATGAGATGGTGGGATTGATCAAGGTGTAGCCTTCAAAACAGCTTCCAAAAACCCATCCGCGTCAAATTTTCCGTGCGTCAGACCCAGTCTTACCACTACCAGTTGCCGGGAAGGAATGATAAACACATTCTGTCCTTCATATCCGTCCGCACAGAACATATCGGCCGGCGCATGGGGGTACAAGCGGTCGTCTGCCCTTCCTTTCGTCCCGGCATTCAGCCAGAGTTGGTAGCCATATTGTCCTTTCAGGGCCGTGGGAGCAGGAGTCGTGCTGCGGGCGACCCATCCTTCGGGCAGTATCCGTTCTCCGTTGAACACACCGTCTCCCAGGTATAAAAGTCCAAATCGTGCCCAATCCCTCGCCGAGGCATACATAAACGAAGAGCCGACAAAGGTGCCGGAAGCGTCCGGCTCCAGGAGGGCGCTGTACATTCCTGTCCGATGGAACAGCCGTTCGTAGGGAAAGGCGTGGTAGGCGTCTTCTCCCACTGTCTGCCGGATGATACGTGATAAAATATTGCTGTTGCCGCTGGAATAATACCACAGGGATCCCGGCTTATCTTTTAAAGGATGAGAGGCTGTATAGGCGCCCATATCCGCCCGTTGGAACAGCATTTTGGTAGCATCGCTGGACTTTGTGTAATTCTCTTCAAAGCCCAAACCACTGGACTGCTGCAACAGATTGGCCAGGGTGATGGAGTGACGGGGATCGTCCGGATTGCTCCATTCGGGTACGGGTGCGGGCGCTTCTGTCCGGAGTTTACCGTCTCCTACCAGTATGCCGATCAGGGAGCCGGTGATGCTTTTCGCCATGCTCCACCCCAGCAACCGGGTATCCCTGGAAAACCCCGGGGCATACCGCTCGCCTACTATTTGTCCTTTATATACTATGACCACAGCCCGGGTCCTGATGGGATGAGCGGTATCCTTTTCCACAAAGATGCCGTCAAGGGCATTTCGCAAGGCAGCCGTATCCAGGGAGCCAGGCACCGTATCGGCCAGCCGGTCGCCCATGGGCCAGGGAATGGTATCCCGCCGCGAGCCTCCTGCCTGGGCCAAAGGGAAATGTTCGCGGCGCACCTGCTGTTCCGGCCATTCGCTGACCAGGGTAGAACCCAGTCCTTTCCGGTAGATCACCTTTTTTTCCGCCAACCCCCAAACGGTGCCGGTTACGGATGAGTCGTTGTAATCGACGGTATAATGCGCCAGGGTCAGGGGGAAAGAGGCCAGTTCCTCCCGGCGTACTTCCTGCTCCTTACGTCCGGATACAAAGATGGCGGAACAAAGCACCTTGGCTCCGTACCCGCTGATAATGGGAAAAGATACCCAGCAATAATAAACCCCATATCCTACCGATGTTATTAAAATCCCTGCTGCCAGTCTGCGGAAGATCCTTTTTTTGGTCGCCATGTCCTAATCGATGATTATTTTACTAATATAGGTAATTAAGTATTTTTTATAAACTTACGCAAACGTTTGACGTGTCTATATTCCCAAAATAGTGTGAAATTCATTGCTAAACTCAGATAACCATGTATTCTTCCAGGAGAAAATTTGTAAAAGACATTACACTGGCTACGGCAGGACTAGCCATGCTGAATCCCGACCGGCTGTTCGCCGCCCCTGCGGATCGTAAGGTACGATTAGGCTTTATCGGTACGGGTCTTAGGGGGCAAAGTCACCTGGCCCTGGCCTTAAGACGGCCCGATACGGAAGTAGCGGCCATCTGTGATGTCGATGACAAAATGCTGCAAAGGGCTACGGATATCCTGAAAAAGGCCGGCAAACCTCTGCCGAAAGTATTTACCGGCGACAACTATGCCTACCGGAAGTTGTTGGAGTTGAAGGACCTGGATGCCGTCATCATCGCCACGCCCTGGGAATGGCATACGCCGATGATCCTGGATTCCCTGGCAGCGGGCATCAAATATGTGGGAACGGAAGTGGTGCTGGGCATCACCCTGCAGGAACATTGGGATGTGGTAAAGGCGGCCGAGCAAAACAAGGCGCATGTCATGATGCTGGAGAATGTCTGTTATCGCCGGGATGTGATGGCCGTGCTGAACATGGTACGCCAGGGTGTTTTTGGAGAGATCATTCATTTACAGGGAGGCTACCAGCACGATCTGAGGGGCGTGAAGTTTAATGACGGTACCGGTCATGGCAGCGGTGCGGAATTCGGCGAGAAGGCCTTTTCAGAGGCCCGCTGGCGCACCAATCATTCCGTTCACCGCAATGGCGACCTCTACCCTACCCATGGCGTTGGCCCCATCGCGATGATGATCGATATCAACAGGGGTAACCGGTTCTTATCGTTATGTTCTTTTTCCAGCAAGTCGAGAGGCCTGCATAACTATATTGTCAAGAAAGGAGGGGCCGACCATCCGAATGCCAAGGTGCGGTTCAACCTCGGGGATGTGGTCACGACCAATATAAAATGCGCCAATGGGGAGACCATCCTATTGCAGCATGACACTTCCTTACCCCGTCCCTATTCCCTGGGCTTCCGGGTACAGGGTACCAATGGCCTGTGGATGGACGTGAACCATGGCATCTATGTGGAAGGCGTCAGTAAGGACGAGGAATGGGATGCCGCGCAGCAATGGTATGACAAATATGATCATCCCCTCTGGCAGCGATGGACCAAGGAGGCGGAAGGCGCCGGTCATGGGGGTATGGATTTCTTCGTGCTGCATGGCTTTATTGAGTCTGTCAAACGGGGAGTGCCCACCCCGATGGATGTATACGATGCTGCTGCCTGGAGCGCCATCACACCACTCAGTGAGAGCTCGGTCGAACAGGGGAATGAGCGGGTGGAGTTCCCGGACTTTACGGGAGGCCAGTGGATGTACCGGAAAAATGAGTTTGCGATGACGAATGATTTTTAAGGTTTATATAAAATCAAAACGTTTTGCCGTTGCCAGGTACAATAACAGGACAAAGGCTATAGAGATTGCCAAGCCCATCCACCCGGTTACCTTCATCCTGTACCAAAGCATTATACTAACGAGAAGGTGAAAGCCTGCAAATTTAATAAAAAGACTTATCTGCTGGGGGATAAGGCTCGAATTCGCAGCCAGTCCCATCGCGAAACCTGTAAAAGTGTAGGCCAGCAAGATGAATATAAATATCAGCACATTCAGCAGCAATAATTTCACCAATGGCGTTCGCATCATAGAAAAGTTACTTTTACTCCATATTGCTGCATCAGCGCTATGAAGTTCTGAATTAATTTATTTTTATCGCCCTTGCTCTGTAAAAAAGCCTTCAGGAATGCATTCACATCTTTCACGAATGAGCTGGTACTATGAGAACCGAATGCACCAGGGGAGTTTTCGTTGCTCGAAAATGCCGCCATAAGACCGCCCATGAGGTTACCTGATAATACATCCCAGGTGTGACTGCTCGAAAAGGCGAACAAGTTTCCTGGTTCCTTTATATCCCATGACTGATGTGGCGCCATATTAAAAACCGCATCGATCTCATTCTTTGCATCCGCGAACAAATCAGCATGCTGCTCTATCAGGTACAAGAGCTCATCAATATAGCCAGCTCCGAATGCAGCTCCCCGGCTGTGCGTGAAGATCTCGATCTTCTCCACGATCTTCTTTGAGTTAGGATCTTTCTTCAGTCTGCTTATAATCGATTCCCAATCTGCCACTGCTGCCTCTCTGCCAGCCAGCCTTCTTCCTTCGGGATCGTTACCGGTAGCAAATGTAGCATTATGCATTTCAAAATGTACATTTTTCGGATCATTGTCCCAGGTATATTGTCCCCATCTGTCCCCGTCTACAAAAAACATGTTCGAGCTGTTGGGAACCCCTGAATTTTTAATAGCATCGATGATACCCTGATCCCAATAAGCAACCTTTCCCGGGTGTCCATTTACAGGGCGCTCGTCATCTCCCTCGAATACCCGGCCATTAATCAGGATAGCCAGATCTCCATTGGGGTCTTTATAATTAACGGGGTTATTATAGCAAAAAGCATAGGGAGAGGACATTTCAAGCAGGTCGGCCTTGGGGTCCAGGGTCCACCACCTTCCCAGTTGGGGATCCTGCATCCGTTTCCCATAGTCGTACTCTTCCAGGCCGCTGCCGTCATTGAACTCATGATTTTCCAATTCTTTTCCTGCGTACCGGTATTTGTTCTCTGCATAATTCGGTTTCAGCGCCTTGTCGGATATGCCTGCCATCGTAAGTCCGAACGGATAGTAGTGGTTTTCTTCCAGCATAGGCCCTGTAAAATGCTGTACGCCCAGATTATCGAAGTATACGTCCCAGGAGGGTGTGGCATTGCTGACATAAATATACAGGTAACCACTCGTAGTAATAGAGATGGTATTGCCGAGGGGCGGCTGAATGGATCCGCCTGCCGTGCCTGCGTTAGCGACCTGCATAGCCCCGCTCTGTCCGTTGGTACTAATATAATTGAACTGGTTGTCAAGCAGTATCCAGTTCAGATAAGCATTAGGTTTACCACTTGCATTCCCGTTCTGTGTATTGATGAAGCTGGTAAGTGCCGCAGTAAGGGGGGTGGAAGGGCCGGTCAGGTCTGCGAATGAGCCGTGCGCTCCACCCGTCAGCGATACAATCCCATTAGCCAGGGAATTGATAATATCGGTGGGTGCAAGATATTGTCCGTTAGTAGCGGCCGAAGAATTGAAATAGTAATTGGTCGCTATTTTCACTATGTCGCCGCTCATCACTTTCAGGATAATAGCCGGTCCCACTTTCTGACCACTGCCATTTAATCTGGCTACGCTGTCATTGGGATTAGTCGTCCCAAGCTCTACCGGATAGCCGGCAGCGGTAGCCCGGGCAACGCTGGTTGCCGGAATATTATAGAAAAGGGCATTTTCGGTAGCGCGGTAAGCTGCTTCCATTGTCGCGATATACCTGGCTGTATCCTTTTGCCCCGTCAGTACTACACGAGTGTTACTAAGATGATCCTTCTCAAAAAAATCATACTCCCAGCCATAGCCCGTGGTGCCGTTGGTATAATGGTGGAGGGCATAACGCGTTCTGCCTTCTTCATGAATAGCCAATTGCAGGGTATCCCGGGCATTCGGGTTGCTGACAAAGCTGTCTGTTTTCTGGTAAATAAAGTTGCCCAGATAAAGGGTTACAGTGGTATGACGTGTTGTACTGTCCCAGGCGATCTTTCGTATTTTGTTGCCGTTGGCATCATAGGTAAACTGGATCAATCCTTTTCCTTTAAAGGAAATGCTTTCCGGCTGGTTGAGAAAGGTATAGGAAATATAACTTATATTCTTATTATTGTCTGTCGCCAGGCTGCCGTTGCCGTTGTATTTATAATCCTGCCCGGTCTTTGTCCCTTTATAATAGAAATCCCCAAGCCGGGAGGCGGTGTCATTGGAGGCATCATTTACCGTGTTTAACCGGTTGCTGTTGATCACATAGCCATAGGTCAGCTGGTCTATCGGAACCGATCCGCCGAGTTTAAAGCCATTCTGGTTCATGGAGAGGATATTTCCATTGGCATCGTATGAAAGGCCACTGACAGAGAAATCTATTTTACTGTGATCCCAGGAACTGCCGCTGCTGTTCTGGTTAAAGGCGGCGCCGGCAAGCCTATTGATATTGTCATAGGTAAAATCATATTTCCGGTTGATGCCGTCGCCGGCGCTCTTCCACACGATACCGGCTACATTGCCATTGAGCTGCAAGCCCTGAAAGCTGGTTCCAGCTGCTGCGCTAGCCGGTTTGTCATATCCCAGCTCCGTACCGAAATAATGGGAGGCGGTGCCGGCTATATAGTTTTTATTTATGCCGGTCATCCATCCCCTGATATTATAGTCATATACCATACTATCCAGGAAATTTCCCAGGTATTTTACCCGCAGTTGCCCCAATTCATCATACCGGATGCTGTCGATCAGTTGGTCAGCCGGTGCATTATCCATATTTTTCAAGATACTGGTCAGCCGCAGGCCGGCGTCATAATTCATTTTACTTAATTCGGTATGATATTGAGCAGGGGTATTGGCATCCAGGTGGGTGGTGAATATCCGCAATGGTTTCCCGCTGAAGTCATATTGAGTAGTCGTTGTGTCCACCCCCCAGGAATAATTGTTGGATTCTTTCTGTATCAGTCTTTCATGGTCGTCGTAAAAATTAGCGGTAAAAAAATAGAAAGCCCCGGAGTGGATGGCTTTGACGATGGTGCCGGTCACCAGGCCACGGCTTGAAGTTGCGGTTGTAATGGGTTGAGCGTAATAGGGGGCTGTATTATAGCTGGTTATAAAATAGTTCGGGTTTGTGGTGTATTTTGTGGATAGGGTAGCTCCTACCCGGGATGTAACGCCGCTCACCCAGTTGTTATCGTCATAAAATGTAATGGTGAAGAATTCAAAATTACTACCCCCGGTAGCGGGATAAGTGGTACTGGAATAAGCGAGGTTCTGGTGATATGTCCGGTTATTCCCATCAGTCAGCACCCCGGTCGTATCCTTCCGGTTAAGGTCATCATATTTGGTCACCACCCAATATCCCCCTGCACGTGCAACGGAGTCCTGGGTCATGATGAGGCGGTCCCTGGCATCGTATACCATCCATGTTTCCCCTGCGCCGGGCAATTTTTTGATGATCACCCGGTTACGACGGTCATATTCATATCGATAACAGAATTCATAGGCTATCAGGCTGCCACCGCTGCTAGCGAAATTCCATCCGTTAGCAGTTAGCCATTCAACTGCACGGGGCTGTATAACGAAACGCAGGTTTTGGAGGTCGTCGTAGATGTTATAGGTACAAATCCAACCGCTATGGCCTGCCGCGGGGATGCTCCAGACCGCTGTTTTTTTGAGTATCAGGTTGCCTTGCTTGTCGTTATATTCTACCACCGGCTTGCCCATTTCATCCGTCTTATAGGTCCGGGTCAGTTGGCCGGGGGCATAATACCCGCCATTAACAGGTATGCTGCCGATCAGGGTATCTATCGACCAGATGACGACGCTGTCCGAGGCGGAATTGAATAAATACCGGCCATGCACCCCATTGTTCTGTCCTACCCAGTCATCGCCTGTAGCGGAGTTGGATAACACACGATTTAGGGAAGAATTCTCGTATTCATCTCTTGTATAAAAGAAATGTTGATCCGTGAACAGGGAGCTATATGAGTTAGAAAGTTGCTGAAGTCCATTCTGCTTAAAGGAGCCATCGGAATTATCGGAAGCGAAGACGGGATATTTTACCGATTCACGTCCCAATTGATCGTAAACAAAGAGATTGACGAGGTCTTTCTGTGCCGGGCTCTGTTGTTTCTTGACGGTTTGTATCACTCTACCCAGTCCATCCGCATACTGAGTGGTCACCATGACATCATAAGGGCTGGTTAACTGGCTGGCAGTTGTCTTGTCAGTCACACCTGGTTTCAGAATAGTCTTTTCTGTCCGGCTGTTCAGACTTTTCCCGCTTGTCCCGACGCTGATCAGGGATATATCACTGAAGGCCGTGTCACTGCCGCACCGAACCTGCATCCGGTAGTAGGCATTGGAAGTAATATTCTTAGGCCAGTAGTTCAGGTTGGTTTCACCGGGTACATCCGTAAAATTGACTCCATCATTGGCCGTCTGCCACTGGTAGAGAAAGGCGCCGTTACAACTGCCGCCCTTAGCAGCATTAACGGAGATGATACCGGCGTCCGAGCCGGAGGGAATGGAAATAGATAAAGGAGTTATCTGCCCGGGGAAAATGGCCGGCGATACTGCCACCGTAATGGCATTAGACGCGGACGAATTCGCTCCGCAATAGACCATCCGGCGAAAATAGGTCAGCGGGTTTGTCAGTCGCCCGCTCACGCAAAAGGAACTGGTGCCCCCAGCGATATTGGTATAATTAGTACCATCTGTACTTTGTTGCCACTGGAATGTAAATGCACCGCTGCACCCGCTGGGATATTGCACATTGGTCAACTGGGCAGTCTTGTTGTAATTGAGGGATGCATTAGCCACACCGATAGAGCCCGGCAGCAGGGTTTGAGCCATGCAAAGCAGGGAGGTGGCGAGGAAAGACAGGAGTAAAGTAAGCGCCTTCATATGATGAAATGAATGAGGTTTAATAAATATAAGCTGAAGCATTAAGCGAGTTAAGGTTATAAAAACCAGAGGATAAACTATAAACGCCTTGCTGCATCATATCGCCCAGTACAAGATTGGCCACTGTACCACCTTGTGGAGAGAACAGATAAACGGTATATATCCCTGCGGGCACTGTACCTGCCACAGCCTGTGTCATTCCAGTAGTGGGGGGCATGACAAGATTAGTGCTTACATTGGTGGCGTTATTTTTCATCTGCAGTACATAAGTCCTGGATGTAAGGTTCGTATAGGTAAAAGTGATGGAGGGCGGTGGGGTGCAGGTCGCCTTTGTGTTGGTTACAGTCTGCTCGTTGGTGATGGCATCATTAGCCGCCTGGTTGTCAGCATCCAGCTGATTAATCAACGAACTGTATTTACCCGCCGGAATCGCATACGTCCAGGATCCTGCCAGATACCCGGGGGTACAGTTCGTTCTCCAGTTGACGGAGGCGATGGGCGAATTAAAATACACTATGCCATAGGAGGAGGGCCGGGGCGTATAATTATAGTCGAATGTCTTTATCACATTGCCATTGAGATCTTTCACAAAATCCAACCGGTTGAAATTATCATAGGCGTAATAAGATGTTTTTCCTGCCTGATCAGTCTCACTCGTCACGCCCACTAGCGGACTGAATGAGTACGTGGTAACCATAGCCTTAGTAGAAGCCAGGCCTGTCCTTATCTTGTTTACTTCATCCCGTAACTGTTGGTCCGATGAAGGATTTTGAAGTGTGGCCTGGTTAACAAAAGAAGAGGCCGAAGCATAAGTGGACCCGACAATCCTTGCCACAGGATACTGATTCTTATAGCCCCATAGAATTGTCTCATGTACGTCAGAGGTTTTCGATCTTTCCAGGATATTGCCATTATTATCGTAAGCATATATTTGCTGCCGGACTTCTGAAGGACTGTTGAAACTTCCTTCTTCAATCGTCTCCGGTTGTACAATCGGTCCGCCTGGCTGACTCCAGACCCTATAATTTACCTTTTGGTATTTGTAGAGATTACTGCCCCTGTAATTAACCTGGTTAAGTACGTAGCCTAGCATGTTCCTTTCCCACATGGTGTCTACCGCTACACTGGCATTCGGTGTAAGGGAGAGGTAGGATTTATCGAACGGGTATTTGCAGGTAGTGCTGAGTGTTTCTCCTTTGCTGTTGGTAACGACAAGAGATTGCAAATAAAAATAAGCATTGTATACGTAGCTGAAGGAAGTTTTTAGGGAGTCATTATTGTCGGAATAATCGACAACATCTTTTTGAGTAAGCCGTCTTATGCCGCTGCTGTTTAACAGGTTAAAGAAATTATAACCGGCCAGCACTTCCTGATCGGTAGCGCAAGCCTTATAATCCCTCAGGTCATAGCCCATAAAATCGAAATTATTACGGGAAGTCACCAGTAGGCCGACCTGTGGATAAGTTACATTATAGTCCGTGTAGGTATTGGCTTCTTTCTTGACGAGTCTAAAATTGTTAAGGCTGTCCGTTTTATAAATTTCCGTTTTTAGAAGCAGGCTGCTGTTAAGCCAGTTCCGCTGAGTGAAATAGTTACTTCCATATTCCGGGCACACGGGCAGGGGCATCCTATAATACTGTTCGACGCTATCATAATAATAGATACTCTTTTGAAAAGGCAGGCCGCTTTTCACATCATATTCCTCCACCTGGTAGTAAAAGGGCGTCGCACTGAAATAGGCTTTCATACCCAGCGGGTCACTCCCCATGTTGACGGTATAATAGTCTATTCTACTGCCATAACAATTAAGATCCGGGTTTGGAACGCAATCCGGCGTCCAGCAATCGGATGATTTTACTTTGCTGTAAGCATAATCATTCGAGGTAGCCGGTATGGGCAGTGTACCGAGGATATAGTGAAAATATTTCTGCTTGGCTGGAAATAGGTCATTGTAATGATCATAATAGCTGATGTATCTCAACCGGAGGCCACCTACCAGGTCGCCGTAAAAATAACCCGGCACCTTATTCGTCTCATAGTCGAGTTTGACGACGCCGCCGGTAGGATAAATAATCCGTTGCAGTACAAAAGCCTGATTACAATTAGAATCCGGATGTCTGTCGCCAAAGAACGTATTGGGAATGGCATAGTTCGCCAGGTCATAAGCAGGGATCAATGCGGAAGGGATCAGGCCTCCCTGACCATCATGTCCATTATAATATCCATAATAGTCCACTCCGGGATTATCATGATTGGTAGAGAGCTTATAGGGGGGCGCATAAGCCATGTTATAAAAAAAACCGAATCTTTCAATGTTGTTGGACAAATTGTCCTGTATGGCTACAGAGTCCAGTTTCATCCTGTTTCTATACCGGGTGTCTGAAGATCCGCTGGAGGAAACGAAATAACTTTGATACAACTGGATCGATTTCACTACAGCATTGTTAGCATTGCTATAGACCTTCATACCTGTAATCCTGGTAGAATGAATGTCCTGTCGGTCGTTGGCGGCGGAGAATTTGATATATCCCGATGGGAATATGATCGAGTCAATCTGGAGATCGCCGACGGACGAAGGGTAGAAACTGGCAAAGGTCGAAGCATTCAATGCGGCAGGGCAACAATGGCTGCCCAGTGGCTGCGTCAGGTACACCAGGGACTGCACCTCGTGAGAATTGCTGTATCCGGCGCCTTTATATCTGAATGTAATGGTGGTATTGGTATTGGGATTATAGACCGTACTTACAAATAAGCCGCTTATGGCTGTCCAGCCGCTTTGCCCGCTGGTGGTTTCCCAGTCATTAAAGGTATATACCAGTCCTTTGTCCGTTGTAATCCTGAATCCGCTGCCGAAGCGGTTTATGCTAAGATTTTCGTTATCGGACTTTATATGGACCTGATTATAGATATCGTAAAAGAAGGAGCCGGAATATTCACCAAACCGGTAATAATATTCCGGCGTTTCTTTCTCGTGAAGGCCATTATTGACCTGGCTTGCAAAAGTAACAGCGGCATAGGAATTACCCGTAGTAATGTCCGAAGCCTGCTTAAAAGCGGAATTAAGTACGTCGAGGCCTGGCTCGATAACTTCTTGTTTTACGTTGATAACGCCGCCTGCATTCAGGTTCCAACCAAGGCCTGTCAGACCAGCTACCTCCTGCAACTTGATACCGCCGGTGTTATAAGTGAGTGATATAGGGATCTTGATCCCTCCCTGCTCGATGGTGTAAAAAGGAATGTTGATATTGGCCGTGCCGGTGGAATAATCCAGGGGCACGTCACTTACCTTGAACATGGCGGATGCTTCGGGGCTTGAAGGGAATATTTGTGGTTGCTGATAAATAGGATTGGGTTGTGAAAATCCTTTGAGACATACAAAAATTAAAAAGAACAGGATGCGTTTCATATTTTGAGAAGTTGTGGCTTTAAAAATTATATCCGACCCTGAACAGGAGAGGTTGGGTCTTTGGTATCTGTTGATAGCTGAGGAAGTCCCATAGCAGCTGCAGGCTCGTCTTCTTAAAGAGATGGCTTTTCATCGAGACCGTCTTGCTAATTCCGATAAGACCGCTCTGTGTCCAGTATTTCAGCTGGCTGATCTGCTGGTAAGCCGTAAAGGGTGTAGTATAGTTGTATTCCAGTCCTCCGGTAGCGGCGAAGCTGCCTTTGATCCTGATATCTATAAAAGACCGCAGGCCCGCGCCCTGGCTGGATAGGGCGATATGTTGAATACCATTGCCCCAACCCAGTTTGTAGCTGGCGCCAACCCCAATCGTGCTGTTGTTATTCAGTTTATATCCTACCGATAGTCCAAGATCCGATACGGTAGGAAATAGATAGTTGTTGCGGGTCGTCTGGAAGTTAGTGCCATATTCCAGGCGTTTCCAGAAAGTCTTTGTCTTTTGATCGTTAGGTTTAAAGTCCGGCATATCTATGTCGCCACTGCCTCCGCCAAGTTTGGAAAGTTTGTCCTTATAATCATCAAGTTGGGACTCTGCCGATTGCAGGTTACCTTGCAGCACTGCCGCGCCCCCGGCGCCCCCGGCGGCTACCTGGTTCTGGACAAGGGCTCCCACCTGGTCACGAGTCTGCAAGCCAGCCAGGCTTACCGGAGAGCCATAGTTTTCCGGTAAGCTGAAGAGTCCCGCCAATTGGGAGTTTTGCTTCATGAAGGATTGGAAGGCCGGTAATTTGTTTAGCAAGGATAGCGCTTGTCGTTCCAATTTATCCGGGTTATTGAGCATGTCCTTATATTGGCGGACTTGCTGGGAGTAATAATAAATATCCTGGTTCATACCCTGATAGTCTTTGCCGAACAGCGTGGAAAGATTTTCGTGTTGTTGAATATAATTGGCTATCTGTTGTTTGCGCTGGCGCATATATTCCTTGACCTGGTCCGCGTCCTGCATCTTAGCCTGCAGCGTTTGTAACTGACCGATGGTCTTCTGCAGTTTCGGTGATGCGCCGGAAATAGCCGATAATTTTTGGGCGGCGCCTGTGCCAGCGACTGTTTGGTCGATGGGCTGTTGCTGCAGGAAGCTCAACATTTGTTGTAAGCTATCGGTATAAGGCTTATACTCTCCGGAGGACGTCCTGTGGCGGCTCCCGGTATCTGTGGAAAGTTGTTGTGTAAGGGCAGCATATTTCTCTGACGAACCTGCAAAAAGGGTATTTGCCGCGTTGCTATCCACCTTGTACATTTTTTTTCGAAGCCGATCCTCGCGGCGAACCATCTTATCCAGGTAATGCCTGGACTGTTGGGTCAACTGGGCATCCAGGTCACTGGTCTTATGTTGTATTTTAGTGAGGAGTCTGGAAGGAAGATCAACAATGGTCTGTTTTACTTCGGATTGGGCATGCGCCACCACTAACCATGCACTTGCCATCAGGCAAAGAAATAGATGTTTTCCCATGGGAAATTCTTTTCAGTCGACTTAGTAAAAAATTATGGAATGTCGGTATGTACTTGTTCCAGTGAAGTCAATGGAGGAGATAGGGAATGGAGGCATTCAATCAGCGTTAAAAAAATGAGTGACATTGGTCGGAGTATTAGGATCGGTTTATAAATATCAATACCAAATTGAAATTCCAATTTTGGGATGAGTTAATCAATAGGCTTTTATAAAATAGACGCAAAAGGACGTTTCTACGCTGAAAGTAATTTAAAATCGAGTAAAAGTACTCGTGCGAAATCGTATTTTCCACAAGTATAATTTCACAATATCAGGATTGGAGTAGTCCTGCGCCGTAAATTATTTCTTTACCGGGCTGACGGCTACCGCTATCTTTGAATCCGCCGTGCCGTAATACAGCAACCATTTCCCCTGAAACTGGGCCAGTCCTTCCAGAAAACAGACTTCGCCTACCTGACCCGTGATCTCGTAGGGTCGGTCCGGTTTCATGAAATAGTGGTCCAGCCGATGGATGATCCTTTCCGGATCTTTTTTATCCAGCAGTACCTGGGAGGCGGAATAAGTGCCTTCCGGCAGGCTGCTATCCCCGATGGCAGGAATATTCCTGCTGTTGAAGATCAGCAGGATGCCCGAGTCGGTTAGCATGGCCGGGGGACCCGATTCCACCAGGTCGCTGTCGAATTTCTTTGCCCGGGTGGGGATGATGATCTTCAGGTCGGGCATGTTGAGCGCCTGCCCTTTCAGCGCCACCGGATCGGCTTCTCCGGCCCCTTTCTCTACC
>DATJJD010000043.1:0-10174 GCA_035492545.1 Puia sp.
GGTGGGCGGATAGGTAAAGGGGAATGGTGAGAGGAAGGCTGGTGGGCGGGGCAGAGGATTTATGGTTGAGAAACGAATTTAATTGGGTTCTCTCCGAATTCCCGGGCATCGACCCATTGGATGGAAGGGTCTTTCCGGAACCAGGTCATTTGCCGTTTGGCATAGTGGCGGGTATTTTTTTTGATCTCGTCGACCGCCTGGGAGAGAGAGCATTTGCCGTCGAGGTAATCGAACAATTCGCGATAACCGACGGTCTGCAGGGCATTCACTTCTTTATAAGGGAGAAGGCTTTTTACTTCTTCCAGGAGGCCCTGGTCCATCATCTGGTCCACCCGGTCGTGGATCCGCTGGTGCAGCCCTTCTTTAGGAAGGTGGAGGCCTATCTTTTTGATGCGGAAAGGGCGTTGTTGTTTTGGCCGGTTGCGGAACGAAAGGATGGACTGGCCGGTTGACCGTACTACTTCCAGGGCACGCATCAGTCTTTGCGGGTTGTGGATCTCTCCTTCGGTATAGAAGGCGGGGTCTTCGGATTTTACCTGATGTTGCAGGCCTTCTATGCCCGACGCAACATAGAGGGCCAGGACCTGTTCGCGGATGCCGGGGCGGATGGAGGGAATCTCGTCGAGGCCTTCGCAAAACGCCTTTATGTAGAGTCCGGTGCCTCCTACCATGACGGCGGTGGGCTGACCCAAGAGCAGAGCGGCGGGTGCGGCGGGTGCGACGGCGGGCTGACCGGGTGCAGCGGGTGCGGGTGCGAATGCGCCGGGTGCGGGTGCGCCGGCAGGTGAGGGATCGTTGAGGGGGGATGTCATCGAGGAGGCGGGCTGGTCGATGGCAGGTGCCGGCCGGGCCGGAGATGCAGGCGTTACCGGGGCGTGGGGGGCGGCGGGCAGAGGGGGTGCAGGCCGGGCCAGAGGCCCGGGCTGGCCGGGTGCGGATGGGCCGGCGGCTACCTGTTTGCGGAAAATTTCGTCGGTCCATTGGAGGGCCAGTTCCTCAAACAGGGCAGCGTTGACTTCCTGGCGGATGGAATGGGAGTTGATGAAATAGTGGTGAACGGCCTGGAGTTCTTCCGGGGTGGGTTTGGCGACGCCGATATTCAGTTCGGTAAAACATTGCCGGGAGTCGGCGGAGATAATTTCCGTGTGCAGGCTTTGGGCCAGCCGGATGGCTGCTGCCGTCTTACCGACGGCTGTCGGCCCCGCGATGACTATGACGGTTGGTTGGTTCAAATTCTATACTTCCGTACCAGGCTCCTCTCCTTCTTCCGTTTCCTCGCCTGTCTCTTCTTCTTCTTCTGCGTCGGTACCGTCCTGCTCTTTCACGCCAAAGCCTTCCGTACCTTTTGTGAGGTCGTATTTTTCTTCTATTTCCGTGAGCTTGTCACCGACCAATCCTTTTGTACCATATTGAGAGGGTGGTATACCTTCTGATTTGACCACGGCAGGGTAATCCAGTTTGCCATTCTCTTCTTTTGATACGTTGATCAGTTCGACGAGAAAGCCCCAGTTGCGGACAAAGTCGTACGTGTAGATGAATTTCTGATTGGGATCACGGATCTCCGATCCGATGGTAGTGGCATCCATCAATAAGGGTTCTACCTTATAGGCTTTGTCATATTTTTCCAGCGAGATCTCCCTTCCTCTTTGCCAGTTGTCATTGCTGCGGTAAAAGGTAGCCTGATGCTTGCTGTCGAATTCATAAGCCTTCAGGATCACCTGGTGCAATTGCAAAAAAGTCTGGGTATGTTTGACTACCACATCCCTGTAAATGCTATCATCTTCCTCAAAGTAAATCCTGAATTTCAATATTGCCATATACACGAATTAATACCAGATAATGGGACACAAAATAACACGAAATATCGGAATTATCTTCCGCAAATTTTTGGCAGTTATTTTATCGCTACCAATTTCAGTTCCGTTGCCTTTTTCATCATAAACTCATGGGCTGCCTCATAATTATTTTCGATAATGCCATCCAGAATTGCTTCGCGGATAGCGGTTTTGAGGTCACCGACCAGTTTGCCGGGAGGCAGTCCGAATTTCTCCATGATCATTTCCCCGGTGATGGGTGGTTGCCAGTTGCGGACGCGATCTTTTTCTTCTACTTCTTTCAGCTTAACCCGCACCATTTCGAAGTTCTCCAGGTAGCGGCGGACTTTTTGCCTGTTCTTCGAAGTGATGTCCGCTTCGCACAAAGTCATCAGGGCCTCTATATCGTCGCCTGCATCGAAGAGCAGGCGTCGCAGAGCCGAGTCTGTAATATTCTCTTTGGTGAGGCTGATCGGGCGCAAATGATATTCCACCAATTTCCGGACGAAGCGCATTTTCTCATTTTGGGGCAATTTCAGCCGGGCAAATATTTTAGGCACCATTCTGCCTCCCACCACTTCATGTCCATGAAAGGTCCATCCGTGGTCTTTTTCAAACCGTTTGGTCGGGGGCTTGCCGATGTCATGTAAAATTGCGGCCCAGCGCAGCCAAAGGTCGTCGGTATTCCGGCTGATATTGTCCAGAACCTGCAATGTATGATAAAAATTATCCTTATGCCCCATCCCGTCGATATATTCTGCCCCTATCAGGTCTACCATCTGGGGGAAAAAGATGGATAAGAGCCCGCTCTTATACAAAAGGTCAAAGCCTATGGAAGGCCGGGGGCTAAGGATAATCTTATTCAGCTCGTCCGTAATGCGTTCCTGGGACACAATAGAAAGCCGGCCGGCGTCTTCTATGATGGCCTGGAAAGTAGGTTCGGCGATGGTGAAATCGAGCTGTGTGGCAAAACGTATCGCCCGCATCATACGGAGGGGGTCATCGCTAAAGGTCTGCAGGGGATCCAGCGGTGTGCGGATCACCCGTTGTTCCAGATCCTGCAGGCCGTTGAAGGGGTCGATAAGCTGACCGTAGTTGTCTGTATTCAGGCTGATCGCCATGGCATTGATGGTAAAATCCCGGCGGAGCTGGTCGTCTTCCGCCGTTCCCGGTAAGACGGACGGGTTGCGGGAGTCAGAGCTATAGCTTTCTTTCCGTGCCCCGACGAATTCTATTTCCCAATCTCCCAGCCTGATCTGCGCGGTGCCGAAGTTCTTATAGAAGGATACCAGGGGGCGGGGGTGGAACCGGTCCGCCACTTTATTAGCCAGCTCGATCCCGTCTCCCACGCAGACGATATCCGCGTCTTTGGTGGGACGTCCGATGAGACGGTCGCGAACAAACCCTCCGATCAAAAAGCAGGGTGAGCCCAGTTCCGCGGCTGCCTGAGCGATCTTTTGGAATACGAACAACTCTTTTTCTGTACACTTGATATCCATACAATAATTAGGGCGAATTTATAAAGTTTGCAGGAGCTGGCGGTCCTCTATTTTATAGGCACAATGAAAATGGCCTTTTGGACAGGTCTTATACCCATGGAGCCCGCAGGGGCGACAGTCGAGGGGCTCCTGTATCTCTACGATAAATTTTTTATCGGAGAGGGGTCCAAAGCCAAAGGCCGGGATGGTGGAGCAATAGATAGCCGTGACGGGGGCGTTGACGGCCGAGGCAAAGTGCATGGGGGCCGAATCATTTACGTAGTTCATCACGGCGTCCTTCATCAGGGCCGCCGACTGCAGAAAAGAGAGCTGGCCGCTGAGGTTGGTCACAGATGGGTGCGTAGATGCCGCCCGGATCTCTTCGCTGGCCGCTGCATCGGAAGGGGCGCCCAGTAAATAGATCTTATAGGAAGAAGGGATCTTGTTTATTAAAGAGATCCACTTATCGGCCGGATATTGTTTGGTAAACCAGACAGAGGCGGGAGAGAGGGTAAGATAAGGAGATACCTTGTATTCCCCTACCCTATCATAATCCTGCTGCGAGGGGTAGAGCCGGGGCCGGGCCGGCTGGTCGTCGGTAAAATGTCGGATCAATTGCTGGTTGCGTTGGATCTCATGAAGGGGAGCGCCAGCGGTGCTGACGACATGGGGGATCCTGGTGGCAAAGAAGCGGCTCAGGGGGTTCTTATCGAAGCCAATGGTCTCTTTTGCCCCGGAAAAAGCCGTCAGCAGCCCGGTAGCGGCAAAGCGCTGTACGTTGATCACCTTGTCATATTTTCTCTGGCGGATCCGCCGGCCCATGTTGTATAGGTTGCGAAGTTTGTGCTTTTTCTTATCCCATACCAGGACTTCGTGCAGGAAGGGGTGGCCGGTCAGAAGCGCTTCGTTTCCTTTCCTCACCAGGAAATCTATCTGCGCGTCGGGATAAAAGGCGTGTAATTTTTCTATAATACCCGTCGCGAGGACTACGTCGCCTATAAACGCCGTTTGTATAACCAGGAATTTTTGCACGGTGCAAATCTACATTTAAATGATGAACTGACTTCCGGGGAATGTCAGGATCGAATGACGGTGATGGTTCCATCCCTGTTCCATTTCACGATGGCAGAGGGCTGCCGGGGAGTTGTATCCTGCTGCCGGTACTGTACGATATAGTCGACGCCTTTCTTTACCCGATCGTCGATCTCTCCAAAATGGGCCGGAGCCGGCTGGCCGGAGATATTGGCGGAGGTGGAAACGATGGGCTTGCGAAATCGTTTGATCAGGTGGCGACAAAAAGGGTCGTCAGTCAAACGGATGGCTATGGTGCCGTCCGTGCCGGTGAGGTTATCCGCCAGGCCTACGGGCCCTTCATAGATAACCGTCGTAGGTTTTTGCACGGTGTGAAGAAAGTCAAACACCTGCAGGTCGGGCTGGCTGGTATATTTCAGCACGTCCCGCTCATCGGCCATCAGTACGATGAGGCTTTTTGTCTCTGCCCGCTGTTTGAGGGCAAATATTTTTTTAACGGCTTCGGGATTGGTGGCGTCGCATCCTATACCCCAGATGGTGTCGGTAGGATATAAAATAAGGCCATCTGCCTGTAATACAGGGAGGCTGTTCTCTATATCGTCGTGAAAATCCGGGGCTTCTTTGTGCAATGGAACTTTTGAGGGGACAAAAATACAGGCAATTGGCCTTCATGTATTAGTTTTGCCCAAAAATTATAGATGGAATTGAAACAACTGATCGTGGAAGCCTGGGCCAACCGGGATCTATTAAAAGAAGCCCGTCATGCGGATGCGGTAAGGGCCGTTATCGAGGAAGTGGACAAGGGACGTCTGCGGGTGGCCAGCCCGGTGGGATACACGGCCGGAGTAAGCGCGAATACTGGTGCGGGTGATGGAAAGATGGCAGGCATCGCCAGCGGATGGCAGGTGAATGAGTGGGTAAAGCAGGCTATCCTGCTCTATTTCGGCATTCAGCCTATGCAAACCTGGGAGATGGCACCTTTTGAGTTCTATGATAAGATGCTGCTGAAGAAAAATTATAAGGAGCTGGGTGTGCGGGCCGTTCCACATGCGGTGGCCCGGTATGGCGCTTATCTTGCGAAGAATGTCGTTATGATGCCCAGCTATGTAAATATCGGCGCCTATGTAGACGAGGGCACCATGGTGGATACCTGGGCTACCGTAGGCAGTTGTGCGCAGATCGGGAAAGGGGTGCATCTCAGTGGCGGTGTGGGGATCGGTGGGGTGTTGGAACCCCTTCAGGCGGCCCCTGTTATCATCGAAGACGGAGCTTTTCTGGGAAGCCGCAGCATTGTCGTGGAGGGTGTCATTGTGGAGAAAGAGGCTGTATTGGGGGCCAATGTCGTGTTGACGCAGTCCACCAAGATCATCGATGTCAGCGGTGCGGAGCCGGTGGAGTATAAGGGCCGGGTACCCGCCCGCAGTGTGGTGATCCCGGGCAGCTATCTGAAGAAATTCCCAGCCGGGGAATACAACGTGAGCTGTGCGCTGATCATCGGGCAGCGAAAGCCGAGTACGGATCTGAAGACCAGTCTCAATGACGCGCTAAGGGAGTTTAACGTATCTGCATAAAGCGACAAAGCCTCCTCACGGAGGCTTTGTTCATAGGAGGCTTATGAAAAATAATTTGCTGAAGGGGTTCCTTATTTCGTTTACGGGCGCCATTCTCTTCTCTACCAAGGCCATTATCATCAAGAAAGCATTCCATGCCACTTCGGCCGATGCGCTGACCTTGCTGATGCTGCGCATGCTCTTCTCCCTGCCTTTTTACGCAGTGGCTGCCTGGTGGGGTAGCCGAAAAGAGGATAATGTACGCATGACGCGCCGGCAATGGGGGATTGTTATCGTGCTGGGATTGCTGGGTTATTATTTCAGCAGTTATTTTGACTTTGTGGGCCTGCAATATGTGTCGGCGGGTTTGGAGCGGCTGATCCTCTTCCTTTATCCCAGTCTCGCCGTGCTGATCAATGCCATATGGTTCCGGCAGCCGGTGGGGCGGGTGCAGCGGTGGGCGCTGCTGCTGACCTATACGGGTATCGGGATCGCTTATTTTGGGGAGTTAAAGGTGGATACGGGGAATCCGAATTTTTTCTGGGGCAGCCTGCTGATCTTTTGCTGTGCTATCACCTATGCTTTTTATCTGTCGGGCAGCGGGCGGATGATACCGGTGCTGGGGGCGGCCAAATTCACTACTTATAGTATGCTGGTGGCGACGGCAGCGGTCCTGCTGCATTTTTTGCTGCGGGGGCTGTACCGGGGAGGTGTTTTTTTCGGGGCCGGGGGCCATGCCGGGGCTGGCGGGCAAACCGGGATGACCGGGGCCGGCGGGCTGACGGGCGGTGATGGGCTATGGATGTATGCTATCCTGCTGGCCTTGCTGGCGACGGTGATACCTTCCTTTATGTTGTCTGCGGGCATGAAGCGGATCGGCGCCAACAACGCGGCGATCGTCACCAGCATCGGGCCCGTCTCTACCATTCTGCAGGCTCATTTTATTTTGGGAGATAAAATTTTTACCGAACAGGTGGTAGGGACGGGCCTGGTGATCCTGGGGGTGCTGCTGATCGGCTGGCAGGGGCGAAAGACGGCCAGGCAGCCGGGGTCCGGCGAGACATCCGGGCAGGCCGGAGGAACCGGAGCCGGGCAGGCCGCCAGTCAGTCGGCGGAGACCGGGGCCGGATGAGCAGGTGGAGACCGCCAGGCAGACCGGGGAAACCAGGCGGGCCAGGCAGCAGGCGGCCGCACGCACTCAGGACGGCGAGCGGACGACTGGATCTGGCATACCATGGATCAGTCGTAGATGCAGCGGTGACCTAAGAATAGATCGTCTTCAAATATTCTCTGACCGAAGTGGGTTTTCTGCCCAACAGGTTTTCCAGCGCGGGATCGGTGTGATCGAATTCCCCCTGCCGGATGCCTTCTCCGAAGCCGGCGAACAAGCCGATATACTGATCGGGTACCCCTGCCGCGGACAACTCCTTTTTAAAGGTCTCCTGGGCGGGAGAAATATACTTAATCTCTTTGCCGGATATTTCGCTGATCATTGCTGCAATTTCTTTGTAAGACAGGGCCTGGCTTCCGGTGATCTCGTATACTTTGTTCTCATGTCCTTTGCCGGTCAGGATATTAGCCGCGGCTTCCGCCATGTCCGTGCGTAAGGCAAAAGGGGTTTTCCCCTCTCCTGCCGGCTGAAAGATCACCCCTGTCTCCAATACCTTCTCTCCGACGAAGATGGGAAGCATGTCTGCATAGACCGTATTTTTCAGGATCGTATAGGGGATGCCGGATGCAACCAGGGCTTTTTCCGTATCCAGGTGGGTCTTGGCGACAAAGGCGATGGGGGAAGAAGCCGTTTCATTCTTCCGCTGGATGCTGGTGTAGACGATGTGTTTGACGCGGGCCTTTATGGCTGCCGCTACCACGTTGGCCTGTTGGATGGCCCTGTTGACGATGTCGCTGGCCGATACGAACAGCAACTGATCGATGCCCCTGAAGGCTGCTACCAGGGAATCGGGGTTATCGTACTCTCCTACCCTTATGTCAACCCCTTTCGCTTTCAGGGTTGCTGCTTTTGCCGGGTCTCTGACTAATACAGCTATCTGGGAGGCGGGTATTTTTTTAAGCAAATTTTCGACTACTGCATTTCCGAAGGGACCGGTGGCTCCTGTAACTAAGATCATTTTATTTAATTTTAAATTGTTTACATTTGTGAGTGACAAACTCTTTTTATTATTACTAACTTTTAGAGAGTCAAAGGTAGGCGGGCGGGCAATGCCAGACAAGAAGGCACTTGAAAATCAGTCAGTTACCGTGAGGAGACTATTATTGACAATCAATCGAATAGGATGGAAAATAATTCAGACATTTTTTTAGACCGGGTCAATTGCCCCGTTCGACAGGTACTGGACCGATTTGGTGACAAGTGGTCGACGTTGATCCTGCTGTTGCTGGAGAAGAAGGGGACGATGCGGTTTAATCAACTGAACGGCACGATCGGGGATATTTCGCAGAAGATGCTGACGGTGACGTTGAGAACGCTGGAGGCGGATGGGTTGATCTCGAGGAAAATTTATGCGGAGATCCCGCCGAGGGTGGAGTATCAACTGACGCCGCTGGGTCAGAGCCTGATGCCGTACCTGGAATCGCTGGCGAATTGGGCGGAGGCTAATATCGGTACGATATTGCAGAGCCGGGAGAAGTTTGGGGCGAAGGCGACGGTGGCAAATGCGGCGGTGTGACTTCGGACTGAGGGCAACGTGAGAGCCGGCAGCGGGTATGAGCCGGGCGGTTAGGGGGAAGCGTGAGGGAAGGCAGGGCGTAGGCTTGGGACTGCGTGAGAAAAGGCTTGGGGAAGCGTGAGGGATTGGAGCGTAAAGCCCGGAGACGGACAAGCGAAGCAAGGGCCGGCGAGGACTTGAAGCGTAAAGCCCGACCCTGAGGGCCCGGCCCGAAGGGGCACGCCCACCTATTCCGTTACATACTCCCAGGCGCTGCGATAGGCGTCGTGCTGTTCGGCATAAGCAATAAAATTTGCGTAGAAGGGAAACTGCGAAAGGGTGGCGCTATCTCCGATGACCACCAGTTTCTTCCGGGCGCGGGTCATGGCCACATTCATCCGGCGTGTATCCGACAGGAAGCCGATCTTATTTTCCGTATTACTCCTCGTCATACTTATATAAACGATATCCCGCTCCTGTCCCTGGAAGCTGTCGATCGTATTCACGGAGATCTTATCTCCATATTCCTGTAAGGCAGGACTATGCTCCCACTGCTCTTTGAGGAGCTGCACCTGTAACTTGTACGGCGAGATCACGGCAATGGTGGGGAAGTCTTTCACTGGATAGTGGGCGCTGAGCTCCGTAACCAGCTGGGTCAAATGCCGGAACAGAAAAGCGGCTTCTTCGGGATTGGTGGTGCTGGTGCCTTCCGCCTTCTCTTCGAATCCGCAGCCTGCCGTGTCCACAAAGGCAAGGGGGGAGTCGGCTGAAAACAGCAGATGCCGGGCGACGGAAGGATGGGCCTTCAATTTATCCTCATAGAATACAGCCGAAGAATAGCCCATGATCCTTTCATTCATCCGGTACTGTTCCTGCAATAAGACAACCGCTTGCGGGTAGAGGACCGTACATTTCTCCAGCAGGGTAACGTTCAATCCTTTTCTGGCCGCCTCTTCGGATTTAACGGTAGGGGGCAGCTGACAATGATCGCCGGCCAACACCACTTTCTGCGCTTTCAGGATGGGGATCCAACAGGCGGGCTCCAGGGCCTGTCCCGCTTCGTCGATCACAACGGTATGGAACCTTAGATTCTTTACCGTGTAATGGTTCGCGCCGACCAGGGTGGCCGTGATCACCTGCGCCTTTGCCAGCAGGTCATCCATGATATACTGTTCCGTATTCTCCACCTGCCGCATGATTTTTCGCGCCTCGTCGAAGAGGGCTTTGCGCTGCTCCCGCTCGGCCTTGCCGAAGTTGCGTTTGTATTTATGGGCCATGTCCCTGAATTCGCCGGCCTGTTTCCTCCATTTCTTCACTTCTTTCATGCTGCTGTGCGCCGCCATTTTGCTGTCCAGGGTCAACGACATCAGCCGTTCGGATACCCTGACGGGATTGCCTATGCGAAGGGTGTTGAGACCTTCTGCGGATAGTTTTTCACTTAGCAGGTCGACGGCGGTATTGCTGGGGGCCACGACCAGGATTTGTTTTTCTCCCTGCTGCAGCAGCGCCTTGATAGCCTGCACCAGGGTGGTGGTCTTACCCGTGCCGGGGGGGCCGTGTACGATAGCCAGGTCATCCGCTGCCAGGATCTTTTCGACAGCGGCCTGTTGGGAGGGGTTTAACGCAGGGGGCTG
>DATJJD010000044.1:0-4754 GCA_035492545.1 Puia sp.
CCCCGGCGACGACGGTCTCCACCTCATGGAAGTCCTCAAGCAGGATCTCCGCACCAGCCATATCCCCATCATCCTCCTGACCGCCAAAGGCGCCATGGAGGATCAAATAAAAGGCATCAAGCTCAAGGCCGATGCCTTCATCGTAAAGCCGTTCAATCTCGAATATTTGGAAGAAACGATAAAGAACCTGCTTAACAATCGTAGCGTCCTCCGCGAGCACTATACGAGCGAGCTGCCCACCGAGTCGCGCACCAATGCCTCGACCAAGGTCACCCGCAAATTCATCAACGAGTTCATCGCGATCGTGGAGAACAATATCCCCAACGAGGAGTTCAGCGTCGAGGACATCTGCCGCGAAATCGGCATCTCCCGCGTCCAGCTTTACCGCAAGGTGAAAGCCCTCATCGGCTACAACGTGAACGACTACATTTCCACGGTGCGGCTCCAAAAGGCAAAGTACCTCCTCGCCGACCCCCAGCTCACCATCGCCGACGTGGCCTTCAAGGTCGGCTACTCCTCGCAGGCCTATTTCTCCACCGTCTTCAAATCCAAATTCAATCTAACCCCCACCGAGTACCGTGAAAAGAAAAAAGGCCGCCGCGGCTGAAGCCATCGATCGCAGGTTAAAACTTGATCACAGGCTGCCCCGTGCCATACAATACGCCGCCTGGATTACCGCTAAGGGTGATCGTACAGGTGCTGGAGGAACTCTCGTTGCAATAATATTCGACCTGGGCATAAGCTTGTAAAGCCTTTATATTATCCAGGCGTATTTGATTATGCTTATCCGAAGCAAGTGAATGATCCCCCAGAGAATAGTTGAAGGCGATGAGTGCAAAGGTCAGGATGGCCGAAAGAGAAATAAACAGCTTTTTCATAAATTAAAGTTTAACGATTATAATTCTATTTTGTCAAATTCGTAAAAACAGTAGATTTCGCACTAGACGCTTGTCTGGCGGCTGTTTGGCCAGGATGTAATCGAGTAATGTTTCGACGGCTCTTTTGACAAATTGAAGCGTTGATTTAAGAGAATGGATTACATCCTGTGTGGTCATCCATAATTTTTGTTCTTCATAATGGTATATTTTTTCCTGGTTAATAAATAATTGAGCCAGCATGATCATAGCCATGTGCTTGTGATAACTTTCTGCACTCCTGGTCTGATATTCATTTAAGCCGAGTTCTTGCTTCCCATCGCGGAAGGATTTCTCGACGAAGTATCTTTTGCACTGCCGATAGGCAAGTTCTTTTAGGGATGCGCCGGGACAATGGCAGAAGCTATACTTTATGGTGCCGTCGCTATCCTCCCGGATCAATAGTGTTAGCAACTGCCTTCTATTAGTCAATGGATTAAGGACATACACGTCTCTGGAATGATACCAGGCTTGCAATTTTTTTCCCCCACTTTGGTGGCGCACCGTAATGAATTTCCACGCCCGGATTGGTAACCCTGCTGCATATTTCTTTATGGAAAGGGAAGCCTTGTTAGGTCTGGGGTATTTGCATTTTTTACCCCGCGCACCCGGCTTTTGCACCGGGATCCGCATTTGAAAAGGTTCAAGCCAAATCTGCAAACTATCCGGCACATCGGCTACAAACTCAATTCCGTTTTTTATCAAATCCGCCAGCAGTGCAGCATCCCGTCCATAGAAGGCATCAAAGCAAACCCACCGAACCTTTACTTGCAACCCCTTTATGATATGCATAATGATCGAACGGGCCTGGTCTATTTTATTCACTTTTTTATCTGTTCCAAACAGCGATGCCTGTACCAGATTAACCAGCGACCCACCGCATAAGGCCCCGAACACGCCTACCTGGCAGTTGTCAACCTTGCCCACCTGGCCACAATATTGCCGTTGTACACCCGCGGAATGACGACCCTTCTTCGGATTACCAGCTTCGTCTATCACCAGGCAGGTATCTTCGGCAAGCCCTTGCTTTTGAAGCAGCTGCCAAAATTGCATTGTTACAACATCCATCACCCGTTGAAACCCCCATTTGGAAGCCGTGATAAAATGATGCAGCCGCTGCTGGTTTGACTCCTGTAATTCCTCCGCCATTAACTGGCAGTTTCGCCGGCGGCAAAGTAGTAATCCTTTTAAATAAACAAGAGCGTTGGAAGAAACGTTGCGGGTGAGATTGGTAAATAAATATTCAAAACGGAGAAGAAATTGCAATAACCGGCTCTCTATGAGCCGGAAATTTTCTATTTTCGTCCCATATTTTATTTTTTTTACACCCCGTGGGTTTCTACTCGTGGGGTGTCGCTTTTTCCGACCCGCAAACTTACGTTCTTTCCGCTTCTGACGTGCGTTTCGTCCCTAAAAAATTCAAAGAGCTAAATTTGACAGAGTAGAATTACTTAAGAACCAGGAACTAACAGCTGAAGTCACTGCTTTATCTAATGAAATTACGATTCTAAATCATTGTTGTCCGGATAAATCCGGGTTTAAAAGTCTGTAACGCTTTATAGGCAAAGGTTTCAGGCTAAAATTAGTAGTTTCAAATTCGGGGGTAGCCCCCCCTGATATATTACGGACTAAAGGCGAAGGAGGCATTGTCGGTTTTTCTCCAGGCCTTATAGGTGTCTTTGATAAAGTCTAATAATCCTACGTAACTGGTTAGGTGTAGCCGGATAACGGTGATCATGTTGGCAAAGGATTTCTTGGTAGCAGCTTTTTTTCGGATAACGACCATCAGTAGTTGAGCTATGAGTACGCAATAGACCTGCATCTTGATGGCGTTGGGGCTTTCGCCCCAGAAGTAGCGCAACGGAAAATTCTGCTTGATCTGTTTGAACAACAACTCGATCATCCAGCGGTTTTTGTAGATTATAGCTATTTGTGCTGCCGGTAGGATAAAGTTGTTGGTGACATAGATGTAGACCTTTGAATCATCAGTTTTGAACGTGATCCGCCGGAGTTTCAGTCGTTCCGTCACGATCCCGTTAACCTTGACGGCCACCGTAATGTATTGCTCTTTCAGGACGCCTTTGGCCTGGCGTTTCCGGGTCTTGTCGATCAATACCTTGGTGACATGAAAGACGGCATTGTCCTTCATCCGGGTCACAAACCAGATCTTCTCCCGGGTCCACCTGGCGAACTGCCGGTAAGCCGTATACCCTTTGTCGAAGACGATCCAGCTACCGGCTGGTAATTTGAGCTTGTATAGGAACTTAACATCATTTTCTTTGGCAGCCGTCATGCGGACAAATTCCGTCACTCCGCTGAAGGCATCCATCAGGGCATGCACTTTGATCCCGCCCTTTTGTCGGGACCCGTCCAGCCGCTTACGGCCAACGCCCCGCAAAATCTCGCTGAACAGTTGGATCGTAGTAGAGTCAATAATCTTTAAGTTCCTTATGCTCAACCCTTTTAACCGGCTGTCCGAGATAAAAGAGTGGTATTGGGCCAGTAATCTGTAATAAATCGTTTCAAAGACCTGGTAGCTACGCTTGTTATTGGCATCCGAGAGCGTACTTCGGGCCGGCGCCTTATCCAGACCCAGATGGGACAGCTTGCCCTCACAGGCCAGCATCCCCTCGCAGACCTCCCGGAGTCCATTGCAGTAGCTGAAGACGCCGTACAATAGGCTCACTAAATGAATCCGCAGGGGTAACCGCTTATAGTATCGGTTCGCCTTATGTTTTCGGTTGGCTTCATTGATGATCGAATTTGGTATTACATCCAATATCTGAGATAAAACCGGCTGTCCGGAGAATTTTTTAACTTCGCCCATGGTATTTTGAGTGTGGTAATTCAAAATTAACCATTGGGGTGGTTCTTCGGGACTGCCCTTTTATATTTTAAACCCCGACTTTAGTCGGACAATAGTGTTTTTTAATATTTATTTTTTGACCGACAATGAGCAACCGCCAATATCAAATGGCTTCACCAATGTGTATTTGCTTGTTTAATGCCAAGATAGAAAACAAACATCGCGGTGATACAGCATTGCCTTTTGGTTGGCTGGATGTTGGTCCCTGGATGAACTACTTCCAAAAGCCAAGCGGAGGGCCAAAGCCACGCAATGGTGTATTCCCGCGAAGCGCCAAGGCCGTTTCCAATGCCGAGATTTATTCTCCCGCTGATCGCTGCGGCTGCCTATACCGAAGTCCGCATTTCAATTCGGGACGCACTGCGTCCCGAATTCAGGATAGACAATTCAGCGGGCAATGAAAATAAAAAGACCCTATAAAAATATAGGGTCTAAAGACGGAAATACCTTTGGAGTGAACTTGCAAGCCTGCAAATTATTTGGTTGGTTTCGCCTTTTTTTGCTCGAAATACTTCTTCAATTCGGTAAAGCTCATGCCTTCCGTTTCGCCAGCGATTTTCGTCCTCCGCTCCCGCATAAACCCAACCGCATCAAACTCCTTCTGTTCCTTCTTCACTGTCTTTTTAGTATTCATAATAAATAATTTCTTTGGGTGATCGAATGTCAATAGTTGGATAGCCCAGTTTCATATTGACGGAATTGTACCCCCGTATCCTTTGCACATTCACGATATGCTTAAAGTTCCAACTCACCAGAATATCCACCCTCTGGATGGTTGCCAGGGCTATATGAAAACAGTCTACCCGGCTTGTTTTTCCTACCACCTTTTCAGCAAGATACGTGTCGGCCAATTGTACCGCTTCTTCCGTCAGCTCGATTTTGGTGGCTTGTCCAGCGGATAACTCGATAAAAAGATTCCGAATCATTTCAGGGGCCTCCTGCAATTCTCCTTCGGTAATATCCGAAAGAACTAC
>DATJJD010000045.1:0-28991 GCA_035492545.1 Puia sp.
ATGTCATCGGAAGAAAGGTGATTGCGTTCCATCAGCTCGGCGCTGACGTCGGCCATCCCTTTTACGGCAAATTTGAAGACGGCCTGTCCTTCCTGGTAAATATAATGCTCTCTGGCGGCAACCGTTTCATTGGAAGCCGGGCGGAGGGAACCTCCTGCTTTCATATGCAGATGACTCCTGCCGCTGCCATCGCTCCTCAGAATACTATCCAGCACGCCATATCCTTCGTAATTAGGCTCCAGCAATACGCCGCCGGCGCCATCGCCGAAAATGACACAGGTAGTGCGGTCGCTATAATCGACAATACTGCTCATTTTATCCGCCCCGATGACGATGACCTTCTTAAACCGGCCGCTTTCCACATACATGGCGCCGGTGGTTAGGCCATATAAAAATCCCGAGCAGGCTGCGCTGAGGTCAAACCCCCAGGCATTCTTAGCTCCTATTTTATCACAAACAATGTTAGCCGTGGCAGGGAAGAGCATATCTGCCGTCACGGTGGCTATGATCATACAATCAATCTCTTCCGGGCTGATGCCCCTTTTCTTACAAATTTCCAGGGCAACGGGAACACAAAGGTCGGAAGTGGCTTTACCGGCCTCTTTCAGGATCCTTCTCTCCGTTATGCCTGTTCGGGTACGTATCCATTCATCATTGGTGTCAACTATTTTTTCAAGGTCTGCATTTGTTAAACGGTCTTCCGGTACATATCCTCCAATCGCTGTAATGGCGGCGGTCATTTTCTGGCTCATTATGAATTCCAATCAGGTTAAGAAAATATTTTTGGCAAAGGTGGGGAAAAAAGTCCGAAGAACTATCCTTATTTTCGCAGGCATGATCGCTTTCCTACGTGGAGATTTCGTCTATAAAACACCCGCCCTGGTCCATGTCGAGGCCGGTGGAGTCGGATATGAATTACAGATAAGCCTTAATACCTATTCCCGGATCGAGAGCCTGGAAAAGGGGATTCTGCTTACTTATCTCCATATACGGGAGGACGCGCACATTTTATATGGTTTTTTCGACCGCCCGGAAAAGGATATGTTCATCCAACTGATCAGCGTATCCGGAGTAGGGACCTCCACCGCCAGAATGATGTTGTCTACCCTAAAACCGGAAGAGATAGCCCGGGCCATTCTTCAGGGAAATACCCGGCAACTGGAAAGCATCAAAGGGATCGGCAAGAAATCCGCCGAACGAATTATTCTCGAGCTACGGGACAAAATTGGCAAAAACAAAGAGGAAACAAATATTTCATCACCCCTGGGCAATACCCTGGAACAGGACGCGTTAAATGCGCTAATCACCCTTGGAATTGCCCGACCTGCCGCAGAGCAAGCCATTAGGAAGATAACAAACGAGGTGTCCGGAACCGATAAAGTGGAGGACATCATTAAGAAAGCTTTAAAAATCTTGTAGCCTATCGTTCCTGATCTTTACTTAACTAATTCCTGAGGAAAGTTTGACGCGCTATTTGTTTCAGTCAATTTCAGCAACGGTACTAACTGCTGCCGCTTCAGTTGTCTTTTGTACGGCTGTGTCTGCGCATACCTACCAGCAAAGGGATACGACTGCGCGAAGAACGGATACCGTTGGGTTGGACCCCTCCATGTATCTGAGAAGACAGGCAGATTCCGCCCGCCGGCGCGCCGATACCACTGGTAAGGGTACCGACACGATCAAACCCGCCAAAGACACCCTTCGCTTCCCCCTGTATGACCGCCGGGGCGATCGTTTCTCCAGCAGCAACCGTAATCGCAATCCCTTCGATCTGAAAGACCCCGCGAACCTTCATGACTCCATCGTATATGACCCTTCGACCCGGTTGTATTATATTTATGAAAAGATTGGTAATCAATATTATAGAAAGCCGACCTACCTTACTTTCGACGAGTTGATGCAAATGCAGGCTGATAGCTCCCAGGACGAATATTTCCGTAAAAGAGCCGATGCCCTCAGCGCCCTCAACAAGAAACTGCTGCGTCCCAAGCTGTCTGTCAGCGACAATCTGTTCAACCGCATCTTTGGGGAGGGAAAGCCGGACATCCGGCCACAGGGTAATGTAGACATTACTGCCGGCTACATGGGACAGAATATCCAGAACCCCACCCTGCCGGAAAGCGCCCGGAAAACGGGGGGACCGGATTTCAATATGAGCGCCAATCTCAATGTGATTGGTAATATCGGAAGCAAGCTAAAGGTTCCTATCAGTTATAATACCCTGGCCAATTTTGACTTTGAAAACCAACTGAAGCTGGATTATACCGGCGGCCCGGACGAGATCATCAAAAAGATCGAAGCGGGCAATGTCTCTTTTGACACTAAAAGTACCCTCATCGGGGGAGCCCAGTCCCTGTTCGGGATCAAGACCAAACTGCAGTTCGGTAAATTGTCCATTACGGCCGTCCTGGCCAACCAGCGGTCTCAGAAGCAAACGGTAGGGTCCCAGGGCGGGGCTGCCGTTACCTCTTTTTCTTTTAAGGCGGATGATTACGAAGAAAACCGGCACTTCCTCCTGGCCCAATATTTCCGCAACAATTTCAACAAGGCGATGGCCAAACTCCCCGTCGTCACCTCCCAGGTCAATATCCTGCGCATAGAGGTATGGGTAACCAACCGGGCAGGGGTGGATACCGGGTCCCGAAACATCGTCGGTCTGATGGACCTGGGGGAAAACGCTCCGTATAATACCAGCATCGGGGGAAAAAGCCCATTGCCGTATCCCCAGAATGACGCCAATAACGAGTACCGCAGCATCATCAATGACCCCTCCAGCCGTAATCCCTCTTCGGCGGCCAATAAGCTGAACTCGCTGGGACTGACGCAGGTACAGGATTTTGAAATGGTATATGCCCGGAAGTTGAATGCTACGGACTATTACTTCAACCCACAGATCGGGTTTATTTCCGTGAACCAGACACTGCAGTCCAATGATGTGCTGGCCGTGGCTTATCAATACAGCTACAACGGACGTATCTACCAGGTGGGGGAATTCTCCACGGATGTCCCCCCGGATACGGCAGCCGGAACAGGCTCCGGCTCTCAGAAGGTGCTGTATCTCAAATTATTGAAGGCTACTTCCCAACGTACGAACCTGCCGCTGTGGAACCTGATGATGAAAAACGTGTATTCCCTGAAGACAGCCAGCGGCAGCTATCTTTCCAATATTCAACAGACCGGATTCCAGTTTAATATTTCCTATGATGAACCCAGCAAGGGGGTAAAAAGATATTTACCGGAAGGCCCCAAGGCAAATATTCCCCTGCTTTCGGTACTGAACCTGGACCGTTTGAATGCGCACAATGATCCTCAGCCGGATGGTATTTTTGACTACCTGGAAGGTTATACCGTATTGTCCAACCAGGGCAGGATCATTTTTCCCGTCCTGGAGCCTTTCGGAAACGACCTGGACGCCCTGGCTTTTACCGGCGCCCCCCAGGCCCTGAAAGACAAGTATATCTTTTACCAGCTATACGATACCATCAAAGCGGTGGCCCAGACCTTCGCCAATGTGGACCGGTATGTACTCAGCGGAACGGCCAAAGGGCAGTCTACGTCCAATCTATCCCTGGGCGCCTATAATGTGCCACAGGGCTCTGTAGTGGTGACGGCTGGAGGGCAGACCCTGAAAGAGAACGTCGACTATGTGGTCGATTATAACCTGGGCACGGTACAGATCATCAACCAGGCCATTGTCAATTCAGGGGTGGCCGTGAATGTCTCTTTTGAGAATAATGCCAACTTCGGGCTTCAGCAGCGAAGTTTCATGGGATTAAGGTTGGATTACCTGGCCAAGAGCACGGCCACAGAATCCCTGGCCATCGGCGGTACGATCGAAAGGCTGAATGAACGGCCTTTTTTCAGCAAGACCAATTACGGGGAAGACCCCATCCGCAATACGATGTATGGAGTGGATATTAATTACCGGGGCCAGTTACCTCAATTGACCCGGGCCCTGGACAAACTTCCTTTTTATACGACGAAGGAGATGAGTACCATCAATGCCTATGGCGAAGCGGCTATCCTGCGTCCGGGGCATCCTCCCCAGATCGGCAAGGGCACCAGTGGCGCCGTATATATCGATGACTTCGAAGGCTCTACCAGCTCCATCGACCTGCGGTTCCCGCTGACCAGCTGGTCATTGGCCTCCACCCCGCAGAATAACGGGCTCTTCCCGGAAGGAAGCCTGAAAGATTCCCTGGAATACGGATTTAACCGGGCCAAACTTGCCTGGTACAATATCGAACCTACTTTACAGGATAACAGCAATACCAATAACCCCGACCGTTACGAGAATAGCGCGAAGGACCCGCGGATCGCTCCGATCCTCGTACAGAACCTTTTCCCCGAGCAGACGGTCCAGACGGGCCAGGCCCAGCTGATCACCTTCGACATGGCCTATTATCCTTCTGACCGGGGGCCTTACAATTTCGATACCCGGGCGGGCAGCGTGAGTAATACCGGCAAGCTGCTGAACCCGCAGAAACGCTGGGGGGGTATCATGCGGGCCATCGATCAGACGGATTTCGAGACCAATAACATCGAGGTCATCCAGTTCTGGATGCAAAGTCCTTTCCTGCCTAATCCCTCCGGTCCGGGCAATACTACCGGGGGACAGCTGTATTTTGACCTGGGCAGCGTCAGTGAAGATATTCTCCGGGATGGGAAAAAAGAATTTGAGAATGGATTGAATACCCCCAACATCAATGCCTCGATCGACAGCAGCTCCGTATGGGGAAGAGTACCGGCCAACCCGATACAGGTAACGACGGCCTTCAGCAATGATGCCTCCGACCGGCCTTTCCAGGATGTGGGCCTGGACGGAATGGATGATGGACAGGAGCAGGGAAAGTTCAGGAATTACCTGAATACGCTGGCGGCGACCTATGGGGTCGGGTCACCCGCCTATCAGAATGCGCTGGCCGATCCCTCCAACGATGACTTCGTGAATTACCGGGATGCCCGGTACGACGCCGCTAAGACAGGTATCCTTGGCCGTTATAAGAACGTGAATAACCCCCAGGGTAACTCGCCCATCGCCAACGCGGGGCAGACGACCATTACCGCTTATACCTTGTATCCTGACCAGGAAGACCTGAATAAGGACAATACCATGAATGAGCTGGAGGAATACTTCGAGTACAAGGTGGACCTCAACCCCGCCGGCATGACCGTAGGCTCGAATTATATTACGGACATGCAGCAGTTCACTCCCAGCGGAGGAGTTCAGCAGACCTGGTACCAGTTCCGGATACCTATCTCGGAGTATGCCCAGAAAGTGGGGAATATCCCGGATTTCAAGTCCATCCAGTTTATCCGTATGTACCTTACGGGCTTTTCAGATTCGGTGGTATGCCGGTTTGCCAAACTGGAGCTGGTGCGGAATTCCTGGAGAAGTTTTGAGTATAAGATAGACACGACGGGGAATTATACGCTGCTGCCTGCTAACAACACCACGACCTTTAATGTGACGGCCGTTAACATCGAGCAGAACAGCTCCCGGACTCCTATTATCTATGTCACTCCTCCCGGTGTGAACCGTCAGCAGGAGCTAAGCAATAACAACGTCAACCTGCTGCTCAACGAACAGGCGATGAGCTTACAGATCTGTAACCTGGCGCCGGGCGATGTGCGGGGTGTTTACAAGACCACCAGCCAGGACCTTCGCCGTTATGGAACCATGGATATGTTCATCCATGCGGAGGCAGGGAATAATAATCCGAATGGCATCCTGAACAATGATCTGACGGCGGTGATCCGATTGGGGAGCGACTTTGTCAGCAACTACTATGAGATCCGCATTCCCCTGAAGAGAACCGACTATGGGGCTACGCTGGACACGGATATCTGGCCCACCGCCAACAACCTCAATCTATCCCTGAGCCGCCTGGTAGCGCTGAAGGTGGACCGGAATAACCATGTAGCCAGTAATGTATATTATAAAGAGTCGGATACTTCCGGAAGGGTCTATGCAATCCTCGGTAATCCTAACCTGGGCGCGGTGCAAGCCATCTTTCTGGGAGTGGAGAATTCGCGAACGACCAGCATCTGTACCGAGGTATGGTTTAACGAGCTGCGCCTGACGGATATCAGTGAGAAGGGGGGATGGGCGGCTGTAGGGAAGGTAGACCTCAAGCTGGCGGACCTGGGTACGGCGACCGTGTCGGGAAGTATGCGAACGGCCGGCTTTGGGGCGATAGATCAGAATACCAATGAACGGAGTTATGATAATAACGGAGAGATCGATGCGGCGGTAAACCTGGAGATGGGGAAACTGCTGCCCAAAAAAGCGGCCATGTCCATTCCCGTGTATGCAGGGTTGACGAGAACGACCAGCACGCCGGAATACGATCCCTTCGACCTGGATATTAAGCTGAAGGATAAGATCAATGCGGCGCCGGCCGCGCAGAAGGATAGCATCCGGGAGCAGGCGGTGGACCAGACTACGGTGACGACGGTGAATTTTACCAATGTACACAAGAACAATACCAGCGGAAAGAAGCTGAAACTATGGAGTATCGAGAATATTAATCTCAGTTATTCCTATAACCGGTCCGAGCACCACAGTCCCCTGGCAGTGGAAGACGAACTGATCACCCATAAAGGGACGCTGGCTTATAATTATACGCATACCGCCAAATACGTGGAGCCCTTTAAGAAGATCATCAAAACCAAGTCTCCATGGCTGGCGCTGATCAGGGATTTTAATTTCAATCCAATGCCTACGGTGTTGAGCTTTCAGGCCAATATTGACCGGCAGTTCGGCGCTTACCGGTCCCGAAATATCGGCGGTCCCAAGAACCTGTTGCCGGAGACCTATAATAAATTTTTTACGTTCAATCGGTTGTATACGTTGCGCTGGGACCTGACCCGATCACTGGCCATTGATTTTACGGCAACCAATAATGCCTGGGTGGACGAAGATAGCGGACGGCTGGATAAATCGGCCCGCCGGCGTATGTGGGGTAATTTCTGGAAGGGCGGCCGGACTGTGTTGTATAATCAAAGCGCCAATGCCACCTATACCTTGCCTACCAGCAAATTGCCTTTGCTGGACTGGACGACGATACGGGCGGGGTATTCGGCTACCTATACCTGGACCGGGGCTTCCCAACTGGCTACGACCCTGGGGAACACCCTGCAGAATACGCAGCAAAAGACCTTGCTGGCCGACCTTGATTTTACCCGATTGTACAGTAAGTGGAAGTTGCTACGGGGGTTGGATCAGCCGGCGGGCAATAATAACAATAATGGGAAGCCCCCTGCTAACCCCAAGGATACGGCCAGGAACAAAAATGTGCCCCAGAACCTTCAGCTGACAGGACTTCCCAAGGCGCTGGCGAAAATACTCACGTCCCTGAAACATGTCACGTTCAATTATTCAGATAATTCTTCTTCCACTATTTATGGATTTATGGATAGCACCCGGGTGCTGGGCATGAATCTACGGGACAATCAGCCGGGATGGGGTTACGTATTCGGCAAACGGGCCGACACCAATTTTATCAACCGGTTGGGGCAACGAGGGTTGCTAAGCACCGATACGGGTTTTAATAATCAGAATATTATCACGTATTCGCAGAAGATCTCCATCGTCGCTACCCTTGAACCTGTCCGGGATTTCCATATCGCCATCAATTGGGACAAGAGTTTTGGATCCAACTATTCAGAACTGTATAAGGATACGGTGGGCGGCCCCGGCTTTGCCAGGTTAAATCCCTATATAGCCGGGTCATTCAGCGTGAGCTTTATCTCCTTTAATACGTTGTTTGAGAAGTATAAACCCAACGAGCTCTCCGGCACCTTTATTAAATTTGAAAATTACCGGTCTGTCATCTCCTCCCGCCTGGGTAATATCAATCCCTATACCGGCGGATTGGTAGGGACAGATGGCTACTCAAAGGGATATGGCAGGTATGCCCAGGACGTGCTGATACCGGCCTTCATCGCTGCCTATACGGGTAAAAGTCCCGACAAGATCGCACTCCTCAATGAGAGTGGCGGCGGGGTGACTTCCAATCCTTTTTCAGGCTATCTTCCCAAGCCGAACTGGAATCTTACTTATAACGGGTTAAGCCGGTTGCCGTGGTTTAGCAAGATCTTCACGAATTTTAATATCTCCAATGCCTATTCGAGTACGCTGAGCATGAACAGCTTCAATTCACAATTGAATTACAGCGATCCCCAGGGATATGGTCAGCCGGGTTTTGTGGACACGCTCACCGGCAATTTCGTGCCCTATTACCAGATCCCGAATATTACCATCTCGGAGCAGTTTGCTCCGCTGTTGAGCGTGGACATGCAATTTGTCAACCAGATGCAGGCGAAAGTGGGCTATAGCAAGTCGCGCCAGCTGAGCCTTAGCCTGATCGACTTCCAGCTGAGCGAGACCCATTCGACGGAGATAACAATAGGAGCCGGCTACCGTAAGAGGGGCGTGGGCCTTCCCTTTGGCTGGAAGGTGCCGGGCAACGGCAAGACGCCGCCCAATCCTTCCAACGGGGCTCCCGGCGGGGTAGGTTCTCAAAAGGGCTCGAATGATCTTACCCTAAGGCTGGACTTCAGTATTCGGGATGATGCCACCTCCAGCAGCTACCTGGACCAGAATGCCTCCTTGCCGACGGGGGGACAAAAGGTGATAACCATCTCCCCTTCCGTGGATTATGTATTGAATAACCGCATCAATTTAAAATTCTACTTCGATCAGCGGAGGACCATCCCTAAAATATCCACTACACCGCCGATCACTACGACGAAGGCGGGGATCCAGATTCGGATATCGCTGGCGCCTTAAAATGGCAGGGATTGTAAAAAATCATCGAGGATGCGGTTACTGCGCCCGCTGTCTTCCAACATGCCCATATGTCCGCTGTTCTCCAGGAGATGAATATGAGCCAATCGCGGCATGTGGCTTTGCCGGAGACTGGCGTCCAGGGGAAGCAGGGCATCCTGCTGGCCGAAAATAAATAAGACGGGCACCGTCGACTGCTGTAATACAGGAGTCCGGTCGGGCCGGAGGATCATGGCTTGCTGGTAAGCCGCGAGGACTTCGGGGTTGAAGCCGGCATAACGATCGATCAGGCTGGCCATAAGCTCTGGCTGTTGTTTCCGGGTACTGTCGGCAAACAGGTTGGGAGTCGATTGCCGGATATAGGCTGCAGCCCCATTCCTGCGAATGAATTCTATGCTTTTCTGCCGGCCGGATTTTTTTTCATCGCTGTCCGCGTAGGCAGTGGAATGAAATAGACCGAACGCTTTTAACCGGTCCGGGTATTTTTCTGCAAAAGCCAGGGTAATATAACCGCCCATGCTATGTCCGATCAGCACCGTTTGCTCCACTCCTTCTGCAACCAGAATTGCTTTTATAAGATCGGCCAGCTCTTCCAGGGTGGTGGCGCCGGGGAGGGGGGCGGATGGTCCGCTGCCGGGCAGGTCCGGGATGATGAGCTGATAACGTGCTCTCAGATCAGTTACCTGACCATCCCAGACGATGCTGTCTTCCGCAAATCCATGGAGCAGCATTACGGGGAGCCCTTTGCCTTCCACCTTATAAGAAAGGGGCAATGACTGATGAAGGATGGTTTTAAGCACGCCGGACCTTGGGTTTAAATTGCTTTACCCATGTCGCCAGCCAGGAGAGGATCAGCAGGATCGTCAGCGCCACCGCCCCTTTGGAGAGGATATCTCCAAATCTTACATAGAAGGTCTGGCTTCGGGTAATGACCGGGATAGCATGTTTGATAACGGCTGTCTGCGCCCAGGGTTGCGGGTCGATGATCTCTCCGGAAGGAGTGATGAAACAGGAGATACCGGTATTAGCGCTACGGGCCACCCAGCATCGGGTCTCGATGGCCCGCAGCCTGGCATAATTCTCATGTTGATGATATCCGGGCGTATTGCCCCACCAGCCATCATTGGTGATGACCACGATGATGTCTGCCTCGTTACGGACATAGGTGGACATAAATTCACCATAAATGCTCTCATAGCAGACGGCGGGGGCGATGCGGTAAGTATGGTTATAGGTGGATAAGACTGTCCTTTCCGACTGCTGGGCGTAACCTCCGGTAGTGCCGCCGAATTTTTCGAACAGGGGGCTCATAAATTTAAGAAAGGTGGGAAGGGTCTCGACTCCTGGCACCAGCTTGGATTTGTGATAGACCTGGAAACGACTGCTATCCAGCAGGGCCGCGCTGTTGTAGGAGTCTGCATATTTATTGCTTTCCGGCACCCGGGAGGAATAAGGCGTCTTGTCTTTTTCGTCATAGAAGCGGAACCCTTCTACCCCGGTGAGCAGGTTGACGGAGGGATGTCTTTTCAGAAAATCCCATACAGGGGCCATGAAATAATTGCTCTTCATCTCGTCCTCATTGATGGCTACGGGTATGGCGGTTTCCGGCCAGACTACCAGGGCTGTATTGCTGTCTATCTGTGATTCGCTCAGCCGGATCAGTTTTTGCAGCTGGGCTTGTTCCTTGCCAGCCGCAAATTTTTCGTCCCAGGGGTCTATATTGGGCTGGACCAGGACGATGTTCTTCGTGGATGGGGGACTCCCGGCGGGCTGCGGGGAATTTGATCCCGGGCCAGCGGGAATATCAGCGGGTTTAAGGTACCAGGACAATACCAGCGGCAGGATCAGCAGGATCCCGATGGATAGGGCATAGCGGCGGGTATGGGCATTGGACGGTTTTTCCGACGGGCCCTTCGATAGGCCTTTTTGAGATTTGCCCTGCAGCCGTTGCCGCAGCAGCCCAAAGATCAGTACATTGACCAGTAAGATCCACAGACTGCCTCCGCTGGTCCCGGTAAGCTCATACCATTGTACCCAGCCCGGGTGGGTGGCAAACACGTTTCCCAAGGTGAGCCAGGGCCAGCTGAGCTGCCAGTTGAGATGGATGTATTCGAAAGTGAGCCAGAACAGGATGAGGGCAACATAACCCGTTCTTTCGCCCCTTTTCCTTTTTACGTTATAAAAACCGATCCAGGGAAGGCACATCAGCAGGGAGTTAGCGAGAATTGCGGAGAGACCGCCGGGGACCGTAGAGTTTAAGACCCACCAGGTGGTCGCGCCATTCCAGATGACCAGGGTGAGATAGGTCCAGCCGAAAAATTTCTTACGGCTGGTGGTTTGTTGTTCCAACCATAAAAGGGGAACAAAAGCTATAAAGATGAGAAAGGTCAGGGGAGACACCGGCCAGGCGGCGAATAGCAGCAACCCCGATAATAGAGACAGCACCAGCGGAGATAAACGGCGAGGGCTCATCGGCTGTAGTTCGGGGATTCTTTGGTGATCTCGATGTCATGTGCATGGCTTTCTTTCATGCCGGCGCTGGTGATCTTGATAAACTGAGAATTCTGCTGCAGGGCCTTGATATCTTTGGCGCCGCAGTAGCCCATTCCGGCCCGCAGGCCCCCGACATATTGCTGAACCACTTCACTTAGATTGCCTTTGAAGGCAACCCTGCCTTCAATGCCTTCGGGCACGAGTTTCTTTATATCGTCTTCCACATCCTGGAAATAACGATCGCTGCTACCCTGCGCCATGGCGCCGATAGAGCCCATGCCGCGATATTGTTTGAACTTCCTGCCTTCATAGATGATAGTTTCGCCCGGGCTTTCTTCCACGCCGGCGAAGACACTGCCCATCATCACCACATTTGCTCCCGCGGAAAGGGCTTTCACCATATCGCCTGTATAACGGATACCGCCATCTGCGATGAGGGGAATATTTCTGGAGCGAAGGGCGGAAGCCGCTTCCATAACAGCCGTGATCTGGGGGACGCCGGCACCGGCAACGATGCGGGTGGTGCAGATAGAACCCGGTCCGATCCCTACTTTTACCGCATCGGCTCCTGCGTCGGCCAGGGCTTTGGCCCCGGAGGCCGTACCGATATTGCCGGCAATCACCTGTAAATTTTTAAATGTTTTTTTCAGGGACTTCAATGCATTGATGACCCCGATATGATGCCCGTGGGCGCTGTCCAGCGTTACCACGTCTACGCCGATGTTCTGCAAGGCTCCGGCCCGGTCCAGCAGATCTTTCGTGATGCCCAGGGCGGCGCCGACGAGCAGGCGGCCATAAGAGTCTTTTACCGCATTGGGATAACTGCTGAGCTGGAGGATATCGCGATAGGTGATCAGCCCGATCAGCTTACCCTGTTTGTTCACGACAGGTAATTTTTCGATCTTATATTTCTGCAGGATCTTCTCCGCTTTTTTCAGGTCGGTGCCTTCCGGCGCGGTGATGAGCTGTTCTTTGGTCATGACCTCGCTGACCTTGCGGCGTTTGTTGTCTTCAAAGCGAAGGTCCCGGTTGGTGAGAATGCCTACCAGGGTATTGTTCTGGCTCACGATGGGAATACCTCCGATCTTATTCTCTTTCATCAGGCGGAGGGCGTCTCCGATGGTGGCTTCTTCGTGGAGGGTGATGGGATCGATGATCAGTCCGCTCTCGCTGCGTTTGACCTTTCTCACCTGTTCCACCTGTTTTTCAATGCTCATGTTCTTGTGCAGGATACCGATGCCCCCTTCTCTGGCAAGGGCCATCGCCAGGGTCGCCTCCGTCACGGTGTCCATGGCTGAGGACAGCATGGGTATGTTTAACGTGATCTCTTTGGTGAGCTTACTGCGGATGTCTACTTCGCGGGGTAAAACCTGCGAAAATGCGGGTAATAATAGTACATCATCGAATGTAAGTCCTTCTCCGAAAAATTTTGAGGGGGATTTTGACCTGCCAGTGGGGGAAATTATTCTTGCCATGTGCAAAGATAGGGCAGGGGATAAATGCGGTCCAAATTTTTATAAAAGGGTGGCCATTTGGGGGTAACCTGGGGAAAAACTGGCGGGGCGCTAGAGCTGAAGCTGGTATTTTTTTCCCGGGAGGGACCGGATCCACCCTTGTAATTCCAGGTTGAGCATAGCCATTGCCATTTCAGGGGCAAACTGTTGACTGGCGGCGGAAAGTTCGTCGTGGGTAAGGTTTTCTTTTTCGCGGAATAAATAGAGTAACCTTTTTTCGTTCTCCGACAGGTCCGTTATTTCATCGGGTGAAGGGAACAGGGATGTCTGTGTGTGGGTAGGCCTGGCATGCGGGTGTGCCCATCCCATCTCCTCCATCATCTGCCCGGCATCGTTGAGCAGGGTGGCCTTTCCACTGCGGATCCATTCGTTACAACCGGAGCTTTTGGGGTCATTGATCCGGCCGGGGAGGGCAAAGACTTTCTTTTTGTATTTAAGGGCATTACCGGCGGTGAGCAAACTTCCTCCCCTGGAAGCCGTTTCTATGACGACCAGGGCGTCGCCGAGGGCAGCCACCAGCTTGTTGCGCATGGGGAATCTATAATCTTCCACCTCTGTACCAACACTAAACTGGGTAAGCAGTCCTCCCTGTTGTGCCATTTGCCTGGCCAGCGGGGCATGTTGCCGCGGATAGATCCGGTCCAGTCCATGCCCCAAAATGCCGAGGGTAGGCAGTCGATTGTGGAGAGCCGCCTGGTGTGCAATACCATCGATGCCATAGGCCAGGCCGCTGACGATCAGCAAACCGGGGCAGCAGGTTGCCAGTTGTTTTACCAGGTGTTCAGTTGCCTGTTTGCCATACTCGGAAGGGCTGCGGGTGCCTACCACTGAGATGACCCTGGCAGCATTCAGATCTGCATTGCCTTTATAGAATAAAAGGATGGGCGCGTCTGCATAGTTCAACAGTCGTTGTGGGTAATCTTTATCCGTGATAAAAAGGCAACGCATGGAATATCTTTCCAGATAGGCCTGCTCTTTTTCTAATTTGAAAAATTCATCGAAATGTACGATGGCCTCCGCATTTTTGGGCCCGCAGACCTCTTCCAGCGAGGAGGGGTCTGCCTGAAAAATAGCTCTCGCATTGCCGAAACGCCGGATCAGTTTCCTGGCATAGGAGGGGCCGATGCCGTGAACCCTGGCAAGGGCCAGTTGGTATAAAAGATCATTTTCCATGGGGAGGTGTATGAGGGGGTAAAAATACTAATAAAATTAGTATTTCGCCAAGGAAAATGTTGCGGGCCTCTACCGGCTGATGACTTTCAATTCGGTCCGGCGGTTCTGAGCTCTTCCTTCTGCCGTGGAGTTGGTTGCAACCGGCTGGGTTTCGCCGTATCCTGAAGAGGAAAGCCGGCCGGGGTTGATGCCTTTCGTGACGAGATAGGCGGTTACCGATTTAGCCCTGTTCTCCGACAAGCTGATATTATCGGCGGGTTTACCGGAGTTGTCGGTATGGCCATTGATCTGGACCTTCACGGTAGGATTGTCCTTCAGCAATTGTACGACTTCATCCAGCTCTACCTGGGACTCTCCCTTCAATTCATATTTGTTGGGGTCGAAAAAGATGTTTTTCAGGATGATGGCCGCATTGGCTTCAATGGCTTGCAGGGGGATGTCGATATTGTAAGCGGTATCGCCCTGTTGCTGGCTGAGGGGGAAATTTTCCGAGAAGAACAGATAACCTCTCCTGCTGACGTTAAAGGCGTAGTCTTTCCCTTTCGGTAAGGTGATGAGGTAGTTGCCTGTTTCGTCCGTTTGCAGCTTACTGATCATTTCCTTGGTGGAAAGATCGGTGAGTTCGACGCTGGAGGGCAGGCCTTTGCGGGTGGATCTGTCGAATACCTTTCCTTTTACCCAAAGGGTCTGCGCGGGACGGATATCGCTGCGTAATTGAAAGGTATAGAGGTCCAGGCCTCCCCGGCTGTCTGCGCGGTCGCTGGCATAATAGGCCGTTTTGCCGTCGGCTGAAATGACGAGGCTGCCTTCATTCTCAATGGTGTTGATGGGGTAGCCGAGGTTCTCCGGTTTGCCCCAGACCCCTTTAGGCCCTTTCCTGGATATAAAAAGGTCGTCTCCTCCATAGCCGGCGTGCCCGCTGGAAGTAAAATAAAGACTCTGGTTGTCTGCATGGATAAATGGCGTGCCTTCATCCCCGAAGGTATTGATGACAGGGCCTAAGTTCTCTGCCGAGCTCCAGTGTCCATTCAACAGGCGGTGGCTGACATAGATGTCGCTGCCTCCGTAACCATCGGGTCTCCGGCTGGCGAAATAGAGGTCTCTTTTATCGGGGGAGAGGGATGGGGCGGACTCCCAGGACTCGGTATTGATGCTATCTCCCAGGTTCTCCGGCGTACTCCATCCGTCGGCTGTCAGATAAGATATATAGAGGTCGCAGCTCCCACGTCCATCCGGGAAATTGCAGCCGGTAAAGATCAGCCATTGACCGTCCTGGGAGATATTTTGCGCTCCTTCATTCTGATTGGTATTGATATTGCCGGGCAGGCTTTGGGATTTGCTCCACGCGCCTGCGCTCCGTTCTGATTCATAAAAGTCCTCATTGAAGTTGTTGACCCGGCGGGTATAGATCAGCCGGGAGCCATCGATGGTAATGGTAGGATAGTATTCCGAGACGGCGCTGTTGATGCTGTCTCCCATGTTCTGCAATTCAAATTTATAGTCGGGGGCTGAATGGTTGTGTGCATAATCCAGGGCAAACCGGTAGCATTTTTGCCGGTATTCGCCTGCTTTCCGGCTGGTCTCATTCAGGTTGGTGATGGTCAGGAACTGGTTTACTGCTTCCAGGGCTTTTTCAAAATCTCCTTTACCGGCGAGATTGATGGAATAAGGGAGGTTATAGTCGAGAAAAAAAACGCTGTCTATGGCTTTTGCTTTTTCGTAATTGTCGATGGCGTCCTGGTATTTCTTCATCTCTCCATACATACCGGCCAGGGAAAGATAAGCTTCTTCAAATTTGGGGTCGATCTTTACCGCCTGCTGTAAGGCTTCGATCCCTCCTTTAAAATCATCCGACTCCGCCAGCTCCATGGCTTTTGAATAGAACTGGGCGGCCTTTTTGTTGACTTTATCAGGGTTATATTGCGCCGAAACGGGCCGGGTCATCAACAGGCACCCGACTACGGATAAAACAAAAAAAGAGTGGTTTCTCATACTAGGAAATTACGAATCAAAATCTAAAACGTATGTTATAAAGATTTATTAGGGCACCTGTATGTATTTATGCAGCTGGAGGGAGAATTCCCACCGGGGGTTGTCCTTTATATAGTCGATGATGAGGGGGGTGACGAGGGAGGATTTGCTCCATTCAGGCTGAAGGAAGAGTTTGCAGTGGGGGGACACGCGGGCTGCCCATTGTTCAGCCCATTCAAAGTCCGATTTATTGTAAATGATGGTTTTCAATTCACTGGCCAGGGGCAGGATCTCCGGCAGGGGCGCTTTGAACTTTTTGGGTGAAAGGCAGATCCAGTCCCACTCGCCGCTAAGGGGCCAGGCGCCGGAGGTTTCTATGTTGGTCGAGAATCCTTTCTCATGTAACTGCCGGGTCAGCTCCGTGCAATCGTGCATTAAAGGCTCTCCCCCCGTCACCACGGCCAGGCGGCCCGGATGGGCGCTGGCTGCGTCGACAATTTCCGCTATGGACAGCCTGGGGTGTGCCGCCGCGTCCCAACTTTCTTTTACATCACACCATACGCAGCCTACATCGCAGCCGCCAAGACGGATGAAGTAAGCTGCTTTTCCCTGGTGAAAGCCTTCTCCCTGTATCGTGTAAAAAGCTTCCATCACGGGTAAAACCCCCACTTCCTTATCGGATGTAGTTAATTGCATGTAGAATAAATATTCACCGGTTAATTAATAGCCATCTCTTCATTTCGCTGCTCACAGGCCATAAAGGTATTTTTCATCAGGGCTGCGATGGTCATAGGGCCGACTCCCCGGGGTACGGGGGTAATATAGCTGCAGAGGGGCGCCACTTCGTCAAACTTTACATCGCCTTTGAGGGCAAAGCCGCTTTTTTTAGTAGCATCGGGTACACGGGTGATGCCTACGTCGATAATAACCGCTCCTGGTTTTACCATGTCGGCCGTAACGAACTGGGGTCGTCCCAGCGCGGCCACGATGATATCGGCCTGCAGGCATAATTCCTTCAGGTTATGGGTATGCGAATGACAGAGGGTAACGGTACAATTGCCCGTAGGGGTGTTGCTGCTCAGCAGGATGCTCATCGGTCTTCCCACGATATTGCTGCGTCCGACCACTACGGCATGTTTGCCTTTGGTCTCTATTTTATAATGCTCCAGCAATAAGAGGATGCCGTGAGGGGTGGCGGAGATAAAAGCGGGCTGCCCTTGTACCAGTTTACCCTGGTTGATCGGATGAAATCCGTCTACGTCTTTGGAGGCGTGGATGGCATTGATCACTTTTTCATCCGAGATATGTTTGGGTAAGGGCAGCTGGACCAGGATGCCGTCCACATCCACATCATTGTTAAGGTCTTCAATGATGCCCAGCAGCTTGTTTTCGCTGATATTATCCTCCAACCGGATCAGGGTGGATTTAAAGCCTATTTCCGCGCAGGCTTTTACCTTGGCCCCCACATAGGTTTCACTGGCCCCATTGTTTCCTACCAGGACGGCAGCCAGATGGGGTATCTTTCTGCCTTCTGTGGTCAATTGTGCTACTTTCAACCGGAGAGTATCCATGATCGTCCGGGAAACAAGTTGTCCGTCTAATAATTCCATGGTGCAAAGGTACTATTCGATCGGAATTATATAGCAATAAAAAAACACCTGATTATATTTTATGTTTAATAATAATATATCCTTAAATGTCATTTTGATAATTATAAAAAGTTTTTATTTCCATTGAAAAATATATTTTAATAATTGTAATGAGACATCTGACATATATAAACGCCCGGTTATAAAAAATAAAATATCTAAGGTTTTCCGCTTATAAATTTTAACTTTTCTTTTTTGCAATAGCAAAAATCTCCTATTTTTAAATTCACACATTTAAACTTAACTGTTCACATGAGAAAACTCCTCACACTGCTAACAGTGCTTGTATTGTCATCTATATGGGCATACGCACAAGTCAAAACCATCACCGGCAGAGTAACCGATCAACTAGGGCAGCCGGTCCCATTCTCCACCATCCGGGTCAAAGGAAGTAAAAATGGAACCAGCGCAGATGCCGATGGTAATTATTCCATCAAGGCCAGCGTGGGTCAAATCCTGATCATTACCGGTACAGGCATCACTGCCAAAGAAGTTACCGTGGGAGATGGCAAAACATTAGATGTTTCTCTCACACGTAAAGAATCCAACCTGACTGAAGTGGTCGTAGTCGGTTATGGCGTACAAAAGAGATCGGATGTCACCGGGAACATCGCTACGGTGAAAGGGTCCTCGGTCGCCGATAACCCCGTGCAGAGCTTTGATGCTGCCCTGGGCGGGAAAGCCGCCGGGGTACAGATCACTTCGGCGAATGGAGTGGTCAACAACCCACCCGTATTCAGGATAAGGGGAACGAATTCCATTTCATTAAGCTCTTATCCTCTCATCGTTATTGATGGGGTCCCTACTTTTACCGGCGATGTCAGCGGTTCCGAGGCGGCGGCCAATCCCCTGGCCAGTATTAACCCGGCGGATATCGAGAGTATGGAAATCCTGAAAGATGCGGCTGCCACGGCGATCTATGGAAGCCGGGCCGCGAATGGAGTGGTGCTCATCACTACTAAAAGAGGAAAGAGAGGTAAAACAAAAGTTACTTATGACGGCTGGGTTGGCGAAACCAAGGCCTATCGTCTGTGGAAGATGCTGGATGCCGATCAATACATGATGATTAAGAATGAGGCGGTGGCCAACAATCCCGGGCAAACGGCCAAGTTCCTGCCCACCAATGGCCCCGACGGCAAACCGATCAACACTACCTGGAAGGATCTTGTCTATCATACCGGCATTTCCCATAGTCATAACCTCAATATCAGCGGCGGCAACGAAAATACCACCTATTATCTTTCTGCCGGTTATACGAAACAGGAAGGCATCATCGTGAAGAACTCTTTTGAAAGAAAGACCTTCCGGTTGAACCTGGACCATAAAGTATCGAAGATCCTTTCCGTAGGGGTCAATGCGGGCTATTCCAATGAGATCAACCTGGCCGCCACCAATACCGGGTCTTTACCGGGTGAGGCCTTTGCTACAGGCGGCCTGGGCCGTACGGCTCTGATCCTTCCTCCCAACCTGGCACCTTATAACAACGATGGGACCTATAACATAAACGGGTCCGCTATCGGTACCATGAGCGATGTCGGCGTGGGGATCAGCTATCCCAATATCAAGGTGCTGATCGATAACAATCATACCAGCACGGAAAATAACCATATCCAGGGGAATGCTTACATACAGTTAAAACCGATCCAGGACGTCACCTTACGGACGGTATACGGGATCGATAACCTGGGCAGCGACAACGATTTCTTTTTAACACCCATCAACGGGGACGGCTATCCGGGAGGAGAGGGCATCTCGACCTTCAACAAGTATAAAAGATGGGTATGGACCACTACCGGTCAGTATGACCATGTTTTTGCGGACAAACATACCCTCGGATTCCTGGCGGGTACGGAACAGCAATCCACGAATGTCCTTGGATTTGGTCTCGACCGGACCAATGTCAGCGACCCCTTCTTTACCAATACACAGGGAGGTTATACGGATAATGCTTCGGCTGCCATTTCCTACAACGGTGCTTCCTATGGAAATGGGGTCCGTTCGCAGAATTACCTGGTCTCTGGTTTTGGACGCCTGACCTATGACTATAACAAAAAGTACTTTCTGGGCGGCAGTGTGAGAAGGGATGGTTATTCAGCCTTTGCTCCCGGGCATAAATATGGTAACTTCTGGAGCGCCTCAGGTGCATGGGATCTTTCCAAAGAAAAATTCTGGGCTGGTCTGAGCCGTGTCTTTAATACGTTCAAACTGCGGGGAAGTTATGGTACGGTCGGTAACACAGCCGGTATCAATGATTTTGCCTCCTATTCATTTTACAGTACGAGCTTGTATAATGCCAACCCCTCCCTTTATTTCTCTCAGTCCGGAAATGCCAACCTCACCTGGGAGACCAGCAAAAAAACAGATATCGGTCTTCAGTTCGGTATCCTGAATGACCTGGTAAACGGTGATATCGCCTGGTATAAGAACAATATAGACGGGTTGATCATTAACGTGCCGCAATCAGGTTCTACCGGGATTCCGGGTTTAAATATTCCCACTAACATTGGCAGCCTGTATAACAAGGGGCTGGAGATCACCTTGAATGCAAGACCTATCAGCAACAAGGATTTCAGGTGGAACGCGGGCTTTAATATTACCTTCAACACCAACAGGGTTACGAAGCTGGCGCCAGGTGTTGACAACATCACTTATACGACCGGTGGTCTGGAGCAGACCAGCATTACCCTGCCGGGTTATTCCGTCGGTACGATCTATGTGTTGCCGACAGCCGGTGTCGACCCTGCAACCGGTCGCAGAATTTTTATCAACAAGGCGGGTCAGCAGCTGACCTACGAATATTCCACCCGCAAGTATTATGACTTGAAAAGCGGTGTGGCCGCCACCAGCATTTCCACGCTAGACAAGCGCCCCATGTTCAATTCAGTTCCCAAATATTTTGGCGGATTTGAAAATACGTTCCATTATAAAGATTTCGATCTGGGGATCCTGATCTCCTATGAAGGCGGCTTCTATGTGTACAATGGGACACAGGCCAGCATCCGGGACAACCGATTCTGGAACAGCTCCATCGACGTGCTGCATCGCTGGCAGAAAGCCGGTGACATTACGGATATCCCCAAGGTGGAATATGGGGACAACGTATCCAACGGTTCTGCCAACCCCATATCGGATAACGTACAGAAAGGAGATTTCATAAAGATCCGGAATGCCAGCCTGGGATACACGTTCCCGGTAAAAATGCTTCAAAGGGCCGGTATCTCCAATGCAAGATTGTATATCAGCGGGCAGAACCTGGCTGTTTTTACGAAATATAAAGGACCGGATCCTGAAGTGTCAACCAATGGTAATGACAACCAGGGACAGGGTGTCGACCGGAATGGGGTAGCCAATGGTCGTACCCTTACGGTAGGTTTAAACATCGGCTTCTAATCATTTTTTAAAAACAGCCACTTACTTAAAATGAGAACAATGAAAAAATATATATATCAGCTAGCGTTTGCAGGATTGCTCTTGTCGGCAGCTTCCTGCAGTAAAACCAAGTTAAATCCTCTTAGCACTACTAATTTGTCCGATGCCAGCGCCTTTCAAACGAAGGACCGTATTGCGAACCTGGTGAATGGTCTGTACGGCTCCCTGAAATCAGGTAACCTTTATGGAGGCCGCTATCTGATCTATGGCGATGTGCGGGGTGATAATTTCCTGAACCAGACGGGGAATGTGGTAACGGCCTATGCCATCTGGAATTTCACCGTTACGGGCGCGGATGGAGAGATCACGGGTACCTGGGACGATGCCTATTCCGCCATCAACCAGGCCAATCTGTTCCTGGATGGGATGGCGGCCGGCGGCAATGATGTGGCAGGAGCTACCCTGGCCAAACAATATGCCGGCGAAGCCAAGTTCGTCCGGGCCGTGGCGTACTATACCTTACTGCAATTATACGCCCAGCCTTATACCAATGGCAATGGCAGCCAGCCTGGCCTGCCGCTGCGGTTGACGGGGATCAAAGGATCGGGATTTAATAATTTAGCCAGAAGTTCGGTGGGAGACGTATACAAACAGATCCTTTCCGATCTGAATGATGCCGAGTCAGCCCTGCCTTCGGATTATGGCGATGATGCGCTGAATACCACCCATGCCCATGTCAATACGGCCATTGCCTTTAAAACAAGGGTATACCTCAGTATGGCCGACTATGCCAATGTCATCACGGAAGCTAATAAAATCGTGTCGGCTTCGGCTCCCTTCAAGGCTCCTTCCGGAGTGGCCAATGCCTTGCAAAGCGATATAAAAGCCGTGTTCTCCACCTATACGACCACGGAGTCCATTTTATCCATGCCTTTTACCGGCGCCAATGAGGCCCCCGGGACCCAGAACCAGCTGGCCTATTATTATCTCTCGCCGGCCTTAGGCGGCAATGGGGAATTCTCGTTGAATCCCGCCGGCATTGTGGCCGATGCCAGCTGGACAGCTACCGATGCCCGTCGCTCTTTTATCAACAATGACGGCGCTAAACAGTGGCTTACCAAATGGCCTGGTGGAAATCCCTATATCGACTGGGTGCCCGTCATGCGGTATTCCGAAGTGTTGCTGAACCTGGCGGAGGCCCGTACCCGGTCGACTAACTCCGTTGATGCCCAGGCGGTAGCCCTGCTGAATGCCGTACGTCACCGCGCTGACCCGTCTACGACATTCACGGCCGCCAATTTCCCCGCATCTTCCGACCTGATCAGCGCCATCCTGAAAGAAAGGAATATCGAGTTCCTGGGTGAAGGCCTGAGAAGCCCTGATATTATGCGCCTGGGAATGACCTTCCCTGGTAAGGGGAGTGTAGGCGCCGTGGCCCCGACGGATCCCGGTTATATCTTCCCGGCGCCATCCACGGAAATACAGTATAATAGCTTATGGTAATATAAGAACAGGTTTATTGATAATGCAAAAAGCTGCCAAGGGCAGCTTTTTGCATTATAGGGGTCTATGCAGCAATTTCATTTGAACAGTTGTCATACTTTTTTTTAAGTGATTTAACTTTTCTTTTGGAAAGATGGTAAAATCCTTATTTTTGGCGTCACACACACATTAATAATAAACTCACTGTCAACATGAGAAAATCTCTAATGTTATTAGGGATACTCGTATGCTGTTGCATGCTGGTATTCGCTCAGGTAAAACCCATTACCGGTAAGGTTACTGATTCAAAAGGCTCTCCTATCCCGGGAGTGACCGTCAAGGTTAAAGGCCAGAGGGCCGGCACCAGCGCCGATGCCGAAGGCAATTTCAAGATCAACGCATCTTCTTCCGCCACCCTGATCATCAGCGGAGTAGGTTTCGAAACCAAAGAAGTTCGCGTCGGGGATTTCGAAAATCTCACCATTTCATTAAGACAGTCAGATGCCAGCCTTTCCGAGGTTGTGGTAACGGCCCTGGGTATTAAAAGGGAGAAACGTCTGTTGACCTATGCTACCCAGGAAGTAAAAGGCACTACCCTGGTGGAAGCCAAACAGGACAACCTGGTAAATGCCCTGGCCGGTAAGGTAGCGGGTGTACAGGTAACCAATTCCAGTGGTATGCCCGGCAGCTCCGCCCGTATCACGATCCGTGGGAACAGCTCCCTGGTAGGTGAAAATCAGGCGCTGTTCGTAATTGACGGTATTCCTATGGACAATGGAGAGGCCGGTAACCCGGACAATTCTTTATTTGCCGGCGGCACCGTTAACAGGGCCAGCGACATCGATCCCAACACCATTGAAAGCATCAACGTATTGAAAGGTGCTGCGGCCACCGCCTTATACGGATCCGCTGCGGCCCGCGGTGCGGTGATCATCACCACCAAAAACGGCTCCGGACGGGGAGGGGGCAAACCCAACGTCTCTTTCAGCTCCAGTTATTCCTTTGACGGCGCCATCCTCCCGAAATTCCAGCACCAGTTTGCGCAGGGCTCCAACGGGGTCTTTGTAGACGGGAACAACGGAGGCATCAGCTCCACCTCCTGGGGCCCGAATGTCGATACGCTGAAGGTAAACGGGGCGCCGGTGAAAGTGTATGACAATGTAAAGAACTTCTTCAAGACAGGCCATACCACGGACAACAACGTGACGGTCAGCGGGAATACGGACCGGTCCAATTATGTGGTCTCCTACTCTTATCTGAAGACGGATGGTACAGAGCCTACCACCAACTACAGCAGGCATTCCTTCTTTACCAAGTATGGAATCAAATTGCTGAATAATCTGAACCTGTCCACCCAGATCACGTACGTGCATTCCGACAACCACCGTCTGTTGGAAGGGAATGGCCTGGAAAGCCCCCTTTGGACCATCTATGCTGCGCCTATTACCTGGAATCCCCTGCCTTACCTCAATCCCGATGGTAGTCAGCAGCTTTACCGGGCCTCCCGGAACAACCCGTACTGGCTGGTGGATAATACCGGTCTGAATGACAAGACCGACCGTATCCTCCCCGTGTTGAACCTCAGCTACAATCCATTGAGCTGGCTGACCATCACGGAAAGACTGGGCGCCGATATGTATACCAACACGACGGGTTTTTATGAGAATACAGGCGTCGTTTCCAACTATCCCCAGGGAAGGATCTGGAACCGTACGAACGAATTCCAGCAGTTCAACAATGACCTGATCATCGAAGGCCGGAAAGATATCACCGACAAATTATTCGTCGACGTATTGGTCGGGAACAATATCCTCACCAAATACAACAACTCGAATTTCATCCAGGGCACGGAGCTGTCCATCCCCGGCTTTTATAATATCAGCAATGCCAGCAATGTAAGCTCCAATTACAACTATTACAAACAACGGAAAGTTGGCTTTTACGCCCAGGCTACCCTGGAATACCTGAAGATGCTGACCCTTAGCTTCACCGGTCGTTATGACGGTAGCTCGGTTCTCTCCCAGGACAAACAGTTCTATCCCTATGGTTCGGCCAGCGCCGGATTCATCTTTACCCAGTTGCTGGGAATGGCCACCAACCCCGTTATGAACTTTGGTAAGATCCGGGTTGCTTATTCCGCGGTGGGTAATGATAACGTGCAGCCTTACTCTCTCAGCAATCCATTCTATCACTATGCGATCGGTAATATCTCTTTACCCGTCAATGGGGTGAATGGCTACCAGCTTACGACTACCTATGGCTTCCCGCTGAAAAACGAGAGCCTGAAGGAATTTGAAGTAGGTTTGGAAACAAAATTCTTTCAGAACAGGGCTTCCCTGGATGTGACCTATTTCGACAGAAAAGCGACCAACCTGCTGACGCCCGGTACTCCCTATGCGCCGGGAACAGGCTTTTCCTCCGCCAGTCTCAATGCCGGAGATATGTATGACAGAGGGGTCGAGGTTGTGCTGGGCTTTACGCCGATCAGGACCAAGGACCTTACCTGGGATATCACCGTGAATTGGAGCCGGATCCGGAACAAGGTCACCCGCCTGGCGCCTGGAATCAATTCCATCCAGTTCGGCGGCTTTACTCACCCGGGTATCTTTGCTTTTGCCGGCCAGCCTTATGGGGTGATCTATGGTACTTCTTTCTTAAGGGACAGTGCTACCCACAAATTGCTGCTGGATGACAATGGTTATCCCCAGGTGGACAATAACAGCACCGTCATCGGTAACTCCACTCCCAACTGGACGGGTGGTCTGACCAGTACCCTGACCTACAAGGGCTTTACGTTTGGCTTTACCCTGGACATGAAACAAGGCGGAAATATCCTGAACCTGGACAACCACTACTTATATGTGTATGGTACACCGGCTTCTACGGCGATCCGCGGAACCACCAAGGTATTCGATGGTATCATCCAGAGCACCGGCAAACAAAACACCACTCCCGTGGTGCTGGACCAGAGCTATTTTACCAACATCCTTTCTGTAGCGGACGAAAGCTCGGTAGAAGATGCCAGCTACCTGAAAATACGCCAGGCTTCGTTGGGATATAATTTTGGGAACACCCTGCTGAAAGGCTCTGTCGTAAAAGGACTGGCGCTGACCGTAACGGCTACCAACTTTATTCTGCACAAGAAATATTCCGGCTCCGATCCGGAAGTGAGCCTGAACGGCAGCGGCAACGGACAGGGATTCTCCAGCTTTAATGTCCCGTCCAACCACAGCATTATCGTAGGTCTAAAAGCTTCGTTTTAAGTAAAACGCAAAAAAAAGAAAATGAAAAGAAATAAAGCACTTTCTATATTATTTGCCGGCGCTATCCTTGCCGGTTCCGGTTGTAAGAAATTCCTGGATGTGAACAAGGATCCCAACAATCCCCTGACGGTTTCCGAATCGTTGATCCTTCCGGATGTTGAGTTGACAACCTCTACGCAGATCGTCGGCGGATACAATGCCAACGTGACCTCCTATTGGATGCAGCAGCTGTCGCTGAACCAGCCTTCTCCCGGCATTGAAACCTATCTGATGCTGCCCAACGATGATGACAACACCTGGAGCTTTTACCTGTATCCCAACGTGTTCCAGAACCTGAATGTCATGATCACCGAGGCGGAAGGGGCAGGGCATAACCAGTACGTGGCGATCGGTAAGACACTGTTTGCCTTCAACATGGCTATCACGACGGACCTCTGGGGCTCGGTACCCTTTTCCCAGGCTTTACAGCCCACGGCTATTCCCAAGCCTAAATATGATAAGCAGGAAGATATTTACAAAGGGATCCAAAGCATGCTGGACAGCGCCCTGTATTATATCGGACAACCGGCCAGCAAGATCGCTCCCGGATCCGACGACATGGTATTCGGCGGGGACATGGATGCCTGGAAGAAATTCATCTATAGCCTGAAAGCGAGGTTCTATCTCCGGCTGTCCAAGGCCCCGGGTTATACGGCTTCTGCACAGGCTGATCTGGCCCTGGCGGCTCTGGCCAATGGATTTGCCTCCAACAGCGACAATGCCACGGTGGCTTATTCCGGCAGCTCACAGGCCGAAAACCCCTGGTATGAAGGCACGTTGCCTGGCGCTGGCGGGGTGGTGATGAACAAGCAATTCATCGATGGCTTAGTAGCCCGGAACGACCCGAGGCTGCCGATCCTGGCCACGAAGGGCAGTGGCGGTACCTATGCGGGAAGGCAATCCGGAGCCGATGTGGCCCTGTCCCCCAACTACAAAGTTTTCTCCGTGCCGAATACGTTCTATGGCGGCTTCCTGCCGTTGGTAGCATCAACTGCCCCCCAACCGGGAACAGCTGCCAGCGTGTACCTGATGACGTATAGCGAGCTCCTGTTCATACAGGCGGAAGCTACTTTTTACAAGTCAGGCGCTGCTGCTGCTCAGCCGATCTATGAGGCTGCCATCGCTGCGCACATGGATATGCTGGGTGTCAGCGGTACCGATAAGGCGACCTATATCGCCAGCAAGACCCTGCTGAATGCGTCCAATGCCATCCAGGAGATCATTGACGAGAAGTATGTAGCGGATTTCCTTTCCATCGAAACCTTCAATGACTGGAGACGTACCGGCTTCCCCAGCCTGACCATTGCACAGAACGCCTATCTCAGCGGCATTCCCAGAAGGTGGCCTTACACCTTTACGGAAGTGCTGACCAATCCGCAGCCTGAGCAGAATGGTGTTACCATGCTGGACCGGGTATGGTGGGATGCCCAATAATATTTTTCGTGACGTTCATAACTTACAAAAAGCTGCCGTTTGGCAGCTTTTTGTATTTGTTATACCTTTCGCAAAATTTTTGTATGTCAGAGAACCAGCAGCCTAATAGCCAGTTGAACATCGAGATCAGTGAAGAGATGGCGGAAGGCCAATATGCGAATCTTGCGATCATCACCCATTCACACGCCGAGTTTGTCATCGATTTTGTAAATGTGATGCCCGGTACTCCCAAGAGTAAAGTAAAATCAAGGATCATCCTTACCCCCCAGCACGCCAAACGATTCATGAAAGCCATGATAGATAATCTGGGTCGTTTTGAGACGGCCAATGGAAAGATCCAGGACCTGGAAGAGGTTCAATTGCCCTTTAATTTCGGGGGCCCCACGGCGCAGGCATAGGGCCGGCGTTTAGCTACTTGTTGCTATAGCAGCAGCCCCTTATCGGCGAAACTGAAATGCCCTTCTTCACTTACGATAATATGATCCATCAGCCTGATATCAAGGTAGCGGGCAGCTTCCCGGATCTTGTTGGTCAGCTCCACGTCCTGTCCGCTGGGGTGCAGGCTTCCGGAGGGATGATTGTGGTAAAGGATAAGTTTGACAGCCTCCAGTTCCAGCGCTTTCCGGAAGATCATCCTGGGATCTGCCACGGTGCCGGTAAGGCCTCCCTGGCTGATGACCTCTTCATGTAATACTTTTCCCGCGTTGTTGAGATAGACAACGCCAAAGACCTCATGGCGCAGGTCACGCAGCCTGGGCTGCAGGTAACCGACTACCTCCCGGCTGTTGGTTATCACGGCTTTATCCAGGGATAGCGCAACCTGTCTTCTGCGGCCCAGCTCCAGGGCGGCTGCGATGGTAATCGCTTTGGCCTGGCCGATCCCCCGGATCTTCATCAGGTCCTGGACGGAGACCTTTCCCAGCTCCCGGAGGTTGTCCTGACCCAGCTTCAGGACCTGTTTAGCCAGCTCTACGGCACTGTGGTCCCGGGTGCCGCTGCGGATCAGGATGGCGATCAGCTCAGAGTCGCTGAGGGCGCCAGGGTTTTTACTAAGTAATTTTTCGCGCGGTCTATCGTCTTTTGCCCATTCTTTTATCGAGTGTTTTTGCCCTTGCATAAACCGTTTTTAGTCGTTATTTTCGATATTATAACAGGATGTTAAAATAAGAATTTAAGTCCTTCGTTATAAGAAAATCGTGTTTCGGACATCCCGTAACCTTGAAAACTAATCTAAAATCCAATGAAACGAACAACCTTCAACGCAATCGGCGGCTGGCAGCCCTTTCTGTTCTGTATCGGCATGTATGTAGTCGCCCTGTTTTTCTCTATTTTTGTCTGTTCCTCTATTTTTTATGCTTTGAATGCCAAGTCATCCTCCAAGGAGACTGAAAAGACGGCTATCGTCGTTTCCGGCAAACAGCAATTGGCTTCTGTAACCCATTAAATGGTAACGCATTAACTAAACTCTACCCAACTTTTCCCAAACCATCTGCCACCCGGCAGATGGTTTGCCTATTTGTATAGGTTTATTCTTATTTCAGTTATATCTTCGCGCCATATTTCTCCAATCTATGCAGCATTCAGCCAAGATCTTTTCCGGTACAGGGTCGCAGTACCTGGCCGAGAAAATTGCCCAGAATATTGGTCAGCCCTCCGGTAAAATCAGCATCCAACATTTTAGCGATGGAGAGATCCAGCCGGTCTTCAATGAGAGCATCCGGGGCGACATGGTGTTCCTGATACAGAGCACCTGCTCACCATCGGACAACATTATGGAGCTGTTATTAATGATCGACGCCGCCCGCCGGGCTTC